>NZ_PDJB01000001.1:1968744-2589159 GCF_002563895.1 Pseudomonas lurida | reverse complement strand
CGTCCTCAAGCCGTGCACCCACCTGCTGTGCATAGAGGTCGACGCCCAGGCGCCCGAGGCAAATCAGATCCAATTGACGCCCACTGGCAAAACGAGTCTGGCCCATGCTGGCTCCTGTTATTTTTATCAGCCTGCGTCGTGCCGCCGTGGCGACGGCAAACGCTCTTGGTGGGAGCAGACTAGAACGTCCGGCGACACCAATCAATATTTATTCCAGATATTTTTTCATTGGAATATTTTTTCCATTAAGCTCGTGCAAGGGCGTCGCAACCACAGTGCATCGTTTCAGCAGGCCACGCCGGCCGTGATGCCGAGGTATTTTTTTGCGCCTACCCTGTAGACTTGCGCCACCCATCAGCGCAACAGACAAAAACGCCAGAAGGATTGCCCATGTCCCGCACCGATCCCGAGACCACCCTGGAAGACTCTATCGCCAGCCCTCCGATCAATGCCGAGCGCCTGTTGCAGCTGATCACCGACGAATACGAGAGCCTGCCGCGCCAACTCAAGCGCATCGCCAGCTACATGAGCCAGCAGAGCGACCGGATCATGGTCGACCGCATCAGCGACATCGCCCGCGAGTGCGAAGTGCACCCGTCGGCCATCGTGCGCTTCTCCCAGCGCTTCGGTTTCAGTGGCTTCAGTGAAATGCAGGCGCTCTTTCGCGAGGCCTACACCCACAAGACCACGCCGGTACAGAACTACCAGCAGCGCATCCGCAGCATGATCGCCAACAAGTCGCAGAAAGCCAGTGGCGGCGACCTGGCGCGCGAATGCGTGAATGCCACGCTGTCGGGCATCGAGCGCCTGGGGCTGGAGCTGGATGACACCGCCTTCGAGAAAGCCGTGGACCTGGTGGTCAATGCCGACAATATCTACGTGGTCGGCGTGCGCCGCTCCTTTGCAGTGGCCGATTACCTGGTCTACAACCTGCAGCACACCAACAAGCGCATCCACCTGATCTCGGGCCTGGGCGGCAGCTACCGCGAGCAGATGCGCAGCGTGCGCGCCAATGACCTGGTGATTGCGATCAGCTTTACGCCCTACGGCAAAGAGACCCAGCACTGCCTGCGCATTGCCCAGCACCACCAGGCCAAGACGCTGATCATCACCGACAGCAACCTGTCGCCGCTGGCCAAACGGGCGAACGCGGTGCTGTTGGTGAACGAGGGGTCGTCGTTTGCCTTCCGTTCGTTGAGCGCCACGTTGTGCCTGTGCCAGGCGTTGTTCATTGCCGTGGCGTATCGGTTGGAGTTGAAGGTGGATGAGATTCATGAGCAGGTGGGGTTTGATGACTGACGGAAGATCAGTGTGGAAATGATGTCTTCTAAAACCAAATGTGGGAGCGGCGTTGCGCCGCTCCCACATTTTTTTTACCGAGTGAGACCTGCAATCAATGCATGAAAATCGCAATCAGAATGATCACCGGAATAGGCACACCGAGGAACCAAAGCAGTAATGAGCGCATGATGTTCTCCTTGAATAATTAACGTACGAAGTGTTCGGTTTCGACATACACCACGGCATCGCGACGGCGACCGCCGAAGGTGGCGGCGAAGCTGGCGAAGAACGCACCGATCAACAGCGCGACAAAGGTCCACAGCGAGGTATACGCAGCGACTTTGGCGGCGGTGTCAGCGGCTTGCTTGGCTTTCAGCTTGGCGTCTTCAACGGCTTTGCGGGCATCGCCATAGACCTTGTCGATACGCGCTTCAGCGTCGGCCTGGCTGAGGTTGGTGCGCTGGCTGATCAACTGGGCCAGGTAGGCACGGTCCTCAGGGGCAAGTTGGCCGTCATTGCTCAAGGTGCGAGTCAAGATACGTGCAACCACGCCATGGGCAGCGTCATCACTGACGGCTACCGGGCGATCATCACGAAACAGGCTGTCGACGTAGTAGTCGAAGTCACCGCCATTGACGCCCTTGGCTGCACTGCCGGCAGCTTGCGTCATACCGCTGGCGGCGCCCGCCGCAACGCTGACACCGGCCTTGACACCACCGGTGACGACACTGCTGACCGAACCCAACACCAGCACCGCGGTGATCAATGTGGCCACGGCCCAGGCCAGGAAGCCATGGGCGGTATCACGGAAGTACACTTCATCACCGTGCATGTTGGCCCATTTGACGCGCAACCGGCCGGCGATATAACCGCCCAATCCGGACGCAACGATCTGCGTGAACGCCAGCCAGACAATCGTGGAAATGCCAAGCCCCTTGGCACTGATACCACTGTCGGCCCACGGCGATACCGCCGAAAAGCCCAGGCCAAAGCCCAGCAGTACCAGGATCAGTGACAACGCAGCCGCGGCGGCAGCCCCGGCGAAAATTGCGCCCCAGGAAACCCCGGAGAGCGCGCTCGATTCTTGCAGCGTGGATGAGGATGTGATCATTGTTGTTTTGCTCCAGGCAGAAAAATGGTGTTACAAGTCTCAAAAGGGACAGTGCAGGCACCATGCCAGTCGGCAAAAAATTTAAACCCTATATATTTCAGCAACTTAATTAAATTGAACTAACCTGAGCCATGCAAATTGCAAGAAATGACCGCATCAGACGGGCGTTATGCAATCTGCTGCGGGGCATTGCCAATGTGGGAACTGGCTGGCCTGAAACAGCGATGTGTCCGTGAACCTTCATCGCTTGGTACTGCGCCATCGCAGGCAAGCCAGCGCCCACACGATGCGGGATGTGCCGATGAAATCTGTGTCAGTTTTGCCAACATGAAGTTTTATTTAGGAAGCGTTCAGCCATTTCTTGGCAAAATACCCGCACTTCTAGTGTGAATCGCTCACCAGGTAATCCTATGACCCGTATTTTGACCATCGAGGATGACGCCGTAACGGCCCGCGAGATCGTCGCCGAGCTGAGTAGCCATGGACTGGATGTAGATTGGGTAGACAACGGCCGCGAAGGCCTGGTCCGCGCCGTGAGTGGTGATTACGATCTAATCACCCTCGACCGCATGCTGCCGGAGCTGGACGGCCTGGCCATCGTCACGACGTTGCGTACCATCGGTGTATCGACGCCGATCCTGATGATCAGCGCCCTCTCCGACGTCGACGAACGCGTGCGTGGCCTGCGCGCCGGCGGTGATGATTACCTCACCAAGCCGTTCGCCTCGGATGAAATGGCCGCCCGCGTCGAAGTGCTGCTGCGACGCAAGAGCACGGTCAAGGAATTCGAAACCTCGCTGCGCGTGGCCGACCTCGAGCTGAACCTGATCAGTCGCGAAGCCAGTCGCGCCGAACAGCCCCTGAGCCTGTTGCCCACCGAGTACAAATTGCTCGAATTCCTGATGCGCAACACCGGGCAGATCCTGTCGCGGATGATGATTTTCGAAGAAGTGTGGGGCTATCACTTCGACCCGGGTACCAACCTGATCGACGTGCACATCGGTCGCCTGCGCAAGAAGATCGACCCCCCGGGCCTCACGCCGCTGATCCGCACGGTACGAGGTTCCGGTTATGTCATTGCTGAACCCCTCTAAGGGCTGGCGCTCCTCCAGCAGCCGGTTGCTGGCGCTGTACAGTTCGTTGTTCGTGGCCTGGAGCTGCATCCTGATGGGGGTGCTGTATTACGAGGTGTCGGGCTACCTGGGCGATCTGTCGCGCCATTCCCTGATGCAGCGCCAGCACTTGTTCCAGCGCTTCGATGGCGAAGAACTGGTGGAAGCCCTGACCACCAGCATGACCTTCGACATGAAGGGCGTGGACGCCTACGGCCTGTTCGACGAGCAATTCCGTCCGCTGAGTGGACCGATCCGCACGATCCCGCCAGACCTGCCCCTGGACGGCAAGATCCACGCCCTGGTCAATTGCGTCAACTCCGACGACCCCAAGCTGCCCAAGGACAGCTGCGACGCCGTGGCCACCCACACCGAGGACGGCCGCTGGCTGGTGCTGGTGCGCGCCAACGGCTCGTTGTTTGGCGTAACCCGCATCATCTGGCATGCATTGCTGTGGGCGCTGTCGCTGACGATCATTCCCGGCGCCGCCGGCTGGCACTTGCTGCGCCGCCGTCCGCTGCGACGCATCCGTGGGATCCAGGCCAGCGCCGAAGCCATCGTCGCCGGTGACCTCACGCACCGCCTGCCACTGTCCAATCGGCGTGACGAACTGGACATGCTTGCCGCCATCGTCAACGCCATGCTCGACCGCATCGAGAAGTTGATGAACGAGGTCAAGGGCGTGTGCGACAACATCGCCCACGACCTGCGCACCCCGCTGACCCGCCTGCGTGCGCAGTTGTACCGCATCAAGCAGGAGGCTGAGGCAGAGTCGGACTACGCGGTGAAACTGGACGACGCGATTGCCGAGACCGACACCCTGATGGCGCGCTTTCGCGGGCTGTTGCGTATCTCCGAACTGGAGGACCACCAGCGCCGCTCAGGCTTCCTGGTGATGGACCCGTTGCCGCTGTTGCGCGAGCTGCATGACTTCTACCTGCCGCTGGCAGAAGAAGGCGAGCTGCAACTGAAGCTTGAAACCCCGGAATCCCTGCCCTGGATCACCGGCGACCGCGCTCTGCTGTTCGAAGCCCTGGCCAACCTGCTGAGCAATTCGATCAAGTTTTCCCCGCCGGGCGGCGAAGTGATTCTGCGCGGGGTCAATGACGCCGGCAGCACGCGTATCGAAGTTCACGATTCCGGGCCGGGCATACCGGCGGCGGAACGTGATGCGGTGTTCCAACGCTTCTATCGCGTGGATGAAAGCGACCAGCAAGGCGGCTTCGGGTTGGGCCTGTCGATTGTGGCGGCGATCATCAACTTGCACGGGTTCAAGCTGGAGGTGGGAAGCAGCGAGCAAGGGGGCGCGCGCCTGACCCTGGAGTGCCGCCAACAGCTCATGCCCGAAGCCTGAAAAGCACCCCGGTCAAATAATGTGGGAGCGGGCTTGCTCGCGAAAGCGGCGTGTCAGTGACCGAACCATCGGCTGATCCACCGCATTCGCGGGCAAGCCCGCTCACCCATTTGAGCTGTATTGCCCAGCAGATGGCCTCAGGCCGGGAAATTGCCCCGCAACGCGTCCAACCCACCGCTGTAGACACCGGCAAACAACGCTTCCACCGCCGCATCCGTCGTCCCCGCTGCCGGTGTGAACACACCGGACCAGGTCACTTTCGCCGACGCCTCGCCCAACGCTTCAACCTGCAACGTCGCCAGGTACGCACTCACTGGAAACGGCGACTGCTCAATGGTGTAGCTGTAAGTACGGCCCACGTTATCAAAGCTCTGCAAACGCTCTACCACCACACCGCCATCTGCGGTTTGCAGGTGGCGCACACGGCCACCTTCGCTTGGCTCGCTTTTGACAATTAACGGTAGCCAGTCCGGCAGGCTGTTGAAGCCGCCGACCAATTGCCAGACCTGATCGGCTGATACCGGGATTTCAATTACAGAAGACGCAGTTGCCACGATAAGTACTCCAGAAAATGAACAACGATTCAGATCGCCATGCTGTCGACAACACCACCGTCGACACGCAACGCGGCACCTGTGGTTGCAGAAGACAGGGGTGAAGCAATGTACGCCACCAGGTTGGCGACTTCATCCACATTCGCCGCCCGCTGGATGATCGACGTCGGCCGTGCATTACGCACAAACACATCCGCCTCGTCCCGCGCACTGCGCCCGGACTTGTGTGTCGCGTCCTTGAGCATCTGCTCAAGCCCGTCGGTAAACGTGGGGCCCGGCAGCACAGCGTTGACCGTCACCCCGGTACCCGCGAGTCGCTTGGCCAGGCCATGGGACACCGCCAGGTTGGCACTTTTGGTCACCCCGTAATTGATCATGTCCGCCGGCGTCGCCACGCCGGACTCCGACGACAGGAAGATCACCCGCCCCCAGCCCTGCCCGACCATGCCCGGCACGTAATGGCGCGCCAAGCGCACGCCGGAGATCACATTGACCTCATAGAAGCGTGTCCATTCGCTGTCCGGTGCCTCGAAGAAATCCACATCATTGAAGATGCCCAGGTTGTTGACCAGGATGTCGGCGCGCGGTTCGGCGGCGAACAGTTTTTCTGCACCCTCGGCCGTGCCGAGGTCTGCCACCAGACCACGCAGGTCCGCGCCCGGGACGGCCTGGCGAATGCTTGCCAGCGCGTCATCCACCTTGCCGGCTTCACGACCGATCACCACCACGGTGGCGCCGGATTCCGCGAGGGCCTGGCTGATGCCCAGGCCAATGCCAGCGGTGCTACCGCTGACGATGGCGACTTTACCGCTCACATCAATTTTCATCGGTTGAACTCCTGAAGTTAAAGCGGCAGTGGTGCACGGTCCGAAACCAATCGGGCATCGCGCAGGGCCTGCCAGAAGGCTGCCGGGATATTCTGCGACAACGCCGCAACGTCTTCGGCAATCCGCCCCGGGCGACTGGCACCTGGAATCACCGCAGCCACGGCCGGATGGGCCAGGGAGAATTGCAGCGCCGCCGCTTTCACGCTCACGCCAAACGTTTGGGCAATTGCCTTGATCTGCTCGACCTTGCTGATGATCGCCGGGCTGGCGGGCTGGTATTCGAAGTGCGCGCCACCCGCCAGGATGCCGGAGCTGTAGGGGCCACCGACGACGATCTCGACGTTCTGCGCCAGGGCCGTGTCCATGAGGCGCTGCAGGGCGCGATCATGGTCCAGCAGAGTGTAGCGGCCGGCCAGCAAAAAGCCGTCGGGCTGTGCTTCGGCCAGGTCCAGGGTCAGCTCGCAGGGCTCGACGCGGTTGACACCCAGGCCCCACGCCTTGATCACGCCCTCTTCACGCAAGCGGGTCAGGACTTTGAACGCACCGGTGCGCGCCTGGTTGAAGTACTCCAGCCACGAGTCGCCGTAGAAGTCCTGGGCGATGTCATGGATCCACACGATGTCGAGGCGGTCGGTTTTCAAACGGGTCAGGCTGTCTTCAATGGAGCGCATCGTCGCATCGGCGCTGTAGTCGTTGACCATTTTGTTCGGGCGACCGTGTTCGAACACGCCGCTTTTTTCGCCAAGGTCGCGGGGGCTTGCTTCGACTTCGTCGAGAATCACCCGGCCGACCTTGGTGCTGAGCACGAAGTCATCGCGGTTGTACTGCGACAGCGCGTGGCCCAGGCGAATTTCCGACAGGCCCGAACCGTAGAACGGCGCGGTGTCGAAGTAACGCACACCGCCGTTCCAGGCGGCCTCGACGGTGGCCAGGGCTTCGTCTTCGGGAATGGCGCGGAACATGTTGCCCAGGGGCGCGGTGCCAAAGCCCAGTACGCCGGGCAGTTTGTCTTTCAAGCTCATGCAGGGATCCTCAATCGGTTCTGGGTCGCTGTGACCGTTGAGCAGATCCTAGATTGCACAGATCGGACCGTCCAAGACATACTGCGACCAACTTGAGTCCCTGCAGGTCTTACATGATTGATCTCCGCCAACTGCGCTACTTCGAAGTGGTCGCTGAAGAAGAACACGTCGGTCGCGCCGCCGAGCGCTTGCACATTTCTCAATCTCCGCTGAGCCGACAGATTGCGCAGCTTGAAGAACGCCTGGGGCTGACGCTGTTCGAGCGCAGCCAGCAACGCATCCGCCTCACCCGTGACGGCCAGACCTTCCTGGCTGAAACCAAGGCGCTGCTGACCCACGCCAATCGCCTCGAATCCCTCGGCAAGCGCCTGGGTCGCGGCGAAGAAGGCGGCCTGTGCATCGGCTATATCGAAAACGCCATGCACGCCGGCGTTCTGCCCAACGCCTTGCGCGTCTTGAGGGACGACCGCCCCACCGTGCATATCAAGCTGTATAACCTGCCGTCCCTTGATCAACTCGAAGGCCTGCGCCAACGCAGCCTCGACATTGCCCTGGTCGGTGAACCGCCCGCCGCCGATGACCCCGACCTGATCGCACGGCAAGTGCTGGATGACCCGATGTTGCTGGCCTTGCCAGAGCATCATCCATTGGCCAGGCAACGCGAACTGTCGCCAGAACAGCTGGCCGACCAGGAATGGATCGGCGTGCAGCGTAAACCCGGCGCCAACCCCGCCGACGACTTTGTCGCCGCCTGCATCCGCGCCGGTTTCACCCCGCAGATCCCGATGGAAGCCAGCGAGCCATTTACCGCACTGGGGCTGGTCGCCTCGGGATTGGGCGTAGCCATGGTGCAAAAAGGCCTGAGCCGCAATGCCCCGCCCGGCGTGGTGCTGCGTGAACTGCCGTGGTTGAACTACACCACCCCGCTCTGGGCGGCGTGGCACCGGGTCAACCTGCGGCCGCTGGTGGAAACCTTTCGCAAGGTACTCACCGAACCAGGGCGTTGATGGAGACCCAAAGGTGGGCGCAGGCAAGCCCGGCTCCCACATAGGCCCACACAGCCAGAGTGGGGTGAATCAGCTAGATCAATTCCCGCAGGCGATACCACAGCATCCCCAACGCCAGCAGCGGCGAACGCAGCACCTTGCCACCGGGAAACGTCATGTGCGGCACTTGGCTGAAAATATCCAGCCCGGCGCTGTGACCGGCGTGAATACCCTCGGCCAGCAGCCTCGCGCACCAGTGCGTCACGTTCAGCCCATGCCCGGAATAGCCCTGGGCGTAGAACACATTCGGGTACTGCTTCAAGCGACCCACCTGAGGAAAGCGGTTGGCGGTGATGCCGATCCTGCCGCCCCACTGGAACTCGATGGCGGTCGTGGCCAACTCCGGGAACACCTTGAGCATTTTCGGCTGCATATAGGCGGCGATGTCTGCCGGGTCGCGTCCGGAGTAATGGCAGGCACCGCCGAACAGCAGGCGTCGGTCAGCAGACAACCGGTAGTAATCCAGCCCGACCTTCTGGTCGCACAGTGCCAGGTTCTGCGGGATCAACCGCTTGGCCACATCCTCCGATAATGGCTCGGTGGCGATGATGTAGCTGCCGGCCGGAAGTACCTTGCCGCTCAAGCGCGGCTCCAGGTCCTCCAGGTGCGCATTGCAGGCCAGCACCAGGCTGGCCGCACGCACCGTGCCACCTGCGCAGCGTACCTGTACGGTGTCGCCGTGGAGCAGTTCCAGCACTTCGGTGTGTTCGAAAATCCGCACCCCGAGGGACTCGGCCAGCCGCGCTTCACCCAGCACCAGGTTCAACGGGTGCAAATGCCCTGAGCCCATGTCCACCAGGCCACCGGCATACACCGAGGAGCCCACCACCTGTTGCATGTCCTCAGGGCCGACCAGACGGGTTTCATGGGCATACCCCAGTTGCGCCAGGTGCGCCTGCTCGTCCTTGAACGCTGCGAACTGTGCCGGCGTGTTGGCCAGCTCGCAAAAGCCCCAGCGCAGGTCGCAGTCGATGGAGTGCTCGCGAATGCGCTCGCCCACCAGCGCCACCGACTCGATGCCGGCGCGTTCCAGGTAGCGCACGCCCTCCTCGCCCACGTAGTTGGCGAACCCCGACACGTCATGGCCGATGCCACGAATCAGCTGACCGCCATTGCGGCCGCTGGCACCCCAGCCGATGCGCCGGGCCTCCAGCAGGATCACCGAAAGCCCGCGCTGGGCCAATTCGATGGCGGTATTGACGCCGGTGAACCCGCCACCGATCACACACACGTCGGCGGTCAGGTCGGCGCCCAGTGCCAGGCGCTCGACCAGGGCGTTGGCCGTGGCCCGGTAGTAGGACCGGGCGTGGTCAGTCGACTGAATCATTTATTGGTCTTCACTTTGCTCCAGGCGCGAGTCATCAGGCGCATGGTTGCCGGGGTCGGCGTGGTGGAAATATAGAGTTTGTCGAGCACCGCCTGCGGTGGGTAGACCTCGGGGTTGTTCACCAGCTCCGGGTCCATGAAGGCCTTGGCCGCCGGGTTGGCGTTGGCATAACCCACCGAGGCGCTGACCTTGGCGATCACTTCAGGGTCGAGCAGGAAGTTGATAAAGGCGTGGGCTTGCTTCGGGTTGCTCGCGTCGGCAGGAATCGCCAGCAGGTCGAACCACAGGTTCGAGCCTTCCTTGGGAATCGAGTAGGCGATGTTCACGCCGTTCTTGGCTTCCTTGGCGCGATTGGCCGCCTGGAACACGTCGCCGGAATAACCGAAGGCCACGCAGATATCACCGTTGGCCAGGTCCGAGATGTACTTGGAGGAATGGAAGTAGGTGATGTACGGGCGCAGCGTCAGGAGCTTGGCCTCGGCCTGTTTGTAGTCTTCGGGATTCTCGCTGCGCGGGTCCTTGCCCATGTAGTTGAGGATCGCCGGGAACAGCTCATCCGCCGAATCGAGGAAGGCCACGCCGCACTGGTTGAGCTTCTTGATGTTCTCGGGTTCGAACAGCACCGCCCATGAGTCGATATGGTCGATGCCAAGCACCTGCTTGACCTTGTCGACGTTGTAGCCGATGCCATTGGTGCCCCACAGGTACGGCACCGAGTGCGCGTTACCCGGGTCGTTTTTTTCCAGCAGCGCGAGCAGCTTGGGGTCGAGGTTCTTGAAGTTGGGCAACTGCGCGCGGTCAAGCTTCAGGAACGCACCGGCCTTTACTTGGCGCGCCAGGAAGTGGTTGGACGGCACCACCACGTCGTAGCCGGTGCGCCCGGCGAGCAACTTGCCCTCCAGGGTTTCGTTGGAGTCGAACACGTCGTAGATCGGCTTGATCCCGGTCTTGGCCTGGAAGTCGGCCAGGGTGGTTTCACCGATGTAGTCGGTCCAGTTGTAGATGCTGACCGTCGGTGCCGCCTGGCTGGCACTGCTGAACACGGCGACCAGGGCCAGCGGGAGAAGCTTTTTCACAAGATGCATATCGACACCCCTTTATTGGTTTTTTAGACGCTCAACAGCAGGAACTCACGCTCCCAGGAACTGATCACCCGCTTGAAGTTCTCGTGCTCGGCGCGTTTGACCGCGACGTAGCCGCGCACGAATTTGTCGCCCAGGTACTGCTTGACCGTGTCGCAGTCCTCCATGCGTGCCAGCGCATCTTCGAGGGTGAACGGCAGGCGCAGGTTGCGACGCTCGTAGGCACGCCCTTCGACCGGCGCACTCGGTTCGATCTGCTCGACCATGCCCAGGTAGCCACACAACAGACTAGCGGCAATGGCCAGGTATGGATTGGCATCGGCGCCAGGCAAGCGGTTTTCCACGCGCATCGCCTCGGGGCTGGAAGTGGGCACCCGCAGGCCGACGGTGCGGTTTTCTTCGCCCCACTCGACGTTCACCGGGGCCGAAGTGTCCGGCAGGAAGCGGCGGAACGAGTTCACGTTGGGCGCAAACATCGGCAGCAGCTTGGGGATGTACTTCTGCAGGCCACCGATATGGTTCAGGAACAGCGGGCTCTTGTTGCCCTGCGCATCGACGAACACCGGTTTGCCGGTGGCGATATCCACCACGCTCTGGTGCAGGTGCATCGCACTGCCCGGCTCGTCGGCGACCGGCTTGGCCATGAAGGTGGCAGCCACGTTGTGCTTGAGCGCGGCCTCGCGCAGGGTGCGCTTGAACACGGTGATCTGGTCGGCCAGGTCGAGCGCGTCGCCGTGGCGAAAGTTGATTTCCATCTGCGCCGGGCCGTCTTCGTGGATCAGCGTGTCGAGGTCCAGGCCTTGTGCTTCGCACCAGTCGTAGACGTCTTCGAACAGTGGGTCGAATTCGTTGGCGGCGTCGATGGAAAACGACTGGCGACCGGTCTCGGCGCGGCCGGAGCGGCCAATCGGGGTTTTCAGCGGCAGGTCCGGGTCTTCGCAGCGCTGGGTCAGGTAGAACTCCATTTCCGGCGCGACGATCGGTTGCCAACCCTTGTCGGTGTAGAGTTGCAGGACTTTCTTCAGCACGTTGCGCGGCGACAGTTCGATGGGGTTGCCCTGTTTGTCGAAGGTGTCGTGGATGACGATCGCGGTAGGCTCGATGGCCCACGGCACCACATAGGTGGCGTTGGACACCGGGCGGCAGATCATGTCGATGTCAGCCGGGTCGAGCAGGTCGTAGTAGATATCGTCGTCGACGAAGTCCCCGGTTACCGTTTGCAGCAACACACTTTCCGGCAGGCGCATGCCTCGCTCATGCAGGAACTTGTTGGTGGGCGCAATCTTGCCGCGTGCGATGCCAGTCAAATCACTGATCACGCATTCGACTTCGGTAATCTTGTGTTCTTTCAGCCAGGCGGACAGCTGATCGAAGGGGGCGTTCATAAGGACCTCGTCATGGGTTGGGTGCATGCGCCGGCTTGTACTCCTCGCGCATTGAGGTCTATCTTGATGCGGCCGCACGGCGGCATCTATCCACTTTGCACCCACCGCAACGCACCAATAGAGTGCGCCCAGGTCAACCATGACACAGGCTACAGCTTTGCGCGTACAGGCCTTCACCACCGGTGATGTGGCCGCCCAATGCAGTGCAACACCCGGCTGGGTGCAGCAATACCAGCAGATGTCTCCTGGGCATTTTGCCGGGCAGATCCGCTACCTCGACCTGCAAGGCGTGGAGGTGTACGAGGAGTGCATGAACACCCGCGTAGAGCAGCATTTCAATGCCCCGCCAGGCTCGCTGGCGTTCTGTTTCGACGGCAGCGACAACGCGCTGTACATGCTCAATGGCGAAAGCCGCAACACCTGGATCACGCCGGAAAACTACCGTGAAGTGGCGGTGGTGTTCGGGCCGCAGTTCGTGCAGCGCCACGGGCTGGACGTGACAAAACTCGAAGGCTTGTTCATGGCGCCGCTGACGTGCCAGCAGAATGCGCTGTTCAGCCGTTGGTTGAGTGGCACCCTCACGCGCTTGTCCGCCGAGATCGACCCTGCCAGCCGTGACGCCCTCACCCAGCAACTGCTTGACGATTGCCTGTTCATCCTCGACAACGCCTGCGTGTGCCTGGACCGCCACTCCTTGCAGCGGCGCAGCGAAGAACGCCGGCTGATGGCGCGCATTGGCGAATGGGCGGCGGATGCGCCGGACGAGACCGTCAACCTGCTGGAACTGGCGCGGATCGCCGGCGTACCGCTGCGTCAGTTGCAACAGGGGTTCAAGACCTACACCGGCATGAGCCCGGCGCAGTGGTTGCGGTTGCGCCGGTTGAACGGCGCACGACGGGAGTTGTTGGGCTCACCGGATTGCACCGTCGCCGAGGTGGCGATGAATTGGTCGTTCTGGCACCTGGGACGGTTTTCCCATAGCTATCGTGCCCTGTTCAAGGAACTGCCGAGCGAAACCCTCAAGCGCCAGCCCTGACCCACACTCCCCCCTAGACGCTGGCAGGCCCTCGATTTCACTGTACGACTCAAGGGCCTCATTGCCAGCACGCCGGCTCCTACGCACCCCCCAAGCCGCGAATCATTCTCGAAAACTTGTAAAAGTGCACGCATATGCCTAGCTTATGCGCCCCCCGCCCTGCGCTTTAAGGCCCTGCCCCCATGGTTTTGCGTTTTCGTCCCGTCGTCACCTCACGTTTCGCCCTCGGCCTGCTGCTCAGCGGTGGCATCGGCAGCAGCCTGGCGGCTGAAATCGAACTGCCGGCGGTCAAGGTCCAGGGCCAGGATGAGTCCGGCTACCGCAGTGAAACCGCCTCGGTGGGCGGTTTCGATGACGCGCCGCTGCTGGACACCCCGGCCTCGATCACCGTGATCAACGCCACCCTGATCAAGGACCAGCAGGCGCGCCTGCTCAGTGAAGTGCTGCGCAACGACGCCTCGGTGGGCGACAGCTATGCCCCTATCGGCTACTACGAAAACTTCGTGGTGCGCGGTTTTTCGCTGAATGCCGCGAGCAGCTACAAGATCAATGGGCGCACCATCACTGGCGAGCAAAATGTCGCGCTGGAAAACAAGCAGCAGGTGGAAGTGCTCAAGGGCCTGGCGGGCCTGCAGAGCGGGATCTCCGAGCCGAGCGGCGTGATCAACTACGTCACCAAGCGCCCGGAAGATGTGCGCTCGGTGACCGTCTCCACCGACGATCGCGGCAGCGGTTATATCGCCACCGACGTCGGCGGCTGGTTTGGCAGTGAGCAACAGTTCGGCCTGCGCGCCAACGTGGCCCATGAAGACCTCAACTCCTACGTGGAGCACGCCAATGGGCAGCGTGATTTCGTGTCCCTGGCCTTTGACTGGAACATCAGCCCCAACGCCGTCTTGCAACTGGATGCCGAGTACCAGGACAAGCAGCAACGCTCGGTGCCCGGCTACCAGTTGCTGGGCGGCACTGAAGTGCCACACGGTGCGTCGCCGAAAAAGCTGCTGGGGCACCAGACCGGTTCGAGGCAGGTGGGCATTGATTCGCTGAACCTCAACGGCAAGTTCGAATACCGTTTCAGCGACCAGTGGAAAGGCAGCGTGAGCGCGGCGCGCAGCAAGGTGGTGATTGATGACTACAGTTCGTTTGCATGGGGATGCTATGGGTCGGCCAGTTGCAGTTCATCGAGCGTGCCGAATTACTTCAGCCCTGAAGGCAATTACGACGTCTACGACTACCGCAGCCCCGACGATACCCGCCGCGATGACGAAGTGCAGGCGGCCATGACCGGGTTGTTCGACACCGGCGGCATCGGCCATGAATTGACCTTCGGCACCAGTGCCTTGCGCCGCGTGATCGACAAGCGCAAATCGGTGAACGAGTTCATCGGCACCGCCAATATCGATGAAGATGTACCAAGCTTCACCCCCACCGACAAACCACTGAACGACAGTCACCGAAACCTCGACAGCCGCCAATACGGCCTGTTCGTCACGGACCGCATCCGCTTCAACGAGCAATGGCAAACCATCCTCGGCGGGCGCGAAGTGCGCCTGGATGAAAAAGCGTTCGACAGCGGTACGGGGAGTCAGGTACGCCACACCCAGCAATACGTGTTCCTGCCGCAGGCATCGTTGATCTATCAACCCGTCGAGACCATCTCGCTCTACACCAGCTACAGCAAAGGCGTGTCCCTGGGCGGCACTGCGCCGTGGTTCGCGAGCAACGCGGATGAGACCCTGGCGCCCACCACCTCACGGCAAATCGAAGCCGGCGTAAAATACGACTGGCGCCGTATCAGCTTTGCCGCCGCGGTGTTCCAGACCCGCCAGGCCTACCAGTACGCCAAGCCCGATGGCGCAGGCTTCACCTATGTGCAACAGGGCGAGCAAAAGAACACCGGACTGGAATTGTCGGCCAACGGCTGGGCCACCGAGCGCCTGCAAATCGCAACCAGCGTGGCGGCGATTCGCGCGCGGGTCACCGGCAGCGGCACGCCTGACTACGAGGGTCACCAGGCGATCAACGTGCCCACACTGCGCGCCAGTGTCTACGCCGACTATGCCCTGCCCTGGGTCAACGGCCTGGCAGTGCTGGGCGGCGTGCAATACAGCGCCAAGAAGTACGCCAACCGCACCGGCAATGTGGAAGTGGGGGATTACGCGGTGGTGAATGTGGGCAGCCGCTACACCACCCAGGTCGACGGCTATGAAACGGTCTTTCGCCTGAGCGTCGACAACCTGTTCGACAAGCGCTACTGGCGCGACGCGGGCGAGTACATGGGCGATGACTACCTGTTCCAGGGCGCGCCGCTGACGGCGCGCCTGAGTGCTTCGGTCAACTTCTGAACACCCGCGGCGCTGCCAGCCACAGCGCCGCCAGGCCGCAAGTCAAAAGGCTCCAGCCAAGGTCCTGCGCCCAGGCGACCAGGGTCAGCCCGGCGCCAATCACCAGATAGTAGAGCAAGCCAAATACCGCTGCGGCGGTGCCCAGGCGATCTTGATAAGCCACCAGCGCCGCCCCCAGCACGTTGGGGATCGCCATGCCGAACGCCAGCACCACCAGCAGCATCGGCCATACGAACAACCAGCTGTCCTGCAGCAGCAGCACTGAAAGACCGCCCAACAGCGCCACCCCGGCAGCGGCCAGCACCAACTGCTCGCCATTCATGCCACGCTTGAGCAAGGCCTTGTTCAGCCATGCCCCAAGCCCCGACCCAAGCGCCAGCAGCACACCGCTGTAGCCGAATTCGGCAGCAGACAACCCCAGCCGCGTGAAGATAAACGGCCCCACGCTGTAGTAGCCAAACAGCGCAATATTGAACGCCGCCACCAGGCCGACGGAGCGCCAGACCTCGGCGTCCCTGAGCATCAGGCCCACGGTTTGCCCCAGGGGTGATGTCGGCAAGCACGCCGGCCGCGTCTCGGGCAACGCCCACACGCAGGCGGCCCACAATACCGCAGCCATCACCAGCAGGCCCACGAGCATGCCGCGATAGCCGGCGTACTGCACCAGGGTCGCGCCACTGAACAGGCCAAGTGCCGGGCTGGCAGCCAGGGCAATGCCCATCACGGAAAACACCTGGCCCAACTGTGCGCCGTGGAAGCGGTCGCGCAACAGCGTCTGCGTAGCGACCGAACCGACCGCCGCACCGAAGGCCGCAATGGCCTGGGCCAGCAGCAAGCTGTTGAACGTGCTCACACTCAAGGCCAGCAGCGTGGCAGCAACATACAACCCCAGCCCGGCCAACATCACCGGGCGTCGGCCCCAGCGATCACACAACCGGCCCCATACCACCACGCCCAGCGCAAACGCCAGGAAGTACACCGACAGGGTTTGCCCGGCGCGTTCAGGCCCGACCGCGAAGGCCTGGCCGATATCGCCCAGGGCCGGGCTATAGAGGGTTTGGGCCAGTTGCGGGAACATCAGCAACGCCACGGCCAGCACCAGCAAGTTTTTCGATGTCATGCACAAGACCTTCACGGGAAGACAAGCGCAAGGATTCTAAGCAGCACGGCCTGGGGTATTATCCAAACTTCGACAACTTACCCATGAAATCGGACAAATCCATGGCTTGGCTCGCCGCCGACGCATCGTTCGACCCGGACAGCTACCAGGCGCCCGTCATTGGCATCGCCGCCCTGCTCGGCGACCACGACTCCGGCCTGCACCACCACCGCCGCGGTCAACTGTTGTTTACCCAGCAGGGCTGCACCCGCATTACCCTGGACAATCAACTGTGCCTGTTGCCGCCGACCCGCGCGGCGTGGATACCGTGCGGCGTGCATCACCGCGCGGTGATGAGCAAGGCCGTCGATTATCGCTCGGTGTACCTTAGCCCGGCCGTCGCAGCCCAATTGCCGAACCAGGTGCGGGTGATCGAAGTGAGCGTTTTACTGCGGGCGGTGCTGGAACCGATGGCCATGGCGCCCTTCGAGACCGATTGGCACACCGGCCGATACGCGCAGTTGCTGGCATTGTGCCTGGAAGAAATACAGGGTGCGGCCGAGCAACCGATGCTCCTGCCCTTGCCACGGGACAAGCGCTTGGCGCCATTGCTGGCCAACCTGGATCGATTGCCGCCCACGCTGCAGGACCTGGAAAAGCAGATCGGCGCCAGTGCCAAGACCATCGGCCGGATCTTCCTGCGGGAAACCGGCCTTGGGTATCAGCAATGGCGCCAGCAGTGGCGGTTGATGCGTGTCATCGAGCTGCTCGCCACTGGGCGCAACCTCGGGTACTGCGCCTTTGAACTGGGGTTTGCCAGCGACAGCGCGTTGATCGCCTTCTTCAAGGGCATGACCGGCACCACGCCGCGGGGCTATTTCAAAGCAGGCTGAGTCCTTATTTAGGCATCTTGCGGAAACCCACGGCGAGGCGGTTCCAGCTGTTGATGGTGGCGATTGCCACGCTGAGGTCAACCTGCTCCTGAGGGCTGAACTCGGCCGCCAGTGCGTTGAAGTCCTCATCTGGAGCGTGGGTCTGGCTGAGCAGGGTCAGGCTTTCGGCCCACGCCAGGGCGGCGCGCTCACGCGGGGTGAAAAACGGCGTTTCACGCCAGGCCGACACGGTGTACAAGCGGCGCTCGGTCTCGCCCCCCTTGCGTGCATCGGCGGTATGCATGTCGAGGCAGAAAGCGCAGCCGTTGATCTGCGAAACGCGCAGGCGCACCAACTCCAGCAGCGGCAGTTCGATAGACAGTTTGCCGACCGCGGCTTCGAGGGCGAGCATGGCTTTCATGGCGTCTGGGGAGGCGGTGTAGAAATCGGTACGGGTGTGCATGATGAAGCTCCAGAACGGTGGGGATTGGTGGCTAGATTAGTCACCCGACGCGGTGCGAGGAATATCCAATTCTGGGGAAGATCAGGTAGCCAATGTGTCAACCGGGCAAGGGAATCACACGCAATGGCCGCACTGACTTGTAGGAAAAACTCGAATAGATCTCCTTGACGCAAGGCAGCGTCTGCAGCACCTCGCGCGCAAACTCGCCAAACGATTCCAGGTCCTTCGCCACCACTTCCAGCAAAAAGTCATAGCGCCCCGAGACGTTATGGCACGCCACCACTTCCGGTATCTCCAGCAGGCGCTGTTCGAAGGCCCGGGCAATGTCCTGGGTGTGGCTCTCCATCATGATGCTGACAAACGCGGTCACCCCATACCCCAGGGCCTTGGGCGAGAGGATCGCCTGGTAACCGCTGATGACGCCGCTCTCTTCGAGGTTGCGCACCCGACGCCAGCACGGTGAGGTGGTCAGGGAGACGCGATCGGCCAGTTCGGCCACCGTCAGACGGGCATTGGCTTGCAACGCGTTTAAAAGGGCTTTGTCGGTACGATCCAGGATGATGGGCATGGCTTGCCTCTGATTGTTGTTTTTAGCGGGTTTTCATCCCCATACGCGGGAATTTACGGCAAATATTGCAAGGTTCATCTCTGGTTATGAGCATAGCATTGTAGGAAATAAGGAGCGCCCGACATGAACAATAAACACCAAGCATTCGGCTTTTCCACCCGCGCCATCCACCACGGCTATGACCCCAAGGACCATCACGGCGCGCTCGTTCCGCCGATCTACCTGTCCGCCACCTTCGCCTTCCCCACCGCCGAATACGGCGCGGCGTGTTTTGCCGGCGAAGCCAGCGGACACTTCTATACGCGCATCTCCAACCCGACCTTGGCGCTGCTCGAATCGCGCATGGCGACCCTGGAAAACGGTGAGGCGGCGGTGGCATTCAGCTCCGGCATGGGGGCGATTGCCGCAACGTTCTGGACCCTGCTGCGCCCCGGGGATGAGGTGATTGTCAGCCAGACCCTGTATGGCTGCACCTTTGCCCTGCTGCACCATGGCATCGGCGAATTCGGTATCAAGGTACGCCACGTCGACCTCACGGACCTGGCAGCCCTGCGAGCGGCGCTCTGTCCCGCCACCCGCATGATCTATTGCGAAACCCCGGCCAATCCCAACCTGCAACTGGTGGATATCGCCGCCGTGGCGGCCATCGCCCACCAGCAGCCCAACGTCACCGTGGTGGTCGACAACACCTACTGCACCCCGTACCTGCAACGCCCCCTCGACCTCGGCGCCGATGTGGTAGTGCATTCGGCCACCAAGTACCTCAGCGGCCACGGTGACATCACCGCGGGCATCGCCGTGAGCAACCAGGCCCTGGCCCAGCGTATCCGCCTGCAAGGCCTCAAGGACCTGACTGGCGCCGTGATGTCGCCACAGGACGCCTCACTGTTAATGCGCGGCCTTAAGACCCTGGCCCTGCGCATGGACCGCCATTGCAGCAACGCGCAGGCCGTGGCCGAAGCCTTGCAGGCGCACCCGGCAGTCGAGCGGGTGACTTACCCTGGGCTGCGCTCTTTCCCGCAATACGAACTGGCGACACGGCAGATGAAAATGCCGGGCGGCATGATTGCCTTCGAACTCAAGGGAGGGATCGAAACCGGCCGGCGCTTCATGAACGCACTCAAGCTGTTCACGCGTGCGGTCAGCCTGGGGGATGCCGAGTCACTGGCCCAGCACCCGGCGAGCATGACCCACTCCACGTACACCCCCGAGGAGCGCGCGCGGCACGGGATCAGCGAGGGCCTGGTGCGTTTGTCGGTGGGGCTGGAGGACGTTGCCGACCTGCTGGCGGACGTCCAACAGGCACTGGCCCAGTGCACGCGCGCGGTGCAGCGCCCGTCCAAGCTTGTGAGTTTTTAATCGGTTTTTTCAGATTGGATCCCCTTCCCGCCGCCAGGCTGTACTAGCATAGGTTGCGGCGGGAAGGACTATCACGGCAGGTTATTCGCATTGGCTAGCACCTTAATCCCCGCCGCTATAACGCCGAATACCTGCATCTGAAATTCATGGACGAACTGATGAACTCACACCTGTTCCCACATATAGGCAAGGTCATCGCCAGCACCGGCAGTCGCCATTTCCCACGCATGCTGCATGACCTCATCCTGACCCAACTGGCAGTGGACGCCACCCATATCACGCAATTGCAAGTGAGTGCCGACGGGCAGACCCGGCGCAAGATCAGCCCGGTCTATACCGATTCGGTCGCGACCCTGGGCGAAGCACAACCCGCCGCACAATTGCACCTTACCCGCCGCAGGGACGACGTGCGCTACGTACTGTCGGTGTATCGCTCACACCAGTCCGACAGTTTCTCGCCACAGGAACGCAGCATGCTGCAGGACTTCTCGACCTTGCTGCTGCCCATGGTCGAAAAGCACATCGCCGCGATCCAGCCTTGTCGCCAGGACAGCGCGCCGATGACACCGGAGAACCAGGGCATCGAAACCCTGCGCCGGCGCATTGAAGAACGGTTGGTGCAGTCGGGGCTGACCCTGTCCAACCGTGAACTTGAGGTGTGCGTGGGCTTGCTGGCCGGGCGTACCGCACCGGAGTTGGCAGAGCAGTTGGCGTTGAAGGTCAACACCATCGAGAGCTACCTCAAGCGTGCGGCGATCAAGCTGGGGATCAGTGGACGGCATTCCTTGCTGCGGTGGATGTATGCCACCGAGGACACCACGGGACTGTAAGGCAGCGCAGACCTGATGTGGGCGCTGGCTTGCCAGCGCCCACAGTGTGATCTCCATCGGTCCTGCAGGATCAGTCGCGCGCCAGTGCCTCGATTGGATCAAGCCGCGCCGCATTGCGCGCCGGCACAAAGCCGAACACAATGCCAATCAGCGTCGAACACGCGAACGCCGTGATGATCGAGCCCAGGGAAAACACCATCTCCCATTCCTTCACGAACAACGAAAACAGAAAGCCCAGGGCGTAGGACAGCGAGATCCCGATCAGCCCGCCGATCAGGCACACCATCACCGCCTCCACCAGGAACTGCTGGCGAATGTCCGACTGGCGAGCGCCCACCGCCATGCGAATACCGATCTCACGGGTACGCTCGGTGACCGACACCAACATGATATTCATCACACCGATGCCGCCTACCAGCAGCGAAATCACTGCGATCAACGACAGCAGCAGCGCCAGCGAGCGACTGGTTTTCTGCACGGTCTGCATGATGCTGTCGAGGTTGTTGGTAAAGAAGTCCTTGGTGCCATGGCGCTGCAGCATGAGTTTATTCACGTTGTCCTCCACCACTTTGCTCGGCTGGCCGTCCTTGATGCGCACGGTGATGCTGTCCAGGTGGCGCTGCCCGAGCAAGCGCCCCGCCGCCGTCTCGTACGGCACCCACACGTTCAGCGCCTTGCTGGCGGCGAACATGTTTTTATTGTCGGCCGTCACCCCGATCACCGTGCAGGGCAAATTGCCCACCAGGATCACCTGGCCCAGCGGGTCGACATTGGGCCCGAACAAACGATGGCGGGTATTGTGGTCGATCACCACCACCTGGGCCTGGCGCCGCGCGTCGCTTTCGCTGAAGGCGATCCCGGCTTCGAGCTTGAGGCCCTTGACCTTGAAATAGCGGTCGCTCACTCCGTTGACCTGAGCATCCAGGTCGATATTGCCAAAGCGCAGCAACAGGTTGCGGCCCACCACCGGCGTGGCGCTGTCGACGTAATACAGTTGGTTCAACGCGTCCACATCCGACGGCATCAACGTCTCGATCGCCGAGGCACGGCTGTCACCAAAACTGGTGCCGGAAAAGATATCGATGGTGTTGCTGCCAATCGCCTGGATGTCCTTGAGCACATAGCGCTTGGCGCCTTCACCGATGGCCGAGATCGATACCACCGAGGTGATACCGATAACGATGCCGAGCATGGTCAGCAAGGTGCGCATGCGGTGGGACACCAGTGCGACCCAGGCCATGTTGAACGCCTCCTTGAACAACCCCAGGCTCGCCACCAAGCGCCGGGCGCCGCTGCGCTTGGGTTCTATCGGGGTTTCGCTGGGCAGCTCCAGGCCAACACTGGCATTGGCCTTGTCGCTGACAATCTCGCCATCACTCACTTCGACAATGCGCTGGGCATTCGCCGCGACCTTGGGGTCGTGCGTGACGATAATGACCGTATGCCCAGCGGCGTGCAGCTCGGCAAGGATGCGCATCACCTCCTTGCCGCTGTGGGTGTCGAGGGCGCCGGTGGGTTCGTCGGCCAGGATCACTTCGCCGCCGTTCATCAACGCACGGGCGATACTCACCCGTTGCTGCTGCCCACCCGAGAGCTGGCTGGGACGATGGGTGGTGTGGCCTGCCAGGCCCAGGCGCGCAAGCAGGTCCCGCGCGCGACTGTGGCGGGTGGTTTCCGGTGTACCGGCATAGATCGCCGGCATTTCCACGTTGTGCAAGGCGCTCAGGTGCGCCAGCAAGTGGTAGCGCTGGAAGATAAAGCCAAAGTAGTCACGGCGCAGTTCGGCCAGCTGTTCGTCGCCCAACGAGCGGGTTTCGATGCCATTGATCTTGTAGCTGCCGGCCGTGGCGTAATCCAGGCCGCCAAGGATGTTCATCAGGGTGGATTTCCCGGACCCCGAGGCACCGATGATTGCCACCATTTCCCCGGCATGAATCGTCAAGTCGATGCCCTTGAGCGCGATGAATTCACGCTCGCCGGCCATGAAGCTTCGGGTGATGCCCTTGAGTTCCAACAGTGGCTGGGTCATCCGTCAGTTCCCCGCCACGGCCGGCGTGGCATCGCCGATGATCACTTTTTCACCTTCGGCCAGGCCGTCGAGGATCTGCACCTTGACGTTGTTATTGATGCCGGTCTTCACATCCCGCAAGACCGCCTTGCCCTTGGCATCCAGCACGCGCAGCGGGTAGCTGCCATCGTTGTTGCGTGCACCGAGCGCCGCCACCGGCACCATCAGCGTTGCCTGCGCAGTGTCGAGCACGATACGCACCTGGGCGGTCATGGCGATGCGCAGGCGGTGGTCGGGGTTGGGCACATCGAACAGCGCGTTGTAGAACACCGCGGTGTTCTGCTTCGGCGTGCCGGCGGTCTGGGTTTCCAGGAAGTTCTGCGGCGCCGGTTCGGTGCCGCGCAGCTTGGCGTAGTAGCGTTTGTCCGCCTCGCCGAGGATGGTGAAGTACACCTGCTGGCCGGGGCTGATATGAATCACATCCGCCTCGGAGACCTGCGCCTTGACCGTCATGGTGTCCAGGTCCGCCAGCTTGAGCAGCACCGGCGCCAGCTGGTTGGCGATCACGGTCTGGCCTTCCTGGGTGACGATGCCCACCACATCGCCGTCGATGGGCGCGACGATGCGGGTATAAGCCAGGTTGACCTTGGCAGTGTCGATCTGGATATGTGCGCTCTTGATCTGCGCGTCCAGGGACAACAGGTTGGCCTGTTGCACCTGGAAGGTGGACTCGGCGTCTTCGAAATCCTGGCGCGACACTGATTCGTCATCCTGCAGGCCTTTGTAGCGCTCATACACTGACTTGGCTTGTTTGAGCTGGGCCGCTGTGGCGCGGCGCTGGGCCTGCAGGTTTTCTTCGTCTACCTGGGCTTTGCGCAGGGTATTTTGCAGGATCAATGGGTCGATCTCGGCGAGCCATTGGCCTTTCTTGACCTTGTCGCCGACCTTGACCTTGAGGGACTTCAATTGCCCGGAGACTTGGGCGCCGACGTCGACTTGCTTGATGCCTTCGAGCAAGCCGGTGGCCAGGACGGCGTTTTCGATGTCACCGCGTTCGGTGGTGGCGGTGAGGTATTGCGGCGCGTCGGCGGGGGCTTGGACCGTGTAGATGATCAGGCCTATGGCGACGGCCAGTGATGCGAGCATTCCTAGTTTGCGTAATCGTGACTTTTCCATGGGTGACCTTTGATCGTGTCCATATCCGTTATTTAGGTAACGGCCGCTTATGGTTCGGCCCTTACGGCGGGAGTGGTGTGGCGCCAAAGCGGGTTGGTGCGTGGGCGCTGGTTTGCCTGCGATGCAGACACCTCAGTTCATCAGGCACACCCAGGGGATGCCATCGCAGGCAAGCCAGCTCCCACATTTGACCGCGTTGGACGCTGAGTAAACGGTCGGCGCCAAGGCCGCCGCGCTCTGCTTCGGCTTTGGCTGTTGACCCTCGGCGCCCCGTAAAACCACGCTGGCCGAACGCAGGCTTGGGAGCGCGGCTAACCCGGCAGGACGCGGGGTTAGCCGCGCGCCAAGGCTTGCGTTCGGGCATGCCGAGCCTAGGCGAGACACCGAGTGGTGGGGCGAAGGCCTTTTGGTTACTTTTAGGCCTTTCCAGAAGTGACCCGCTGTAGGAGCGGAACCATGAGTCGCCGTTACCGCAGAAACGGATAGGTACGCCCACCAAAACCTCAAGACACCACCTCCCCAACCACCACCCCACCCAACCACCACCGCGCCAGCCCACCTACATTCGGCACCTTGAGCAACGTGAAGTGATTCCCCCCGCCATACCACACCTGCAACCCACTCCCCTGCCGCCGCCATCCCTCGATCATCCCCACCTGCTCCCGCTGGTTCCCCGCCGCATCCAGCGCCGGGTCCTGAGCCAGTACCAAGCGCACCACGCCGTTGAAACGCTGGAGCGGCCGATACACCGTGCGCAAAGCCGTCGCATACGTACGCGCCGGCCCATCCATCGCACCCACCGAAGAACGCCCCGGCAACAACCCGACACCGACCATGCCTGCGTGCAGCAGTTGCCGTTGCACCCCTTCATCACGCCCGGCAAAATCGAGCAGATCGATCCCCAGCGATTTACCCGCCGACAACTGCATCGCCTCGATCAACCGCACCAACGCTGCCGTCGTGGTGTAAACCTTTCCGCCCCCCCCAGGCGCCTCGCTGTCGATCACCGTCAACGACGCCACCTCCCGCCCGGCCGCCTGCAACCGCAGCGCCATCTCCAGCGCAACCCAGCCACCAAACGAATGCCCGACCAAATGCACCGGCCCTTGCGGACATTCCTGCTCCAGCGCCGCCAAGTAACACCGCGCTGCCGCTTCCACCTGGCTATGGGGCACGGCCTCACCATCGAGCCCACGTGGCTGCATGCCAAACAGCGGCCAATCGCGCCCCAGCGCCTCACCCAACCCCACGAACCCGGTGACGCTGTCGCCTGCTCCCGGCACGCAGAACACCGGCGCATACCCCGCCCGGCCGCTCTGAATGCGCAGCAAGGGTTGGTGCGGCGCCTGACCCACTGGCTCGCTCGTCGCCAAGGCCTTGTTGAGTGCCTGGCCCAACGCCTGGATATGCGGCGCCTGCATCATGCTCTGGTGGTCTCCCGGCACCTGCACCTGGCGCAATTGACCTGGCGCCAGGGCTTCGTTCCAGCCCAGGGATTCACTGCGCCGTGACAACTCGGTCGGGCGCTCGCATGCGCTGAACAGGTGCACCGCAACCGGCAACGGGAACAGGCTGTAGTGCGCCAACGCGTGCCCATGGCCGACTTCGCGCTCGATGTAGTTCAAGAGGTCCGCATCCGTAGCCGCCGCCATTTGCGCGTGCAGCACACCTTCATCGCGACAACGTTGCAGCAGGCGCGCAAAGTCCAACTGTTGAATGTCAGCCTCCATCTGCCCAAGGCTCGCCAGTTCATCTACACCTCCCTGTGCCTTCCAATACGCCGTGCACTGCAACAGCAGGTGCCGCTTGAGTGCCTGCGGCCCGCTCCAACGCGCCTTGCCCTGGTCGGTCATGCGCGGCACGTAGCTGTCGATCAAGCCGAGGAATGCCACGGGTTCATCCAGTCCCAGCAGTTGCATCGCCACTTCATAGGCCAGCACCCCGCCAAACGACCAACCGGCGACCCGGTAAGGGCCGTGGGGTTGAATGCCGCGAATCAACCCGACCAGGCGCGCCGCCAGGCCTTCCATGGTGTTCAGGTGCGGCTCGCCCAGCGCGACGCCCGGCAGGCCGTAGATCGGGTAGTCACCGGGCAGATGCTGGCCCAGCGCCGGGAAATACACGTCCATGCCGCTGAATTCATGGACCAGGAACAACGGCGCTTGCGAGCCACCGCTGCGCACCGTGATCACCGAGGCATCGCGCACCGGCGCAGCCGTACGCTGGCGCAGCATCGTGGCCACCGAGGCGACGCTGGCGTGCTGGAACAACTCGGCCAGCGATACCGCCAACCCCGCCTCCTCCATCAGGCTGACCAGCCGGATCGCCAGCAAGGAATGCCCACCCAGTTCAAAGAAACTGTCATGCCGACCGACCTGCTCCAGCTTCAGCACCTCGGCCCACAGCGCTGCCAGCCTCTGCTCGAGTGCATCGACCGGCGCCTCGAAATCGCGGCGGTTCAAGGCTTCCAGGGCGGGCACCGGCAGGGCTTTGCGGTCGACCTTGCCGTTGGCCGTCAACGGCAGATGCGCCAGCGGGACAAAGGCTGACGGCAGCATGTACTCCGGCAGTTGGTCCTGCAGGTAGGCGCGCACGCTGTCGATGGCGACGGGCTCATCGGCCCAGGTGAAGTACGCCACCAGGCGCTTGTCCCCCGGTGCGTCCTCGCGGGCCAGCACCACCACCTCCTGGATACCGGCAAACGTTGCCAGGCGCGCTTCGATCTCGCCCAGTTCGATGCGGAAACCACGGACCTTCACTTGGTCGTCATTGCGCCCGATGCATTCCAGCAGGCCGTCCGCCGTCCAGCGGCCGAGGTCGCCGGTGCGGTACATCAAGGCACCTGCGTCGAGCGGGTCCTGCACAAATTTTTCCGCAGTGAGGTCCGGGCGATTCAAGTACCCCTTGGCCACCCCGTCCCCACCGATGCAGATTTCACCGGTTACCCCCAATGGCACCGGCTGCAAGTGCGCATCCAGTACATGGACCTGTGTGTTGGAGATCGGCCGGCCGATCGGCACGCTGTCGGCCGCCTCTGCAAGTGACCGGACTTCGTAGGTGGTGGCGTACGTGGTGGTTTCGGTCGGCCCGTAGCAATGCACCAGGCGCAATGCCGGTGCACGTGCCAGCAGGCTGCGGAACGCCGCCGGGTCGGCACGCTCGCCGCCGCACAGCAGGATGCGCAAGCCGGCCAGGGCCTGGGGGATCAGCTGCACGTACTGATTGAACAGCGCCGTGGTGACGAACAGCACTGTCACGTCCGCCAACGCCAAGCCAAAGGCGGCCGGGTCGAGCAAGGTGGCGGGGTCGATCACCTGCACCTGGCCGCCGTTGAGCAATGGGCCCCACACGTCCATGGTGCTCGCGTCGAACGCCGGGTTGGAGGCGAAGGCCACGCGGTCGCTCGCGTCGAAATCGGCGTAGCCGTTGTTGAGCACCAGGCGCGTGATGCCACGATGGGGCACCCGCACGCCCTTGGGTGTGCCGGTGGAACCAGAGGTGTACATGATGTACGCCACGCTGTCAGAAGGCTGCGACAGGTCCGGGTTGTGGCTCGGTTGCGGGTCAAGGACCAGGGTGTCCAGGTCCAGGCGCTGCGCCGGATAGGCTATGGTCGCGTCGCTGCGGGTGAGCAGCCAGACCGCACCGCTGTCCTGCAGCATGAAGCCCTGGCGCTCGGCGGGGGCCTTGATATCCAGCGGTACATACGCGGCTGCACATTTGAGCACGGCCAACTGGCTGACCAGCAGGTCCAGCGAACGCGGCAGCAGGATCGCCACATGATCGGCTGCCCGCACCCCAAGGCCAATCAGGTGATGAGCCAGGCGATTGGCGCGGGTATTCAGTTCGCCATAACTCAAGGATTGCTCGCCATGCAGCGCCGCCAATGCAGCGGGCCGTGCCTGGGCCTGGGCTTCAAACAGGCGTTGCACCGTGTGTTCGCGCGGGAATGGTCGCGCGGTGGCATTGAACGCCAACAGTTGCTGGCGTTCGGCAACAGGCAGGATCGGCACATGGCCGATGGCAGTCGTACCGCCCAGCTCCAGCGCCTGTACCACCTGTTCCACGGCGACCCGCAGGTAGTCGCACAGGCGGCGGGCGCCCTGCCCCACGGCTTTGAGGGAAAACCCCTCGCCCAGGTCATCCACACTCAAGGACAAGCCGTAGTTGCTGTGTTCCTCGGCCTTGAGCAACTGGATACCCTGCCACGCCTCGGCCGCCGCCTGCGGCGCACTGTGACGAAAGTTGAACAGCGTGTTGAACAGCGGCGTCGCCGCCGGCACGCCACTGCAGCGCTGGGCCAACGCCAACGGTGCCTGCTCATGGCTGAGCAAATGGGTGAGCCGCGTGTGAGTGGTGCGCAAGGCGTCGCGCACTGAGTGTTGACCCAGGTCGACCCGCAGCGGCAGCGTGTTGATGAATACACCCATGGCGCGCTCGGCCCCTTCGCCGCCTTGCAGGCGGCCAAGCATCACGGTGCCGAACACGACGTGCTCGCGCCCGGTGACTTTACCGAGTACCTGCGCCCAGGCGAGGTGCATCAGGCTGGCGGCACTGACCCCGGAGTGGCGGGCCTGGGTGCGCAGGCGTTGACTCAATGCCGGGTCGAGGGCCACCTCTATGTGTTCATCGCGACCGAGGGGCTCGACGTGAGTCGGCTCATCGATCTCGCCCAGCATCTCGCGGAAGAACGCCTCATGGTCGTCAACGCCCAGGCGGGTCTGGGCCACATAGTTGCGGTACGGGACCGCCGCACCCAACGTGTGTTGCGTGCCCGACAGGAACGCTGCCATTTCGTGTTGCAGGATTTCCAGGGCGACGTGGTCCATCACCAGGTGGTGGAACAGCAAGGTGGCACTGCCTTCGGTGTGCACCAGGCGCATCAACGGAGCCTGGGACAGGTCGAGCCGTGGCGGCACCGGCCCGTGCTCGACACGCAGCGAGGCCTCGCGCCACACCACCTGCACCGGCTCTTCCAGGCCGTCCCAATGGAACGACGAACGCAAGATATCGTGACGCTGGATCACCGCCTGCAAGGCCAGGGCAAATGCCTCCATCCGCTCGGGGCTGTCGAACGCAAACTGCGCGCGCAGCACATAGTCGTCACCCGACTGCACCGCACGGTGGTGATAAAGCATGCCGGCCTGCAACGGCGCCAGCGGGTAGATATCCTGCACATTCGCCGCACCACCCGGGATACAGGCGACGATGCGTGCGATGGCCGGCTGATCCAACTGGATCAGCGGCAACATGTCCGGGGTGATCGCGGTGCAACCGGGCGCAATGCGATTGGCGGGCACCGCCACTTCACGACCACCGCCCAGTGCTGCCGCCAAGGCCGACAAGGTCGGCTGGCCGAACAACACCTTCACGTCCGCCGACAACCCAAGGCGGCGCATGCGCCCCATCAGGCTCACCGCGAGCAACGAGTGGCCACCCAGCTCGAAAAAGTTGTCGTGACGGCCCACGCGCTCAACACCCAGCAGTTCGGCCCACAGGCTGGCCAGGGCAATCTCGGTATCACCCTGGGGCGCTTCGTACTCACGCACCACCACCGAATCCAGGCCCGGCGCGGGCAGTGCCTTGCGGTCGAGTTTGCCGTTGGGGCTCAAGGGCAACGTGTCCAGATGCACGAAGATGGCAGGCACCATGAATTCCGGCAGGTGCTGCAACAAGTGAGCGCGCAAGGCGTCGATGTCGCTCATAGCGCCGGTGTAGTAGGCGATCAAACGATTGTCGCGGGCGATCACAGCGGCTTCATTGACCGGCGCATAGTCGGTGAGGCGTGCCTGGATTTCTCCCAGCTCGATACGCAAGCCACGGATCTTGACCTGATCGTCATTGCGCCCCAGGTACTCAAGCGTGCCGTCGGGCAGGTAGCGGCCGACGTCACCGGTGCGGTACAGGCGGCCGTCGGTGAACGGGTCCTTGAGGAAGCGCTCGGCGGTCAGCTCCGGACGGTTGAGGTAACCGCGCGCCACTTGCACGCCGCCGATGAACAATTCGCCCACCACCCCCAAAGGCACCGGCTGCAGCTGTGAGTCGAGCACGTACATGCGCGTGTTGGCGATGGGTTTGCCAATTGGTGTGTTGTCGGGCGTCACCGGGCCGGCGCAGTCCCAGGCCGTCACATCGACGGCGGCTTCGGTCGGGCCATACAGGTTATGCAACTGGCTTCCCGGCAGTTGCTGCTTGAAGCGCCGCACCAGGCTGCCCGGCAAGGCTTCGCCGCTGCACATCACACGTACCAGCCCGGCGGCCTGGCCCACATCGCCATGGGCGAGGAACACGTCCAGCATCGACGGCACGAAATGCAGCGTGGTGATCTGTTCGGCCTCGATCACTTCGCACAGGTACGCCGGGTCTTTATGACCGCCCGGACGCGCCATCACCAGGCAGGCGCCGGTGAACAGCGGCCAGAAAAACTCCCATACCGACACGTCGAAACTGAACGGGGTTTTCTGTAGCACCCGGTCATGGGCTCGCAGGCCATACGCGTCCTGCATCCACAGCAAGCGGTTGACTACGCCGGGGTGGTCGTTGATCACGCCCTTGGGCTGGCCGGTGGAACCGGAGGTGTAGATCACGTAGGCGCTGACGGCAGCCACTTGAGGGTTGTCGACGGCGTGGTGCTGCCAGGTCGGCTGGTCGAGGTCGACCACCGCCACGTCCCCGAGCAATGCGCGTGTCGCGCCCTGGGCCAGTACCGCCACGGGCGCGCTGTCCTCCAGCATGTAGGCGATACGTTCCAGCGGATACGCCGGGTCCAGCGGTACATAGGCAGCACCGGCCTTGAGGATCGCGTACAGGCCGACGACCATCTCCAGGCCACGCTCGACGCAAATCGCCACCCGTGAATCCGGCTGCACGCCGACTTCCAGCAGGTGGTGGGCCAACTGGTTGGCCTGCGCATTCAGCTGCGCGTAGGTCAACTGCTGCTCGCCGGCCTTGACCGCCACCGCCTCCGGCGTGCGCACCACCTGCGCTTCGAACAGACCGTGCAGGGTCTGGTCCAGGTCGTAGGCCACCTCGGTGGCATTGAAGTCGAACAGCAGGTGCTGGCGCTCGCGCTCATCCACCAGCGGCACATGTTCCAGCACCGCCTGGTCGTTATCGACCATGGCCCGCAATACGCGGGTGAAGTAGCCGACGTAGCGCTGCACTGTCGACTCATCGAACAGCGCCACCGCGTACTCCAACGCACCGATGAGGGTGCCCTGCACTTCTCCCAGGTCCAGGGACAGGTCGAACTTGGCAAAGTGACTGTGCTCGACGATGCCTTCCAAGGCAAGGTCGCCCAGGGCCAGGGTCGGCGCGCTGCTGTCCTGCCAGGTGAACAGGGTCTGGAACAGCGGGCTGTGGGACAGGCTGCGCGGTGGCCGGGTGACCTCCACCACGTGTTCGAATGGCAGGTCCTGATGGGCCTGGGCCTCCACGGACTGGGCCTTGACCCGCGCCAGCAGCGCCTCGGTGCTCAGCTCGCCGGAGGTGTCGATGCGCACCGCCAGGGTGTTGACGAACAGGCCGATCAGCCCTTCCACCTCGCTGCGCGTGCGATTGGCAACGGGTGTGCCGATCACCACCTCCGGCTGCCCCGACAACCGCGCAAGCAATGATGCCCAGGCGCTCATCAAGGTCATGTACAGCGTGGTGCCGTGGCGTTGGCTCAACGCCTTGAGCCCGGCAGTGAGACGCTCGTCCAGGCGCACGTCGACGCTGCTGCCGGCGTAGTCCTGCTGCGCCGGTCGCGGCCGGTCGGTGGGCAACGTGAGCAAGGCCGGCGCACCCGCCAGCGCTTGCTGCCAGTAGGTGCTCTGGCGGAGCAGCACTTCACCGCTGAGCCACAGGCGCTGCCACACGGCGAAGTCGCCATATTGGATCGGCAGCGGCGGCAACGGGTCTGCCTGGCCGTGGCTGAACGCCTGGTACAGCGCCATCAGTTCACGGGTGAGCACCCCCATGGACCAGCCATCGGAGACAATGTGGTGCAGGGTCAACAGCAGCACATGGTGATCGTCGGCCATGACCACCAGGCGTCCACGCAGCAACGGACCACGCTCCAGGTCGAAGGGCGCCGAGGCTTCGCCATGGATCAACGCGTCCAGCGCCTGTTGGGGTTGCGGGTGGCGGCGCAGGTCCTGGACTTGCAGGGGCAACACGTCTTCGGCGGGCACGATCACGACTTGGGCGTCATCACCGTGCTGGGCAAAGCGGCTGCGCAGGGTTTCGTGCCGCGCGACGATGCGGGCCAGGGCCCGTTGCAGCGCCTCGACATGCAACTGCCCACGCAGGCGCAGGCCAATCGGGATGTTGTAGGCGGTGTTGGCGCCTTCCATCAGCGCCAGGAACCACAAGCGCTGTTGGGCAAAAGACAGCGGCACCCGTTGATCACGATTGACGGGGAGGATATCCGGCAACGTGCTGCGACCGGAATGGGCCAGCACCTCGGCCACGGCGGCCAGTTCAGCATTGGCAAACAGGTCACTGAGCAGCAACTCGACGCCAAGGCGCTGACGGACTTGCGAGGCCATGCGCATCGCCAGCAACGAGTGCCCGCCCAACTCGAAGAAATGATCGCGACGCCCCACCTGCTCGACTTGCAGCACATCGGCCCAGATCTGCGCCAGCACGCTTTCGATTTCACCTTCGGGTTCCACGTAATCGCGGGTGAACACCGCGGCCATGTCCGGCGCCGGCAGGGCCTTGCGGTCGAGTTTGCCGTTGGCGGTCAGGGGCAGCGCGTCCAGTTTTACGTAGGCGACCGGCACCATGTAGTCCGGCAGGTGCGCGACCAGGTGGGCGCGCAGGTCACCCACGGCCAATGGGTCGAGCGAGTGGTTTTCAGTGAAATACGCCACCAGCCGCTCTTCACGCACCAGCACCACGGCTTCCTGGATACCTGCCAGTTGGTTGAGCTGGGTTTCGATTTCGCCCAGCTCGATGCGCATGCCGCGAATCTTCACTTGGTCGTCATTGCGGCCCAGGTACTCCAGGTTGCCCTCCGGTAGCCAGCGTGCCAGGTCGCCGGTGCGGTACATGCGCCCGGCGTTGAAGGGGTCTTGCAGGAAGCGTTCGGCGGTCAATTCCGGGCGGTTGAGGTAGCCGCGCGCTACGCCCTTGCCGCCCACGTACAGCTCCCCCGCCACCCCCAGGGGTACCGGCCGCTGCTGCTCATCCAGCAGGTACACGGTGGCATTGGCGATGGGTTTGCCGATGTGCAACGGCTGGCCGGCCTCGACCTTGCCGGAAGTGGCGACTACGGTGGCTTCGGTGGGGCCATAGTTGTTGATCAGGTCAAAGCGCTGCGCCCGGCCGAACTGGCGCAGGCGATCACCGCCGATCAACAAGGTGCGCAGGGTCGGGTGTTCGACCTGCTGGCTGAAAGCGTACTCGGCCACCGGCGTCGGCAGGAAGCACACGTCCAACGGCTGCGCGCACCACCAGGCCAGCAACGCGTCGACATCCTCGGCGCCGTCATGGGCCGGTGGCAGGTGCAGGGTCGCGCCCACGCACAGCGCGGGCCAGACCTCCCAGGCCATCGCGTCAAACCCGAACCCGGCGACACTGGCAGTGTGGCGTCCGGCACACAGGTCAAAGGCGCTGCAATGCCAGTCCACCAGGTTGGTGACGGTGTGGTGTTCCACCATCACGCCCTTGGGCAGGCCGGTGGAGCCGGAGGTGTAGATCACATAAGCGAGGTTGGACGGGGTGACCGCGGCCTTGGGGTTGCCCGCCGAGTGGTGCTGCCAGGTGAAGCGGTCGAGGTTGATCACTGGCACTTCAAGGGCCGGCAGGCGCTCCAGCAAGGCCTGCTGGGTCAACACCGCCACCGGGGCGCTGTCGCTGAGCAGGTAGTTGAGGCGTTCGGCCGGGTGGGACGGGTCTACCGGCACGTAGCAGGCGCCGGCCTTGAGAATCGCCAACAGGCCGGCCAGGGTATCCAGGCCACGGCGGGCGACGATCGCGACGCGGTCGTCGGGCTTGACGCCCAGCGCGAGCAGGTGATGGGCCAGCAGGTTGGCTTGTTGATTGAGTTCGGCATAGGTCAGCTGGCGGTCCTGATGCACGGCGGCCACGGCGTCGGGCGTGAGCGCCGACTGGGCTTCGATGCGTCCGTGCAGCGTGGTGCCTTGGGGGAAATCCGCCTGGGTCGCGTTGAAGTGTTCCAACAGCAATTGCTGTTCGGCAGCAGGCACCACCGACAGCTGATCGAGGGCGGTGCCCGGCGCCTGCTCCAGGGCTGCCACCAGGTTGTCCAGCGCGGTTTGCAGGTAGGCGCAAACGCGCTGTGGATCGACCTGGGTGGTGGCCAGCAGACGCAGGACAAAACCTTCGCCCAAGTCGTCGACACTCAGGGTCAGTGGGTAGTTGGTGCGCTCATCCGAACGCAGTGTCTCGATGCCCTGCCACGCCGCCACGGCTTCGCTGCTGTTACCGGTGCCGCTGTGGCGATAGTTGAGTAACGCACTGAACAACGGCGTCGGCGCCACCACCCCGCTGCAGCGTTGCGCCAGGGCCAGCGGCGCGTGTTCGTGGCGCAACAGGCCGGTGAGGCGCGCGTGGGTGGCCTTGACCGCGCTGCGCAGGTCGTCGCTGCCCACGTCCACGCGAAACGGCAAGGTGTTGATGAAGATCCCCAAGGCGCGGTCCGTGGCGTGTCCGCCTTGCAGGCGGCCCATCAGCACGGTGCCGAACACGACCTGGGACTTGCCCGCCAGCGCACTCAGCACCTGGGCCCAACCCAGGTGAAACAGGCTGGCGACGCTGACCCCGAGCAGGCGGGCCTGGGCGCGCAGGCGCTGGTTGAGCGCATCCGACAACGGCCAGTCGAGTTCATTGATCCCACGGCCATCGCCCTGCACATCCTGCAACCCGAAGGGCAAGGTCGGCTCGACCACATCGCCGAGCATCTGCTGGAAAAACGCCTCATGCTGCTGTTCGCTGACACCCAGGCGCGCTTGCGCCACGTAGTTCCGAAACGGCACCGCATGGCCCAGTTGCCCGGCGTGGCCGTGCAGAAACGCCTGCATTTCATGGCGCACCACTTCCAGGGCGCTGTGGTCCAGGGCCATGTGATGGAACAGCAGCATGGCGACAATGCGCTGCTGCACCGGATCTTTTGCCCAGGCCAGGCGCAGCAGCGGCGCCTGGGTCACGTCCAAGCGGTAATGGCGAGCGTCGAAACGTGCGTGCAACTGGGCGGCGATATCGCCGTCGGCCGGGTCCAGCTCAAGCGCCTGCACCGGCAGGCGTGCCGTGCGCCACACCACTTGCGAGGGCTGCTGCAACCCCTCCCAGACCACGCCGGTGCGCAGGATGTCGTGGCGGTCCATCACCCCTTGCAACGCGAGGGCAAACGCTTGGAAACGCTCGACACTGTCGAAGGCGAACTGCGACTGCATCACATAGGGGTCGCCTTGTTCGGTGCTGGCGTGGTGGAACAGAATGCCTTCCTGCAGCGGCGCCAGCGGGTAAATGTCCTGGATATTCGCCACCCCGCCTTCGACGGTGGCGACGATCCGGTCAACTTCCTCCTGGCTCAGATCAGACAGGGTCAGCATGGCCGGGGTGATATGATGTGCATCGGCCGGGATGCCATTGGCCGGCACCTCGTAGCCTGCCGAATACTCGCCGGCCTTGATCAGCTCGATCAACGCCGGCTTGTGTTCCCGCAAGGCGGCGAGGATCAACGGGTCGCTCAGGGCGTGTTTGTTGCCTTGCACCGACAACTGCTCACCCTTCAGCGTGAGCTGTACGTCCTTGGTCTTCAGCGTCGCCAGCAGTTCGAAAATGCTCACAGGACGATCTCCATTCGTTCGGTAATTGCGGCGTAGCCGGCCAGGGTCGGCTGCTCGAACAACGCGCGCACATCGGCTTCCATGCCTTCCTGGCGCAAGCGCCCGATCAAGCTCACGGCGAGCAGCGAGTGCCCGCCCAGTTCAAAGAAATTGTCCTGGCGCCCTACCCGCTCCACGTTGAGCAATTCGGCCCAGAGCTGCGCCAGCAGGATTTCGGTGGCGCCCACCGGGGCTTCGTAGTCGCGCAGGGTCAGGGCCTCGTTGCCCGGCGCCGGCAGCGCCTTGCGGTCGAGCTTGCCGTTGGGGCTCAACGGCAACGCGTCCAGGTGCACGAACAGCGCGGGCACCATGAAGTCCGGCAGGTGCTGCAGCAGATGCTCGCGCAGGTCGGCTGACCGAACGCCGGTGTAGTACGCAACCAGCCGCTCTTCGCGGGCCACCACGGCGGCCTCGTTGACCTGGGGATGCTCAAGCAGTCGCGCCTGGATCTCGCCCAGTTCGATACGCAGGCCACGGATTTTCACTTGGTCATCGTTGCGGCCCAGGTACTCGATATTGCCGTCGGGCAAGTACCGCCCCAGGTCCCCGGTGCGATACATTCGGCCGTCGGTGAACGGGTCCTTGAGGAAGCGCTCGGCGGTCAGCTCCGGACGGTTGAGGTAACCGCGCGCCACTTGCACGCCGCCGATGAACAACTCGCCCACCACCCCCAACGGCACCGGCTGCAGCTGTGAATCGAGCACGTACAGGCGCGTGTTGGCGATGGGTTTGCCGATCGGTGTGTTGTCCGGTACGTCCGGACGCGCGCAGTTCCACGCGGTCACGTCCACCGCGGCTTCCGTCGGCCCATACAGGTTGTACAGGCCGATCCCCGGCAACTGCTGCTTGAAGCGCCGCACCAGGCTGCCCGGCAAGGCTTCGCCGCTGCACATCACACGCACCAGCCCGGCGGCCTGGCCCACATCGCCATGGGCGAGGAACACGTCCAGCATCGACGGCACAAAGTGCAGCGTGGTGACCTGTTCAGCCGCGATCACTTCGCACAAGTACGCTGGGTCTTTGTGCCCGCCAGGGCGCGCCATCACCAACCGCGCGCCGATGAACAGCGGCCAGAAGAATTCCCATACCGACACGTCGAAGCTGAATGGGGTTTTCTGCAACACCGTGTCGTCGGCCTTGAGGCCGTAGGCGTCCTGCATCCACAGCAGGCGGTTGACCACGCCGGGATGCTCGTTGATCACGCCCTTGGGCTGGCCGGTGGAACCGGAGGTGTAGATCACGTAGGCGCTGACGGCAGCCACTTGAGGGTTGTCGACGGCGTGGTGCTGCCAGGTCGGCTGGTCGAGGTCCACCACCGCCACGTCCCCGAGCAATGCGCGTGTCGCGCCCTGGGCGAGTACCGCCACGGGCGCGCTGTCCTCCAGCATGTAGGCGATACGTTCCAGCGGATACGCCGGGTCCAGCGGTACATAGGCAGCACCGGCCTTGAGGATCGCGTACAGGCCGACGACCATCTCCAGGCCACGTTCGACGCAGATCGCCACCCGCGAATCTGGCTGCACGCCGACTTCCAGCAGGTGGCGGGCCAACTGGTTGGCCCGCGCATTCAGCTGCGCGTAGGTCAACTGCTGCTCGCCGGCCTTGACCGCCACCGCCTCCGGTGTGCGCGCCACCTGCGCTTCGAACAGACCGTGCAAGGTCTGGTCGAGGTCGTAGGCCACTTCCGTGGCGTTGAAGTCGGACAGCAGTTGCTGGCGCTCCTGGGGCGCCAGCACGGGCAGGCGATTGACCGCCAACTGCGGCGCCTGCTCCAGCGCCTCGACCAGCCCTTGCAACGTCACCTGCAGATAAGCGCATATGCGTTGCGCCCCTATCGACGTCGGGGTCATGGCGGTGAGGCGGAAACCATCGCCCTGATCGTCCACATTCAACGTCAACGGGTAGTTGGTGCGCTCCTCGCTGGCCAGGGTATGGATGCCCTCCCAGGCCTGCGACAGCGGCGCGTGCTGGCTGTCGCTGTGACGGTAGTTGAGCATCGCGCTGAACAACGGCTGCGGCGCGGCGACACCGCTGCAACGTTGGGCCAGCGCCAGGGACGCATGTTCGTGACCGAGCAACGCGGTCAACCGTGCATGGGTCTGCTTGACCGCCACGCGCACGCCGCTGCCGTCGATATCCACGCGCAATGGCATGGTGTTGATGAACATGCCCAGGGCACGGTCACTGCCTTTACCGCCTTGCATGCGCCCCAACAGCACGGTGCCAAACACCACGCTTTGCTGCCCGGAGGTGCTGGCCAGGACGCGCGCCCAGGCCAAGTGGAACAGGCTCGCGGCGCTGACGCCCAGCAAGCGTGCCTGGGTGCGCAGGCGCTGATTGAGGGTCGTAGCCAGATTCAGCTGGACCTCTTCGATGGCGTGGCCGTCGCCGCGCACATCCTGCAGGCCAAACGGCAAGGTCGGCTCATTGATGTCGCCGAGCATCCCACGGAAGAACTGTTCATGCGCCTGTTCGCTGACGCCCAATCGTGCCTGCGCCACGTAGTTGCGGTACGGCGTGGCGTCAGCCGTGGGCTGTGGCCGCCCGAGCAGACTGGCCTGCATCTCGTGACGGACACCGTCGAGCGCGGTGTGGTCGAGGGCGATATGGTGGAACAACAGGATCGCGACCACGCGCTGGTTGGCCGGGTCCGCCGCGTACACCAGGCGTACCAGCGGTGCCTGGTGCATGGGTACGCGGTAGTGGCGTGGGTCGAAACGCTGGTACAGGTGGTCGAGGACATCGGCCTGCACCACCAGCTCAGCCTTGCGCCACACCACTTGCAGCGGTTGGGCCAGGCCCTCCCAGACCACCGCGGTGCGCAGGATATCGTGGCGATCGATCACCTGTTGCAGGGCCTGGGCGAAGGCATTCAGGCGTTCGAGGCTGTCGAACGCCAGGTGCGATTGGAGCAGGTAGGGATCGCCCTGCCCTGCGCTGATATGGTGGTAGAGAATGCCTTCCTGCAACGGCGCCAGCGGGTAGATGTCCTGCACATTGGCCGCGCCACCGGGCACCTGGGCGACGACGTGATCAATCGTCGACTGATCGAGTTCCACCAGCGTCAACAGGTCTGGCGTAATGCGTTGGCAGTCGGCGGGAATGCGGTTGGGCGGCACCTGAACATCGTGGCCACTGCCAACGGCGGCGGCCAGTGCGGCCAGGGTCGGCTGGCTGAACAGCACGCGCACATCGGCCCTGAGGCCGACCTGGCGCATGCGTTCGATCAGGCTGACGGCCAGCAACGAATGGCCACCCAGCTCGAAGAAGTGGTCATGGCGCCCCACCTGCTCGACGTTCAGCACCTCGGCCCAGATCCGGGCCAGGGTCGTTTCAACCTCGCCCAGCGGGGCTTCGTATTCACGCGTCAACCATGCCGTTTGGTCGGGCTCCGGCAAGGCATTGCGATCCAGCTTGCCGTTGGCCGTCAGCGGCAATGCGTGCACCTTCACATAGGCGACCGGCACCAGGGCCTCGGGCAATCGGGCCTGCAGTTGCGTGCGCAGGGTGTCGATGTCCAGCGGTTGCTGTTCGGTGAACCAGGCGATCAGGCGGCCTTCGCGCACCAGCACCACGGCTTCGCCGACGCCGTCCAGGGCAGCCAGGCGATTTTCGATTTCCCCCAGTTCGACCCGCACGCCACGCACTTTTACCTGGTCGTCGTTACGGCCCAGGTACTCAAGGTTGCCATCGGGCAACCAGCGCGCCAGGTCGCCGGTGCGGTACATGCGCCCGGCGTTGAAGGGGTCTTGCAGGAAGCGTTCGGCGCTCAGGTCCGGTCGGTTCAGGTAACCCCGCGCCACACCGCTGCCGCCGACATACAACTCGCCCGCCACCCCCACCGGCACCGGCCGCAAGTGCGCGTCCAGCAGGTACACGCTGGCATTCGCGACAGGCCGGCCGATGTGCAACACCTGCCCGGCGCGCACGCGGCCCGACGTGGCAACCACCGTGGCTTCGGTGGGGCCATAGTTGTTGATCACCGCAAAGCGCCGCTCCTGGGTGAACTGGCGCAGGCGGTCACCGCCAATCAACAAGATGCGCAACGTGGGGTGTTGCAGGCTCTGGCTGAAGGCGTATTCGGCCACCGGTGTCGGCAGGAAGCTGACGTCCAGCGGCTGTGCCAACCACCACGCCAGCAGCTCATCGATGTTTTCATTGCCGACGTTGGCGGGTGGCAGGTGCACGGTGGCGCCCACGCACAGGGCTGGCCACACCTCCCAGGCCATCGCGTCGAACCCGACACCGGCGACGCTGCTGGTATGGCCCGTGGCATCCAGGCCAAAAGCCTCGCAGTGCCAGTGCACCAGGTTTTCCACGGTGCGGTGTTCCACCATCACGCCCTTGGGCTGGCCGGTGGAGCCGGAGGTGTAGATTACGTAGGCCAGGTGCGCCGGGGTCAGGGCCTTGAGCCGTGGGTTGCTGACCGGGTACTGCTGCAGGCTCGGGTCATGCAGGTCCACGCTGGCGACAGCGCCCAACAGCTCCCGGGTACTGGCTTCGGCCAACACCGCCACGGGTGCGCTGTCGTCCAGCAAGTAGGCGATACGCTCGGCGGGATAAGCGGGGTCGATGGGCACGTAACCGGCGCCGGCCTTGAGGATGCCCAGCAAGCCCACCAGCATCTGCGGGCCGCGACGGCAGCAGATAGCGACACGATCATCCGGCTGTACGCCCTGTTGCAGCAGACGATGGGCCAACTGGTTGGCGCGCATGTTGAGCTGCTGGTACGTCAGCGATTCACCGTCTTGCCACACGGCAATGGCGTGCGGTTGGCGCTCGGCCTGCACCTCGAAGGCGCCGTGGACGGTGCTGCCCTGGGGGAAATCGGTGCGGGTGGCGTTGAACGTGCGCAGCAGGGTATCAAGCTCCGTCGTCGGCAGAATCCCCCGTTGATTGAGGGCGGTGTTCGGCGCGCTTTCCAAGGTGGCGACCAATTGCTCAATGGCGTTGTGCATATAGCCGCACAGGCGCTGGGCGCCGATCTGCGGCAGCGCCAACACCGTCAGGGCGAAGCCTTCACCCAAATCATCCACGCTCAAGGTCAGCGGGTAGTTACTGCGTTCTTCACCGCCGAGCAATTGCACACCTTCCCAGATGCCATCGCCATCGCGGGCCATTTCGCCAGGGTTGCTGTGCCGGTAGTTGAGCAATGCACTGAACAACGGCGATGCGCTTGCCACGCCACTGCAGCGCTGGGCCAGTGCCAGGGACGCGTGTTCGTGGCCGAGCAAGGCACTCAAGCGCCCGTGGGTTGCCTTCACCGCAGCCGCAGCCGTCGCAGCCACGTCTACCCGCAGCGGCAGGGTGTTGATGAACATGCCCAGCGCGCGGTCCGCACCGTCACCGGCCTGCAGGCGGCCCATCAATACGGTGCCGAACACCACGTCGTCACGCCCGGACACCAGCCCCAACACCTGTGCCCAGGCCAGGTGCATCAGGCTCGCCGCACTGACACCCAAGTGCCGTGCCTGCTGGCGCACCCGCTGGGCCAGCGCAGCGTCCACCGGCTGTTCGGCCTCTTCGATGTCACGCCCATCGCCCTGCACGTCCTGTACCCCGAACGGCAAGGTCGGCTCATCCACGTCGGCGAGCATGTCGCGGAAGAAGGCCTCGTGTTCCTCCACGCTGACACCCAGGCGCGCCTGGGCGACGTAGTTGCGAAACGGGGTAGCCTCAGGCAAGTCCTGCGCGCGGTTGAACATGAACGCGCGCATCTCCTGGCCCACCACTTCCATGGCGGTGTGGTCCAGCCCCAGGTGGTGGAACAACAGGATCGCCGCGACCCGATTGTGCGCCGGGTCATGGGCATACACCATGCGCAGCAAGGGCGCCTGGGTGATATCCAGGCGGTAGTGGCGAGCATCAAAACGCGCATGCAGTTGGTCGATGATGCTGCCATCCGCAGGGTCCAGGACGACTTCCTGAACCCTCAATTGCGCTTCGCGCCACACCACTTGCACCGGGCTGTCCAGTCCTTCCCAGACTACCCCGGTACGCAGGATGTCGTGGCGCGCGACTACCTGTTGCAGCGCGCCCATGAAAGCCTGCAGACGTGCCAGGCTGTCGAATGCCAGGCGTGATTGCAACAGGTACGGATCACCCTGCTCGGCGCTGATGTGGTGGTACAGGATACCTTCCTGCAAGGGGGCCAACGGGTAGATGTCCTGCACATTCGCCGCACCGCCCGGTACGTTCGCGACGATACGTTCGATGGCCGCCTGGTCGAGCTGCACCAACGTCAGCATCGACGGCGTGATACGCGTGCACCCCGCGGGAATGCCATTGGCCGGCACCACGACTTCCCGGCCGCTGCCCACTGCGGCTGCCAACGCCGCCAGGCTTGGCTGGCTGAACAAGACGCGTACGTCACAGCTCAGGCCGACTTGGCGCATGCGCTCGATCAGGCTGACCGCCAGCAGCGAATGCCCGCCCAGTTCGAAGAAATGATCGTGACGCCCGACCCGCTCCAGCTTGAGCACGTCCTGCCAGATCTGCGCCAGCCGGGTTTCCACCTCGCCTTCCGGTGCTTCGAAACCACGGCTGAGCAAAGCACCCTGGTCCGGCACCGGCAGGCCCTTGCGGTCGAGCTTGCCGTTGGCAGTGAGCGGCAACAGCTCCAGCCACACATAGGCCGACGGCACCATGTAGTCCGGCAGCTGGCCCTGCAGATGGGTACGCAGCGCCTCGATACCCAACGCCGCACTGGCGGTGTAGTAGGCGACCAGGCGTTTGTCGCCAGGTTCGTCTTCCCGGACCAGCACCACGGTGTCTTTCACGCCTGGGAAATTTGCCAGGCAGGTTTCGATCTCGCCGGGTTCGATACGGAAGCCCCGCACCTTCACTTGCAAGTCATTGCGGCCTCGGTACAGCAAAGTGCCATCGGCCTGCCAGCAGGCCAAGTCACCACTGCGGTACAGCACGCCTTCACCGAAGGGGTTGGGAATGAATTTCTCGGCGGTCAGCTGCGCCTGGTTCAGGTACCCCTTGGCCACGCCCGCGCCGCCGATGTACAGCTCGCCCACCACGCCCAGCGGCACCGGTTGCTGGCGTGCATCCAGCACGTAGGCCTGGGCGTTGGCGATTGGCCGGCCGATAGGGATCCCGCCCTCACCCACGTGGGTGATCTCGAAGGTGGTGGAAAACGTGGTGGCTTCGGTGGGCCCATAACCGTTGAGCAAGTGCTGGGGTTTGCCGTGTTCGAGTACCCGGCCAATCACTTGCGGGTCGAGCACGTCACCGCCGACGATCAGGTAGCGCAACTGACCGAATACCGGCATCAGCGCGTCGGCGTACTGGTGGAACAGCCCGGCAGTCATCCACAGCACGCTGACGGATTGCTCCTGCAGCAACGCTGCAAAGGCGGCCTGGGACAACAGCACTGCGTGGTCGACCACCACCACACAACCGCCATTGAGCAACGGCGCCCACACATCGAGGGTGCTGGCGTCGAACGCCGGGTTGGAGGCGAACGCCACGCGGTCTTGCGCGTTGAACTCGGCATAGCCGTTATTGAGCACCAGGCGCGAGATGGCGCGATGGGGCACTTGTACACCCTTGGGCGCCCCGGTGGAACCGGAGGTGTAGAGAATGTAGGCGACGCTTTCGGCAGACTGGGGCAGCTGCGGGTTGCGCGGCGACAGGGCTTCCAGGTTCAGGTCGGCCAACGTGTCGAGCACCCGGTGTGCGCCACTGTCTTGCACGATAAACGCCTGGCGCTCGACCGGCGCGTTGACGTCCAGTGGCACATACACCGCGGCGCACTTGAGGATCGCCAACTGGCAGATCAGCAGGTCGAGCGAACGCGGCAGCGCAATCGCGACGCTTTCGCCCGGTTGCACCCCCTGGTTGAGCAAGTGATGGGCCAGCCGGTTGGCGCGACGGTTGAGGTCGCGGTAACTCAAGGACAAGGCGCCATGCACGGCCGCCACCGCTTCCGGACGGGCCAGCGCCTGGGCCTCGAACAGCTGATGCACGGTCAGGTTCGATGGGTATTCGCGGGCGGTAGCATTGAAGTCCACCAGCAGTTGATGACGTTCGGACGCCGGCAGGATCGAGATGGCCTGCAAGGGTGTGGTGGGCGCCTGCTGCAACGCCATCACCAAGTGGCGCAGCGCGGTGAGCATGTAGTCGCCTATGCGCTGGACGTCCAGGGTCGCCACGCCTTGTACGGTCAGGGCAAAGCCTGTGCCCAGGTCATCGACGTTGAGCACCAGCGGGTAGTTGCTGCGCTCTTCGGAGCTGAGGATCTGGATGCCGGCAGCCGCGAACGGACTGTCCCCCGGCGCCTGCCCCGGTGCACTGTGGCGATAGTTGAGCAAGGTGCTGAACAATGGCAGCGACCCCGGCACGCCACTGCAACGCTGGGCCAGGGACAACGACGCGTGCTCATGCCCGAGCAACTGCGCCAGGCGTGCGTGGGTGGCGCGCACACCGGCTTGCACACCGACGGTGCCCAAGCTGACGCGCAGCGGCAAGGTGTTGATGAACATCCCCAGCGCCCGGTCGGCCCCCTCGCCGCCCTGCATGCGCCCCAGCAACACAGTGCCGAACACCACGGCCTGTTGGCCGGACACCTGCCCCAGCACTTGTGCCCAGGCCAGGTGCACCAGGCTTGCCGTGCTCACCCCCAGTTGCCGCGCCTGTTCGCGCAGGCCCAGGCTCAGTGCCGGTTCCAGTGGCAAGTGGGCGTCGACAATGCCGCTGCCGTCGCCATTCACGTCCTGCAAACCGAAGGCCAGGGTCGGCTCGTCGATATCGCCGAGCATTTCACTGAAGAACGCTTCGTGCTGTGCCTGGCTGACCCCAAGCCGCGCCTGGGCCACGTAGTTGCGGTACTGCACGGCGGCAGGCAGTTGTGCGCCGTTGCCGGACAGGCTCGCGCTCATTTCTTCCACCAGCACCTGCAAGGCGGTGTGGTCCAGCAGGATGTGGTGCAACAGCAGGATACCGACGAAGCGGCCCTGTTCCTCGGTGTAGGCGAAACGCATCAGTGAGGCACGCGCCAGGTCGAGGCGGAAGTGGCGGGGATCGAAACGTTGCTGCAATTGGGCAAAAGGTTCGTCGATACGCTCGACGGCCAGCGCGGCCTGGCGCAATACCACCTGCACCGGCTCGTTGAGGCCTTCCCAGAGGATCGCGGTGCGCAGGATGTCGTTGCGCGCGATCACGCTGTGCAGTGCCTGGATAAACGCGTCCACCGCCGCCTGGTCGTTGAAACTGAACTGCACCTGCAACACGTAGGGATCACCCTCGGTGGTTGCCAGGTGATGGTACAGAATACCGGCCTGCAACGGCGCCAGGCCGTAGATGTCCTGCACATTGCTGATGCCGCCGGGCACGCTCTGGATAATGTGGTCGAGCGCGGCCTGGTCGAGTTCCACCAGCGGCAGCATGTCCGGGGTAATGTGGGCCGTGGCGTGGGTAATCAGGTTGGCCGGGACCTGCACCTCTTGCTGCCCGCCCACCGCCGCCGCCAGTGCCGCCAGGGTCGGCTGGCCGAACAGCACACGCACGTCGGCACTGAGGTCGACCTGGCGCATGCGTTCGATCAGCTTGACCGCCAACAGGGAATGGCCGCCCAACTCGAAGAAGTTGTCGTCACGCCCCACATGGTCGAGCTTGAGCAGGTCTTGCCAGATCGCGGCAATGGCTGTTTCAACTGCCCCTTGCGGGGCTTCGTAGCCCCGACGAGCCAAGGCATCGGTGTCCGGTGCGGGGAGTGCCTTGCGGTCAAGCTTGCCGTTGGTGGTCAACGGGAATTTTTCCAGTAGCACAAAGGCACTGGGCACCATGTGTTCGGCCAGGCTGAGCAGCAGGTGGTCGCGCAAGTCGGCGGCACGCAACTCGCCGTCGGCAATCACGTAGGCCACCAGGCGCTTGTCACCCGGCTCGTCTTCACGGGCGATCACCACCGCGTCACGCACGCCATCGGCGGTGGCCAGGCGCGCCTCGATCTCGCCCAGTTCGATGCGAAAACCGCGGACCTTCACCTGGTCATCGTTGCGGCCCAGGTACTCGACGCTGCCGTCGGCAAGCAGGCGCCCGAGGTCGCCGGTCTTGTACATGCGCAAGCCCGTGGCGGGGTCGGCCAGGAAGCGCTCGGCGGTCAGCGCATCTCGGTTGAGGTAACCCCGTGCCACCCCGGCACCGCCCACGTACAACTCGCCGACCACCCCCAGCGGCAGCGGCTCGCGGCGCGCATCGAGCACATACAGTTGCAAGTCGGGAATACGCACGCCAATCGGGCTGGCGCCAACCCGTTGCGCATCCGCCGCTTCCAGCGCGCGATAGGTCACATGCACGGTGGTTTCGGTGATGCCGTACATGTTCACCAGTTGCGTACCGGCGTTGATTGCTCGGGCGTACCACGGCTTGAGCATGCCCGGCTCCAGCGCTTCGCCGCCGAAGATCACCTGGCGCAGCGAATGGGCCTGCGGGTTCTGGCCTTGTGCTGCGATCAATTGGCGGAACGCGCTGGGCGTTTGGTTGAGGATGCTCACACCCGCTTCGCACAGCAGCGTGTAGCACTCGGCCGGCGAGCGGCTCACCCACTGCGGCACGATCAGTAACTGGCCGCCGTGCATCAGCGCGCCCCAGATTTCCCACACCGAGAAGTCGAAGGCGAAGGAGTGGAACAAGGCCCAGACGTCTTGGCGGTTGAACCCGAACCAATGCGCGGTGGCCGTGAACAAGCGGGCGACCTGGCGGTGTTCGATCATCACGCCCTTGGGTTGGCCGGTGGAGCCTGAGGTGTAGATCACGTAGGCCAGGTGCGCCGGGCTGACGTTGGTGCGTGGGTTGACAATGGATTCGCCGCGCAGACCGTTGAGGTCGACCTGTGGCAGTTCGCCCACCAGGTGGCGGGTATTGGCTTGCACCAGCACGGCCACGGGCTCGCTGTCGGCCAGGGTGTAGGCGATGCGCTCCAGCGGGTAGGCCGGGTCGATCGGCACGTAGCCCGCGCCAGCCTTGAGGATGCCCAGCAAGCCGATGATCATCTCCGGGCCGCGCTCCACGCAGATCGCCACGCGGTCATCCGGGCGAATACCCTGGGCCAGCAGGCGGTGGGCGACCTGGTTGGCGCGCTCGTTGAGTTGACGGTAGGTCACGCGCTGGTTATCGAAGCGCAGGGCAAGGGCATCGGGCTGGGCGGCGGCGTGGGTTTCGACTTGCTGATGGATCAAGGCGGTGTCGGCGTAGTGCGCGGGGCTTTCGTTGAGGCGGTGCAAGAGGGTGTGACGTTCGGTGTCGGGCAGGATATTCAGGCCGCTGAGCGGCATGTCCGGTCGCTGTTCAAGCGCCTCGGCCAGGCTTTCCAGGGCGGTGTGCAGGTAGGTGGCGACACGTTCGGCACCGATGGATGCGTCGACCATTACCGTTAGCGCGAAATCTTCACCCAAGTCGTCGACGTTGATCGTCAATGGGTAGTTGGTGCGCTCCTCGGCGCTGAGTACGCGGATGCCCTCGGCCACCTCGATCACCTCGGCCATGTCCGTGGCGGCGCTGTGGCGGTAGTTGAGCATCGCGCTGAACAGCGGCGTCGGTGCTGCTACACCACTGCAGCGCTGGGCCAGCGCCAGTGACGCATGTTCGTGATTGAGCAAGGTGGTCAGGCGTTCATGGGTGGCCCTGACACCGGCACGCACGCCCTGCTCGCCCACATCGACGCGCAAGGGCAAGGTGTTGATGAACATGCCCAAGGCCCGTTCACCGCCCTCGCCCGCGCCCATGCGGCCGAGCATCACCGTGCCGAACACCACCGCATCACGCCCGGAGACCACCCCCAGGACGCGGGCCAGCGCCAGGTGCATCATGCTCGCCACGCTCACGCCAAGGGGGCGTGCGAGGGTGCGCAGGCGGCGGCTCAGTGTGCCGTCGACGGGGATACGTGCCTCGTCGATGCCGAGTCCATCGCCCTGTACATCCTGCAAACCGAAAGGCAGCGTCGGCTCATCGATATCCGCCAGCATCTCGCGGAAGAAAGCCTCATGGGCCTGTTCGCTGACGCCATGGCGCACCTGTGCGATATAGCTGCGAAACGCCACCGGCTCAGCGGCCAGGGCCTGCTCGCCGGCCAGGTACAGCTGGATTTCATGGCGCACCACATCCAGGGCGGTATGGTCGAGGATGGTGTGGTGAAACAGCAGCGTCGCCGCCACACGCCCCGTGACTGAATCTTGCGCAAACACCAGGCGCAGCAGCGGTGCCTGCCCCAGGTCCATGCGGTAGGTGCGGGCATCGAAATCCACGGCTTCGCACGCCAGGCTCGCCTTGCGCCATACCACTTGCAGCGGTTCGTCGAGACGCTCCCAGACCATCGACGTGCGCAGGATATCGTGGCGATCAATCACCCACTGCAGCGCTTCGGCAAAGGCGTGCAAACGCGCAGGGCTGTCGAACTCGAACTGCGCGTGCAGCACGTATGGGTCGCCCTGCTCCGCCGACAGATGGTGGTAGAGCATGCCTTCCTGAAGCGGCGCCAGCGGGTAGATGTCCTGCACATTCGCAGCGCCCCCAGGGATGGCGGCGACGATACGGTCGATGGCCGCCTGGTCGAGGTTGACCAGGGGCAGCATGTCCGGCGTGATCCGGTAGGCCGGGCTCAGCCAGTCACCGCCATGCTCGGCGACCAACTCCAGCAGTCGCGGCTTGTGGGCGATCAATTGATCCCACAGCGCATCATCCAGCGCCTCGTCGTCACCAAGGATGATCAGGTCGCCTTCTTCCAGTTGCAGACGGATCGCATGGGTGGAAATCGCTGCCAATAATTCGCTGAACTGCATGGGGTAACCTGCCTGGTAAGTCACGGTGAAGGAGAAAGTCCGTTTTCAGCTGCCGCTTGGATCGGGTGCTGGCGCCCCCAAAAAACGCGGGCACAGCCGGGGCCTGGAGAGGCTTCCGGCAGGCTTGGAAAATTAAGGGATTTGGCAGGCGGGGGGTGACATGGGAAGCGGGGACAAGGGGAATCTGGGTTGGTTCAATCTCAATGTGAATACCGTATTGCCGTGCTGAGCTGACTCACTACAGGTTCAGGCGCGGGTCAATTTCAGGTGACGGGCGTACCACGGCCGTCTCGGCACGCGCTTGAATAGGCCCTGCAACAGGGTTTCGTCTTCACCGAAAGTAATGCGCAGCGCCAGCTTCATGGTCTCCGGGTCCATCTCCATCGACCGGCCCATCTGCAAGCCCGGCGTGGTGCTGCAGCCATGGGTATCGGGACCCAGCCAGGGGTCGCCGACCTCCACCCAGCGGCCCGGTGCGAACCAGGCCACACCATTGACTTCCATACGGCTGACTTCGCCCGGATTGAAACGCTCATGGGCGCGGAACCAGTCTTCGATACGGTCATCGATCCAGCCATGGAAGTGCCAGAACACCGGGTTGACGTGGGAGGAGAACGGGTCGCCAAGGAAGTCGTTCTCCGCGGCGTACCAGCGTGGGGCGAAGTCGGAGGGGTCACGGGCCATGGGCACGGGTGCGCCGTTGGACGGGTCGCGCGGCACCGAAGCCCAGCGCATGTGCAGCCAGTCGTGCAGGCCCAGTTCCATTTCGGAGCCCAACTGCCCCAGGGTGAATTTGGCCAGGTAGCGCGGGTCGCGGTATTGGGACTCCCACACCTGGAAGTTGCTGTGATACGTCTCGGCAGCCTTGATGTCGCTGACCCACTGGGTGTACTCGCTGTCATCCGGCGCCAACCAGGTGGGCGGCAGCGCGAAACCGTCGTGGTTGTCGAAGTAGCGCAGAAAGCCCAGGCGATCACGCTCCAGGGCCGGCTGCGGCTCGGGGAAGCGCGGCCATGAAGGCAGGTGCTGCATGGAACGCGCCGTACCGAGCATGTGCCGATGCATAAAGAAGAAGTCGATCCCCGAGCCGTTGCGGTCCTTGCGTTTGCCCCGTGCGTCGCGCTCCTGTCCACGCGGGCCAGGCTGCCAGCCGATACCGCGCAAGGCGTCGCGTTTTTCTTCGGAGAGTTTGTGCCACTGGTCGCGGGTGGCGTGCCACAGCTGGTGAAACAGCCGGTGCTCAGGGGCGACCAGCCAGGCCAGCAGGGTCGGGTTGAGCCCGATACGCTGGCGGGCCTCGGGGAACCCCTGTTTATGGGCGATGAAGCGACTATCGCGTTCAACCAGCGCCAGCGGTCGATCCAGGTCGAGGATCTGACCGCTCAGGGTGCTGCTGCCGGCGTTGGCGAAGTCGGCCCAGACCTGGTCAAGGGTCATCTTGAACTCATAGGCCGGCATGCCATCGGCCGAATCACGGTCGATGAGGCGCCAGTAGAGCACCGCGCTTTCCCCTGTCAGCAGATCGCCCAGCACGCGGTAACGCGGTTCGCCCTCGGCGCGCAAGTTGACGGCGGTGTCCAGGTAGCCGCGCAGGCCACGTCCACGGGGGGCGATGTCGAGCAGCAGCGCCAGGCCTTCCAGCGGCAAGCCCTTGAGACCGGCGTCGCGGCCTTCCAGGCGCAGGTTCCAGACTCCACGCAGCGTGTTCGCCAGGTGCTGGCCGGCGGTGTCCGCCAGGTCCACCGTGGCTTCGCCGGGGGTGATGGGAAATTCTTCTTCGCGCGTCAACTCGCGATGGGCATAGAAGGCGGCGGGCACAGCGGCGCCTGTCAGTGCCAGGCCTGCGATGAACCCACGTCGAGAGATGGTCATTGTCTACCTTAGGAAACGGCTTTATCAGAGCTAGAACGTTTGCCCGCCGGGGAAATTTACCGGCGCGCCCTCGCCGCCTAAATTTCCCCGGCCATCACTCGTCCTTCCCTGATAGCGAAGGCCTCAACTGACTGAGATGGCAATGACAAAAACACGTTCGAAAAAGGCGCTGTATATCGGCTTGCCGCTGGCACTGGCCATCGGTGCCGGAGCCGGTTTCCTGGTCTGGAATCACTGGTTCAAGGGCAATGCCGGTTACCCGCTGGCAGTGATCAAGCAAGCCAATGAAATGCAGGATCGGCTGCTGTCGTTCGACAGCCATATCACCGTGCCTGTGAATTTCGGCACTGCCGGCAACGAGGCCGACAAGGACGGTGAAGGCCAATTCGACTTGGCCAAGGCGGCACGCGGGCGTTTGTCCGGTGCGGCGCTGACGATTTTCGGCTGGCCGGAAATCTGGAACGGCCCCAACGCCCCGCACAAGCCCACCGACGGCTTTGTCGAGGCGGCGCGCAACGAACAGGAAGTGCGCTACAAGATCATCAGCGGCATGGTGCGCGACTACCCCAACCAGGTCGCCATCGCCTACACCCCGGACGATTTCCGGCGTCTGCACGGCGAAGGCAAGTTCGCGATCTTCATCAGCATGCTCAACGCCTACCCGCTGGGCAACGACTTGAACCTGCTGGACCTGTGGGCCGCGCGCGGCATGCGCATGTTCGGTTTCAGCTATGTGGGCAACAACGCCTGGTCAGATTCATCGCGGCCCCTGCCGTTTTTCAATGACTCCACCGACGCCCTCGACGGCTTGTCGGACATTGGCAAGCAAGCGGTGCATCGCCTCAATGACCTGGGCGTCATCATCGACGTGTCGCAAATGTCGACCAAGGCCCTGGAGCAAGTGGCGCAATTGAGCCGCACGCCCATGGTGGCGTCGCACTCGGCGCCGCGCGCGTCGGTCGATATCCCGCGCAACCTCAGCGACAAAGAACTGCAACTGATCAAGAACAGCGGCGGCGTGGTGCAGATCGTGGGCTTCTCCGCCTACCTGCGCCCGCTGAGCCAGCCGACCCAGGACAAGCTCAACGCCCTGCGCGCACGCTTCGACCTGCCACCGCTGCCCAACCTGGCCGTGGCGTTGATGCCGGGCGACGCAATCATTGCCGCCTGGCCGGAACACAAGTTCGGCGAGTACGCCAGCGCGCTGTACGGCATCCTCGATGAAGAACCCAAGGCCACCCTCAAGGACCTGGGGGATGCCATCGACTACACCGTGCGCAAGATCGGCATCGACCATGTCGGCCTCGCTTCCGACTTCAACGATGGCGGCGGCGTCCAGGGCTGGAACAACGTCGGCGAAATACGCAACGTCACTGCCGAACTGATCCAGCGCGGCTATTCCGAAGCCGATATCGCCAAGCTGTGGGGAGGTAATTTCCTGCGGGTGTGGGACCAAGTACAAAAAGCCGCCAAGCCCTTGGCCAATCGCTAATCACCTAGAAGCCAGTCCATGACCGACCGCCGTACGTTTCTCAAGCAAGCGGGTGTATTTGCCGCCAGCCTGCCACTGGGTGCCGCCCTGCTCCCACAGGCACTCGCCGCCACTGCAGCAGATGACCCATGGACGGGGCTCAAGCAACTGTTCAACCAGGACCCCAATTACCTGCACTTTTCGAACTTCCTGGTGGCTACCCATCCCAAGCCGGTGCGCGACGCCATCGAGCGTTACCGCGCACAGATCGACCGCAACCCAGGGCTGGCCATGGACTGGGACTTGCAGGAAGCCTGGAAGCGTGAAGGCCAGGTACGCGAGTGGGCCGGCCGCTACCTGAAGGCCACACCGCCGCAGATCGCCCTCACCGGCAGCACTTCCGAAGGGCTGGCGATGATTTACGGCGGGATCAAGGTACGCCCTGACCAGGAGATCCTCACCACCGTCCACGAACACTATGCCACCGCGTTCAGCCTGGATTTTCGCGTACGCAAGGAGCAGACCCAGGTCCGCAAGATTCGCCTGTTCGAGAATGCCAACCGCGTATCCGTCGACGAGGTGCTGGGCAACATCCAGCGCAATATCCGCCCCAACACCCGCGTGCTGGGCATGACCTGGGTGCAGTCCGGCAGCGGCGTGAAACTGCCCATCGGCGAGATCGGCAAGCTGGTGGAAGAACACAACCGCCACCGTGATGACAAGGACCGCCTCCTCTACGTGGTCGACGGCGTGCATGGCTTCGGCGTGGAAAACCTCGATTTCCCGGACATGCATTGCGACTTTTTCATCGCCGGCACCCACAAGTGGATGTTCGGCCCACGCGGTACCGGACTGGTGTGCGCCCGCGATCCGGACAACAAATACGTGACCCCCATGGTGCCGACCTTCTCCGAAGACAAGGACTTCGCCACCATCATGACCCCGGGCGGCTACCACGCCTTCGAGCATCGCTGGGCGGCGGACGAGGCCTTCAAGCTGCATTTGCAGCTGGGCAAGGCGCAGGTGCAGGCGCGCATCCATGCGCTGAATACCGAATTGAAAGATCAACTGCTGACGCACCCGAAGATCGAACTGGTTACCCCACGCAGCCCCGAGCTGTCGGCCGGCTTTACCTTCTTCCGGGTCAAGGGCCAGGACAGCGATGCCGTGGCGGCCTACATGATGAAAAACCGTGTGGTCATCGACGCGGTGGACCGTGATGTCGGCCCGGTGATCCGCACCGCACCCGGCCTGCTCAATGATTCCGATGAGATCCAGCGTTTCATGACCGTGCTGGGCCAGCGGGTGTAACGCACACTTTTTCCACGTTGAATGAGAGGACTCCATGAACAAACCCCTCACGGCACTGGCACTCACCGCCCTGTGCGGTGCCTTGTTGCCAAGCCTGGCCCAGGCCGCCGCGCCACAACCCGGCAAGGTGTTCAAGGACTGCAAGGACTGCCCGGAAATGGTGGTGCTGCCCGCTGGCACCTTCACCATGGGCACGCCGGAAGATGAAGTCGGCCGCGAACCAGATGAAGGCCCGATGCACGACGTGACCTTCGCCAAGCCATTCGCCATGAGCCGCTTCCACATCACCGCCGGCGAATGGGACAGCTATGTCCGCCAGACCGGCGTGAAGATCGCCGATGGCGACACGCGCCCCGGCCGCGAGTGCATCGCCAGCAAGCCGCGCTATCCCCAGGGCCCGCGCCAGCCGGCGGTGTGCATGGACATGGACGACATCAAGCACTACGTGGCCTGGCTGTCGAAAAAAACCGGCCAGCAATACCACATGGTCAGCGAAGCCCAACGTGAATATGCCGCGCGCGCAGGCTCAACCGGGCCGTTCCCCTTCCCGTTCGATGAAGGCAAGGGCTACAGCATCGCCAAGCATGCCAACACCTATGGTCCAGCCGATGGGTACAGCTACTCGTCGCCGGTCGGCAGCTACCCACCGAACGCCTTCGGCCTGTACGACATGCATGGCAACGTCTACGAACGAGTGGCTGACTGCGAACACCCCAACTACATCGGCGCGCCCACCGACGGCAGTGCGTGGATGGAGCCGCACTGCGAGGGCTACATGATTCGCGGCAATGACTGGGGCGAAGCGCCGGTGTTCTCGCGCTCGGGCAACCGCAACACCATCTACCCGCAGACGCGGGGGGATTGGATTGGGTTCAGGGTGGTGCGCGACCTGTAGTAACGCAGGAAGCCTCCATGGGAGCGGGCTTGCTCGCGAATGCAGTGTGACAGTCACCGGATAAGTCGACTGATGCACCGCATTCGCGAACAAGCCCGCTCCCACCTTGTTTAGCCGTGGCTGCTTTAGAAGCCCTTTTGTGCCAACAACGCCAACCCTTCATGCAACGCCGGGAACAGGCTGTTGTTGAAGTTGTTCCAGCGCAACTCGAGGATGGTGTCTTCGGGAGAGATCTCGGTCTTGAGCACGTCGTGGAACACTTCGCCCGAATCAATGCCGTTATCCACGTAGTGGAACGAGGCGCCAGTGAGGTACAGCGGCTCCGATGGCGTCGTGGCCTTGGTCGCCCAATCCGTCACAGTCAGCCCGCGCGCGCCATACAGGGCGTTCCAGGTTGCATAGGCGCCCCGGCGCTCGTAAGGCGACTCGATGCGGGTAATGCCCGGGTGGATGTTCATGATGCGGCGGGCAAACGGCGCCCCGGGGCGTACCAGCTCATCGAGGATCACCAGCAGACCGTCCAGCACCACGATATCGGCCTTCAATTCCACCAACGTGTCGTGCAGGCGGCGTTCGAAATCCTGCTTGCCGGCGATGTGTTCCGCACTGCCCCGTGGCAGGCGACGATAGGTGGACGGCACGCTCAACAGCAAATCATTGACCAGGCGCCCCTGCACCCGCAGATCGGCTGGGTAAAGCCACTGGCGCCCCGGCTGGTAGGCAAAACCGTAGTCACTGACCAATTGCTGGTCCCGCGGGTTCTGCTCGTCATCGTCATACACCACCCCCACCAGGTTGTAGGCATCGCCCAGCGGCGTGTCATTCAGCGCCCCGGCCAGGGATTCCAGCACCGACATCATGTAGCGCTCGTGGTCCTTGTAGGCCACCGGCTGCCCGGCCTTGTCGGCGGCGGCATTGCGCAGGGACCACACGTACACCAGATTCTTTTTCGTCATTGTTTCGCTCTCGCTGGATAGATCAGGCACGCGCCAATACGCGTGCGCCTACACCACAAGAACGAACCAGCCCTCGTGCAATTTATCCGCCCCCGCGCCCGCCGGGCACGCCGAGCTAAATAGTCGCGCCAATCCTTCGTTTGTCATGGGTAAGGGTCTGTGTGCCCAGCCCCCTCTTTTTCATTTTCCGGGAAGTATTTATGACCGACCCCAAGCGCGGCGCCTTCAACGGTTTGCTCGCATTGCTCAGGCCCTTTCGCACCCTCGTGATCGTTTCCGTCGCCCTGGGCATGGCCGGCGGCCTGGCCATCACGTTGTTGCTGGCGACCATCAACAACGCCCTGCACTCCTCCACCGGGATGACGCAGGGGGTGATCCTGACATTTGCGGCGCTGTGCGTGCTGGCGCTGACCAGTTCGATCGTGTCGGATATCGGCACCAACTACGTGGGCCAGCGGATCATTGCGGCACTGCGCAAGGAGCTCGGCGAGAAGGTTCTGTCGGCCCCCATCGAACAGATTGAGCAGTATCGCTCCCACCGGCTGATTCCGGTGCTGACCCACGACGTCGACACCATCAGTGACTTTTCCTTCGCGTTCACCCCACTGGCCATCGCAACGACCGTGACCCTCGGCTGCCTGGGCTACCTGGCGTACTTGTCGGTGCCGATGTTCCTGATGATGATCGTCGCCATCGTCATTGGCAGCAGCGTGCAATTCATTGCCGGGCACAAGGGGATTCGCGGCTTCGACCAGGCCCGCGACCTGGAAGACGAGTTGCAACGCTACTACTCTGCAATCGCTTCGGGGGCCAAGGAGTTGCGCATCCACCGGCCCCGCCGCTATCGCATGAACACTCACCGCATCCAGGAAACCGCTGACCGGATCAGCGATATCCAGGTGCGCTCGGTGAACATCTACATCGTCGCCAAGACCTTTGGCTCGATGCTGTTCTTCGTGGTCATCGGCCTGGCCCTTGCCATGCAGGCCTATAGCCCGAACCCGGACCCGGCAGTGATCACCGGCTTCGTGCTGGTGCTGCTGTACATGAAAGGCCCGCTGGAGCATGTGGTGGGTTACTTGCCGATCATCGGCAAGGCGCGCATTGCCTTTGCGCGGATCTCCGAACTGTCCGACCGCTTCTCGTCCCCCGAGCCCCACCTGCTGATGGATGGCAGTGAAGCCCCCACGCCGGTGGTCAACAGCCTGGAATTGCGCGGCGTGACGTACAGCCCGCCACCGGTGGAAGGCAGCCAGCCGTTCCACCTGGGGCCGATCAACCTGAGCATCAAGCAGGGCGATATCGTGTTTATCGTCGGCGAGAACGGCTGCGGCAAGACCACCCTGATCAAGCTGTTGCTGGGCCTGTATCAACCCCACGCCGGCGAAATCCGCCTCAACGGCGACACCGTGACCGACACCGCGCGCGACGACTACCGCCAATTGTTCACCACGGTCTTCGCCGACTACTACCTGTTCGATGACCTGGTCCAAGGCAGCGCCACGCAGTCGCTGGACAGTGCCGCCAAATACCTGGAGCGCCTGGAAATCGCGCACAAGGTCAGCGTCAAGGACGGCGTGTTCAGCACCACCGACCTCTCCACCGGCCAGCGCAAGCGCCTGGCGCTGGTCAATGCCTGGCTGGAAGAACGCCCGGTGCTGGTGTTCGACGAATGGGCCGCCGACCAGGACCCGGCTTTCCGCCGCGTCTTCTACACCGAGCTGCTGCCGGACCTCAAGCGCCTGGGCAAGACCATCATCGTGATCAGCCATGACGACCGCTATTTCGATATCGCCGATCAGCTGGTGCGGCTGCGTGCGGGCCAGGTGGTGCACGAAATGGCACCGGCCTGAAAATTCTTTTCCGGTTTCTGCAGGTAGGAACGTCTCACTAGTGGTAATGAGAATTGACCTCAATAAACACCTATAAACTGCCAACCTAAAAACACAGAAGAGAACGCATCCATGTCAGTACGACTCGGTCTCAGCCCCCTGAGCAAAGCGCTATCAATGCGACGGGCACTGAACTTCAACCTCAAGCCTTGCGCGCTTGCCCTCGCGGTGTCCCTGCCCATGGCCAGTTATGTGCAGGCCCAGGAGATCGAGATCGACATTCCCGCACAGCCGTTGGGGACGGCGCTGCAGGAATTTGGTCGCCAGACCAACCTGCAGGTGTTGTACAGCCCGACAGATGTGCAAGGCAAGAACAGCACCGCGGTCAAGGGCAAGCAAGATCCGAGCAAGGCCATCGCCACCCTGCTCAAGGGCGCCGGCGTCAGTTATGGCCAGCAGGGCAACACGATCACCATCAGCGCGGTCGCGTCTTCGGGGCTGGAGCTGGGGACCACGCAGGTCACTGCCAACCAGCTGGGCACCGTGACAGAAGGCACGGGTTCGTATACCCCGGGGACCATCGCCACGGCGACGCGCCTGGTGCTGACGCCACGGGAAACGCCGCAGTCGATTTCGGTGGTGACGCGTCAGGTGATGGATGATTTCGGGCTCAACGCTATCGATGACGTGATGCGCCACACCCCGGGCATCACCGTGTCGACCTATGACACCGAGCGCACCAACTACTATTCCCGTGGTTTCTCTATCGTCAACTTCCAATACGACGGTATTCCGACCCTGCGCGACGCCCAATACTCGGCCGGCCAGACCCTGACCGACATGGCGATCTACGACCGCGTCGAGGTGCTCAAGGGCGCCACCGGCCTGCTCACCGGCGCCGGCGGCCCGGGCGGTACCATCAACCTGATCCGCAAAAAGCCGACCTCCGAGTTCAAGAGCAGCATCGAGCTGGGCGCCGGCTCCTGGGATAACTATCGCTCCCAGGTCGACGTCAGCGGCCCACTGACCGAAACCGGTAACGTGCGTGGCCGTGCCGTTGCGGCCTATCAGGACAAACACTCGTTCCTCGACCACTATTCGCGCAAGACAGGTGTGTTTTACGGCATCCTCGAATTCGACCTGGACGAAAACACCCTGCTGACCGTTGGCGCCGACTACCAGGACAGCGACCCGAAAGGCTCCAGCTGGACCGGAACGCGCACCATCTTTGATGCTACCGGCAACAAGCTGGACCTGCCGCGTTCGTTCAACAACGGCCCAAAATGGGGCTCATGGGAGCAGTACAGCCGCACTGCGTTCGCCACCCTGGAACATACGTTCGACAATGGCTGGGTCACCAAGGGCCAGTACAACCACCAGATCAATGGCTATAACGCGCCGCTGGGCTACATTTCCCAGGATTCCGCCACGGCCAGCTCCATTTATGCGCGCAAATACGTCGGCGACACCACCAGCGACAGCCTCGATGTGTACGCCTCGGGGCCATTCGAGCTGTTCGGCCGCGAACACGAACTGGTGATCGGCCAGTCCCTTTCCATCTCCAAATGGAAAGCCAAGGACTACACCGCGACCACCTACTTCAACAACTCCTATGACTTCTACAACTGGCACGGCCAGGCCATAGAGCCGCTGTGGACTGCCACCAAGATCAATGACGAAACCACCCGCCAGACCGGTACCTATGTGACTGGCCGTTTCAGCCTGACGGATGAGCTGCACCTGTTACTCGGCTCACGTATCGCCAACTATCAGGTCACCGGTACCAGCGACACCCAGGAAAGCGGCAAGGTAGTGCCCTACGCCGGCTTGACGTATGACCTGAATGACAACTTCACCGCGTATGCCAGCTACACCGAAATCTTCCAGCCACAAACCCAATACCGCACACGTACCCGTACCATGCTCGACCCGAACGAAGGCAAGAACTATGAACTGGGCCTCAAGGGTGAATTCTTCGAAGGCCGCCTGAACTCCAGCCTCGCTTACTTCGAAGTGCACGAAGAAAACCGTCCCCTTGCCGATACCGCCTGGAACTCCCAGCCAGGCGTCGACTTCTCGTACATCGGCACCAAGACCAAGACCAAGGGCTACGAAGCGGAAATCTCCGGCGAACTCGCCCGAGGCTGGCAACTGCAAGCGGGCTACACCCATAAGATCGCCCGCGATGACGATGGCAAGAAGGTCGCCACCTGGGAACCGGAAGATCAGGTGAGCTTCTATACCACCTACAAACTGCAGGGCAACCTGGACAAGCTCACCATTGGTGGCGGCGCACGCTGGCAGAGCGCCGGCTGGCAGACCGTCAACAACTGGGGCTACCCCGGTGGCGGCCGCTCCGAGAAGTTCACCCAGGACCCGTACTGGCTGGTTGACTTGATGACCCGTTACCAAGTGACCGAAAACCTCTCGGCGACCCTCAACGTCAACAACCTGTTCGACAAGCACTACTACACCAACATCGGCTTCTATGACTCAGCCTACCCTGGCGATCCACGCAACGTAATGGTCACCACACGCTGGGACTTCTAAGCCCCCCAAAAGAAAAGCCCCTGGTCACATGACCAGGGGCTTTTTTGTACCCGTTGCGCATGCCTGGGTGAATGCAGTGCCAGGGGTTTTTCGCCGGCAAGCCAGCGCCTACGAAAGAGGCGTACACCCGAAGGAGCCGGCTTGCCGACGAGGGGGACACCAGACAGCAAAACGCCCCTGGTCATCACTGGCCAGGGGCGTCTGTTACCGCAACCGCTTACTCCATTGCCGAGACAAAACTGCTGATGAACTCGGCGTTGTCCACGATCCGGTGGTGTGTCGTGTCGATCACCACCGAGCGCTGGATGCCTGACTGGCCAATCACTTCGCGCATGCCGGTCTCAATCAGCGCCTGGTGAATACCGCCTTCGCTCAGGGCGGCCCACCAGCAATTGACCGGAGCCTTGATCGCACGGTAGTCGGCGTCTTGCAGGCGCTCGTCCAGCACCTGCTTGAGCGCCCAGGAACGCTCAGTCTCGCCGCCGATTTGCAACTCATCCTTGAGCACGCGGAAGCTGTCGCCCAGGGTCAGTTCGGCCCACTCGGACACACGTTGCCACTGCTCATCCTGCTCGCCGGCAGCCATATGCCAGACGTTGCGAATCTGCTCGGCATACGCCGGGAACATCACCGCCAACAAATCCACGCGGCGTTCGGCGGCGGAAATCACTCGCTCGTCCACCCGCGCGCCCTCTTGCCAGAATGCGGTAAAGCGTGCAGGCGGCGGCGCGTCGATCCAGCCCAGCAATTCCACGGTCCGGCCAGCTTGTTCCAGGCGGTACGCCACCTCCATCGCCAGGTTGCCACCCAGTGACCAGCCGCCCAGACGGAAGGCGCCGTGGGGCTGGGCCAGCAACAGCTGTTGGGTGTAGTCCTCGACCATCTGCGCCCAGGTCGGCACCTCAACGCCCTCTTCCACCAAGGTCCGACAAATCACACCCAACACCGGACGCTGCTCACGCAATGCCAGGGCGATAGCCTTGTAACAATGCACCGAGCCAAAGCTTGGGTGGAACAGGTACAGCGGCGTGCCCTGGGTCTGGCTGTTGAGCCTGACGATCAACGAGCCACCGACATCCCCCTCGATACAGCGCGCCTGGCCTGCGATCGTCGGGTGCAGCATCAGTTGATTGACGGCGAGCGTGACACCGCAGGCCTTGTGGATGCGGTCCTTGAGCAACAACACCAGCAACGAGTGGCCGCCCAGCTCGAAGAAGTTGTCGTGCAACCCCACACGCTCCACCTCCAGCACTTGCGCCCACACGGCGGCAAGCTGCTGTTCCAGTCCGGTCTGTGGTGCAACGTAATCGCGGTCGCTCGCTTGCGGCCTGGGCAGGGCCTTGCGATCTAGCTTGCCGTTGGGGCTCAGGGGCATCTGTTCCAGCACTACCCATTGCGCCGGGACCATATAGTCCGGCACGTGACTGGCCAGATAGGCGCTCAACCGCTCGCGCCAATCGTCGCCGGCCTGTTGCAGCACCAGGTAACCCACCAGATGCTTGCCATCGACTGCCAGCACGGTGGCCTCACGCACAACCGGATGTTCAAGCAGGCGGGCTTCGATTTCTCCCAGCTCGATACGCAAACCGCGCAGCTTGACCTGATGATCAAGACGGCCCAGGTATTCAATGACGCCATTTGCACGCTGGCACACGCGATCGCCAGTGCGATACAGGCGCGCGCCGTTGTGGAACGGACACGGAACGAAACGTTCGGCAGTCAGCGCCGGACGGCGGTGATAACTGCGTGCCAGGCCCGCGCCGCCGAGATACAGCTCCCCAGCGACGCCGACCGGCACGGGGGCCAAGTCGGCGTCCAACACATAAGTGCGCAGGTTGGCGATGGGCTCACCAATCGGCACCGTGTCGCAGCCTTCGTCGCGGCAGGTCCAGTGGGTCACATCGATGGCTGCTTCGGTCGGGCCATACAGGTTATACAGGTCGGCCTGCGGCAATTTGGCGAAGACTTGCTGCTGGGCATCCACGGGCAGCGCCTCGCCGCTGCACACAATGCGCTGCAGGCTGTGACAGCTGGCAACCGCCGAATCCTGGAGGAACGCTTGCAACATCGAAGGCACGAAGTGCAATGTGGTGATCCGCTGCGCATTGATCAGTGCGACCAGCTTTTGCGGATCGCGGTGATCCCCCGGCGCGGCGACGACAAGCCGCGAGCCAGTCATCAGTGGCCAGAAGAACTCCCATACCGACACGTCGAAACTGAACGGCGTTTTTTGCAGTACGCTGTCGCGGGCATTCAAGCCGTAGGCTTCCTGCATCCAGCACAGCCGGTTGGTCAGTGCCGAATGACGGTTGCCGGCGCCTTTGGGCTGACCGGTGGAACCGGAGGTGTAGATCACGTAGGCGAGGTTTTCGCCGTGCAAAACGATGCCCGGGTTCTCTTCGCTATAGCGTTCGAACACAGATCCGCCCAGCACCAGGGTTTCCAAACCGGATGGAATCGGTAACTGGTCCAGCAAATGCGCCTGGGTCAGCAACAGTTTCACTCCGCTGTCTTCCAGCATATACGCCAGCCGCTCACGCGGGTATTCAGGGTCGAGCGGCACATAGGCACCGCCAGCCTTGAGTACTGCCAACAAGCCGATGACCATTTCGATGGAGCGCTCGACCGCCAGCCCCACCAGCACATCCGGGCCCACACCGGCTTCGATCAAACGATGGGCGAGTCGGTTGGCGCGGTGGTTCAACTCGGCGTAGTCCAGGCACTGTTGACCAAACACCAGGGCAGGCGCATCCGGTGTGCGGAGGACCTGTTCTTCGATCAACTGATGCACGCAACGTTGCAACGGGTATTCTCGCGCGGTGGAATTCCAATCGTGAACGGCTGCTTGCTGCTCCTGAGGTTCCAGCAGCGGCAACTGGCCGATACGCTGCTGGGCATCACGGGTCATGCCATTGAGCAGGTTCAGCCAATGGGCCGCCATCCGCGCCAATGTGGCAAGCTCGAACAGGTCCGTGGCGTAAGTCAACGAGGCGGCAAGCCCCCCGGCGGACTCGTGGGTGTTCAAGCTCAGGTCAAACTGGGCGGTATGATTGTCCCACTCCAGGCCACTGACGTGCAGACCGGGTAATTGCTCATCTTCATCGCGGCCACTGGCTTGGGTCTGATGATTGAACAGCACCTGGAACAACGGGTTGAAACTCAGGTTGCGCTCAGGCTGCAAGGCTTCCACCAACTGCTCGAAGGGCAAGTCCTGATGAGCCTGGGCGTCCAGCGCACGCTGTTTGACCTGGGCCAGCAACTGCGCAACGGTGGTCTGCCCATCGATATCGGCCTTGAGCACCTGGGTGTTGACGAAAAAGCCGATCAACCGTTCGGTTTCCACGCGGTTGCGGTTGGCCACGGGCACGCCCACGCGGATATCCGACTGACCGCTGTAGCGATGCAACAGGGCCTGGAACGACGCCAGCAGTAACATGAACAGGGTCACGTCCTCGCGCTGGGCCAGCGCGCGCAGCTCCGTCACCAGGGCGGGCGGCACTTGGATGTCCAGGCTCGCGCCGCGATGACTTTGCTGACTCGGGCGGGCGTGATCCAGCGGCAGCTCCAGTACCGGTTGTTCACCGCCGAGCAGGCCGCGCCAGTACTCCAGCTGGCGAGTCTTCTCGCCCGCCTCCATCCACTGGCGCTGCCAAACGGCATAGTCAGCGTACTGGATCGGCAACGCTGGCAATTGCGGCGCCTGGCCCAGGCTGAAAGCGGCGTACAGCTGCACCAACTCATCGACCATGACCTGCATCGACCAGCCATCGGAAACGATGTGATGCTGCACCAGCACCAGCACATGATCGTCCTCGGCCACACGCAGCAGGCTCGCCCGCATCAGCGGCCCCTGAGTCAGGTCGAAAGGCCGCGCGATCTGCGACTCCACTTCGGTGCGGATCGCTGATGCGCCGATGTCGACCCGGGCAACCTCAACGCTGGCCTGCTCGGCGATCACCTGAACAGCACGCTCACCGTCCTGCTGAAGGTATGTCCGCAGGTTTTCGTGACGCGCTACCAGGGTGTCAAAACTGCGCTGCAGTGCCGACAGGTCAAGGCGCCCTTTCAGGCGCAGAGCGCTCGGCACATGGTAGGCGGCGCTACTCGGATCCAGTTGCCAGAGGAACCATTGGCGCTCCTGGGCATAGGACAGCGGCAAGGGCTGATCGCGTCCGACCGCAACCAACGCCGGTGCCAGTGGCATGCCGCTGTCGGTCGAAAGCGCGGCGACAAACCCTTGCAGACGCGGTTGTTCGAACAGGCTTCGCAGTGCCACTTCCCGGCCCAGCAGGTTGCGCAGGCGTGAGACGACCTGCATCGCCAACAGCGAGTGGCCGCCCATCTCAAAGAAGTGATCGGTCAACCCGACCCGCTCGGCGCCAAGAATATCGGCCCATACCGCTGCAACCTGTTGCTCCAGCTCAGTCACCGGGGCAACCCAGGCCTGCTGCGATTGGCTGGCGTCGGGTTTTGGCAACGCCTGGCGATCCATCTTGCCGTTGGGGTTCAGCGGCATGCGGTCGAGGAAGATCAGGTGCGCCGGCACCATGTAATCCGGCAATTGTTCGCGCAGGGCATTTTTGAGTGTTTCACCGTCTTGCTGCTCGGCGACCACATAAGCGACCAGTTGATTATCGGCGGCCAACACCAGCGTTTCACGTACGCCGTCCTGGGCCAGCAGCAATGCTTCGATTTCCCCCAACTCAATGCGGAAACCGCGAATCTTCACCTGATGGTCCACACGGCCGACGCACTCGATCACGCCGTTGGCGCGGTAACGCGCCAGGTCGCCGGTGCGGTACAGGCGCTCGCCGGTTTGACCAAACGGGTCCGGCACAAAACGCTCGGCAGTGAGCGATGCGCGGTTCAGGTAAGCGCGCGCAAGCCCCCAGTGGCTGCCGATATACAAGTCGCCCACGGCGCCCAGCGGTGCCAGGTTCAAGTCGCGGTCCAGCACATACAGGGCACGGCCCGGCACCGAGCGGCCAATCGGGCTGGCAGTGGCGCCGATGGTTTCAGTACCGGACGTGCAATCCAGCACGCTGGACACCACCGTGGCTTCGGTCGGGCCGTAGGTGTTGAGCAAACGCACTCGGCCGAGACCGACTTTCAACCATTGTGCTGGGCCATCTAGCGGCATGGCTTCGCCGCCAATATGAATTTGACGCAATGCACCATAGGAGCGAGGGCCGGCGGCCAGGCAGTCAAGCAAAAACAGATTCCAGTAGGCCGTTGGCAAATCGGCCAGGGTGATGCCCTGGCTAATGATTTCTTCGTACAGCCGAGCGCTGTCCCACAACTCCGGGCCGCGCAAGACAACCGTGGCGCCATGGGTCAGCGCCGGGTACAGCTGCTCGACGAAACCATCGAAATTCAGGGTGGCGAATTGCAGTACGCAATCCTCCTGAGTGAGTCGCGAGTAACCTGCCGCAATACTCGAGAATTCGGTGAGTGCTGCGTGGTTGATCGCCACGCCTTTGGGTTTGCCGGTAGAACCAGAGGTGTAGATCACATAGGCGAGGTTTTGCGGGTCGACCGTTACCTGCGGATTGGTCTGAGGGTATGGAGTCAGGTCCGCATCACTCAGGTCCAGCGTCGCCATACCTTCGGGCAACGGCATGTCGATATGTGATTGGATCAGCACCAGCCGCACGCCGCTGTCTTCGAGCATATGCAATAGGCGCTCGCGTGGGTATTGCGGGTCCAGAGGCACATAGGCGCCGCCTGCCTTGAGCACGGCCAGCAGGCTGACCACCATCTCGAACGAGCGCTCCACGGCGACGCCCACCAGCACTTCCGGGCCGACACCCTGGGCGATCAGCGCATGGGCCAAACGGTTGGCCTGAAGATTCAACTCGCCATAACGCATGGACCGCGCGCCCAGGCACAGCGCTACCGCATCCGGGCGCCGTTGCGCCTGATGCTCGAACAAGTGCTGCACGCCCTGTTGAATCGCACATGCGGGGGCGGCGCTGTTCCATTCATGCAGTAAGTGCACCTGCTCCTGGTGATCGAGCAGCGCCAGTTCGCCGATGGGCTGCAGGGCATCGCGCGCCACACCTTCCAGCAGGTTCTGCCAATGCTGCGCCAGACGCGCAATGGTGGCGGCCTCAAACAGATCGGTGGCATAGGTCAGCGACGCCCAAAGACCGTCACTCGACTCTTGGGTATCCAGGCTCAAGTCGAAATGCGCGGTCTGGCTGTCCCACGTCAGCCCTTCCACCCGCAAGCCGGGCAGTTGTTCGCCACGCGGTACACGTGCCTCGGACTGGTGGTTGAACATCACCTGGAACAGCGGATTGTGGCTGAGGCTGCGTTCCGGCTGCAGCGCTTCCACCAGTTGCTCGAACGGCAAATCCTGATTGGCCTGGGCATCGAGGGCGCGACGCTTGACCTGCTGCAACAGCTGGGCAAAGGTCATCTGCCCGTCGATATCAACCTTGAGTACCTGGGTGTTGACGAAGAAACCGATCAGCCGCTCGATTTCCGCACGATTGCGGTTGGCAATCGGCACGCCGACACGGATATCCGACTGGCCACTGTAGCGATGCAGCAAGGTCTGGAACGACGCCAGCAACAGCATGAACAACGTCACGCCCTCGCGCTGCGCCAACGCCTTGAGGCCCATAACAAGACCGCTATCCAAACCGACTTCCAGCAAGGCACCCCGGTAGCTCTGCACCGCCGGGCGTGGATGATCCAGCGGCAACTCCAGCACCGGCTGTTCGCCGCCTAACAGTTCACGCCAGTAGTCCAATTGGCGCTGCCGCTCACCGGCGTCCATCCAACCACGCTGCCACGCCGCGTAATCGGCGTATTGCAGCGCGATCGCCGGTAGTTGCGCCGGCCTGCCCTGGCTGAACCCCGCGTAGAGTTGCACCAGCTCATCTACCATGACTTGCATCGACCAGCCATCGGACACGATATGGTGCTGGACCAGTACCAGCACATGTTCCTGCTCACTCAGTTGCAGCAACTTCACCCGCAGCAACGGGCCCTGGCGCAAGTCGAAAGGCCGTGCGATTTCCGCTTCGACCCGTGCCTGCACCTGTTGTGCAGACGCACTTTCCAACCGGGCAAAATCCAGCTGCAATGTGGCGATTGGCAGGATGTGCTGCAGCGTGTGCTCGCCGTCCGTGACAAACACAGTGCGCAAGGCTTCATGGCGCGCGAGCAAGACGTCAAAACTGCGCTGCAGGGCCGAGCGATCCAGCTGCCCGCTCAGGCGCAACGCATTGGGCACATGGTAGGCCGCGCTCTCGGGCTCCAGTTGCCAGAGGAACCACTGACGCTCCTGGGCGTAGGACAACGCCAGCGGTCGGGCACGGGAGACTGCCACCATCGACGGTACCTGCAAGGTGTTATCCAGCGCTTGCAACGCCAGTACAAAGCCTTCCAACTGCGGCTGTTCGAACAGGGTGCGCAGGGCTACTTCACGCGCTAGTAACTGACGCAGGCGGGAAATGACCTGCATGGCCAGCAGTGAATGCCCGCCCAGTTCAAAGAAGTGATCGGTGAGGCCGATCCGCTCGACACCGAGGACGTCGGCCCAGATGGCCGCTACCTGCTGCTGCAAAGGGGTAACCGGCTCGACAAAAACACCTTGGGACTGGGTAACGTCCGGCTGCGGCAAGCCTTTTCGATCAAGCTTGCCGTTGGGGGTCAGCGGCATCTGCGCCAGGAACATGAAGTGCGTCGGGACCATGTAATCGGGCAGATTGATTTTCAGCGCACGGCGCAAGGTCTCGCGAAACTCGGTTTCGTTAGCCAGCGGGCCATCGGCCGGCACCACATACGCCACCAGCTGTTTGCCGGTCGGCCCGTCCTGGGCGACCACCACGGTTTCACCGACGTTGTCCTGTTCGCGCAAGCGCGCCTCGATCTCGCCCAGCTCGATCCGGAAGCCCCGGATTTTCACCTGATGGTCGACACGGCCGAGGTAATCCACCACCCCATCCGGACGGCCACGGGTCAAGTCGCCGCTGCGGTACACGCGGCTACCCGGTTTGCCGAAGGGGTCCGGCACGAAGCGCTCGGCGGTCAGTGCCGGACGCTCCAGATAACCACGCGCCACGCCCTCGCCGCCCAGGTACAACTCACCGGCCACGCCGATCGGTTGCAGGTTGAGTTGCGAGTCCAGCACGTAGCCGCTGCGGTTGCCCAACAGCGTGCCGATGGGGGCGTAGACCGCACCGCATGGATCGCCCTTGCGCGCCTTCCACAGCAGTGGCGTAACCACGGTTTCCGTCGGGCCGTAGCCGTTGAACAGGTAGGTCGGCTTGAGTGCGCGCCAAGCCAGGTCGTAACTCGCCTGGGCAACCGCGTCACCGCCAAAGCAGTACACACGAACAGCAGGAGGATTACCGTCACGCTCGGCATGCTCGGCCAGTTGTTGCAGGTAAACAGGCGGGAACACGGCCATGGTCACATTGTGACGATGCATTTGCTGGTAGGTGTATTCCGGCAGCCACAGGCTGTCATCGCGGATCAGCACGCTGGCACCGTTGATCAGCGGGTGCATCCAGCCTTCGTGGGAACCGTCGAAGGCGAAGGACATGAAGTGCAGTTCACAGTCTGACGGACTGGTTTCATAGCGTTCGCCGGTGGCGATGATGTGCGCCACCAATGGGCCGTGGGACACCGCCACGCCCTTGGGCATGCCGGTGGAGCCGGAGGTGTAGATCACGTAGGCGAGGTTGTCGCCGTCCAGTTTTACGCCAGGTGCATCGTCGCTGTAATCGACCCAGGTTTCAGTACGGTCAATCGCCAGGGAATCCAATCCTTCAGGAATCGGCAGTTGCTGCAAGGCGCTGGTGTGGGTCAGCAGCAACTGCGCGCGGCTGTCCTGCATCATGTACAGCAGGCGATCGCGCGGGTATTCGATGTCCAGCGGCACGTAGACGCCACCGGCTTTCATTACCGCGAGGAACGCCACCATGATTTCGGCACTGCGCGGCATGGCGATGGCCACGCGCACTTCCGGGCCGACGCCGCGCGCGATCAGCGCATGGGCCAGGCGGTTGGCCTGGCGGTCCAGCTCGCCATAGGTCAGGGTTTGCGCGTCGAATTTCACCGCCACCGCCGTCGGGGTTTCCCGGGCGCGATCGGCGACTCGTTCGTGGACCAGGCGCTTGGCCGGGAAACCCGCGTCGGTCTGGTTCCACAGCTGCAGGATATGGTGTTGCTCAGCCTGGCCCAGCAGACTCAATTGGCTGATGGGTTGCTGTTGGTCGGCAACCATCGCCTGCAATACGTTCTGCCAGTGATCGGCCATGCGCTCGATGGTAGAAGCTTCAAACAGGTCCGTGGCATACCCCAGTGACGCCCAGAGCCCGTCTGCCCCCTCTTGGACATCCAGGTCAAGATCGAAATGCGCAGTACGCCGGTCCCACGCCAACCCTTCGATGCGTAAGTGGGCCAGGGCCTGTGGTTCGTCACCTCGACGCCCTTCGGCCTGGTAGTTGAACATCACCTGGAACAGTGGGTTGAGGCTCAGGCTACGCTCGGGCTGCAGGTGTTCTACCAGTTGTTCGAAGGGCAGGTCCTGATGCGCCTGGGCGTCCAACGCACGCTGCTTGACCTGGGCCAGCAACTGCGCAACGGTGGTCTGCCCATCGATATCGGCCTTGAGCACCTGGGTGTTGACGAAGAAGCCGATCAGGCGCTCGGTTTCCACGCGGTTGCGGTTGGCGATCGGCACGCCCACGCGAATATCCTGCTGGCCACTGTAGCGGTGCAGCAAGGCCTGGAACGAAGCCAGCAACAACATGAACAGCGTCACACCTTCGCGCTGGGCCAGGGCTTTTAGATCAGCGGCCAGCGCCGCTGGCAACGACACGTCCAGGCGCGCCCCCCGATGACTCTGTTGAGCCGGACGCTGATGGTCGAACGGCAGTTCCAGCACCGGCTGCTCACCGCCGAGCAAGTCACGCCAGTAATCCAGCTGACGGACCTTCTCGCCGGCGTCCATCCAGGCACGCTGCCACACGGCATAGTCGGCATACTGGATCGGCATATCCGGCAGTTGCGGCGCCTGGCCCTGGCTGAACGCGGCATACAACTTCACCAGTTCTTCGACCATGACCTGCATCGACCAACCATCGGACACGATGTGATGCTGCACCAGCACCAGCACATGATCGTCCTCGGCCAGGCGCAGCAAGGTCACACGCAGCAACGGCCCTTGCTGCAAATCAAATGGACGAGCAATCTCGGCTTCGACCTGCGCCTGCAAGTCAGCCTCGTCGACCTGCTCCAGCCTGATCGGCAAAGCGGTGTCAGGCAGAATCACCTGCCGTGCCCCGTCCGGTTGCTCCTGCACACAGGTGCGCAGGCTCTCATGACGGGCCATCAGGGCATCGAAACTGCGTTGCAGTGCCGAGGTATCCAAAGTGCCCTTGAGGCGCAGGGCACTGGGGATATGGTATGCAGCACTGTGGGGGTCCAGTTGCCACAGGAACCACTGGCGTTCCTGGGCGTAAGACAGCGGCAGCGGTTGTTCGCGACCGACCGCTAGCAAGGGGGGCGCCTGCTCACCTTCGCGCGCTTCCAATACTTGCAGAGCGGTGGCGAAACCTTCGAGACGCGGTTGCTCGAAGACCAGCTTGAGTGGAACTTCACGGCCCAATACCTGGCGCAGGCGCGAAACCACCTGCATGGCCAAAAGCGAGTGCCCGCCCATTTCGAAGAAGTGATCGGTCAGCCCCACCCGCTCGGCCCCGAGAATGTCTGCCCAGACGGCGGCGACCTGTTGCTCCAGTTCGGTGACCGGCGCGACCCACACCTGCTGAGATTGACGGGCATCGGGTTTGGGCAGCGCCTGCCGGTCCAGCTTGCCGTTCGGGTTCAAGGGCATGCGCTCAAGGAAGATCAGGTGCGCAGGCACCATGTAGTCCGGCAGCTGTTCACGCAGGACCGACTTGAGCGCCTCGGCCTCGTCCTGTTCGGCCACCAGATAGGCCACAAGCTGGTTATCGGCGGCCAATACCAAGGTTTCACGCACGTTCGGCTGGGCCAGTAGCAGCGCTTCGATTTCCCCCAGCTCAATACGAAAGCCGCGAATTTTTACCTGATGGTCAACCCGGCCCACGTACTCGATCACACCATCGGCCCGGTACCGCGCCAGGTCTCCAGTGCGGTACAGGCGCTCGCCGGCTTCACCAAAAGGATCCGGTACAAAACGCTCGGCCGTCAGCACTGCACGGTTCATATAGGCACGCGCCAAGCCGCAGCTGCTGCCGATATACAGCTCGCCCACGGCGCCCAACGGCGCCAAGTTCACATCGCGATCCAGCACATACAGCGCACGACCTGGCAGCGAACGGCCAATCGGGCTGGCGGTGGCGCCAACCAGCTCGGAGCCTGCCGTGCAATCCAACACGCTCGACACAACGGTGGCTTCCGTAGGGCCGTAGGTATTGAGCAAGCGGACATGACCAAGCCCGGCCTTGAGCCACTGCGCCGGACCGTCCAGCGGCATGGCTTCGCCGCCGATATGGACCTGGCGCAGCGCGCCATAGGTGCGCGGGCCCGCGGCCAGGCAGTCGAGCAGGAACAGGTTCCAATAGGCGGTTGGCAAGTCGGCCAGGGTGATGCCCTGGGCAATGATTTCGTCGTACAGCCGAGCGCTGTCCCACAAATCCGGGCCGCGCAGGACAACCGTAGCGCCATGGGTCAGCGCCGGGTACAACTGCTCGACAAACCCATCGAAATTCAGGGTAGCGAATTGAAGCACCCGGTCTTCGGCGCTCAACTGCGAGTAACCGGCGGCAATACTGGAGAATTCGGTCAGCGCCGCATGATTGATCGCCACACCCTTGGGCTTGCCGGTGGACCCCGAGGTGTAGATCACGTAGGCCAGGTTTTGCGCGGCAACCGCCACCTTCGGATCGCTCTCAGGGCACAACGCCAGGCGCGCATCCGCCAGATCGACCGTCGCCATGCCCTCAGGCAATGGCATCGCCACCTGGGCCTGGGTCAACACCAGGCGCACGCCACTGTCTTCGAGCATATGCAACAGACGTTCACGCGGGTATTGCGGGTCGAGCGGCACGTAAGCACCGCCGGCCTTGAGCACTGCCAACAGACTGACCACCATGTCGAACGAGCGCTCGACCGCCACCCCCACCAACACTTCCGGGCCAATACCCAGGCCGATCAGGTGATGAGCCAGACGGTTGGCCTGGCGGTTCAGCTCGGCATAGCTGATGGACTGGTCGTCCAGGCACAGGGCAATCGCATCGGGCCGCTGCCCGACCTGGGCCTGGAACAAGCCGTGGACGCCCACGACGTCTTCAAACGCCGCCGCGCCGCGGTTCCAGTCTTGCAACAGCTTGCGTTGCTCGTCATCGACCAGCATCCCGAGCTGTGCAATACGATTACCGGCGCGCCCGACCACCGCCCGTAACAACTGTTGCCAGTGCTCGGCCATACGTTGCACGGTCGCCGCCTCGAACAGGTCGGTCGCATAGGTCAGCGAGGCCCAGATGCCTTCGGGCGACTCCTGGGTATCCAGGCTCAGGTCGAACTGCGCACTCTGGCTGTCCCACTCCAGCGCCTCCACGCCCAGGCCTGGCAACTGCTGCTCGCCACGTGGCCCGCGGCCTTCGGTCTGGTGGTTGAACATCACCTGGAACAGCGGGTTATGGCTCAGGCTGCGCTCGGGCTGCAAAGCTTCGACCAATTGCTCGAACGGCAGGTCCTGATGACTCTGGGCCTCCAAGGCACGTTGCTTGACCTGGGCCAGCAGCTGGCTGAAGGTCATGTGCCCGTCGATATCGGCCTTGAGCACCTGGGTATTGACGAAAAAGCCGATCAACCGCTCGGTTTCCGCGCGATTACGGTTGGCAATCGGCACGCCGACGCGGATATCCGACTGCCCGCTGTAGCGATACAACAAGGTCTGGAAGGACGCCAGCAGCAACATGAACAGCGTCACGCCTTCGCGCTGGGCCAACGCCTTGAGCCCGTTGACCAGTGCCGCGTCCAGGCCCATGTCGAGCCGTGCACCGCGATAGCTCTGTACGGCCGGACGCGGGTGATCTAGCGGGAGTTCGAGCACCGGTTGCTCACCGCCCAACTGCTCGCACCAATAGCCCAACTGACGCTCTTTTTCGCCGGCTTCCATCCAGCTGCGCTGCCACAGGGCGTAGTCCGGGTATTGGATCGACAAGTCCGGCAGGCGCACATCACGGCCTTGGCTGTGAGCAAGGTACGACTGCACCAACTCGTCGACCATCACCTGCATCGACCAGCCATCGGAGACGATGTGGTGCAGCACCAACACCAACACGTGCTCATCGGGTGCCAATTGCAGCAACTTGACCCGCAGCAGCGGGCCTTGTAGCAGATCGAAGGGCTTGGCGATTTCTGCTTGCACCCGCCGTTCAAGCTGCGCGGCATCAGCGCTTTCAAAGGCGATTTCAAGCGACAACTCGGGCCTGACCACCTGCAGCACCTGATCGACATCCTGATGCAAGTAAGTACGCAGGCTTTCGTGGCGGGCGATCAGGCTATCGAAGCTGCGCTGCAAGGCCGCCCGGTCAAGGCGACCTTTCAAGCGCAAGGCGCGCGGCAGGTGGTAAGCCGGGCTCTGCGGCTCCAACTGCCACAAGAACCACTGCCGCTCCTGAGCATAAGAGAGCCGAAGGGGCTCACCTTCCTGGCGCTTGAAAACCGGGGCAATCTCAAACAGGTTGATGCCCTGCTGCTTGAGCATTACCGCCAACGCTTTCTTTTGTTGCGCCGAAAGTGACCCTACCGACTCGATTAATGCTTGCACGCCACGCCCCTCAGGAAATCAATTTATCCAAATCTTCTGCTGATAGACGTTTGAGGGCCTCCAAGGATTTAGCCAATGCGTCCTGCACCGGCGAATTATTTGTCTGCCGGGCGGCCACATGGGCGCTGAAATCGGCCAGGGTCGGGGTGGTGAAAATCGATTTGACGTCGAATTCGGCATGCAACTGCTCGCGCAGGCGCACCACCACCTGAGTGGCCAGCAGGGAGTGCCCGCCCAGTTCGAAGAAGTTGTCGTGCATGCCCACCCGCTCGACCTCCAGTACCTCGGCCCAGATGGCGGCGATCTGTTGCTCCAGCTCGCTGTGCGGGGCGACGTATTCCCGGGCTTGCAGGTTGGCGTCCACCGCCGGCAGGGCCTTGCGGTCCAGCTTGCCGTTGGGACTCAGGGGCATTTGCTCAAGCAGCATCCATTGGGCCGGGACCATGTAGTCCGGCAAGTGTTGAGCCAGGTGTGCACTCAGCACATCGCGCCAGTCATCGCCGGCGTTGTGCAGCACCAGGTAGCCCACCAGGTATTTGCCATCGACGGCCAGCACGGCGGCCTCGCGGACCCAGTCGTGCTCCAGCAGGCGCGCTTCGATTTCACCCAGTTCGATACGCAGGCCACGCAGCTTGACCTGGTGGTCGATACGCCCGGCGTATTCGATCACGCCGTTTTCGCGATAACGCGCCAGGTCGCCGGTGCGGTACAGGCGCTCGCCCTTGATGAACGGGTGGGCGACGAACCGTTCGGCGGTGAGTGCCGCACGGCGGTGGTAACCGCGGGCCAGGCCGATACCGCCCAGGTACAGCTCGCCCAGCACGCCAACCGGTACAGGTTCGACGTTGCTGTCGAGGATGTAGCACCCAAGGTTGGCAATCGGACGGCCGATCGGCACCGCGTCGCGGCCTTCCTCCACGCAGGTCCAGTGGGTCACGTCGATCGCGGCTTCGGTCGGGCCGTAGAGGTTGTAGAGCCCGGTTTGCGGCAGCTTGGCGAACACGTGCTGCTGGGCGTCCACCGGCAAAGCCTCGCCGCTGCACACGATGCGGTGCAGGGTGTGACAGGTCGCAACCGTGGCGTCCTGCAGGAACGCCTGCAACATCGACGGCACAAAGTGCAGCGTGGTGACGTGTTCGGCATTGATCAGGCGAACCAGTTTGGCGGGGTCACGGTGATCTCCGGGCGCGGCAACCACCAGCCGCGAGCCGGTCATCAAGGGCCAGAAGAACTCCCACACCGATACGTCGAAGCTGAACGGGGTCTTTTGCAGCACCGTGTCACTGACGTCCAGGCCATAGGCGTCCTGCATCCATTGCAGGCGATTGAGCAACGCCGAATGACGGTTGCCCGCGCCCTTCGGCTGGCCGGTGGAACCCGAGGTGTAGATCACGTAGGCAAGGTTTTCGCCGTCCAACGCGATCCCGGGGTTGGCGTCGCTGTAGGCCTCAAAGCCCGAGTCACCCAGCACCAGAGCCTCAAGACCTTGGGGAATCGGCAGTTGCTCGCGCAAATGCGCCTGGGTCAACAGCAGTTTCACGCCACTGTCTTCCAGCATGTAGGCCAAGCGCTCACGCGGGTATTCCGGGTCCAGCGGCACATAGGCACCACCGGCCTTGAGCACAGCGAGCAGGCCCACGACCATTTCGACGGAGCGTTCCACCGCCAGGCCCACCAGCACATCCGGGCCTACCCCGGCTTCGATCAGGCGATGAGCCAGGCGGTTGGCGCGGCGGTTCAGTTCGGCGTAGCTCAAGCGCTGCTCGGCAAACACCAAGGCCGCGGCATCTGGTGTACGCGCCACTTGCTCTTCAATCCGTTGATGCACGCAGTGCTGCAATGGGTAGTCCCGCGCCGTGGCGTTCCAATCCTGTAGCACCTGCTGACGTTCAGCCACATCGAGCATCGCCAGGTCACCCAGGCGCTGCTGGCCGCCCTCAAGCATGGCTTGCAGCAGATTGACCAGATGGCGGCCATAGGTTTGCACCGTGCGTGCGTCAAAATGCGCACGCGCAAAGCTGAACTGCACCGACAGCGTGTCACCGACGTCCACCAGCACCGTCAGCGGGAAGCTGGTTTGCTCGCGGGACTGCGGCAGGCCAAAACGGATGCCGCTGCCACCGCTTTGTTCCAGGGCCTTGGACACGGGGTAGTTTTCGAACACAAGAATGTTATCGAACAAGGCTTCACCGCCCTGCCCGGCCCAGCGCTGGATATCGTACAGCCCGGTATGCTCATGCTCGCGCAAGGCCAGGTTCTGCGCCTGCACCGCCTGCAACCAGTCGGCCACGGTATGCTGGCCATCCACGGCGCAGATCACCGGCAAGGTATTGATGAACAGGCCGATCTGTTGCTCCACCCCCACAAGGTCAGCCGGACGCCCGGCCACAGTGGCGCCGAAGGCCACCACCGATTGCCCGCTATGACGCTGCAACAGGACCAGCCACGCCGCCTGGATCAGGGTGTTGAGCGTCACCTTGTTGCGACGTGCGAAGGCTTCAAGGCGATCCGTCAGCGGGCGATCCAGGCTCAGTTGGTGTTCGCCGTGCCCGTCTGCTGCCATCGGCTGGCTGCTGCCCAGGCGCGTCGGCGCTTGCAGTGCACTGAACTGTTCGCGCCAGAAGGTTTCAGTCGCAGCGCCATCACGCTGTTGCAACCAACGGATGTAATCGCGATAGCGCCCGGCTGCTTCAGGCACCGCCACGCCGGCATAACGCTGCAGCACTTCACCGAACAGCCGCGAATTGCTCCAGCCGTCCATCAGGATGTGATGGTGGGTGTAGATCAGCTCGTGGCGTTGCTCATCGGTGCGCACCAGCACCAGGCGTACCAGGGGGGCCTTGGCCAAATCAAACCCCTGGCGACGCTGGGTTTCCTGCAGGTTTTGCAATGCCAGCTCACGCTCCGGCATCGCGCGCCAATCGAGGTGTTCGATCGGCAACCGGGCTTCGCGGTACACCACCTGGCACGGCCATTCCAGCTGGCCTTCCCAGAAGAACCCACTGCGCAACACGTCGTGGGCGCGCACGGTGGCATCCCACGCCTGCTGGAATCGCGCCACATCCAGGCCCTCGGCGGTCACGCGGATCTGGTTGATGTAATCACCCGCCGCCTGTTCGTACAGGGTGTGGAACAGCATGCCTTGCTGCATGGGCGACAAGGTGTAGATGTCTTCAATGGCCTCGGCGGCCAATGGCAAGGATTCGAGTTGCTGCTGGTTCAAGCGCGACAACGGGAAATCGGAAGCCGTCACGCCACGGTTGCCCGGGGTGCAGCAGTGCTCGACCAACGCTTTCAGTTCGCGGGTAAACGCCTGGCTCAAGGCGTCGATCTGCGACGCCTCGAACATCAGCGGGCTGAAGGTCCAGCCCATGTGCAGCTCGCCGCCGAACACCTGGCCGTTGAGTGTCAACCAGTTGCCCAGGGGCGCGTCCGGGCTTTGCTCGGCACCCGCGCTTTCCGTCGCGGGCCCGAACAAAACGTCTGGCGAGTCAAAGCTGCCGTCGATCTGGCCCAGGTAGTTGAAAGTGATGCGTGGCACCGGCAACTCACTGAACGCCTGGCGCGTGGCCTCGTCGCCCAGGTAGCGCAGCGCGCCAAAGCCCAGGCCTTTGTCCGGCACCGCGCGCAGCTGCTCCTTGATCTGCTTGATCGAGGTGGCAAGGGATTCGGCCGGGGTCAGGCGCACCGGGAACAGGCTGGTGAACCAGCCGAGGGTGCGGGTCAGGTCGATGTCGTCGAACAGGTCTTCGCGGCCATGGCCTTCCAACTGGATCAGGCTGGAAGCCTGCCCGGTCCACTGGCAGATCACCCGCGCCAGGGCCGTCAGCAGCAAGTCGTTGATCTGGGTGCGATAGGCCGTAGGCGCCTGTTGCAGTAGTTGCCGGGTGTGCTCGGCGTCCAGTTGGCTGACCACGGTCTGCGCCAGGCGACCGGGACGTGCGCCGCGTGGATCCCGACACGGCAAGTCGGTCGGCACACCCTGGAGCTGTTGCAGCCAGAAGTGTTTTTGCGGCTGTATCGCTGCGCTGCGGGCATGGGCCTGCAGACGCTCGGCCCAGGCCTTGAACGAGGTGGTCTTGGCCGGCAACGGCTGTTGGCGATACAGGCTTTGCAAGTCTTCAAGAAACACCCGCCAGGACACACCGTCCACCACCAGGTGGTGCATGACCAGCAACAAGCGCTGGGACCCGTCAGCCATCTCGGCGAGTACCGCACGCAGCAACGGGCCTTGTTGCAGGTCGAGGCTGCGCTGGGCGCGCTCGCACAGGGCTTGCAGCTCGGTGGTGTCCTGCACGCTCGCCTGCCATAGCAAGGTCGCAGGTTGCGCATCATGCCGCGCGGTCCAGCCCTCGGCTTGCTGGCTGAAGCTCAGGCGCAGCACATCGTGGTGCCGGGTGAGCGCTTGCAGCGCAGCTTCCAACGGTTCGGCGAGAATCGGCTGGCGTGGCGCCAGCAGCAAGGACTGGTTCCAGTGGTGGCGGTCCGGCAGGTCCATCTCGAAGAACAGTTGCTGGAAAGGCAGCAACGGCGTCTCGCCCTGCACTGGGCCCTGGTCGATCACCTGCGCTGTTTGCAACTGCGCCACGCGGGCCAGGCTGCGTACAGTCTGATGCTGGAACAGCGCCTTGGCGGTGAAATGGATCCCGGCGGCACGGGCGCGGCTGACCACCTGAATGGAGATGATCGAATCCCCCCCACGCTCGAAGAAGTTGTCGTTCAAACCCACTTGTTCAACGCCCAGCACGTCAGCCCAGATCGCGGCGATCTGCTGCTCCAGCGCACTCTGCGGCGCTTCGTAGGGGTGGGTGGCTTCGGGTTTGGGCAGGCCCTTGCGGTCCAGCTTGCCGTTGGGACTCAGGGGCATTTGCTCCAGCAGCACCCACTGCGCTGGGACCATGTAGTCCGGCAGATGCTGGCCCAAGTGAGTGCCCAGTACATCGCGCCAGTCATCGCCGGCATTGTGCAACACCAGGTAGCCCACCAGGTATTTGCTGTCGACCGCCAACACGGCAGCCTCACGCACCCACGCGTGCTCGAGCAGGCGCGCTTCGATTTCACCCAGTTCGATACGCAGGCCACGCAGTTTGACCTGATGGTCGATACGCCCGGCGTATTCGATCACGCCATCTTCGCGATAACGCGCCAGGTCGCCAGTGCGGTACAGGCGCTCGCCCTTGATGAACGGGTGGGCGACTAACCGTTCGGCGGTGAGTGCCGCACGGCGGTGGTAACCGCGGGCCAGGCCGATACCGCCCAGGTACAGCTCGCCCAGCACGCCAACCGGGACAGGTTCGATGTTGCTGTCGAGGATGTAGCACCCAAGGTTGGCAATCGGACGGCCGATCGGCACCGCGTCGCGGCCTTCCTCCACGCAGGTCCAGTGGGTCACGTCGATGGCGGCTTCGGTCGGGCCGTAGAGGTTGTAGAGCCCGGCTTGCGGCAGCTTGGCGAACACGTGCTGCTGGGCGTCCACCGGCAAAGCCTCGCCGCTGCACACGATGCGGTGCAGGGTGTGACAGGTCGCAACCGTGGCGTCCTGCAGGAACGCCTGCAACATCGACGGCACAAAGTGCAGCGTGGTGACGTGTTCGGCATTGATCAGGCGAACCAGTTTGGCGGGGTCACGGTGATCTCCGGGCGCGGCAACCACCAGCCGCGAGCCGGTCATCAAGGGCCAGAAGAACTCCCACACCGATACGTCGAAGCTGAACGGGGTCTTTTGCAGCACCGTGTCACTGACGTCCAGGCCATAGGCGTCCTGCATCCATTGCAGGCGATTGAGCAACGCTGAATGACGGTTGCCCGCGCCCTTCGGCTGGCCGGTGGAGCCCGAGGTGTAGATCACGTAGGCAAGGTTTTCACCGTCCAGCGCGATGCCGGGGTTGGCGTCGCTGTAGGCCTCAAAGGCCGAGTCACCCAGCACCAGGGTTTCCAGTCCATCCGGGGTCGGCAACTGATCAAGCAGATGGGCCTGGGTCAACAGCAGTTTCACACCACTGTCGTCGAGCATGTAGGCCAAGCGCTCACGCGGGTATTCCGGGTCCAGCGGCACATAGGCACCACCGGCCTTGAGCACAGCGAGCAGGCCCACGACCATTTCGATGGAACGTTCCAAGGCCAGGCCCACCAGCACGTCAGGCCCCACGCCGGCTTCGATCAGGCGATGAGCCAGGCGGTTGGCGCGGCGGTTCAGTTCGGCATAGTTCAGGGACAGGTCGTTGAAGCGCAACGCCGGCGCATCCGGCTGTGCCAACACCTGGGCCTCGAACAACTGAGGCACCCACTGCCCTTGCGGGTAGTCGCGTTCGGTGGCGTTCCACTCAGAGAGAATCTGCTCGCGCTCATCGGCGTTGAGGGTCGCAAGGTCCTGCAAAGGCAACGCCGTGTTCGCCACGGCGGCACGCAACAGGCTCAGCCAGTGCTCGGCCATGCGCGTCACGGTGGCGGCACCAAACAGGTCGGTGGCGTACGTCAGGGAGGCCCAGATCGCGTCGCCGCTCTCCTGGGTGTCGAGGCTCAGGTCGAACTGAGCGCTGTGGGTGTCCCATTCGAGGTGGGCCACGCGCAAGCCCGGCAGTGAGTGTGCCGCTGCTTGAGTGCTGGCCTGGTGATTGAACATCACCTGGAACAATGGGTTATGGCTCAGGCTGCGTTCCGGCTGCAGCGCCTCGACCAATTGCTCGAAGGGCAAGTCTTGATGAGCCTGGGCTTCCAGCGCCCGGCGCTTGGTGTGCTGCAACAGCTGGGCGAAGCTCATCTGGCCATCGAGGTCGGCCTTGAGCACTTGGGTATTGACGAAGAAACCAATCAGCGATTCCGTCTCGACACGGTTGCGGTTGGCAATCGGCACGCCGACGCGAATGTCCTGCTGGCCGCTGTATCGGTACAAAAAGGCCTGGAACGAGGCCAGCAGCAGCATGAACATCGTCACGCCTTCACGCTGGGCCAGGGCTTTCAACCCTGCAACCAGCGCCGGTTCGAGCACGATGTCATGGCGCGCGCCGCGAAAGCTCTGTTGCGCCGGGCGCGGCTGGTCGAACGGCAGCTCCAGCACCGGCTGCGCGCCGCCGAGCAGTTCGCGCCAGTACGCCAGTTGACGGGCCTTCTCCCCCGCTTCCATCCAGCTGCGTTGCCACACTGCGTAGTCGGCGTACTGGATCGGCAGCGGCGCCAAGGCACAGTCCTGGCCTTGGCTGTAGGCGGCGTAGAGTTGCATCAACTCCTGCACCATCACGCCCATCGACCAACCGTCGGAAACGATGTGGTGCTGCACCAGTACCAGCACGTGTTCTTCTTCACTCACGGCGAGCAAGCTGACCCGCAGCAACGGACCTTGCTGCAAGTCGAAGGGACGGGCAATTTCGGCTTCGACGCGGGCCTTGAGCTGTGTTTCGTCGACCGCGCTTTCGGCGATCTCGATCACGGCGTGGGCCAGTACCTCCTGCGAGCGCTGTTCAGCATCCAACTGCAGGCGCGTGCGCAGGCTTTCATGGCGCGCCACCAGGGTGTCGAAGCTGCGTTGCAGGGCGGCTTTATCCAGTTGGCCGCTCAGGCGCAGGGCGCCGGGGACGTGATAGGCGTCACTGTCCGGGTCCAACTGCCAGAGAAACCACTGGCGCTCCTGGGCGTAGGACAATGGCAGTTTCTGGCCGTCCTCGCGGATCGAAGCAATCGGCAGTTGAGCGAAGCTCATGCCCCGGCTTTGCAGGCGCTGGTAAAACTGCTGGCGCTGTTCCAGGGGCAGGCGAAGAAAGCGCGAAACCAGATCGATATTAGGGTTGGAAAGCATGGTTCAAATCGCCTCGAGTTCGCTCAAAAAGTCACGAAGATCATCAAAATCTTCCGCACTGCCGGCGCGGAAGGTGGCCGCGGCCTGTACATAGGCACGCAGCGTTTCGGTCTGGAACACTTCCACCAGCGGCACTTCCAGGCCCAGTTCGGCCTGGACCCGCGAGGTGATCTGGATCGCCAGCAGGGAATGGCCGCCCACTTCGAAGAAGTTGTCGTTAAGGCCTACCTGCGGCAGGCGCAGCACCTCGGCCCAGATCGCGGCGATCTGCTGTTCCAGCTCGGTTTCGGGGGCCACATAGGCCTGTTGCAACAGACTTGCATCCGGTTCGGGCAAACCCTTGCGGTCGAGCTTGCCGTTGGGGGTCAGCGGCATTTGCGCCAGGAACATGAAGTGCGTCGGCACCATGTAGTCCGGCAGGCGGGTTTTCAGGGCGCGGCGCAGGCTGTCGCGGAACTCGGCCTGATCCGCCAGGTTGGCATCGGCCGGGACCACATAGGCCACCAGCTGTTTGCCGGTCGGCCCGTCTTGGGCGACCACCACGGTTTCACCGACGTTGTCCTGTTCGCGCAAGCGCGCCTCGATCTCGCCCAGCTCGATCCGGAAGCCCCGGATTTTCACCTGATGGTCGACGCGGCCGAGGTAATCCACCACCCCATCCGGACGGCCACGGGTCAGGTCGCCGCTGCGGTACACGCGGCTACCCGGTTTGCCGAAGGGGTCCGGCACGAAGCGCTCGGCGGTCAGTGCCGGACGCTCCAGGTAACCGCGCGCCACGCCCTCGCCGCCCAGGTACAACTCACCGGCCACGCCGATCGGTTGCAGGTTGAGTTGCGAATCCAGCACGTAGCCGCTGCGGTTGCCCAACAGCGTGCCGATGGGGGCGTAGACCGCGCCGCACGGGTCGCCCTTGCGCGCCTTCCACAGCAACGGCGTAACCACGGTTTCCGTCGGGCCGTAGCCGTTGAACAGGTAGGTCGGCTTGAGTGCGCGCCAAGCCAGGTCATAGCTGGCCTGGGCCACAGCGTCACCGCCAAAGCAGTACACACGAACAGCAGGAGGATTACCGTCACGCTCGGCATGCTCGGCCAGTTGTTGCAGGTAAACAGGCGGGAACACGGCCATGGTCACGTTGTGACGATGCATTTGCTGGTAGGTGTATTCCGGCAGCCACAGGCTGTCATCGCGGATCAGCACGCTGGCACCGTTGATCAGCGGGTGCATCCAGCCTTCGTGGGAACCGTCGAAGGCGAAGGACATGAAGTGCAGTTCGCAATCGGCCGGCGAGGTTTCATAACGCTCGCCGGTGGCGATGATGTGCGCCACCAACGGACCGTGGGACACTGCCACGCCCTTGGGCATGCCGGTGGAGCCGGAGGTGTAGATCACGTAGGCAAGGTTGTCGCCGTCCAGCGTCACCTGAGGGGCAGTGTCGCTGAAGCCGGCCCATTCCTCGGTACGATCAATCGCCAGGCTATCGAGGCCATCAGGAATCGGCAGTTGCTGCAAGGCGCTTGTGTGGGTCAGCAGCAGTTGGGCGCGGCTGTCCTGCATCATGTACAGCAGGCGATCGCGCGGGTATTCGATATCTAGCGGCACGTAGACGCCACCGGCTTTCATCACCGCGAGGAACGCCACCATGATTTCGGCACTGCGCGGCATGGCGATGGCCACGCGCACTTCCGGGCCGACACCACGGGCGATCAGCGCATGAGCCAGGCGGTTGGCCTGGCGGTCCAGCTCGCCGTAGGTCAGGGTTTGCGCGTCGAACTTCACCGCCACCGCCGTCGGTGTTTCCCGGGCACGATCGGCGACTCGTTCGTGGACCAGGCGCTTGGCCGGGAAACCCGCGTCGGTCTGGTTCCACAGTTGGATGATATGTTGCTGCTCTTCGCCGTCCAACAACTGCAACTGCCCAATGTTCTGCTGCTGATCGGCAACCATTGCCTGCAACAGGTTCTGCCAATGCCGCGCCATGCGCTCGATGGTAGAAGCCTCGAACAGGTCGGTGGCATAACTCAGCGAGGCATTTAACTGCTCCCGGGATTCTTCGATGTCCAGGGTCAGGTCGAATTGCGCGACCGCCTCGTCCCAGCTCATAGGACTGACTTCAAGCTGGCCCAGGCGTTGTAAATGCTGGCCGGCTAGGCTGATATGGTGGTTGAACGCCACCTGGAACAGCGGGTTCAGGCTGAGACTGCGCTCGGGCTGCAGCGCCTCAACCAGTTGTTCGAAGGGCAAGTCCTGATGGGCCTGGGCTTCGAGCGCACGCCGCTTGACCTGGGCCAGCAACTGGCTGACGGTGGTGTGCCCATCGATTTCGGCCTTGAGCACCTGGGTGTTGACGAAAAAGCCGATCAGGCGCTCGGTCTCGACCCGGTTGCGGTTGGCAATCGGCACGCCGACGCGAATATCCGGCTGGCCGCTGTAGCGATGCAGCAACACTTGATAGGACGCCAGCAACAGCATGAACAGCGTCACACCCTCGCGCTGGGCCAGGGCCTTGAGACTGTCGAGCAACGGAATTGGCAACGGGATGTGCAAGCGTGCACCGCGATGGGTCGGCACTGCCGGGCGCTGATGATCGAATGGCAGTTCCAGCACCGGTTGCTCGCCACCCAACACTTCACGCCAGTAATCGAGCTGGCGAGCTTTCTCGCCTGCTTCCATCCAGCTGCGCTGCCACAGTGCGTAATCGACGTACTGGATCGGCAGCGCCGGCAGTTGCAGCCCTTCGCCCCGGCTGTAGGCGGCATAAAGCTGCACCAGTTCATCGACCATCACCTGCATCGACCAACCATCGGAAATAATGTGGTGCTGCACCAGCACCAGCACGTGTTCGTCTTGCGCCAGGCGCAACAGTCTGACACGCATAAGCGGGCCCTGGCGGAGGTCGAATGGCTGGGTGATGCTCGCTTCTACCTGGGCTTTCAGACTCGCTTCATCGACGTCCGCCAAGGCGATCTCGATCCTTGCTGGCGGGCTGATCACTTGCACGGTGCGGCCGGCATCTTGCTGCAAGTGGGTACGCAAGCTTTCGTGGCGCGCGACCAGTGTATCGAAGGCACGCTGCAGGGCGTCGCAGTCGAGTTGCCCTTTCAGGCGCAACGCGCGGGGTACATGGTAGGCCGCGCTGCGGGGGTCCAGTTGCCACAGGAACCATTGGCGCTCCTGCGCATAGGACAGCCCCAGCGGCTGCTCACGTTCGACGCGTTCCATACGGGTGCTTTCAACGTGTGCCTGGGTCAGGCTACGGACAAAAAGGCCCAGCACCGGCTGATCGAACAGGGCTTTCAAGCCCACATCGAGGCCCAGGCCATGACGGATGCGCGAGACGGCCTGGGTAGCGATCAGCGAATGCCCGCCGCGCTCGAAGAAGTGGTCATTGAGGCCGACACGTTCGACACCGAGTACTTCGGCCCAGATCGCAGCGATCTGTTGCTCCCGTTCAGTCAGTGGCGTGATGTACTCACCACCCGCTGCCTCGGGTTTGGGCAGGGCCTTGCGGTCCAGTTTGCCGTTGGGACCCAGGGGCATCTGTACCAGCAGCATCCATTGGGCCGGGACCATGTAGTCCGGCAAGTGTTGAGCCAGGTGTGCACTCAGCACATCGCGCCAGTCATCGCCGGCGTTGTGCAGCACCAGGTAGCCCACCAGGTAGTTGCCATCGACGGCCAGCACGGCGGCCTCGCGGACCCAGTCGTGCTCCAGCAGGCGCGCTTCGATTTCACCCAACTCGATACGCAGGCCGCGCAGCTTGACCTGGTGGTCGATACGCCCGGCGTATTCGATCACGCCGTTTTCGCGATAACGCGCCAGGTCGCCGGTGCGGTACAGGCGCTCGCCCTTGATAAACGGATGCGCGATAAAACGCTCGGCGGTCAGGGAAGGACGGCGGTGATAACCACGGGCCAGGCCAACGCCGCCCAGGTACAGCTCGCCCAATACACCCACCGGCACCGGTTCGAAGTTGCTGTCGAGGATGTAGCACCCAAGGTTGGCAATCGGACGGCCGATCGGCACCGCGTCGCGGCCTTCGTCCACACAGGTCCAGTGGGTCACGTCGATGGCGGCTTCAGTCGGGCCGTACAGGTTGTAGAGCCCGGCTTGCGGCAGTTTGGCGAAGACTTGCTGCTGGGCGTCCACCGGCAAGGCTTCGCCGCTGCAAACAATGCGTTGCAGGCTTTGGCAGCTCCACACCGCCGGATCCTGCAGGAACACCTGCAACATCGACGGCACAAAGTGCAGCGTGGTGACGTGTTCGGCATTGATCAGGCGAACCAGCTTGGCGGGATCACGGTGATCGCCAGGCGCCGCGACGACCAGGCGTGAGCCGGTCATCAGCGGCCAGAAGAATTCCCACACCGACACGTCGAAGCTGAACGGGGTCTTTTGTAGCACCGTGTCACTGATGTCCAGGCCATAGGCGTCCTGCATCCACTGCAGGCGGTTCAGCAATGCCGAATGACGGTTGCCCGCGCCTTTAGGCTGGCCGGTGGAGCCCGAGGTGTAGATCACGTAGGCAAGATTTTCACCGTCCAGCGCGATCCCGGGGTTGGCGTCGCTGTAGGCCTCAAAGGCCGAGTCACCCAGCACCAGGGTTTCCAGTCCATCCGGGATCGGCAACTGATCAAGCAGATGGGCCTGGGTCAACAGCAGTTTCAAACCACTGTCGTCGAGCATGTAGGCCAAGCGCTCACGCGGGTATTCCGGGTCCAGCGGCACATAGGCACCACCGGCCTTGAGCACAGCGAGCAGGCCCACGACCATTTCGATGGAACGTTCCACGGCCAGGCCCACCAGCACGTCCGGGCCCACCCCGGCTTCGATCAGGCGATGAGCAAGACGGTTGGCGCGGCTATTGAGGTCGCTATAGCTCAGGGTTGTCTCGTTGAAGCGCAACGCCGGCACTTCCGGCTGTGCCAGCGCCTGGGCCTCGAACAGCTGGTGTACCCACTGCCCTTGCGGATAGTCGCGCTGGGTGGCGTTCCACCCCTCCACCACTTGCCGGCGCACCGCGTCCGTCAGCGACGGCACCTCACCCACACGCCGCGGTGTGACACTGGTCAAGCCGTGAAGCAGGTGCTGGAAAGACTCGGCCAACTGCCGAATCTCGTCGTCGCCGAACGACTGCACGTCAAAGCTGAAGTCGAACGCCAGGGCCGCCCCGGCGCCAAGCAGCACCGTCAACGGATAGTGGGTCTGCTCGAAGTTCTGCACATGACTGAAGGTCAGCCCAGCCGGTGCGCCTGCGGCCAGCGCTGTGGACACCGGGTAGTTTTCAAACACCAGCAGCGTGTCGAACAACGCTGCGCCGCCCGTACCCGCCCAGCGCTGGATATCGAACAACGGCGTATGTTCGTGTTCACGCAGGCTGAGGTTCAGTGCCTGCACCTGCTGCAACCATTCCCCCACCCACAACATCGGACTGGGGGTGGCGATAACCGGCAAGGTGTTGATAAACAGACCGACCTGCTGTTCCACACCCGGCAAACCTGCTGGCCGACCGGAAACCGTGGCGCCAAACACCACGGTGTCCTGGCCAGTCTGGCGTTGCAGCAACAACAGCCAGGCGGCTTGTACAAGGGTGTTCAGGGTGATTTTGTGGGTCTGGGCAAACCCCTTGAGTTGGTCAGTCTGTGCGATGCTTAGGGCCAGTGCGTAGCTGCCTTTGGCGGCCGAAGGATTGGAACCGGCGCCGCGTGCCAGGCGCGTTGGCTCCTGCATCGTGACCAATTGGTCCTTCCAGAAGGCTTCGCTGGCAGCCGATTCCTGAGCTTGCAACCAACCGATATAGTCACGGTAATGCCCTTGCAGCGTCGGTAACGGCCGGCCGGCGTAACACTCCAGGACCTCGCCGAACAACTGCGCACGGCTCCAGCCATCCAGGAGAATGTGATGATTGGTGTAGATCAGATGGAAGCGGTCGACACCGGTGCGTACCAGTTTCAGGCTCAGCAGCGGCGCCTGCTCCAGCACAAAACCTTGTGCCCGCGTCGACTCGCTCAACGCGTCCAGCGCGGCGTGCTGATCCGGCAGGGCCTGCCAGTCGTATTCGGCGAACGGCAGGCCCGCTACGCGATACACCGCTTGCAACGGCTGCGTCTGGCCCTGTTGCCAGACAAACCCGGTGCGCAGCATGTCATGCCGTGCCAGCACCTGCTCCCAGGCGCGTTGGAACCGAGGCACATCAAGGCCGTGGATATCGGCACGCAGCTGGCTGACATAGATATCGTCAAGGCCCTGCTGGTAGAGGCTGTGGAACAACATGCCCTGTTGCATCGGCGACAGCGGATACAGGTCCTGCACCTCGCGTGCGGGCAGCGCCAGATCGTCCAGCTGGGATTGGGTCAGTCGGGCCAGGGTCACGTCGGCCGGTGTCAGGCCGCCCTGTTTCGGATCGACGCAATGCGCGATCAGCGCCAGCAGTTCCTGCTGGAAATCCTCCGCCAGGCGCTGCACAGTCGCCACTTCGAACATCTCGCGGCTGAACCCCCACTGCAGGGCCAGTTCACCGCCATACACCTGCCCTTCCACCGTCAGCCAGTTGGCCAGCGGTGCTTCCGGGTCCTGGGCCTGCCCGCTGCCCTGGGTAGCGGGTACGAACAGCGCCGACTCGTTGAACTGGCGGTCGAACTGGCCCAGGTAGTTGAAGGTGATACGCGGCGCGGCCAGGCCCGACAGGGTTTCACGGGCGTCAGGCGTGCCGAGGTAGCGCAGCAGGCCGTAGCCGATGCCTTTGTGCGGCACGGCGCGCAGCTGTTCCTTCACCGACTTGATCGCCGCCGACAGCTCGCCCTCGGCGTGCAGGCACACCGGGAACAGGCTGGTGAACCAACCGACGGTGCGGCTCAGGTCAACGGTGTCGAACAGGTCTTCACGGCCATGGCCTTCCAGTTGGATCAGCGCGGCAGACTGCCCGCTCCAGCGGCTGATAACGCGCGCCAGTGCGGTCAGCAGCAGGTCGTTGACCTGGGTCCGGTAGGCCCCAGGGGCGTCTTGCAGCAGTTGACGGGTGTGTTCGGCAGTCAGGCGGATTTCGAGCTTGCTGCCAAGGCGGTTCTGCAGGCCACCTTGGGGGTTGTCGCACGGTAGGTCGGCGCTCGCGGTCTGGGCTTGCCAGTACGGCAGTTGGTCGTCCAGTGTCTGCGCATGGGCCTGCAACTGCTGCGCCCACACTTGGTAGGCACTGGTCTTGGCCGGTAATGCGGCGTTGCGGTAGGCCTGTTGCAGGTCTTCGAGGAGGATGCGCCACGACACGCCATCGACCGCCAGGTGATGCACCACCAGCAGCAGGCGCTGGGCACCGTCGGCCATCGTGACCAGTACCGCGCGCATCAGCGGGCCCTGTTCAAGGTCGAGGCTGCGCTGGGCTTCGTCGCAGAGTGCGGCCAGCTCAACCTCGTCAGCGACCTGGGACTGCCACATTGAGGCGCTTGCAACCGGCGCGGCATGAGCCTGTTGCCAACCGTCTGCGCGCGGCGAAAAACGCAGGCGCAGGGCGTCATGGTGGTTGATCAATCGGGTCAAGGCCGCGTCAAGGCGCGCGGGTTCCAGGGCTTCACGCGGGGTCAGCAGCAGCGACTGGTTCCAATGCTGGCGCGCCGGGATCGCCTGCTCGAAAAAACTGTGCTGCACGGGCGTGAGGATCACCTCGCCACTGACGGGCCCCTGGTCGATGACCGTCGCCTGCTCGAAGCCCGCCACCAGCGCCAGGCTGCGCACGCTCTGGTACTGGAACAGGTCCCGTGGGCTTAAGCGAATACCCGCCTGGCGCGCACGGCTGACCACCTGGATGGAGATGATCGAATCGCCGCCCAGCTCGAAAAAGTTGTCGTCCAGGCCGACCTGTTCCACACCCAGCACGTCGCTCCAGATCGCCGCCAGGGCTTTCTGCAGGTCGTTTTGCGGGGCGATATAGGCCTGCTGCGGCGCGGCGTCCGGTAACGGCAAGGCCTTGCGGTCGAGCTTGCCGTTGGCGGTCACCGGCAGCTTGGCCAGGGGCACCATATGGGTCGGCACCATGTATTCCGGCAGGCTGCCGAGCAGCCAAGCCTTGAGGTCGGCCGGCGCCTGGTCTTCCAGCACCAGGTACGCGACCAGTTGCTTGCCGCCCTGCACCAGCACCACGGCTTCGCGCACCGAGGGGTGTTGCATCAGGCGCGTCTCGATCTCGCCCAGTTCGATACGCAGGCCGCGCAGCTTGACCTGGTGGTCGAGGCGACCCAGGTAGTCGATCACGCCGTCGGCGCGCTGGCGCACGCGGTCGCCGGTGCGATACAGGCGCGCGCCGTCACCGAAGGGGCTGGGCACAAAACGCTCGGCGGTCAGTGCCGGGCGCCGATGATAACTGCGCGCCAGGCCAGTACCGCCCAGGAACAGCTCGCCACTGACGCCCGCGGCAACAGGGTTGAGCTGGGCGTCGAGCACGTAGGTGCCGAGGTTAGCGATGGGCCTGCCGATGGGCACGCTGTCGGCACCTTCGTCGATGCAGGTCCAGTGGGTGACGTCGATGGCGGCTTCGGTCGGGCCGTAGAGGTTGAACAAACCCGCCCGTGGCAACTTGGCGAACACTTGCAACTGCGCATCCAGCGGCAAGGCTTCGCCGCTGCAGACGATACGTTGCAGACTGACGCAGGCCTGTACGCCCGGCTCATGGATAAAGGCCTGGAGCATCGAGGGCACGAAGTGCAAGGTGGTAATGCCGTGCTGCCCGATGGTTTCGATCAGCCGCGCCGGCTCACGGTGTTCACCGGGGGCCGCCACCACCAGGCGTGCGCCGGCCATCAGCGGCCAGAAGAATTCCCACACCGACACGTCGAAACTGAAGGGGGTTTTCTGCAGCACCGCGTCGCTGGCGTCCAGCCCATAGGCCTGCTGCATCCAGCACAGGCGGTTGACCAGCGCGCGATGGCTGTTGCCGGCGCCCTTGGGCTTGCCGGTGGAGCCGGAGGTGTAGATCACGTAGGCGAGGTTCAGTGCCTGGATCGCCACGGCAGGCGATTCGTTGCTGTAGCCGTCGAGCCACAGCGCAGGCTGGTCCAGGGCTATCACTTGGAGACTGGCGACAGGCAACGACGGCAGCAGGCGCTGCTGGCTGAGCAGTAACTGGATGCCACTGTCCTCGATCATATAGGCCAGGCGTTCCCGCGGGTATTCCGGGTCCAACGGCACGTAGGCACCGCCAGCCTTGAGAATCGCCAACAGGCCGACCACCATTTCGATCGAGCGCTCGACGCAGATCCCTACCAGTACGTCCGGGCCAACGCCCTGCTCGCGCAAGGCATGGGCCAACTGGTTGGCACGCGCATCAAGCTGCGCGTAGGTGAGTGTGGTAGCACCGAACGCTAGCGCCGGCGCGTCGGGCGTCGCGTGGACCTGGTCTTCGATCAGGTGGTGAATACCGCGCTCGGTCGGGTACGCCTCGGCCGTCTGGTTCCAGGTATGGACCAGCACCTGCTGCTCATCCGCAGCCAACATCGGCAACTCACCGATACGCTGCCCGCCATCAGCCACCATGGCCCGCAACAGGCTGATCCAGTGCCCGGCCATGCGCTCGATGGTCGGCGCGTCGAACAGGTCGTTAGCGTAGGTCAGCGCGGCGTGCAGGGTGCCGGATTTCTCATAGGTGTCGAGGGTCAGGTCGAACTGGGTGGTACGGCCTTGCCACTCCACCAGCGCCAACGCCAGGCCGGAGGCGGTGCTGACGTTCGTAATATCAGCCACCACCGGCTGGTGGTTGTACATGACCTGGAACAGCGGTGTATGGCTGAGGCTGCGCTCGACCTTGAGGGCTTCTACCAGGCGCTCGAACGGCAATTCCTGATGGGCCTGGGCACCCAGTGCGTGCTCCTTTATGCCTTGCAGCAGCTCAGTGACAAGGGTTTGCCCGGTCAGCTCGGTGCGCAGGACCTGGGTATTGACGAAGAAACCGATCAGCCCTTCGACTTCCGTGCGGTTGCGGTTGGCGATCGGCACGCCGACGCGGATATCACCCTGCCCGGTGTATCGGTGCAGCAGCACATTGAAGGCGCCGAGCAACAGCATGAACAACGTAACGTTGTGCTGTTGTGCGCAGGCACGCAGCTGTGCGGCCAACTGCGGGTCGATCGCGAAGTTATGGCGTGTGCCCTGATAGCTCGGCATGGCCGGGCGCGGGCGGTCGGTGGGCAACTCCAGCACCGGATGCTCGTCGCCCAGCCGCGCCTGCCAGTATTCCAGCTGGCGGGCCTGCTCCCCGGCTTCCAGCCAGCGGCGCTGCCACAGGGCGTAGTCGCTGTACTGGATCGGCAAGGCCGGCAGTTGCGGGGTCTGGTTGCGCTCATGGGCGTCGTAAAGGCGGATGAACTCATCAATCAGCACATTCATCGACCAGCCATCGGAAACGATGTGGTGCAGGGTCAACAGCAGCACGTGCTCCTGGGCGTCGAGCTTGAGCAACTGCACACGCAGCAGCGGGCCGTTTTCCAGGTCGAACGGCAGCAGCGATTGACGGGTCGCGGCCTGGTCGACGGCCTGCTCACGCTCGGCGGGTGCCAGGTGGCTCAGGTCATCGTGCTCGACGGTTAACGGCGTGTCTGTCGCCACCTGCAACAGGCGCTCATCGGCCTGGCGCTGGAACACCGTGCGCAGGGTTTCGTGCCGCGCGACCAGGCTGGCGAACGCCTGCTCCATCGCGTCCAGGTTCAACGCACCTTTGAGCCGCACGGCGCCCGGCAGGTTGTAGGCACCGCTGGCTGGGTCCAATTGCCACAGAAACCACATGCGCTGCTGCGCGTAGGACAGCGCCTGGCGATCCTCCACCTCCACCCCTGCCGGAATCGGAAACCGGGAAAAATCCACCCCTTCTTTCTGCAAGGCTTGCAGGAACAATTGGCGCTTTTCCAGAGGCAACCCGATAAACCGGCGAGCAAGTTTCAAGGAGTCTTCAGCATTCATTTCTTGGAGTCCGGAGCAATAGGCAGGAAGCACAAAGGCACGTCGTCCCTATAAAACGAACCGGAGAGGGAAAAATTAGCGGGGGATGGATGGCCTGGAACGAGGTGTCTTCAAGGGTTACTTCAAACTCGGGAAGACGAACCGATCACGAGCTGGCATTGACGAACACCACCTTTTGCAACTAAATCCAGTTACACACCGGGAGCACTGTGTCCAAAAATGAAAAGCTGCTCGCCAAACTGCTCAACGAACACATGGCATTCACCTGGCCCGCCAGGCTTTGCAAGCGTTTTTGCAACACCACAGTGCAAATACTTCCCCGGCGATCGGCTGACTATCCCAACCGCCGATACCCCAACACCGCTGACCCCAGCACCACCGCCCCCGCCACCAACGCGACCCAGAACCCGCTGGTGGCGCCAAAGTGGTCGATCATCCAACCGGAACTGGCGGCGCCAATGGCCACGCCGATGCTGAGGCCGGTGATCAGCCAGGTCATGCCTTCGGTCAGGCGGCTGGCCGGCACGATCTGCTCCACCAGGGCCATGGATACGATCAGGGTTGGCGCGAAGAACAGCCCGGAAATAAAGATCGCCACCGCCAGCCCCGGGATGTTGTTCACCAGCAGCAACGGCAAGGTGGTCAATGCCGTGGCGACACCGCAGAACAGGAACTGTCGCGGCAACGGCGCCTTGAGTTTCAGGGTGCCGAACGCCAGCCCCGCCAGGCACGAACCGATGGCGTACACCGACAGCACGATACTTGCCGCCGCTGGCTGGCCCTGATGCTGGGCGAAAGCGACGCTGACCACGTCCACCACGCCGACGATCACCCCCATGGCCAGCAGCAGGATCATCAGGATCAGCACCGGCGGTGACGCGATCAGCCAGCGGCCGTGATGGTCCTGATGTTCATGGACGGGAGGCTCGGTCGCGCGTTGCAATACAAACGTGGTAACGCCCACCGCCAGCAACAACGCCGCCACCAAGGGCCCCGCCTCCGGGAACAGCGCCACGCTCAGCCCCACCGAGATCGGCGGGCCGATGATGAAGCACACTTCATCCAGTACCGACTCCAGGGCAAAGGCGGTCTGCAGCTTGGGCTGGCCTCGGTACACCTCGGTCCAGCGTGCGCGCACCATGGCCGACATGTTGGGCATGCAACCGGCCAGGGCCGCGAACAGGAACAGCGTCCAGTTCGGCGCCTGCAAGCGGGTGCACAGCAGCAACATCAACAACGCCCCGCCGCCGATCAGCGCGGCAATCGGCAGCACCCGGCCCTGGCTGTAGCGGTCCACCAGGCGTGAGACCTGCGGCGCACAAAATGCCGTGGCCAAGGCAAACACCGCCGCCACCGAGCCCGCCAGGCCGTAACCGCCGTGCACCTGCGAAAGCATGGTGATCAAGCCAATCCCGGTCATCGACACCGGCATGCGCGCCAGCATCCCCGCCAGTACAAAAGCCCGGGCGCCTGGGACCTGGAACAGCTCGGCGTAAGGGTTTGCCATCCTGATGGACCTCTTCCTGAATGCCTGCAACTTGCTATCTGCAATGAGCGAGGCAAAATACATACGGTGCGTATGTCACAAATCATGCGTAACATACGCAGCGTATGTCAATCTTTGCCTTGCCCAATGTGAGCCCTACCATGAGCCGAGTCCGTGCCGAAATGATCGAAGACACCCGCGCACGCCTGATCGCCAGCGCCCGCAAGGCCTTCGCCACCCAAGGTTATGCGAACACGTCGATGGACGATTTTACCGCCCGCGCCGGCCTGACGCGGGGCGCGTTGTACCATCACTTTGGTGACAAAAAGGGGCTGCTAGCCGCCGTGGTGGCCCAGCTCGACAGTGAGATGGACAGCCGTTTGCAGCGTATTACAGACGAAGCTGCAGACCCGTGGAGCGGCTTTTGCGAACGTTGCCGCGCCTATTTGCGCATGGCCCAGGACGGTGAGATCCAGCGCATTGTGTTGCAGGATGCGCCAGCCGTATTGGGCGACACCGGCTCCCAGCAATATTGTGTTGAATCGTTGCGCCAACGACTGGAGGCGCTGATGCACGCCGGTGTGATCCACCACGCCCCGAGCGGCGCACTGGCGCAATTGATCAATGGCAGCCTGGTCAACACCGCCCTGTGGATTGCCCGCGATGAACACCCGGGCGACCGCCTGGAGCAAGGGTTGCAGGCACTCGAGTTGTTGCTGCGCGGCCTCAGCCTCACACCAACCGCTTGATCTGCTTGTGCCGCCACACCAACCGGTAATAAGCAGTCTGCAATGCCAGCATGGCCAGGTAAGTCACCGGAAACGCCATCCACACCCCTTCCAGGCCAAAGTGGGCGTTGAGCAGGTACGCCATCGGCAGCTCGACGCACAGCACACAGAAGATCGAGATGATCACCGGCATCAGCACCACGCCGCTGGCGCGCATGATCCCGCCGATCACGGCCTGGAAACCGAACACCAGGATGCTCCACAACATGATGTGCAGCAGGTGTTCGGCGTTGACCCGCGCCGCGTCGTCGGTGATGAATAGGCCGAGCAACCAGTGCGACATGACGTAACCCAGCACGATCAGGCCGCCGGTGAGGCATGTATTGATCAATAAGCCGGTGCGCAGGATCGGGCCGATGCGCTCCAGACGCCCGGCGCCAATCGCCTGTGCGCCAAGGATCGACGCCGTGATGGCAATCGATAGCGCCGGGAATTGCACGTAGTTGACGATTTGCGTCACCGCGCCATAGGCCGCCGTGGCCTGTGAGCCATGGCTGTTGACCAGGGCGAGGATGACCAATTCCGACAGCGACAGCACCACCATCTGCAGGCCGGTGGGCAAGCCGATGCGCAGGACTTTGCCGAGAATCACGCGGTCCAGGCGCAAGGCCGCGAGCAGTTCGCGATCTGGCGCCATCACATGGTTTTTATGCCGAAGTCTCAAGATCAGAAACAGCATGGCCAACGCGTTACCTACCAGCCCCGCATACACCGCGCTCTGGATGCCCAGGGGTGGCAAGCCGACCCAGCCGCGAATCAGCGCCGGCGTCAGCAGCAGGCCGACCAGGGTCGAAACCATCAGCGCCAGCAACGGCGATAGCGTGTCGCTTACGCCGCGCAGCAACTGGGTGTAGAGGATGAACACCAGCAGCAACGGCATGATCAGCATCATTTTTTGGGCATAGCCTACCGCATCGTCCAGCACATCAACCGGCGTGCCGAGCGCCTGCAACGCCGGACGCGCAAACAGGCTACCCAGCACTGCCGCAATCAGGCCTACCAGCGCGCCCAGGGTCAGGGTGGCGCCGGTAATCGCCTTGACCATCCCCGTCTCCTGCGCCCCCCAGGCCTGGCCGATCAACACCGAGGCGCCCGCCCCCAGGCCGATCACCAGGGCAATAAAGAAGAAGACGATGGGAAACATCCCCGACACCGCTGCCAACGCCTGGGTGCCGAGCATCTGCCCGACATAGATGCCGTTGAGGGTGCCAGAGAAGCTTTGCAGGAAGTTGGACAGCACCATCGGCGCCAGAAAGATCAGGTAGACCTGCCACAGCGGGCGTTGCAAGGAGCTTTGCATGAAAAACAGGGCCTCGGAAAACTAAAGCGTCCGAGGGTTATACCGGAAGTGGATCCCATCTTCCTGTGCTTTCGGGTTCAACCACCAGACCGGCGTTGCGCACCGTCGCACGCAGGTGTCGGGCATGCCCTTGCAACAGGCATTCGGCAATCGCCGGTTCCAGTTCGACCCGCAAGCGTCTAGCCAGCGCTCGAGCGCCAAATCGCACGTCGTGCTCACGGCACAACCAAGCCCGCGCCTGCTCATCCAGCACCAACGAACGCTGTTGCGTCACCAGGCGCTGGTTAAGTTTGCCCAGTTCCACCGCCAGCAGTGCCTCCAGCCACTGCGCGTCGATGGGCTCGAACATCAGGATACGGTCGATACGGTTGAGAAATTCCGGCTCGAAATGCCCATGCAACGCCTCTTCCAGCACCTGCGCCTCCTTGCGGGCAAACACGCGCAACAGGCGTCGCCAACCCTGGGTAAAACGCAGGTGATGCCGACGTGCCTGTTGCGCGCCGACATTGCTGGTCATGAAGACCAGGCTGTTGCGAAAGTCCAACGTGCGCGTGCCACCGGCCAAGGCCAACTGGCCGTTTTCCAGTATGCCAAGCAAGCTGCGCACCACCTGCGGGCTGGCTTTTTCCAGTTCGTCGAACAGCACGATCCCCGGCCGGCTATAGGCACCCTGGATCAGCTCACTGTTGAACAGGCTGATACCCTCCTTGCTGCCCACATACCCAGGCGGCGCGCCGGTCAGGGCGGCGGCATAATGCTCCTGGGCCAGGGTGTGCATGTCGATGCGGCAAAAACCATCGGCGCGACCGTGCAGCGCCTGGGCCAGCACGCGCACGATTTCAGTCTTGCCGACCCCGGTCGGTCCCATGAACAGGTTGACGCTCAGCGGTCGGTCGCGTTCGCCGATATCGGCCTTGACCACCTTGAGCATCCCCTCCACCTGCACCAGCACCGCCTCCTGGCCGACGATCCGGCTGCGCAGCAGGGCCATCACCTGGGCCGGTTCAAAGGTAAAGCGCATGCTCTACCCCGCCGTCTTTTCTTGACCGCCGTGGGGCAATTGCCCCACCGGGCACTCGGCAACGCCTACCGTGCTGCGGGTAATTTTCTCCACGTTTTCCTGGGCTTTCTGCGCGTCCAACACCCAGGTGCGGTAGAACTCGAATGGGCAATCCGCCACGCCCTTGTCGCCATCGCCCGAGGCATGCATGCCGGTGTAGCCGCGGTGCAGCAGCTTGAACAGATGGTTCTGCGACTGGTCATTAGCCCGTGCATCGCGGATCTGCGACACCGACAGCTGCGCATACTGAATGCCCATTTCCTCCTCGCCACACTCGCCCAGGGTGCGCCCATCAAAGCCGATGATCGCCGAGTGGCCGAAGTACGAATACACCCCGTCGAACCCGGCCGCGTTGGCCACCGCCACATAGCAGTTATTGGCCCAGGCCATGCTCTTGGACATCTGCACCTGCTGCTCCTTGGCCGGGTACATATAGCCCTGGCAACGCACGATCAGCTCGGCACCCTTCATTGCACAATCGCGCCAGATCTCCGGGTAGTTGCCGTCGTCGCAGATGATCAGGCTGATCTTCATGCCCTTAGGCCCGTCGCACACGTAGGTGCGATCACCTGGGTACCACCCCTCGATGGGGCACCAGGGAATGCACTTGCGATAACGCTGCACGATCTCGCCAAGGTTATTGATCAACACCAGAGTGTTGTAGGGCGCCTTGTGCGGATGTTCCTCGTGGCGCTCACCGGTCAGGGAGAACACGCCCCAGGTATTCGCCTGGCGGCAGGCCGCGGAGAAAATCGCGGTCTCCTCGCCGGGAATGCTCGCGGCGGTGGCCATCATCTCATCGTGGTCGTACATGATGCCCATGGTGCTGTATTCCGGGAACACCACCAGGTCCATGCCGGGCAGTCCTTGCTTCATGCCGACAATGATCTCGGCAATCTTCTTCGCGTTGTCGATGACCTCGGCCTTGCTGTGCAGGCGCGGCATCTTGTAGTTCACCACTGCTACACCGACGGTGTCCGGGCTGCTGGAAATGTCGCCATGGCGCATTACGACGCTCCTGTTCTAGTGACTGATCATCCACGGCCGTGGGCCGGTCTTGGTCTTGAGCCCCAAGGGGTTGGCCTTGCTGGGCTCTACCTTTTTGCGGGTACCGCAGCAACTGCAACCCGCCGGGTGTTGGCGGCTTTGCTGGTATTCGCCGACCGTTTGCGGCGCATGGGCACTGCGCTCGTTGCCGGCGATAGCCTTGCGCTGGTTGGCCGACAGCGTTTGCAGCGCCGGGGCCGACACCCGCAACTGACCGCCCGGCCCTGCGCAGTAAGGGCATTGGCAGGGCTCGTTACGCTGCGCCATTGGGCGCAGCAGGGTGAAGGTGCCGCAGGTGTCGCAGGCGTATTCGTAGGTCGGCATGGCTACAGGTCCGGTGCGATGGGCAGGTCGATGCTGCCGTCGAGGAACTTGGTCGGGCCGCTGGCATTGGGGTTGATATCGAACTCGAAGATTTCCGTGGGCAGCCACAAGGTCGCACAGGCGTTCGGGATGTCCACCACACCGCTGATGTGTCCCTGCACCGGCGCCGAGCCGAGCAGCGCATACCCCTGTGCCGGCGAATAGCCGAACTTGGTCAGGTAGTTGATCGCATTCAGGCACGCCTGGCGGTAGGCGACATTGACGTCCAGGTAGTGCTGCTGACCCTGTTCGTCCACCGAGATACCTTCGAAAATCAGGTAATTCTTGTAATTGGGCGTAATCGGGCTCGGCTTGAACACGGGGTTCTTGATCCCGTACTTGGCCATGCCGCCCTTGATCAGTTCGACCTTCATGTGCACCCAGCCCGCCATCTCGATCGCGCCGCAAAAAGTGATCTCGCCATCGCCCTGGCTGAAGTGCAGGTCGCCCACCGACAGACCGGCGCCATTGACGTAGACCGGGAAGAAGATCTTCGAGCCCCGCGACAGATCCTTGATATCGCAGTTACCGCCATGCTCACGCGGCGGCACCGTGCGCGCGCCGGTCGCCGCCGCGTCATCACGGGCCTGGCCGGTGAGCTTGCCCATATGAGCGGTGGCGGCCAACGGTGCGTTGGCCAGCGGCGGAACGCGAGTCGGGTTGGTGTCAATCAACTCCTGCTCGCGACGGTTCCAGTCGGCGAGCATTACCGGGTCGGGCAGGCAGCCAATCAAGCCAGGATGGATCAGCCCGGCAAAGTTCACCCCGGGGATGTGCCGCGAGCTGGTGAACATGCCTTTGAAGTCCCAGATGGCTTTCTGCGCGCTGGGGAAGTGATCGGTGAGAAAGCCACCGCCGTTCTGACGCGAGAAGAAACCGTTGAAGCCCCACTGAGAGTCGGCCTTGGCACCGATATCCAGCAAGTCCACCACCAGCAGGTCGCCCGGTTCGGCACCGTGGACCCCCACAGGGCCCGACAGGTAATGCACGGTAGACAAGTCCACATCGCGCACATCGCTGGCGTCATCGTTGTTCTTGATCGCGCCGGCAGTCCAATCATAGGTTTCCAGGATGAAGTCATCGCCCGGCTTGACCCAGCAGGCCATCGGGATATCCGGGTGCCAGCGGTTATGGATTTGCTCGTTCTCGGTGACAGGCTGGTTGAGGTCGACTTTGATCAGCGTTTCAGTCATGGACTGGCTCCTGGACGGATGACGGGTGCGTGAGATCCAGTCTCGGGCGGCCAGGGAAAACGGGAAATACGTTGGATGACGTATGAACGAGGTTGTCGCGGTTTTATTCCATCAATTCGCTCGATGACGGTTTCAGTATTTACTGATTGGACGCTCGGCCGACGGGTCGTTAGATTTCACCACAAGATAGCGTTTAGCCATCACCTTTAACCCCTTCTATATCGAGCTTTCCATGAAAAAACCTGTCTCGCTGGCGATGCGCATCGGCCTGGGCTTCGCGTCCACCCTGTCGCTACTCGTGCTGATCACCGCCGTGGGTATTCAACGCGTGGGTTTTATCGACAGCACACTCAAGGACGTCGGTGAAAAAGCCGCCGTGGTCCAGCGCTACGCGATCAACTTCCGTGGCAGCGTGCACAACCGCGCCATCGCCATTCGCGACGCGGTACTGGTCAAGGATGAGCCGACGCTCAACCGCCACCTGGCCGAGATCGACCAGCTCAAGCGCGATTACCAGGACTCCGCAGCGAGCATGGATCGCCTGTTCGCCAACACCGCCGCCAGCGCCGAGGAGACCCGCCTGCTGGGCGACATCAAGGCCATCGAGACCCAGGCGCTGGCCTCCACCGAACGCGTGATCACCCTGCGTCGCAGCAATGACATCGCCGGCGCCCAGGACTTGCTGTTGGTCCAGGCCTCGGCCCACTACACCGAGTGGCTCAAGCGCGTGAATGCGCTGATCGACTTCGAAGAAGCGCAAATCAAGCAACGCCTGGACACCGTGCAATCGACCGCCAGCAACTTTGCCGTGCTGATGGTGCTGGCCAGCGCCGTCGCGATTATCTTGAGCGTGCTGGTGTCGCTGCTGATTATCCGCAAGGTCAAGGCCACCCTCGGTGCCGAGCCGGAAGAAGTCGCCGAGGCGATCCGCCGCCTGGCCAATGGCGAGCTGAACCAGCCCATCGACACCCGCTACCCCGACAGCGTGATGGGCATCCTGAAAAACGCCCTGGCACGCCTGGGCGACACCATCACCGAAGTGCGCTCGGCAGCCCAGGCGCTGCGCCACGCCTCGGTCACGCTGTTGTCGGTAGCCAGTGACAACCGCCAGCAGATCACTCTGCAAACCAGCGAAGCCCAGCACGTTGCGGCCGCGATCACGCAAATGGCCGCCTCGGTCAGCGAAGTCTCGGGCTACGCTTCCGCTGCGTCCAAGGCGACGATCCTGGCCGACGCCGAAGTGGACAGCGGCCACCGCCTGGTGGGCGAAGTGAGCGTGGCTATCGAGGAATTGGCGACGATCCTCGACGAGGCCACCCACCGGGTCAACCAGGTGTCCAGCGACAGTGAGCACATCGAAACCGTGATCGAAGTGATCAACGCCATCGCCGCCCAGACCAACCTGCTGGCACTCAACGCCGCCATTGAAGCCGCACGCGCCGGTGAACACGGCCGAGGCTTCGCGGTGGTGGCCGATGAAGTGCGCTCCCTGGCGACGCGCACCCAAGAGTCCACCCAGGAAATCCGCGACATGATCGGCAAGCTGCAAACCGGCACCCAGGGCGCCGCCGACATCATGCAACGCAGCCGCAGCCTGGCCCAGGTCACCGTGGCGCAAACCCGTGACTCGCAAGTGGCGCTGGGCAAGATCAGCCAGGAAGTGGGCGCGATCAACGCGATGAACGCGCAGATTGCCAGTGCCTCGGTGCAGCAAAGCGTCGCTGCAGAAGAAGTGGCGCAGAACGTTACGCGCATTCACAGCTCCACCGTGCAATCGGCGGCCGGTTCCGAGCAGGTCGAAAACGCCAACCACGAACTGGCGGAGCTGGCGGATCGCTTGAGCACCAAGGTGGCGTTTTTCAACGTGGCCTAGCGTTTGTCGCGTTTCATCTGCATGGTCAGGGTGAAACGGTCTGCCGAGTAGACCGTTTCCGAAGAGCACCCACCTCAGGTGTCACCGGTGTGCCGGTCCACCTGAGCACGGTCCGATGCGACGACCTTGTTCAGCGTTAGCAACGAGGTGCATCCGACGACGTGGCCGCCAGGTTATCCATATCACCATGGCCAAATTTTCCGTCTGGGTTCCTGTCGTTGTCTCCAGCAATATCCAACGGTCGCAGGAGCTCAGGACGATGCAGCAGGAGCTCACGAGCCGCCGCCACAGCCTCAGCGCTGAAACACCTGGTGGTCGGTTTCAATCCAGCCGCTTCCTGCAAGTCGTCAAAACTTGCCAAGCCCGCACCGGGTGTCTTGGTGTACTGCTCGAAGTTTGCCTTGATCTTCAGGATAAGTGCTTTATCACTCATGCTTTGATACTCGTCCGACGCATCACCCAAGTCTTGCCTGGAGAACGCTCCATTCAGTTCTCCGCTGCGCCCCTTATCGAGGGTCTTGAACAACTTGCCACGACGCTCAAGCATTTCAGTGGCTATATCTATCTCGGCCTGCGTGGCGGGCTGGCCATCCAGGCGATATCCGCTGGCAACCGCATTGAGCGACTTATCGGTGATCAGGCCCGGAGTGCTCGGGTCTTCAAAGGAACTGAAACGTGCCAGCACCCTTTCGCAGAACGCCTCCTTCGTATCGTTGGCGTACGGGCGATGGTCGGAGGCCTGCGCCGCGTCGCCCCGTTGACTTGCGCCCACAGGTTGCCAGGTGTCCTGCGGGGCGAATTGATTGTTCAGGCGCTGGCTCTGGAAGTTGCCGTTATAGCGCCCAGGCAACTCACGCCCGGGCGGTGATTCTTGCTGAGCGTAATAGGCAGCCACCTCATCGGCGTCACCCTGGCTGATCAGCCCATCCTCCTGCCCGTTATGGTTGATTGCATCGAGCAAGTGCTGCATTTCAGCGTCGCTGAGGATGAACCTGGCCAGCATTGTCATTTGATCGTGGAACGGGTTGCCGGTCAGCGGACGATTGGCAATCTGCTCGACGTCGGCCGGCGTGACGAACCCGGTAGGGCCCTGGAAGTATCTAAAGTTATTGGAAAAATCCCGCGCCGCCATCGCTCTTGAGTGAGTTTGAGCTTGGCCTTCCCACGAGGATTGGCGCACATCAGAAGCCGGCGACCTATTGAAATGAAAGGGCGGGGTTTGACCGTATTGAGTATTAAACATAGCAATACCTTAGATGGTTGAATGCGTCGCAATTGACCAACACTCGATTGGCACTTTGTCGACGCCCATCTGTGGCCCCATGAAGGGCAACGGTTCCAATGACATAGGTAAACCCAACACTTACGTGCAGGAAAACTTACCGGCATTCACCCGATGTAGATCAGCTCACCGAACGTTCACACCGACAAGTACCGACTGATCGTCGCCTCATCCACTCGATCCCGCGTTTCCTCGATCACAAACCGGCCCTTCTCGATCACCAGGAAGCGATCCGCGATTTCCAGGGTAAACGACAGCACCTGTTCCGACACCACGATGGTCAGTTCCCGCAGGTTACGAATCTCCTTCAACGTGCGCGCAATGTCCTTGATGATCGACGGCTGGATCCCCTCCGTCGGTTCATCCAGCAACAGCACCTTGGGGTTGGTCGCCAGTGCCCGGGCGATCGCCAGTTGCTGTTGCTGGCCGCCAGACAGGTTGCCGCCCTTGCGCGATTGCATGTCGTAGAGCACCGGGAACAGCGCGTACAGATCCTCCGGCACCTTGCCCCGGGCCGACGCCGGCAGGCCGGTCTGGATATTTTCCAGCACCGTCATGCTCGGGAAAATCATGCGGCCCTGAGGCACATAGGCGATGCCGCGCTCTACCCGCTCATGGGTCTCCAGCGCCGATACATCGTGGCCATCCACACTCACCTGGCCCTTCCACTGCGGCAGGATGCCCATCAGGCTCTTGAACAAGGTGGTCTTGCCCATGCCATTGCGGCCCATCACCGCGACGATTTCACGCTTGGCCACATTCAGGTCCAGGTCGTGGAGGATCTGGCTCTGCCCGTAGCCGCAGGACAACTGGTCGATCTTGAACATGCGCGGCTCCTCAGTGGCCCAAATACACTTCGATGACTTTCGGGTTGCTTTGCACCGACTCCATGCTGCCCTCGGCCAGCACCTTGCCCTGGTGCAGCACCGTGACCTTGTGGGCGATGCTTTTGACGAACTCCATATCGTGCTCGATCACCAGCACCGAACGGCCCTGGCTGATGCGGTTGAGCAGTTCGGCGGTCTGTGCGCGCTCGTTGACGCTCATGCCGGCCACCGGCTCATCGAGCATCAACAACTCGGGGTCCTGCATCAGCAGCATGCCGATTTCCAGCCACTGCTTTTGCCCGTGGGACAGCAGGTCGGCCTGCTGTTGCAGCAGGTCGCCGAGGAAGATCTCCCGCGCCACCTCCTCCACCCGGGCGATCACCTGGGCGTTGCGCTTGAAGAACAGCGCACCCCACACCTTGCGCCCGGCCGGGTAGGACATCTCCAGGTTCTCGAACACCGTGAGGTTCTCGTAGATCGACGGGTTCTGGAACTTGCGTCCGACGCCGGCGCGCACAATGTTGTACTCGCGCATCTTGGTCAGCTCTTGCCCGTCGAACTGGATACTGCCGCTGGTGGCGCGGGTCTTGCCGCAGATCAGGTCGAGCACCGTGGTCTTGCCGGCACCGTTGGGGCCGATCACCACGCGGACTTCGTTGCGGTCGATATACAGGTTGAGGTTGTCGACGGCCTTGAAACCGTCGAACGACACCGTGAGGCCTTCGATGGCCAGCACCGGTTTTTTCATCTCAAAGCCGACGGCGGTCATGGCTGGGTCTCCAGGATCTTGGTGTTGGCCTTGGCTTTGACCGGCGGATTCACCGGGGTCGGCGCCAGCGGTTTGCGCCGTAACAGTTTCGCCAACGCCTGGCGCCCGTGGCTTTCCCACAACCCGGCGAGACCGTTGGGGAAATACATCACCACCGCGATAAACAGCCCCCCATCAGGTACAGCCACAGCTCGGGGAAGGACTCGGAAAAGTAGGTCTTGCCGTAGTTCACCAGCAGTGCGCCATACACCGCACCGAGCAAGGACATGCGCCCGCCCACCGCCGCAAAGATGACCATCTCGATCGACGGCACGATGCCGACGAACGACGGCGACATAAAGCCTACCTGCAAGGCAAACATCGCCCCGCCAATTGCCGAAAACGCGGCGGCCACGCAGAACACGAAGATCTTGAAGCTGGCCACGTCATACCCCGAGAAACGCACGCGCTCTTCCTTGTCGCGCATCGCCATCAGCAGCCGACCCAGCTTGGAGGCGAGGATGAAACGGCCGATGAAGATGCAGCCGAACAGTAGCCCCGCGTTGATGAAGTACAAGATCATCTTCGCGCTGTCGGTGCGCAGGTCCCAGCCGAGCAGGGTCTTGAGGTCGGTAATGCCGTTGACGCCACCGGTCAGGCCTTGCTGGCCGACGATCAACACTGTGAGGATCAGCGCAATCGCCTGGGTGACAATGGAGAAATACACATCGCCCACGCGCCGCTTGAACAGCGCCATGCCGATGATGAACGCGAGCAGCACCGGCACCGCGATCACCGCCACCAGCGTGAAGCTCAAACTGTGGAACGGCTGCCACAGCCATGGCAGCTCGGTGATCTGGTTCCAGTCCATGAAGTCAGGAATGCCCGGTGTGGACTGGATCTTGGTGCTCTCCGGGTCCGAGGCTTCCAGCTTGAGGAACATCGCCATGCAGTAGCCGCCAACGCCAAAGAACACGCCCTGCCCCAGGCTGAGAATGCCGCCGTAGCCCCAGCACAACACCAGGCCAACCGCGACAAACGCGTAGGTCAGGTATTTGCCGACCATGTTCAGGCGGAACGCATCCAGCGTCAGGGGGAATACCACCAGGATCAACAGCGCCAGCAACACGATGCCGATCAGGTTTTGCTGGCCGCCCAGCAGCTTGTCTAAAGCCTTCATCCGGTCGCCTCTACTTGCGCACTTTGATGGAGAACAACCCTTGCGGGCGCAGCATCAGGATCAGAATCACCGACGACAAGGTGAGCACCTTGGCCATCGAGCCACTGAGGAAAAACTCCGACAGCGATTGGGTCTGGGCAATCACGAAGGCCGAAGCGATGGTGCCGAACAGGCTTTGCGCGCCGCCGAACACCACCACCAGGAAGGTGTCGACGATGTACTGCGAGCCTGCCGTCGGCCCGGTGGAGCCAATGGTGGTGAATGCCGCGCCGGCCACACCGGCGACGCCGCAGCCCAAGGCAAAGGTCATGCGGTCGACCTTGCGCGTATTGATGCCCACCGCACGGCTCATCAGCCGGTTCTGCACCGTGGCGCGCACCTGCAAGCCCCAGCGTGAGCGGTACAGCATCAGGAAGATCGCAGCGGTGAGCAGCAGGGTCAGGGCCATCATGAATAACCCGTTGCGTGGAATCTCGATGGCATCGGTGAAGTTCACCGAGCCCATCAGCCAGGCCGGCGGTTCGGCGCTGACTTCCCGGGCGCCGAATACCGAGCGGAAGGTCTGCTGCATCACCAGCGACAAGCCCCAGGTGGCGAGCAAGGTGTCCAGCGGCCGCTTGTACAACCGGCTGATCATCGCCCATTCCACCAGCCAGCCGATGGCACCAGCGACGAGGAATGACAGGGCAATGGCGAAGAAGAAGTAATAGGGTTGAAAGCTTGGCGCAAAGTGCGCCGTGAGGCTGGAACACACGTAGGTGGTGTAGGCGCCGATGGTCAGGAATTCACCGTGGGCCATGTTGATCACGCCCATCTGGCCAAAGATGATCGCCAACCCCAATGCCATCAGCAACAGCACGCAGAACACGGACAAGCCGTTGAACCCCTGCATCGCCGCGATGGCTCCAAATTCCGATAGCCATTCCATGATGATGGTCTCCTGAGAGCCAAGTTGAAGTGCAATCTGCTTTATTTAGGCGCTGGCTTGCCTGCGATGGCATCACCTCGGTTCAACTGCAAAACCGAGTCGCCTGCATCGCAGGCAAGCCTGCTCCCACACAAAGCCAGTTCCCACCGTTAGATCAATGCCAGACCTTGGGTTATTGGTAGCCTTTGGGGAACGGGTTCGGCTCGATCAGATCCGACTCGTAGATCACCTTGAACTGGCCGTTGGGCTGCACTTCGCCGATACGCGACTTGCTCCACAGGTGATGGTTCTCGTGAATCTTCACGTAGCCTTCGGGCGCCGTTTTCAGCTCGATGCCTGGCGACGCGGCCACTACTTTATCCACGTCGAAACTGCCAGCCTTCTCCACCGCCGCTTTCCACAGCCAAGGCCCGAGGTAGGCTGCCTGGGTCACGTCACCGATCACTGCGTCCTTGCCGTACTTGGCCTTGAAGGCCTCGACGAAGGCTTTGTTGTTAGGGTTGTCCAGGCTTTGGAAGTACTTCATCGACGCGTAGAAACCGGCCATGTTTTCGCCGCCGATGCCGAGCAGTTCGTCCTCGGTGACCGACAGGGTCAACAGCGTCTGCTTGGACGCGTTCACGCCCGCCGCGTTGAGTTGCTTGTAGAACGCCACGTTGGAGCCGCCCACCACTGCTGCGAACACCACGTCAGGTTTTTTCAGCTTGACCTTGTTGATCAGCGAGCCGAATTGGGTGTTGCCCAGCGGGTAGTAGTCTTCGCCGACCACTGTGCCGTGCAGTACGTTTTCGATGTGCTTGCGCGCGATCTTCATCGAAGTGCGCGGCCAGATGTAATCGGAGCCGACCAGGTAGAAGGTCTTGGCGCCTTTGGTCTTGGCGATCCAGTCGAGACTGGCGAGGATCTGCTGGGTGGCTTCCTGGCCGGTGTAGATCACGTTTTTCGACTGTTCCAGGCCTTCGTAGAAGGTTGGGTAGTAGAGCAGGCCGTTTTCTTTCTCGAAGATCGGCAGCACGGCTTTGCGCGAGGCCGACGTCCAGCAGCCGAACACGGCGGCGACTTTGTCGTTGACCAGCAGCTTCTTGGCTTTTTCGGCAAAGGTTGGCCAATCGGAAGCACCGTCCTCCTGGATCACCTTGATCTGGCGTCCAAGGATCCCGCCCGAGGCGTTGATCTGTTCGATCGCCAGGCGCTCGGCCTGGATCGAGCCGGTTTCGGAAATCGCCATGGTCCCGGTGGCCGAGTGCAACTGGCCGACGGTGACTTCGGTAGGGGTCACGGCCAGGCCTTCGTTATCGGCCAGCACACCCTGGCTGAACAGAGCGGCCGCCAGCAACGACAGGGCCAACAGCGGTTTGGAGCGGATCAATCGTGGTGCCATGGGGCGACTCCTCTGCAATGAGGGGTTCAGCATGGCGGCAGCGGGCCAGCGCGGGTATACGCAGCCTGACGTAACGGTGTACGTCATTTGACGTATGCCGCTGCGCACCATTTCGGCGCAGGATCCCGCCCGCCCCACCACCAGATCCCGTGTGGGAGCGGGCTTGCTCGCGAACGCGGTGTATTCAGTCACTGATGGACACGCTGGCCCACCGCATTCGCGAGCAAACCCGCTCCCACATTTGGATCTGCGGCGCCTTCCGGGGCATGGAACTTGCTCACTCACACCCGTCCTCTTTCCGGAGTTCTCCCACCATGCCCCCTCCTCCCGGCACCCAGCGCATCGTCAAGATCCGCCGCGACTACAACACCTGGGTCGCCGACGAGACCATGGAGGACTACGCCCTGCGCTATACCCCCAAGTCCTTTCGCAAGTGGTCGGAACTGCGCATTGCCAACACCGCCCTGGGCGCCGTGTCGTTCCTGGCGCTGGAAGCCATCGGCGGCGTGTTGGCCCTGAGCTACGGCTTCACCAACACCTTCTGGGCGATCCTCGCCATCAGCGTGGTGATCTTTCTCACCGGCCTGCCCATCAGCTACTACGCGGCGCGCTACGGCGTGGACATGGACCTGCTCACCCGTGGCGCGGGGTTTGGCTATATCGGTTCCACCATCACTTCGTTGATCTACGCCAGCTTCACCTTCCTGTTCTTTGCCCTGGAAGCGGCGATCATGGCCCTGGCGCTGGAGCTGTATTTTCATATCCCGCTCGCCTTGGCCTATGTGATCTGCTCGCTGCTGGTGATCCCGCTGGTGGCGTACGGCGTGACCCTGATCAGCCGCCTGCAGCTGTGGACACAACCGATCTGGCTGCTGTTGCTGCTATTGCCCTATGGCTTTGTGGCATGGAAGAACCCCGACGCCTTCAGCGACTGGACCAGCTTTGTGGGGCGCAGCGGCGATGGCGGCGGCTTCAACCTGTTGGCCTTCTGTGCCGCCTGCACCGTGGCGTTGTCGCTGGTAACGCAGATCGGCGAACAGGTGGACTACCTGCGCTTCCTTCCGGAAAAAACCGCCGCCAACCGCAAACGTTGGTGGGCCGCCCTGCTCTGCGCCGGGCCCGGCTGGATCATCCCCGGCGCGTTGAAGATGTTCGCCGGGGCGTTCCTGGCGTTCCTGGCGCTGCAACATGAAATCCCCATGGAACGCGCCGCCGAGCCAACGCAGATGTACCTGGTCGCGTTCCGCTACGTGTTCAGCTCGCCGGAATGGGCCCTCGGCGCCATGGTGCTGTTCGTGTTCATCTCGCAGATGAAGATCAACCTGACCAACGCCTACGCCGGTTCTCTGGCCTGGTCCAACTTCTTTGCCCGCGTGACCCACAGCCATCCCGGCCGCGTGGTGTGGCTGGTGTTCAACGTAGCCATCGCACTGATGCTGATGGAGCTGGGCGTGTTCGACGTGATCGACCAGGTGCTGGGGCTCTACGCCAATATCGCGATTGCCTGGATCGGCACGCTGGTGGCGGACCTGGTGATCAACAAGCCGTTGGGCCTGTCGCCCAGGCACATCGAGTTCAAGCGCGCGCACCTCTACGACATCAACCCGGTGGGCGTCGGCTCGATGCTGATTGCGTCGCTGCTGTCGATCCTTGCCCACTTCGGCCTGTTCGGCAGCCTGGCCCAGGCGGCACCACCCTTCGTCGCGCTGGGCACCGCACTGGTGATGGCGCCGCTGTTGGCCTGGCTGACCAAAGGCAAGTACTACATCGCCCGCACCAGCGACATACAGTTGATTCACCCGATCGCACCCGCGACCCACGCGGTGTGCGGGCTGTGCAGCAACCCGTTCGAGACCGCGGACATGGCGTTCTGCCCGGCCTACAGCACGCCGATCTGCTCGCTGTGTTGTTCGCTGGATGCGCGTTGCGGGGACCGTTGCAAACCCCACGCCCGCCTGGTCACCCAGTTCGAAGGCGTGCTGCGCTGGTTGCTGCCGAACACGATGATGCCGCGCCTGCACACGCGCCTGGCCCATTACCTGGGGCTTTTGCTGGCGTTGGTACTGATGCTCGCCGGCGCGCTGGCGTTGATCTACATGCAGGCGGCCCAGGGCTTGCCCCATTCGGAGACCTTGTACCAGGCGTTCTTCAAGGCGTTCCTGACCCTCTCGGTGTTGGCCGCCGTGCTCGCCTGGTGGGTGGTGCTGACCCGCGAAAGCCGGGGTGTGGCCCAAGAGGAATCCGACCGCCAGACCCTGCTGCTGATGCAGGAGATCGACGCCCACAGCCTCACCGACCAGGCCCTGCAGCAAGCCAAGGAAGCCTCGGAGGCCGCGAATGCCGCCAAGAGCCGCTACGTCACCGGGCTGTCCCACGAACTGCGCACGCCGCTCAACAGCATTCTGGGCTTCACCCAGATTCTGCAGCGCGACAGCGCCATGCCCGAGCAGCACCAGGATGCCTTGGCGACTATCCTGCGCAGCGGCTCGCACTTGGTGTCATTGATCGATGGTTTGCTGGATGTGGCCAAGATCGAGGCCGGCAAATTGCGCCTGGAACCGACTGAAATCCCCTTCCCCGAGTTGCTCCACGACCTGGAACAGATGTTCACCCCGCAAGCACGGGACAAGGGCCTGCGCTTTCGCCTGGACTGCGTGGGCAAGATCCCGGCGGTGGTGCGCGGCGATGAAAAACGCGTGCGCCAGATCCTCATCAACCTGTTGGGCAACGCGGTGAACTTCACCGACAGCGGCGAGGTGCGCCTGCGGGTCAGTTATATGCGCGAGACCGCCAACTTCGAGATTATCGACACGGGCATCGGCATCGATCCAGGGCAGTTGGAGCGGATATTCCAGCCGTTCGAACGCGGCGACCTGATGCGCCAGGATAACGGCGTGGGCCTGGGGCTGACCATCACGCGCATGCTCACGTCATTGATGGGCGGCGAGCTGCGGGTGACCAGCGAGCTGGACAAGGGCACCTGCTTCCAGGTGCGGCTGTTCCTGTCCCAGGTGCGTGCGCCGCAGGCCGTGGTGCATGTGGAGCACGACATCATCGGTTATCAAGGGGAGCGACGACGCATCCTGGTGGTGGATGACCATGTGGACCATCGCAAGGTGCTCAGTGGCATGCTCACGCCACTGGGTTTCGAAGTGATCCAGGCCAGCAATGGCCAGGACGCGATCCGCCAGGTGGCGCTGCTGGCGCCGGACCTGATCCTGATGGACCTGTCGATGCCAACCCTGGATGGCTACGAAACCAGTCGCTTGATCCGCCGCAATGCGCTGTCCACCGCGCCCATCATCGTGATCTCGGCCAACGCCTTCACCGACGACCGCGAACGCAGCATCGCCGCCGCGTGCAACGACTACCTGGCCAAGCCCGTGCACACGCCGGAGCTGCTCGGGCGCCTGCAACAGCACCTGGACCTGCAGTGGCTACGGCGTACCAAGAGCCTGGTGCCGCCCCCACCGCCCAGCGTGTTGCCCAGCCCGGAAGACCTGGCCATCCTCGCCGAACTCAGCGCCATCGGTTACGTGCGCGGCCTGCACGAAAAGCTCGACACCCTCCTTGCGCACCAGCCCGACACCGAGCCTTTCATCAGCAAGGTACGCGGGCTGCTCAAGGGTTTCCGCCTGGATGAACTCAACCGAACCCTCAAGGAGGCCGAAGATGAATGCACTCACCCGCAGCACTGAACCCGGTGTCGTGCTGATCGTGGACGACACCCCGGATAACCTGGCGATGCTCTCGGACGCCCTCGACGATGCCGGCTACATGGTCCTGGTGGCCCTCGATGGCCTCAGCGCGTTGAACCGCGTGCAACGCCGACGTCCGGACCTTATTCTGCTGGACGCGATGATGCCCGGCCTGGACGGCTTCGAAACCTGCCGTCGGCTCAAGGCGCAACCCGCCAGCGCGGATATCCCGGTGGTGTTCATGACCGGGCTGACCGACACCCGGCACGTGGTGCAGGGCTTTGAAGTGGGTGGCAGTGACTACGTGACCAAGCCGATCCAGACCGACGAGGTGCTGGCGCGGGTGGCGGCGCATTTGCGCACGTCGCGGATTTTGTTGTCCGCGCGGGAGGCGCAACAGCCGAGTGTGCTGACGCTGGAAGATGCCCCGGCGCAAAGGCTGCTCTCGGCCCGATTCCAATTGACCGAGCGCGAGGTGGAAGTGTTGCGCTGGGTGGCGTGCGGCAAGACCAATCGGGATATCGGCGATATCCTGGGGTTGAGCCCAAGGACGGTGAACAAGCATTTGGAGCATGTGTATGTGAAGTTGGGGGTGGAGACTCGCACAGCGGCCACGTCAGTCGCGTTGGCTGCAATCTAAAAATGTGGGAGCTGGCTTGCCTGCGATAGCGGCGGGTCAGTTTGCATTTAAGTGGCTGACATTCCGCCATCGCAGGCAAGCCAGCTCCCACATCGGATTCGCATTACCCACCAAAGGTATGCGAGGGCCGCCTCAACGTCGGATCGAACGGGTTGATCCTTGGCCCGATCGCCGCCGCTTCGCGCTTCAACAACTCCACCACCATGGGTAACCGGCTCGGCCCCAGTCGGTCACTGATGGTCGCTACACTCAACGCCGCCACTGCATGCCCGTCCCGATTGAGGATGGGCACCGCCAAGCCGGCCATGCCTTCCAGCACCCCGGTATTGCGCGCCGCGTAGCCCAGGGTGCGCACGTTCTCGACTTCCGAACGCAACAGCACTTCGTCATACAGGTGGAAGTCCTTGAGCCGTGGCAGGTTGTAGCGGATCACCGTCTCGCGCTCTTCCTCCGGCAAAAACGCCAGGATCGCCAGGCTGCCCTGCCCCACGCCCAAGGCCACCCGCCCACCGATATCGCCGGTGAAGGTGCGGATCGGGTACGGACCCTCGCTGCGGTCCAGGCAGATCGCATCGAAGCCGCTGCGCGCCAGCAGGAATAACGAATCCCCCAGTGAAGCGCTCAGGCGCAACATGCTCGGCCGCACCAGGTCGCGCAGGTTGCCGGTCTTGCCCGCGTTAGCCGCCAGGGCGAAGAACTCCAGGCTCAGGCGATAACGTTTGCTGCGTGCGTCCTGCTCGACCATGCCCTCCTCCATCAGGCTGCGCAATAAACGGTGGGTGGTGGGCTGGGACAGGCCCACCTGTTGCGCAAGTTGGGTGACGCGTTCGCCGCCCTCCGGCACTTCACCCAGGGTGCGCAGCAATGCGAACAGGCGAGAGACGCCGCCCGCCCCGACTTCTTTGCCACTTTCATTTCGATCAGTGGAATCCATAACAACTAATCTCTTTGTAAATTCCGGTGAGTGAATAAATACGAAAATAATAGTCCGTTCAGTGAAATTCCATCTTCCGCCCATCCTAGTCTTCGTCCTAATCTGCGTCCACAGGGGCGAAATGAACAACAACCGGCAGCCGACTTGAGATCGAGCGCCAACGCACCCGAAACACCCTTTTCGCATCTGCCCAAAACAAAAAAGCGCGTTTCGACGCGACTCATAAAGGTGGAACGCAGACATGGCATTTCTCCAACTCAACGCCTTGAGCAAACGCTACGGCGCCGTCGACGCGGTGGTCGCCACCGACCTTGCGGTGGAAAAAGGCGAGTTCGTTTCCCTGCTCGGCCCCTCGGGCTGCGGCAAGACCACCACCCTGCAAATGATCGCCGGCTTCGTTGATGTGAGCGGCGGGCAGATCCTGCTCGATGGCCGCGACATCACCCATGCCAAGCCCGCCAGCCGCGGCCTGGGCGTTGTGTTCCAGAGCTACGCGCTGTTCCCGCACATGACCGTGCGCGACAACGTCGCCTTCGGCCTGAAAATGCGCAAAGTGCCGGCCAGCGAAATCGCCAGCAAGGTCAAGACCGTACTGGACCTGGTGCGCCTGGCCCCCCACGCTGACCGTTACCCACGTGAACTGTCCGGCGGCCAGCGCCAGCGCGTGGCCCTGGCCCGTGCGCTGGTGATCGAACCGCCGGTGTTGCTGCTTGATGAGCCGCTGTCCAACCTCGACGCGAATCTGCGCGAAGAGATGCAGTTCGAGATCCGCCGCATCCAGTGCGCCGTGGGTATCACCACCTTGATGGTCACGCACGACCAGGCCGAAGCGCTGTCGATCAGCGACCGCGTGGTGGTGATGCAGGCCGGGCGCGTGACCCAGATCGACGCACCCTACAAGCTCTACGAACACCCGCGCACGCGCTTCATTTCGGATTTCGTCGGCAAGGCCAACCTGCTGCCCGGCGACTACGACCCGTTGGGCATCCCGCAAGTGCGGCATGAGCGCGGCGACGGTGAGTTGGTCCTGAGCCTGCGCCCGGAAAAGATCAGCCTGGGGGATGTCGGTTCAGGCCGCCTGCAAGGCAAGGTGCTCGACCGCTACTTCTTCGGTAGCCAATGGCTGTACCGCGTCCACACCGACCTGGGCGAAATCACCGTGGTGCGCAGCAACGATGGCAGCGCGCCGCTGGGTTGCGGCGCAGCGGTGGGCCTGGACTGGCATTGCGAACTCCTCCGTGTGCTGGCAGCGGATGAGGTGCGCACATGAGTCGTGGTTATCTGCTCTCGCTGCCGGCGCTGGTGCTGTTTGCCGGGCTGCTGATTCTGCCGCTGGGCCTGACCCTGGTGCTGTCGTTCAACGTGTTTGACTACCAGGTGGGTGTAAAAGCCGATGAATGGACCTTCGCGCACTACCTGTCGCTGTTCAGTGATTCGTACTTCTACGAGATCTTCTGGCGCACCTTCTGGATTAGCGCGCTGGTGACCCTGCTGTGCGTGGTGATCGGTGTGCCCGAGGCCTACATCCTCAGCCGCATGGGCACCCCGTGGCGCTCGATCTTCCTGATCCTGATCCTCACACCGCTGCTGATTTCGGTGGTCGTGCGCGCCTTTGGCTGGAGCCTCCTGCTGGGGGCGGACGGGCTGGTGAACCAGGTCATCCAGTTCCTCGGTGGGCGCCCGGTGAAACTGCTCTACACACCGTTCGCGGTGATCATCGCCCTGGTGCACGTGATGCTGCCGTTCATGATCATCCCGGTGTGGACCTCCCTGCAAAAGCTCGATCCGTCGGCTGAACAGGCCGCGTTGTCCCTGGGCGCCAGCCAGGCCACGGTGATGCGCAAGATCGTGCTGCCGCAGGTCATGCCCGGTGTGCTGTCCGGCACGCTGATCGTGTTCGGCCTGGCCGCCAGCTCCTTTGCGATCCCCGGCCTGCTCGGCGGACGCCGCCTGAAAATGGTCGCCACCGTGGTGTACGACCAGTACCTCTCGGAACTCAACTGGCCCATGGGCGCGACCATCGCGGTGGTGCTGCTGTTGGTCAATCTGCTGATCATGCTGAGCTGGAACCGCATGGTCGAAGGCCGCTACAAAAAGTCCCTGGGAGTTTGAGCGCATGTCCAGAAACGGTCCTTTGGCCCTCGGTTTCCATGGCTTGGTAGTGCTGTTCATGATGGCGCCGCTGGTGGTGGTGTGCCTGGTGGCCTTCACTCCGGAAAACACCTTGAGCCTGCCCACATCAGGCTTCTCGCTGCGCTGGTTTCGCGCGGTGTTCGAGCGGGCTGACTTTATCCAGGCGTTCTACAACAGCCTGATCCTGGCGTTCACCGCCGCGACCCTGGCCACCTTGATTGCCGTACCGGCGGCCTTGGCGATCAGTCGGTACACGTTCCCGGGGCGCAACTTTTTCAGTGCGTTGTTCCTGTCACCGATCATCATCCCGCACCTGGTGCTGGGCGTGGCGATGCTGCGCTTGTTCGCGCTGATGGGTGTCAACGGCAGCTTTACCTGGCTGATGCTCGCGCATGTGGTGATCATCACACCGTATGTGCTGCGCCTGGTATTGGCGGCCGCGATCGGTATTGATCGCAGCGCCGAGCAAGCCGCCGAGTCCCTGGGGGCGAGTCGCTTCACGCTGTTCCGCCAGATCACCCTGCCGATGATTTTGCCCGGTGTCGCCGGGGGTTGGTTACTGGCCTTCATCAACAGTTTCGATGAAGTGACGCTGTCGATCTTCGTCAGCTCGCCGGCCACCCAAACCCTGCCGGTACGCATGTATGTGTACGCCACCGAATCCATCGACCCGATGATGGCGGCCGTGTCGGCACTGGTGATTGCGCTGACGGCAGCCACGATGATTCTGCTCGACCGGGTCTACGGCCTGGACCGCGTACTGGTGGGGAAACATTGATGGCCCTGTTCAAGCGCGTGGCCGAGACCGAACGCCCTGCCCTGTCCTTCACCCTGGACGGCCAACCTGCCAGCGGCTTGCTCGGTGACACCTTGCTCACCGCCGTACTGACCTGTGCCGAGCACCTGCGCGGCAGCGACTTCAGTGCCGAGCGGCGCGCCGGGTTTTGCCTGATGGGCGCGTGCCAGGACTGCTGGGTGCGACTTGAAGACGGCCGCCGGGTGCGCGCCTGTTCGACGCTGCTGGAAGAAGGCCAGGCGATCAGCCGTGATCCGGGGCGCCGACCATGAAGCCGGTAGTGATTGTGGGGGCTGGCCCGGCCGGTATCAGCGCAGCGCGTACGCTGCTCGACCATGGCGTCACACCTTGCCTGGTGGATGAGAGCCCGCGCGGTGGCGGGCAGATCTATCGGCGGCAACCCTTGGGTTTCCAGCGCACCGCCAAGCAGGTCTACGGATTTGAAGCGAACAAGGCCGACGCCGTGCACCGCACGATTGATGAGCTGGCACCGCTGATCGACTACCGGCCGGAAACCCTGGTATGGAATGCCGAGGACGGTCGCCTGGACATGCTCAACAACGGTCGCGCCGAAAGCCTCGAGTACGCGCGCATCATCGTCGCCACGGGCGCCACCGACCGCATCCTGCCAGTGCCGGGCTGGACTTTGCCCGGTGCCTACAGCCTCGGCGCCGCGCAAATTGCCTTGAAATACCAGGGCTGCGCCATCGGCGAGCGGGTGGCGTTCTGCGGGAGCGGGCCGTTGTTGTACCTGGTCGCCTATCAGTACGCCAAAGCCGGCGCCAAGGTGGTGGCGGTGCTCGACAGCGCGCCGTTCAGTGCCCAGTGCCGTGCGCTGCCGGCGCTGCTTGGGCAACCGCTGACCTTGGCCAAGGGCTTGTATTACCGCGCCTGGCTGACGGCCCACGGGATTGCCGTGCATCAGGGCGCCACGCTCAGGCAGATCGAAGGAGAACAACGGGTCACGGGTATTCGGTGGGGCGAACACAGCCTGGCATGCGACGCCGTGGGCTTTGCCCACGCCCTGCGCTGTGAGACGCAACTGGCGGATTTGCTCGGCTGTGAATTCGCCTGGAACGCGTTGAACCGCGCCTGGCTTCCACAACGCGACAGCGCCGGGCGCAGTAGCGTCAGCGGCGTGTACCTGGCCGGCGACGGCGCCGGGATCATGGGCGCCGATGCGGCGCAAATGGCTGGCGAACGGGCCGCGCTGGCGCTACTCGAGGACTCGGGCATCGCAATTGATCACCGCCGCCCCGCCGTGTTGGAACAGCACTTGGCTGGCATCCAGCGCTTTCGCCAGGGCCTCGAAACTGCCTTCCCCTTCCCTGAGCAATGGGCCGCACAGGCGCCGGATGAACTGATCCTGTGCCGCTGTGAAGAAGTCAGCGTCGGTGACGTGCGCGCGGTGGTGGACGAAGGCCACTGGGAGATCAATCGCGTCAAGGCCCACTGTCGCGTCGGCATGGGCCGCTGCCAGGGCCGGATGTGCGGGCTGGCGGCAGCGGAAATTGTCGCCGAACGCTGCGGCCGGGGCATCGAGAACGTCGGCCGCTTGCGTGGCCAGGCGCCCATCAAGCCACTGCCGTTTGGCGTGGAGGTGCAGCCATGATCGACGTCATCGTCTTGGGCGGTGGGATCGTCGGCGCATCGGCGGCCTTGATGCTCGCGCAAAAAGGCCAGCGCGTGGCGTTGGTGGAGCGGGATTTTTGCGGCTCGCATTCCAGTGGGGTGAATTATGGCGGTGTGCGCCGCCAGGGCCGGCCATTGCATCAATTGCCGCTGTCACAGCGTGCTCATCAACTGTGGGCCGACTTGCCGGGATTGATCGGTATCGACGGCGAATACGTACGCTCCGGGCATTTGAAACTGGCGCGCAGCCACACTGATTTTGCCGCGCTGCAGGCGTACGCCGTGCAGACCCGTGGCTTTGGCCTGGGCTTGCAGTTGCTCGATCACGCCGAGCTGCGCGCACGCTTCCCCTGGGTTGGCGATATCGCCGTGGGCGCCTCGTTGTGTCCGCAAGACGGCCACGCCAATCCACGCGTAGTGTCCCCGGCCTTCGCCCGTGCCGCGCAGCGCTGCGGCGCAGTGGTGTACGAGCAGGCCGAAGCGGTCCGCATCGAACATGACAGCCGCCAGTTCCACGTGCACTGCGCCACCGGCCTGCATCTGCAAGCGCCGTGGTTGCTGAACTGTGCGGGCGCCTGGGCCGGCACCGTCGCTGCGCAGTTTGGCGAAGCGGTGCCGATCACCTCGGCGCACCCGGCGATGCTGGTCACCGAGCCGCTGCCAGTGGTGATGAATGTGAGCACGGGGGTGGAAGGCGGCGGTATTTACGCGCGGCAGGTCGCCCGGGGCAATTGCATCCTCGGCGGCGGTCGCGGCTTTGCCCTTGGCCCGCTGACCGCGCGCCCAGGCCAGGCAGCGGTGCTGGAGATACTGCGCAATGCCGCCGAGCTCTACCCGTTTCTCAAGGGTGCCCAGGCGATTCGCACCTGGAGCGGCACCGAAGGTTACCTCCCCGATCACGAACCGGTGATCGGTCCCAGCAGTACCCAACCTGGCCTGCTCCACGGTTTCGGCTTTGCCGGCGCCGGGTTCCAGCTCGGTCCCGCGGTGGGTGAAGCCCTGGCAGAGCTCGTCTGCGACGGGGCCAGTCGCCACCCTATCGAAGCGTTTTCCATCCGTCGTTTCCAAGCCTGAGAGGAAAAACATCCATGAACCCACGTATTGCGCTGTCCTGCTTGTCCCTCGCCCTGCTCGCCTCCACCGCGCACGCCGCGCCCACGCTGTACCTGGGCATGAACGGCGGCACCATGGAACGGGTGTACGCCGACAAGGTGCTGCCCGCCTTCGAGAAGGCCAATAACGTCAAGGTGGTGATCGTGCCCGGCACTTCGTCGGACATTCTCGCCAAGGTCCAGGCCAACAAAGACAACCCACAGATGCACGTGATGTTCCTCGACGACGGCATCATGTACCGCGCCATATCCATGGGCTTGTGCGACAAGCTCGCGCCCAGCCAGCCCCTGGAACAGATCCCGGCCAAGGCCAAAATCAAGGACGAAGCCGTGGCCGTGACCCTCGGCGTCACCGGCCTGGGCTACAACGCCAAGATGTTCAAGGAAAAGGGCTGGGCCGCGCCCACCTCGTGGATGGACCTGGCCGACCCGCGCTTCAAGGAAAAGGTCGTGTTCCAGTCGCTGGCTTCGTCCACTTTCGGCCTGCACGGTTTCCTGATGTTCAACCGCATCCAGGGTGGCGACGAGACCAATGTCGACCCAGGCTTCAAGGCCTGGCCGAAGACCGTTGGCCCCAACGTGCTGGAATACATTGCCAGCTCGGCAAAAATCTCCGAGATGGTACAGACCGACGAAGCCGCGATCTTCCCCCTCACCCCAACCCAGGTCGCCACCCAGAAGCTGCTTGGCGTGCCCATGGAGTATGCGCAACCCAAGGAAGGCGCCGTGGTGCTGAACGTGGCCGAATGCGTGATCGCGCGCAATGACCAGCCGGAGCTGGCGCAAAAACTCGCGGCCTTCCTGCTGACCGCCGAGGCCCAGGCGCCGGCGCTGGAGGAAGGTGATCAGATTCCGTCCAACCCGACCACCCCCACCACCGACAAGACCCGCGCACGGGTGGAAGCGATGCAGGGTTATCTGCAGACCGCCATTTCGATTGACTGGGACCAGGTCAACCAGGCGCGGCCAGAGTGGAATGCGCGCTGGAGCCGGTCGATCGAGCGGTAGGCTGACATGACGGGCGCGCTCGGGCAGCGCGCTTGGCAGTCAAGCAGGAAACGCCAAGCGGAAGGTCGTGCCTGATTGATCGCTCTCCACTGTCACCCGTCCGCCATGCAATTGCATGATCGAGCGCACGATTGCCAGCCCCAGGCCACCGGAATCATCGGGCTGGTTGCGTGACGGATCGCACCGGTAGAACCGTTCAAACAGCCGAGGTAGATGCTCCGCTGAAATCGGCGGGCCTTGGTTGTGTACAGAGACCTCGACCCTGTCCTCCCACACCACACTGTTGATAACCACGTCCGTCGCAGGCGATCCATAACGCAGTGCATTGGCCACCACGTTAGCCAACGCTCGACGGATCAACACCGGATCAGCACGCAACTGGGCGTGGGCATGATTGACCAGCGTCATATCGCGTTCTTGCGCGACGCCTTCGAAATACTCACACAGTTGCTCGACCAGATCATGCAGGTTGATGGGATCGTCGTGCACGCAGGCTTGCGACTGCTCGGTACGCGCGAGAAAAAGCATGCTGTCGATCATTCGCGCCAGGCGCTCATATTCCTCTTGATTGGACACCAACAGGTTTTGATAGTCCTCGACCGACCGACTGTGCCTCAGGCTTTGCTGGGTATGCCCCATCAGGTTGCTGAGCGGGGTGCGCATCTCATGGGCGAGGTCTTCCGAGAAGCGTGACAGCTGGGCGAACCCGTCTTCAAGGCGTGCAAGCATTTGATTAAGCGCCTGGCTGAGCGCTTGCAGCTCAGTCAGTTCGTTGAACTCATCCAGCCGCAGATGCAGATGTTGTGCATCGATACTGGCCGCGCGTTGCGCCAGCATACGCACCGGTTGCAAGCCTCGTCGACTGACCCACCCGCCCAGCACAAACGCCAACAAAGCCCCGACTGACATGGCGAGCCAGAGCTTGAGTCGGTAAGCCCCCAGCATCTGCTCACGCTCACCTAACAACTTGCCAGCAATCAGGGTCAAGCTTCGTCCCCCCTGCATGACATCCTTCCAGGCCAGTCGGACTCCCTGCGAAGCATCGCCGTCACCGAGCCGGGCCTGGGCTGCGGCAGGCAACGTGGGCACGCTCATGCCGACGGGGTTGATTTCGATCAGCGCCTGACCGGAGCCGTCGACAATCCAGAGCAGGTTGTCACGGTTGCCCAGCATATTTTCGTAGAGCTTGGGTCGATGTCGTAGTTGCTCGACGCTGGCGCTGTCGTTTAGCAACGCTTGCATACGCTCCAGGCGACCTAGCAGCGCCTGGTCATCGCGCCAGGCGATTTCCCGTTGTAACGATTGATAAAGATAAAAACCGATGGAACCCAGCAGCAGCGCACTGACCAGCGCGAACATGACCGCCAGGCGCAGGCTCAGGGCACGCGGAAACAGTTTCAGGATTGCACCTCGAGCATGTAGCCAATGCCTCGCACGGTGTGTATCAGCTTGAGCGCATAGGGGTCGTCCACCTTGGCCCGCAGTCGACGGATGGCGACATCGACCACATTGGTGTCACTGTCAAAGTTCATCTGCCAGATCTGCGAGGCAATCAACGAGCGCGAGAGCACCTCCCCTTCTCGGCTGACCAGCAGGTGCAAGAGGGCAAACTCCTTGTTGGTCAGGATCAGGCGTTCGCCCCTGCGCGTGACCTTGCGTCGCAACAGATCCAGGCTCAGGTCGGCGACCAAAAACTGCTCGACCTCACGGGGCGGCCCCCTGCGTAGCAAGGTCCGTACACGTGCCAACAACTCGGCATAGGAAAAGGGTTTGACGAGGTAATCATCGGCCCCTGACTCGAGCCCCTTGACCCGGTCTTCCACGGAATCCCGGGCGGTGAGAAAAAGCACCGGGGTTTGCCACTTGCGCCGAATGACCTGAAGCAATTGCCATCCATCCAGGCCCGGCAGCATGACGTCCAGAATGATCAAGTCGAACTCACTTTCCTGCGCCAGGTACTGGCCCTCCAGGCCATCCAGGGCGACTTCGACCACGTAGCCAGATTCAGTCAGGGCTTTGTGGAGGTAATCCGCTGTTTTGGCTTCATCTTCAACGACCAGGATACGCATCTTTTCCTCCAAGGCTGGCGCATAGGCTAGCGCGCCAGACCGTTTCGTTACATTACATATTGGTAATGATGAGGCAATCATTCTGACGGAGCGCTCGGGTCATCATGCCTGGCAATGACTCAGCCAGACCAAACACAGGAAAAAGCATGCGTAAAAGCCTATCCACTTCATTGCTGGTGCCTCTCGCAATGAGCTCTGCGCTCGCCGTTGCAGCGCCCGACCACGTTGTGCAGCGCAAGGACGTGTCACTGGCAATGGCCAATGACTTATTGAATGCCGCGCTGGCAGCCTGTCATGCCCAGGGGCGCACCGCCGTTGGCGCAGTCGTCGACCGTGGCGGCAACTTGGTCGCCGTCCAACGCGACGACGATGTCGGCCCGCACAACACGCTGGCGGCTCAGCGAAAAGCCTACACCGCGCTGTCGACCAAGACCCCAACACGGCTATTGGCAGAACGTGCCCGCACGACGCCGGATGCTGAGAACCTCAACACCCTGGATGAGCTGTTGCTGCTAGGCGGCGGCGTGCCGTTGCTGTTTGAGGGGCAAGTCATCGGGGCTATCGGAATGGCCGGTGCCGGTGGGGCAGCAACCGATGAAGGGTGTGCATTAGCCGCTATCAACAAAATCCTACCTGCCGTCAAACACTAAGGACATGATCATGACTGTATTGAAAACGCTGTTCGCTGGCATCGTATTGAGTGTCGTATCGTCGCTGGCATCAGCGGCAACCAACCCGCTCAGCGTGCATGTGCTCAACCTACAAGATGGCCTGCCGTCAGCGGGTGTCAATGTCACCCTGGAAAAACAGTCCGGGAAGAGCTGGAACATGCTCAACCATGCAACGACGAACGAACAAGGTCGTGTGACCGGGCTGTACCCGGAAGGTCAGGCCCTGGAGAAAGGCACTTACCGTGTCACCTTCAAAACCGGTGAATGGTTCGCCGCCCACAACACCTCGAGTTTCTTCCCGGAGGTACCGGTGATTTTTGAGGTGGACGGCACTGTCCCGCACTACCACATTCCCTTGCTCCTCAGCCCGTACGGTTTCTCTACCTACAGAGGGAATTGAGTACCTGCCCGGCAGGACAACCAGGCCGCCCCTGATCTCAGGGGCGGCTTTTTTAATTGTTGGGCATCTCCCCCGATGACGCGCACGCCCTAGCGTACCTTGCCGCCAGGAACCTCCCTGTCGAACGAACGGGCGATCCGCCCACGCAACGGCGCGTCAGGGTCCATGGCACGGCAAAACACTCATGCTCATTGTCAGTCCGTTTCTTTAAGCATATCTTGTACAAAACCTATACAAGACCATACACCATGTACAACAATACGGATTGGCCGCTGACGCTGTACTTTGACGGTGAATGCCCGCTGTGTGCGCGCGAAATCCGGATCCTGCAACGGCACGCCTCTGATAATCGACTGCTGTTTGTCGACATCAGCAGCGCTGGGTTTGACGCCAAGGCACTTGGTTTCACAGTCGAGCAGATGCAGTCCTCACTGCATGCGCGTTTCGCTGATGGTCGCTGGCTAACCGGCCTGGACGCCACCCTGTGGAGCTGGCGAGCCGCTGGCTTGGGGTTTTGGGCCACGCCACTGACATGGCGTGCACTGCGCCCGCTGTTTGAATTGGGTTATCGCCTTTTCTGCCGCTTACGTCCCCATTTGGCGTGGTTACCTCACCCGGACGGTGGTCGTCGCTGTGTCGATAACCGTTGCACGGTGGCGCAGTCAGAACCCGAGTCCGACAAGAAGCCCGCGTCGAAAATAAAGCACGTCTAGAAAACTTCGTCTTGTCATTGGCCCAACGAAGAACCTGAGTCAACGCTGCGAGGAATCAACATGAACCCGTCATTAGCAGATCAATACCGTGAAATTCTCGTCGGCGTAGGCGAGAACCCTGAGCGCGAAGGCTTGCTGGACACGCCCACGCGGGCGGCCAAAGCGATGCAGTACCTGTGCAACGGCTACACGATGGACCTGGAAAGCGTGGTAAACGGCGCGTTATTCGAATCGCAGAATGATGAGATGGTCATCGTACGCGACATCGAACTGTACTCATTATGTGAGCATCACATGCTGCCCTTTATCGGCAAGGCTCATGTCGCGTACATCCCCACCGGAAGGGTGCTGGGCCTGTCAAAGGTCGCCCGAGTGGTGGATATGTTCGCTCGCCGCCTACAGATCCAGGAGAACCTCACAAAACAAATTGCCGACGCCATTCAGCACATCACCGATGCCGCCGGCGTGGCGGTGGTGATCGAGGCCAAGCACATGTGCATGATGATGCGGGGCGTAGAGAAACAAAATTCGGTGATGACCTCATCGGTGATGCTGGGCGCCTTTCGTGAATCCTCCCCTACACGTCACGAGTTCCTGCAACTGATAGGACGACTGGGTTAACGCCAACACATCGCGCCAGACGGTGGGAGAGACTAGATGAACAGTGCGTTCAAGATGAATTCCCTTGGCGAGGGCTATCGTGCCTTGGTGATTGGCGCCAGTGGTGCGCTCGGCTCGGCTTTTTGTGAATGGCTCAATCAGGATCCACGGTGTGCGGGCGTACGTGAGCTGGGGCGCAACAGCGTTCCATGCCTGGACCTGGAGGATGCGGACAGTATCGCCAGAGCGGCCGCAGAATTGACTGGAGAAGCACCGTATCAGTTGATCTTGCATGCAGCCGGCCTGCTCCATCGCGAGGGAATAAAGCCTGAAAAAAGTTACGCCGCGATTGAAGCAGATGCACTGCATTCGGTATTTCAAGTCAATACTGTGGGGCCCGCCCTGGTGTTGCGTTACTTCCTGCCGTTGCTAGACCCTCAGGGCGCAATGGCAATGCTCTCTGCCAAGGTCGGTAGCATCGGTGATAACCGCCTGGGCGGCTGGTACGCCTATCGCGCTTCCAAGGCGGCATTGAACATGCTGATTAAAACCGCGGCAATCGAACTGGCACGAACCCGTCCCCAGGCGCGCTTGCTGAGCCTGCATCCCGGCACGGTGATCTCGGGCTTGTCACAGCCCTTTCGTGGGGCTTCTGCCGCGAGACCAGCAGACATCGCTGCACGCGAATTGTTAACGCTGATTGACCGCTTGGAGCCTGCCGACAGCGGCCACTTCTTTGCTTACGACGGAGAGCGCCTACCCTGGTAGGCGCGTCGTGAACCGTCATCGACAGGGGTTGACCGAAAGCAAGGCGAATGGTGACGCACGAATGTGTTACATCTCCACTTGAGTACCCAGTTCAATCACCCTGTTCAATGGCAATTTGAAATACTTGAGGTTGCTGTTGGCGTTCTTCAGCAGAAACGCGAACAGGTTTTCTCGCCAGCGTGCCATGCCAATACGCTGGGTCGGGATCACTGTCTCACGACTGAGAAAATAGGTCGTGCGCATCGGGCTGAAATCCAGCTCATTCAAATGACACAGCTTCAAGGCCATGGGAACGTCGGGCTCCTCCATGAAACCGAAGTGGAGGCTGACACGGAAGAACCCTTCTCCATAAGCTTCGACCTCAAACCGTTGGTCTGCACTCACTCGAGGGCTGTCTTCGGACACTACGGTGAGAAGCACCACTTGCTCGTGCAGCACCTGGTTATGCAAGAGGTTGTGCAAGAGTGCATGGGGAACGGCATCCGCCCTGGCGGTCAGGAAAACCGCTGTACCTTGCACCCGGTGCGGCGGCTGCGAACGGATGCTACTGATGAACAACGGCAGGGGCAGCGCGGTCTCGTCCAGCCGCTCGACGATGATTTTGCGCCCCCGCTTCCACGTGGTCATCAAGATGAACAACCCGATACCGGCGATCACCGGGAACGCACCCCCCTGGAAAATCTTCGGCGCATTGGCCGCGAAGTACAAGCTGTCGACCAGTAGAAAACCGAGCAGCAGCGGGATAGCCACCCAGCGCGGTGTTTTCCAGAGCAGCAGGGCCACGGCTGAAGACAGAATGGTGGTGATCAACATAGTGCCTGTGACAGCCACGCCATACGCAGCCGCCAAGTTACTGGAAGACTCGAAGCCGATCACCAGCAGTACCACACCCACCATCAATGCCCAGTTGACGGTGCCGATGTAAATCTGACCCTGCTCCTGGCTGGAGGTGTGCTGGATAAACATCCGGGGCACGTACCCTAGCTGGATCGCCTGGCGCGTCAGGGAAAAAGCACCGGAGATCACTGCTTGAGAAGCGATGATGGTAGCCAGTGTGGAAAGCGCGACCATGGGGAGCAACGCCCAGCTAGGCGCGAGCAAATAGAATGGATTGCGCACCGCCTCCGGGTTCTCCAGGATCAGGGCACCCTGGCCAAAGTAATTGAGCGCCAGGCCAGGCAATACCAGCATGAACCAGGCACGCGAAATCGGTTTGCGACCAAAGTGGCCCATGTCGGCATACAGTGCTTCGGCGCCGGTCAACGCCAATACGACGGCACCCAGTATTGCCACGCCTATTCCCGGATGGGCGACGAAAAACTGTACCGCCCAAGCAGGGTTGAGCGCTTGCAGCACTTCGGGGCGCTGCAAGATACCGTAGATCCCGAGGGCACCCAACACCACGAACCATAGCACCATGACCGGGCCAAACAGGACACCGATGCGAGCCGTGCCATGTTTCTGTATCAAGAACAACGCCACTAGGACGATCACCGACAGTGGCACGACCCAGTGTTCTATTCCGTCAAAGGCGAGCTGTAACCCTTCCACCGCCGAGAGCACAGAAATCGCGGGGGTGATCATGCTGTCCCCGTAAAAAAGCGCTGCACCGAACAGGCCGAGCAGAACCAGGACTTTACTCATGTGCGGATAAGGCGCTGCTGCGCGGCGGGCCAACGCTGTCAACGCCATGATGCCGCCTTCGCCCTGGTTGTCAGCGCGCAGAATAAACAGCACGTACTTGATCGAGACGACCCAGATCAATGACCAAAAGATCAGTGACAGAATGCCCAGCACACCGTCGTGATTGACCTGAACGCCATAATGGCCGGAAAAAACCTCCTTCAATGTATAGAGGGGGCTGGTGCCAATATCCCCATAAACCACCCCGACCGCAGCGACGAGCAAGCCCACCCCTGACGTCTTGGAAGGGGTGTGTTCATTTACGGCGGTCGCTGTCTCACTCAAGGGGCGCATCTCTCAGTTATCAGGGGGAGTGAATGCACGCAATCCTTGGTCATTGCACTCTTTCAGGGCCATCGGAAAAACGAGGCGCGTAGAGGATCAAAAAATCGACGCCAGTATCGTTGCGAGCAACGCCCTCTACCGTAAAGAAGCCGTAAAAATTTCGGACGGAACCTGCCCTTCTTGGCGCGCTCATCACAGCGTGTCCTACCTGGCCAAAGGGCATCGGTTCACAATCGACGTGATGCTGGCGGCGCGGCGCCTGGCAGTGTCTTTGTTTTTCAAGGCAGTCTTATTTTACGAAGAAAGAACGCCCGCCAGCGTCGATGATTTACCCTCGAAAGACGTTCGCAGGGCCATCGGCAATAAAGGGTCTAAACGGGGTGCCCTCCGGTATTCAATACACGTCGACAGTGTGGGTTGGTACGAAAAACACTTGAGCCGACTACGTTTGACTGCGAACGGGTGTAACAGTGGCTTGTGGGTACGCGTTCGAGTGTCCAAACGGCCGAGCCACCATGGAAAAATGCCCTAGCACTTCTGGAAATCCAGATCAGCCAGGTTGTTATAGAATGGCTTGAAACTCATAGGGGCTCTGAAAATGATCGACGCAGAACTGCTGAAATTGATGGTTGAAACCTCCGATGACGGCATTGTGATTGCCGAGCAGGAAGGCGATGAGAACATCCTGATCTATGCCAACCCCGCCTTCCAGCGCCTGACGGGCTACAGCGTCGACGACATCCTGTATCAGGACTGCCGCTTCCTGCAGGGCGATGACCGGGACCAAGCCGGCTTGGCCGTTATTCGCGAAGCGATAAAGAACCATCGCCCTTGCCGGCAGATCATTCGCAACTACCGTAAAGACGGCAGTGCGTTCTGGAATGAGCTGTCGATTACCCCGGTATTCAACGACGCTGATCAACTGACTTATTACATCGGGATCCAGAAGGACGTGAGCGCCGAATTCGAGGCTGTCGCGCGTGTGCGCGAACTGGAAGCGGAAGTCGAACACTTGAAGGTTCAACTGGCTCAATGGCAATCCACGTCCCCAATGCTTCAGAACCCAACGCATTAATGATTCTTTGGTGTCCACTGCAAACGACTTTCCTCCGATGACGGCTACCTGGCACCCACACTCAGCTGGAACTTACTGAATGAAGAAGTCGAACCGGCTGTGCCTGGTCTTGGGCGACCAGTTATCTTTCGACCTTGCCTCACTGCAAGGGCTCAACAAGGACCGTGACACGGTTCTACTGGTCGAGGTGATGGAAGAAGCCAGCCATGTGCCCCATCACCCGCAGAAAATCATCCTGATCTTCAGTGCCATGCGTCATTTCGCCGAAGCGTTACGACAGCAAGGGTTCCAGGTGCAATACGTCACGCTTGATGATCCGAAAAACAGTGGATCCGTCAAAGGCGAACTGCAGCGCTGGCAGGCATTGACGCATTCCGATGAAATACATATCACGGAGTGCGGCGACTGGCGCCTGGAACACGCCCTCAAGGACTGTGGCCTGGCCATCCAATGGCATCCCGACAGTCGCTTCCTTTGCACGCGCACCGAATTCTCTGACTGGGCCAAGGGCAAGAAGCAACTGCGCATGGAGTTCTTCTACCGCGAGATGCGTCGCAAAAGCGGGCTATTACTCAATGGCGATGGGAGCCCGGTCGGAGGCGCCTGGAACTTTGATGCGGACAACCGCAAGGCATTGCCCAAGGGCGTCATACCGCCGTCGCCGGCCCGCTTCAAGCCAGATGCGATCACCCAGGATGTGCTTGCGTTGGTAGCCGAACATTTCTCCAGTCACTATGGCAGCTTCGACACGTTCGACTACCCGGTTACACACGCGGATGCCCAGGCGTTGTGGGAGTATTTCCTCGACTGGGGGCTGGCAGCGTTCGGCGACTACCAAGATGCAATGGCCAGTGATGAACCCTTCCTGTTTCATGCCCGGATCAGCGCCGCGCTCAATATTGGCCTGTTGGACCTGCGTCAGCTGTGCCGTGACGTTGAGTCGGCGTATTGGGCCCACAGGATTCCATTAAACGCCGCCGAAGGTTTTATTCGTCAACTCATAGGTTGGCGTGAATATGTACGGGGCGTCTACTGGCTGAAAATGCCCGACTACGCCGGCGGCAATCTGTTTGGCAACAACCGGCCGCTTCCAGCGTTCTACTGGACGGGCAACACCCAAATGAAGTGCATGAGCCAGGCGATCGGCCAAAGTTTGAAACATGCCTATGCCCACCATATCCAGCGGTTGATGGTGACCGGCAACTTCGCGCTGCTGGCAGGCATCACCCCGACTCAGATCTGCGACTGGTACCTGGCAATTTACATGGACGCGTTCGACTGGGTCGAACTGCCCAATACACTGGGTATGGTCATGCACGCCGACGGCGGGTACCTGGGTTCCAAGCCTTATTGCGCCAGTGGCCAATATATAAAGCGCATGTCTGACTACTGCCGCACCTGCGTCTACAAGGTCAGTGAAAGCACGACCGACGACGCCTGCCCTTTCAATTCACTCTACTGGCATTTCCTGATGCGCCACGCAGACCTTCTGCGCAGCAATCAGCGCTTGGGCATGGTCTACAAAAACCTCGACCGGATGACTGAACCCAAACAACAAGCGCTGTGGGATCGCGGCCAGGAACTGCTCGCCAGGCTCGATGCAGGGGAATCGTTGTGAAGAAGAGCGAACTGCCGGTCAAAAAGTGCGCGGTCTGCGGATTAGATTTTGCCTGGCGCAAGAAATGGGCGCGCTGTTGGGATGAGGTCCGCTACTGCTCGCAGCGTTGCCGTCGAAACAAGGCCGCAAACGCTGGGAGTGTGAAGTAGATACGTGTGAGTCTTGTGCAGTGACGACAAGCATGCAAATAAGCAGTCCAGTCGCTGTAGTCGCTTCAAGAGGGTCGGCTGCGATAAGCCGCAGCAACGATTACCGCATGTGCTGGGATCACTGCTGATGACGTTCACTGGATACGGCTGGTTTGATCGTAGGGTCCAGGCAACCGCTTCATTCTGGAATCAAGCCTTGGCGCGCGTTAAGCGTTTAATGCCTGCCTGCCAAGTCCAAATACTACCCCTGGTCACTGCGCAACAATGCTGTACGGCAAATAGCGCCGTTTTTTAGAACTCGCGACGTTCCGTGCAAGAGGCTGTTGGCCAGAACTCGAAAATGATTTGAATTGCCGAGCTCCGTCATTGTCCTCTCAACACCTCATGCGAAAACAAGCGGTCTAGCAGGGGCGACACCGTTGCCAAGACTCACAATAGAGCCGTCATTCGACGGAAAAATAGGCACCTGCTACCATGCCCATCCCTGTCCAAGGGATGGATGGCCCCAACACGCAATTGACGTTAGCATTCAACTTAATTCGGCTTGAATAGCCTGTCTTCATATCAGGGTCGCATTGTGGAAAAGCTTAAACGCCTTCAAAGCGGAATCGAAGGGCTGGATGCTCTGCTCAAGGGGGGACTGGTTGCGGGCTCCTCATACATTATTCAGGGCCGTCCAGGGTCCGGCAAAACGATCCTCGCCAACCAACTTGGATTCCATCACGCGAATAATGGAGGGCGGGTACTGGTTGCGACGCTCCTGGCTGAATCGCACGACCGGCTTTTTCAATTTCTTTCTACCCTCAGCTTTTACGACGCCTCCAAAGTAGGCGCCGAAATCCAGTTCGTCAGCGCATTTGACACCTTGGAAAACGAAGGTCTTGACGAAGTAGTGAAGCTGCTTCGGCGCGAGATAAGCCGTCAGAAAGCAACCGTGATGGTGGTGGACGGTTTACTCAACGCACGCTCCAGAGCTGACTCGCACATTGACACCAAAAAATTCATCTCTGAGTTACAAGGCCACGCCGCCTTCGCGGGTTGCACCGTGTTATTTCTTACCAGCTCCCGCCTGGATGACGGTAGTCCAGAGCACACGATGGTCGATGGTGTGATCGAAATGGGTGAGGAGCTTTATGGCACGCGCTCAGTACGTCGTATTCAACTGCGAAAGACTCGCGGTAGCGGAGCGATGACGGGCCTCCACGAGTGTGAAATCAACGATCATGGGTTAGTGGTTTATCCACGGCTGGAAAGCCTCTACAGCCACCCGTCAGCACTCGACAGTGCCGACTTGACGCGCATCGCCAGCGGCGTCGCCTCGTTAGACACCATACTGGGTGGCGGTCTGTACAGCTCCAGCGTGACACTGGTCATGGGCCCCTCAGGAATAGGTAAAACGACCCTGGGGCTCAAGTTCCTCGGCGAGTCCACGCCTGAAGCACCCGGCTTGCTGTTTGGATTCTATGAAAGCCCACAGCGGCTGCGCTTGAAAGGTGTCTCCCTGGGGGTCGATGTAGAAGGTATGGAAAAAAGCGGCGCCTTGAGCATCGCCTGGCAACCCACCACCGAAGGCCTGCTGGATGGCTTGGGCGCCCGACTCCTGAAAATTGTCGAGGAAAAGGGCATCAAGCGTGTTTTTATCGATAGCCTCAGCGGCATGACGCGGGTTTCGACCAACCCAGCACGGATCACCGACTTTCTAAGTGCGCTGATGAACGAGCTTCGCGCCAGAGGAGTAACGGTGTTCGCGTCCTGGGAAATGCGTGATCTCTTCGGCTCGGAGGTCAGCGCACCCAACTCTGACCTGTCCAGTTTCGTTGATAACCTGATGCTTATGCGCTTCTTCGAGAATCAGTCTGAACTATGCAGGACCCTCTCTATTCTTAAAGTACGAGACAGCTCCTACGACCCCTCTCGTTTTGAGATGGTGATCCGTGACCAAGACGTTGATCTGAAAAAGGCTTCAAGCAATGAGCCACCCACATCCAGTCATTCATCGCTGCCTGGTTCAACTTCCTAAGTCTTTGATTCGGGTTATATTCACATGACCACCATTCTGGTCGTCGACGACGAGTATTTGATCGCTGACATTCTTGGCTTCGCGCTAGAGGATGAGGGGTTCATGGTCGTGAAGGCAGGCCACGGTCAAAAGGGACTTGAAGTGCTTGAGAGAGAGCGCCCCGACTTGATCATCACCGATTTCATGATGCCGGTGATGGATGGACTCGAATTCGCCAAAGCCGTACGAGCCCTGCCCTCCGTTAAACACTTGCCGATTATTCTGATCAGCGGCGCGCAGGCGCACATTGGCATGCAGAGATCTGACTTGTTCAATGTTGTGTTGGAGAAACCGTTTAATATCGACTTGATCATTGACGAGGTAAAGAAACTGCTGGCTGACCGTCATTAAGATGCCAAGTCGAAGTGCCCTGAACGTGTGATTGAACGAAGGGACGATTGGCAGCCGTGTCGAGGTTCAAGCCAGCCAGCGGTTAACTGAAAATGGGCCCTCGTTGGGCCCATTTTTACCTCAAGCGATGATCATTGGGCGAGCCAGGATTCCACGGTGGCCGAACCATGTTCAGCTTTCCACTCTTTCAACCCTTTGTGATTGCCGCCCTTGGTTTCAATGGTCTCGCCGGTGTGCGGATTCTTGTAGACCTTAACCTGGCGGGCTTTGCGTGTACCGGTTTTCGGCGCGGCTAAAGAGGCGCGTCGGCCGGCTTGCGGATCCAGCAGGTTGATCACGTTTTTCAAGCTGTAACCATATTTCGCGAGCAAATCCCGAAGCTTCGTTTCGAATTCGATTTCTTTCTTGAGGCCAGCATCACCCTTCAACGCTTCGAGTGCCTGGAGTTGTTCGGCGAGGTGTTTTTCGAGCTGGCGGAATTCGGCAAGCTTAGACATTGGAAACCTCTGGTAGGTAAGTCTTTTAACAGTACACCAAAAGCAGAGTACTGGACGGGTGATCGAAAGCGCGCGGCCATCAATCATCTGAAGTCAGTAAGGCAAGCAAGGTTGCGCACTAAGAGAATAGAACATGAATAACAACAGTGATCGCGCCGACTTTATTTATCATTGCACTCACACTAACGAATCCATCGATATTGCATCGAGTGTTGAGCGCAGAACGACGGGCGGCCGCGTTGTTCCGATCCGTGGCCGCGTAGACGCTTAAGAGGACGCCTTGAGATAGGAACGGGCTGACACACGACAGCGATCATTCCAGCCAATCAAGTCGACCTCGGCCATCAACGTGTGGCCAACGCCACCAGTTCTTCGCGGCTGCTGCTGATCTGGGCACCGGCCTTGAGCAGATCATTGACCGCCTGTACGCCGCCCTCCTGCGTGATGCCTCGGCACGCCGGCAGGTGCAAGACCACTTCAAGGCCAGCGCTGAGCAGTTGCAACGCGGTGGTCTTGACGCAGTAGTCCAGGGCCAGGCCGCCGACGATCACGCGGCTAACGCCCTGGGCCCTGAGGTACTCGATGACGCCGGTCGACAACTTGTCGTGCAGGTCGTGGTAGCAGGCACCGTAGGGGTGCAGGTCGGGTTCGACACCTTTCCAGATGAAGTAATCGTAGTCGTAGGGCGTGGGCAACTCGTCCAGCAAGGTGAAGCCTTCGGTGCCCGGTACGCAGTGGCTCACCCAGGTTACATCGGCGTGGGCCAGGCCCGTCGGTTGTAGCATCTCGCTGTGCTGCGACACCACCCAGGGCGCGTGCGGGGTGTGAGCGTCCTTGCTGCCGACGCGGTGGCCGGCGAGGCTGGCCATGTAATTGAGTTCGGCACCGATCTGGTCACCGCCCGCCACCGGTAGCTCGTTGGGGCACAGTGGCGTGAAGCTCTTCTGGGCATCCACGTCGAATGAAGCAATGGCGGTTTTCGCAAGGGGCATGGTCGTTCTCCTGTGGCCTGGCATCCACTTAACGCAGTGGCTGATGGCAGCGTCAAGCTGCCGTTCTACCACACCATGACCGCGGCATCGCTACAGAAACCGCGGTTCTTCAAACGGCCGCAGTCGCGAGCAAGCCCGCTCCCGCATTTTTGCTCGGCCTGCAGTCAACTCATCCAATTGCCGCCGTCGACGTTATAGGTCTGGGCCACCACATAGTCGGCCTCCTTCGAGGCCAGGAAGATCGCCATCCCGGTCAGGTCCGCCGCCGTCCCCATCCGCCCAAAGGGCACCGCCTCCCCAACCCGCTTCTTTTTCTCGCCTGGCGCCAACCCTTCATGCCTGGCAAACAACGCATCCACTCCGTCCCAGTGCTCACCCTCGACCACGCCGGGGGCAATGGCGTTGACGTTGATGCCCTGCTTGATCAGGTTCAGCCCCGCCGATTGGGTAAGGCTGATCACCGCCGCCTTGGTCGCGCAGTAGATCGCCACCAACGCCTCGCCCCGCCGTCCGGCCTGGCTGGCCATGTTGATGATCTTGCCGCCGTGCCCCTGGCTGATCATCTGCCGCGCGGCGGCCTGCAGGGTGAACAATGTGCCGGCGACGTTGATCGAGAACAGCCGCTCGTAACTGTCGCGGGTGATGTCGACAATAGGCGCGAGGTCGAATAGCGCGGCGTTATTGATGAGGATATCCAGCTTGCCGGCCTGGGCCACCACGGCAGCAATCGCGCCGTCGATGGAGGCCTGGTCGGTGACATCCATTGCCACCGCGTAGGCTTGCGGGCCCAGTTCGGTGGCGGTGGCCTGGGCGCGTTGCAGGTTGATATCGGCGATGGCCACGGTGGCGCCCTCGGCGATGTAGGCCTGGGCAAAGGCGCGGCCGATCCCGCGTGCTGATCCGGTGATCAGCGCGCTCTTACCTTCGAGTCGTTTCATTGAGGTGTCCTGTGAACATTATTTCGGGTAGCCGGCGCGTTTCATCTCGCGCTCGGTGCTGGACTGCGCCTGCAACAGGGCCTGGTCAACCGACATGCCGCCGGTCAGCGCAGCCGAGAACAGTTTGCCGACCGACGTGCCAATCGCCTGGAACTCAGGGATCGTCACGTACTGGATGCCCACGTACGGCACCGGCTTGGTCGACGGGTGTGCAGGGTCGGCGTGCCTCATCATCTCCAGGGTCACCTGGGCAAAGGGCGCCGCTTTCAGGTACGCCTCGTTGTAGGTGGACTGGCGGGTGCCTGGCGGCACGTTGGTGATGCCTTCTTTGTCGGCCACCAACTGGATGTAGTCCTTGGAAGTCGCCCAGCTGATAAAGGCCTTCGCGGCGTCCTTGTGCTTGGAGGTGGCCGGAATCGCCAGGGACCAGGCGTAGAGCCACGAGGACCCTTTATCGGTGACTTCGGTAGGCGCGGCGGCAAAACCTACGCGGTCGGCGACCTTGCTCTGAGTGTTATCGGTGGTGAAGGAACCGGCCACGCTGGCATCGACCCAGATCGCGCATTTGCCGCTGTTGAACAGCGCCAGGGTTTCGTTGAAGCCGTTGCTGGACACGCCCGGCGGCCCGTATTGCTTGAGGGTGTTGACGTAGAAGTTGGCGGCAGCGGTCCACTCGGGGCTGGTCAGTTCGGGCTTCCACTGTTCGTCGAACCAGCGTGCCCCAAAGGCGTTGGCCATGGTGCTCAGCAAGGCAATGTTTTCGCCCCAGCCAGCCTTGCCACGCAGGCACATACCGTACTGGTCCTTGTCCTTGGCGGTGAGCTTGGACGCGAACTCACCGAGCTGGGTCCAGGTGGGGTGCGCCGGCATGCTCAGGCCTGCCTGCTTGAACAGGTCGGTACGGTAATAGGTGACGGTGCTTTCGCCATAGAACGGCAAGGCATACAAGGTGCCGTTGACCGACAGGCCCTGGCGTACTGAGGGGAAGATATCGTCAGCGTCGTAATCGGCCGGCAGTGGGGCCAGGGGTTCCAGCCAGTGCTTGGCACCCCATAGCGGGGTTTCGTAGGTGCCGATGGTCAGCACGTCGAATTGCCCGCCCTGGGTGGCGATATCGGTAGTGAGGCGCTGGCGCAGCACGTTTTCTTCCAGCACCACCCAATTGAGCTTGATGTCCGGGTGCTGTTCTTCGAACACTTTGGACAGGCGCTGCATGCGGATCATGTCACTGTTGTTGACCGTGGCAATGGTGACGATGTCGGCGGCATGGCTGGGCATTGCCAAGGCCAGGCCAGAAAGCAGGAACAACGCTTGCGGGATCTTGAACATAGCGGTTTCCACCTGTTGTTTTTCTTGTTGTTGAGCGCCGATTACAGCAGCTTGGCCAAGCCCTCACAAACGCATGGCGAATGCTCGACCGATACTTTTTTAACCGCTGACTGGAAGTTAAAAAAGTATCAGTGCCGGGCGAAACCGGGGGTAGCGCGTCCGTTACCAACCCGCGTATTTTGAGACGATCCAACCTCTAACAGAGGCATCACCATGCCCGTCAGTCGCGCCCAACTGTTCGAACATCGCCCCGCTGAACTCGAAGTGATCCTGCCCGAACCGGATCATTGCTTTCGCTGGTTCGAACACGACTATCCCTATGACCTGGCGCGCTGGAACCACCACCCCGAATTCGAAATCCACCTGATCCGCCAAGGCAGCGGCAAACTGGTGGCCGGCGACTATATCGGTGCATTCAGTGCCGGGCATGTGGCGCTGATCGGCCCCGACCTGCCCCACGACTGGATCGGCGAGCTGGCGCCCGGCGAGTCCCTGAGCGGCCGCGACGTGGTGCTGCAATTTGACGGCGCCGCCCTCCTCGCCCTGCGCAAGACCTTGCCGGAACTCGGGGACCTGTCGGCATTGTTCGAACAGGCTCGTCGCGGTCTGGAATTCATAGGCGACACTGCCGTCACCGCAGCGAATCTGATGGAAGCCATCGGCAGCGCCCATGGCCTGCACCGGTTGATCCTGTTCCTGCAATTGCTCGACACCCTGAAAAACGCCCCGCCGCAGCAGGTCAAGGCCCTGGCCAGCCCGTGCTATGCGCCGACCCTGGACGCGCGCAGCGCCGAGCGCATCAACAAGGCGTTTGACTATTTGATGCGCGAGCTGACGGGCGATGTGCGCTTGTCGGTGATCGCACAACAGCTGGACATGAGCGAACCAGGCTTCTCGCGCTTCTTCAAGCGCAACACCGGCCACGGGTTCATCGACCTGATGCGCAAGTTCCGTGTGCAACGCGCCTGCCGGCTGTTGCTGCAAAGTGACATGTCGGTGGCCGACATCTGCTTTGAAGTGGGCTACGCCAACCTGTCCAATTTCAACCGGCACTTTCGCATCGAGATGAACCAGACGCCGAGTGACTATCGGCGGGAAACGGCGATGCATCTGTTCCAACGCATTGAAAAAATGACACCCAGTCAATTCTGACCAAAAGGTCGACTAATCCCATTTTTTTTCAGGCTGATCAATCGATTGAGCAAAGTTGGTACAGCCTGTGCAAACGTTTGCGGTACGAACTTGGCCACCCAGTTCACCCCCACCCGAAGAATCGGGTCCAAACCGCGTACGAATAGGGATTTTCAATGCATCACTCCTCTTGGCACCCTGCTTCCCTTGGTGTTTCCCTGCTACTGGCCGCCGTTACGGGAGTACTCAGCGCCCCCATTTTGGCGCAGGAGAAACCCGCCGATGACTCAGCACAGGGCGAAACCCTCAGCCCTGAAGCCAGCCCGGCAAAAAAAGGCGCGTACCTGTCGGACTGGTTCAACCAGGACCTGACGTTGATCGGCAGCAAAGACATCAGCTTCGGCCCCAAGCCGCAAGATGACATCTATCTGGAATACGAGTACTTCGGCCGCAAGGGACCCTTCGAGTTGTACGGCTATATCGACGTGCCTAAGATCCTCACGATCGGTAACAGTAATGACAAAGGCGTGTGGGACCATGGCTCGCCAGTGTTCATGGAGCACGAGCCGCGCATCTCCATCGACTACCTGGCGGGCCGCAGCCTGGCCATCGGGCCATTCAAGGAATGGTACGTGGCGTTCGACTGGATCTACGACCACGGCAGCAACAAGGAAAACCGCGCCAATGCCTTGTACAGCGGCCTCGGCACCGACATCGACACCCACTCGCGGGTCAACCTGTCGGCCAACTTCTACGGGCGTTACCAGTGGGAAAACTATGGCGCCAGTAACGAATATTCCTGGGACGGCTACCGCGCGCAAATGAAGTACATCGTGCCCATCGGCAAGTTCGATAACGGCGCCTCGCTGACTTACATCGGCTTCACCAACTACGATTTCGGTTCGGACCTGCACAAGGACAACCCGGCGCGCACCGCCAACTCCGTGGTGGCGACCAATGTGCTGTTGTATTCGTTTACCCACCTGCGCTTTACCCTGGTCGGTCGTTATTTCCATAACGGCGGCAACTGGGAAGACGGCAGCGAGCTGAATTTCGGCGAAGGCAACTTTCGCGCCCGGTCCGACGGCTGGGGCTACTACGCCGGCGTGGGCTACCAATTCTAATCAAGGAGCTTTAGATGAAAGCGTTTACCCGTCTCTCCGTTACCGGCTTCTCGATGGCTGTCGGCCTGGCCCTGCTGCCCCACGTGGTGCTGGCGGATGCACCGGCGCCGATCAAACCCAAGGTCATGCTGATCACCATGTTCGCCCCGGAAGCGCAAACCTGGATCGATCGACTGGAACTCAAGCAGCAAGTGCGCGTGCCAGGCTTGTCGGCTGAGTACCCGGTGATCCGCTGCAACACCCAGGACGTGTGCCTGCTGGTGACCGGCATGGGCCAGACCAATGCCGCCGCGTCCACCCTCGCCCTGGCCCTGTCACCCAAGTTCGACTTGCGCCAGAGCTACTTCCTGATCGCCGGAATCGCCGGTATCAACCCCAAGCACGGCACCCTCGGCACCGCTGCCTGGGCGCACTACCTGGTGGAGTTCGGCACTCAATGGGAGCTGGATTCACGGGATGCCCCAAAGGATTGGCCGACCGGCTATATCGGCATCAACACCAAGGGGCCCAACGAAAAACCACCCTTGGATTACAAGACCGAAGTGTTTGAGCTGAACCCCAAGTTGCAGGCCAAGGCCTTCGCCTTGTCGCAGAAAGTCGAGCTGACGGAAAGCAAGGAGTCCAGCGCCTGGCGCAAGCACTACCCTGCCGCCCCTGCCAACCAGCCGCCACAAGTCACCCGTTGCGACACGCTGGCGGGCAACACCTGGTTCTCGGGCACTCGTTTAAGCGAACGCGCCGAAGTCTGGACCCAGTTGCTGACCGACAACAAGGGCGAGTACTGCACCACCCAGCAGGAAGACAATTCCACCTATGAAGCCCTGCTACGCGCCAGCCGCGAAGGCCTGGTGGATATCCAGCGCCTGGCGGTGGTGCGTGCCGGCTCGGACTTCGACCGCCCGTACCCTGGCTACAGCGAAGTGGACAACCTGCTCAAATACGCCGATCAAGGGGGCTTCGTGCCGGCGCTGGAAAACCTGTACCGCACGGGTAACCCGTTGGTGCAGGCGATCCTCAAGAACTGGTCAGCATGGGAGAAAGGCGTTCCAGAAGCGTGAGGATCCACCCATAGGCGCCGTCAGGGCAGGAAGATGATTTTGTCCGCACTGCCCTGGTTTACCGCGTCGAAGCACTGCACCCCATCGGCCAGCGCCACCTCACGCAGGCCGGTGGGCAGCGGCAGCAAGCCCTCGTCAAAGAAGCGCCCGAACTGCTCCAGCATGACCGCGCATTGTTCGCAGTTGTAGAGCAGCGAATTGATCCCCACTACCGAGCCGCCCTTGCGATACAAGGCCAGTGCCGGCAGTTGCACATGGCCGTCCACCGGTGCCGCGATAATGGCGATGCGACCGAACGGCGCCAGGCCTGCCACCGCCGCCGGCAGCCAGAACCCCGTGGTGTCGAAAATCACATCGGCACCGCCCTTGAACACGGCATTCACCGCCGCACCCAGTTCTTCCGGCGTGCCCAGGGCAATCGCCTCGAAGCCCTGCCCCTGCAACACCGCAACCTGCTCAGGACGCCGCACTGCGGCCAGCACCTGGGCACCGCGAATGTTCGCCAGGGCCAATGCCGCGCTGCCGACAGCACCATTGGCGCCGATCACCAGCAACCGCGTGCCTTTCCCCACACCGCTGCGCTCCAGCGCGTCCCAGGCGGTGGTGTACGGCACGCCGAGGCTGGCTGCCTGGGCAAAACTCAAATGGGTCGGCTTATGCGCTACGCCCTTGGCCGACACGGTGAGGTACTGGGCATGGGAACCGTCGGCAAAAAAACCCAGGTCGCGGCCAGTGCCCCAGACGTCCTGCCCGACCAGTTCCTGTGGTCCCTCCACGACGACACCGGCAAAGTCGCGACCGGGAATGCGTGGCAAGGTGGTGTAGGGAAAACGGCCGAGCACGTTCTTGACGTCGCTGGGGTTGAGGCCGGCGGCCTTGACCTGTACCAGCACTTCACCCGCGGCCGGGACCGGAGTGGCGACGTCGACAAAACTGAGGGCGGCGAGATCACCGGTGGCAGTAAATTGCAGTGCTTTCATGGCCAATATCCATCGAAGAGAAAAAGGGATCAAGACAACCAGGTGCCCACCAACTGCCGGCCCATGGGCCAGAGCTTTTCGCCCAGCAGCATGCCCATCAGGCCGATCAAGGCGATGGCTGGGGGTGCGGGCGAGCGGAAATCCAGGGCGCCGTAGATCACGCCGACAAACAGGCCAATGGCGAGGGAAATCAGGTAGTTCATGAGGTCAGCGCCGTGTGGGTGGATGCGCTCAGTCTAGAGAGACGAATCCTGAAGCATCGGCCAAGTGCTTCGGGATTTCGGCCAACCCTTTAACCCAGGTAGTGGGAAGGCGCTACACCGAGTTCGCGGCGGAACATGTCGCTGAAGCTACTGGGCGAGTAACCGAGGGAGCGGGCAATGCTGCCGACGGACTGGCCCTGGATCAACTCCGCCACTGCCGTGGCCAGTTGCACCTGGCGACGCCACTCGGCGAAGCCCATGCCCAGGTTGTGCTGGAACAGCCGCGCCAGGGTGCGCACACTGGCACCGGCGGTTTCGGCATGTTGCTCAAACGGGATCTCCAGGGATGGCGCGGCCATGACCGCCTGGCAGGCGTTGACGAGGCGGCGGTCGGCCTCCACCGGCATGGCGATGCGGATTTTCGAGCGACGCGCCCGTTGCAACTCCAGCAAGGCCAGGCTGACCACTGCGTCGTAGTAACCCGCCTCACCGCTGTCGCCCTCGTCCACCAGGGTCACGATCAGCTCCCGCAGCAACCCACCGACTTCGATCACCTGCACCTGGCTGTCCAGCGTCGCTGCGAGCGCCGGGCGCAAGTAGATATTGCGCATCTGCAGATCCGATACCACTCGAATCCCATGCTCTACACCCGGCGGCAGCCAAACCGCACGCTGCGGCGGCACCACCAGGGCTTCGCGCGGGGTCTCGACCCACATCACGCCGCTCATGGCATAGAGCAACTGCCCCCAGTCATGGCTGTGGGGTTCAACGTACAGCCCACGCGGGTACGTGCGCGCCAGGGGCTGCACGGGAACGGCATGATCACTGAGGTCGGGCGGCGCGGCCTGGGCCATAGGGTGCACATCAATCAGGGTGAGCCGCCATGGTAATGACCACCGCTCGACAATCCGAGTGAATTTTTACAGTCGCGGGTGATCACTTGTTTATACCGGGAGGGTCAATGGACCAATGAATAACGCAAAACTGTTTGTGATCGACTACACGCTGCATGGCGAGCCCAAGTCATTCATCATTCGCCTGGAAAAGCTCGATGCCGCTGAAGCCTGGCACTGGGCCAGTTGTGACGCGGGCGTCGGCCGCATCGGCCGCTTTGCTCGTGAGCAAGTGAAGAAGACCAGCCAGCAGCAAGCTGAGAAATTCGGCATTACCAACGTGCAATGGCGCCGCTCGGACGCGCGCGCCCAGGCTTGATAAGGAAGGGATAACCATGGATTTGCCGGTAGCGGTCAATGGCAAGGCGCGCATTGACTACACCCAGGACACTCTTTTTGGGCCCTTGGCCAAGCATGTCGAATGCCAGGTGAGCCTCCAACAGCAACCAGGCTGGACGGTGCTCAAGGTGTTCCAGCCTTTGCCGGATGACCTGCACGCAGCTCACACCGTGGTGTTTGCCCTCGAGGGGCGACGCACCAGCGCGGTCGTAAAGGATAGCCAGCGGCTGTCAGACCATAGCCTGCGGCTTGAACTGGAAACCCAGTAGCCAACATCACGCACAGGGCGTGTGGAAGTTGGCTTACCTGCGATGGCAGCGTATCAATGACTGATGGGTGGCTGACTCACCGCCACTGCAGGCAAGCCAGCGCCCCCCGTTGTGAACGCATTCAGCCTTTGGCCGACTTGGCGCATTCGCAGCCCGTGGCCGCTGCGCACGGTTCGCCATGGGCATGGTGCTCGGCACAGCCCTGGCAGCAATAGCCCTGACCGTCCTTCATTACCGCATCAGCCCCCAATACACACTTGCAGTGTGGGCAGGCACAGGTTTTATCTGGCATGTCAGACTCCTTCTTCATGGTCGTCCCGGTGCGGCGGACGCCGGCACCTTAAGCAGTGACTGCGGCCCGCCGCCGATGGTTCAAATCATCAGTCGGTGCGGGTATTGCTGCGGTACATGAACACCAGCGCCAATGCCAGGCAGGCCATCGCCACGACCCGGCTGGCCGACAATTCAATGGCCGGGTTGCCCAGCCAGCCGAAGTTGTCGATCAACATGCCCATGCCCAGTTGGCCGACGATCACCGCGACAGTGGCGACAGCCGTGCCAACCACCGGCACCGCGCCAACCATTACCATCATGTACACCACACCGAACAACGCGCCGGTCAGTTGCCATTTCGGCACATCCAGCAAGCTCACCGCCTGGGCGGGCTCAAAGAACAGGATCAACAACGCGGTGACAATCGCCCCCACCACAAAGGTCACCAGGCTGCCCCGCAATACACCCACGGCCTGTCCCAGGCGACCATTGATGGCTGCCTGCACGCTCAACACCGCCCCTGCGGCAACCACGACTACCAGTAACAGAATCAGATTCATCGCCTTAACCTCGTGCAATCAGAACAAGTGCCACCACAATCAACGCCAGGGCAATCCAGCGCTCGCCATTGACCCGCTTGCGCGCCGTGCCGAACCAGCCGAAATGGTCGATCAGCACGCTCTTGCCAACCTGCCCCGACAGAATCGCGATCATGGTCATCGCAATACCGATATGCGGCGTGGCCAGCGTCAGCACCACCACGTAGATCGGCCCCAGGAAACCGCCGATCAACTGCCAGCGCGGCAGGGTGGACAACGCCGGTCCCTTTTGCGGACCACTGAACAACAGCAGCAGAAACAGGATCGCCGAGCCCACCCCGAAAATGCTCAACGTCGCCCATAAATGGCCGACCTGCACACCCAGCGGCCCGAGCAACCCCGCCTCCACCGACAGGCCCATGCCGGCCAGGATCACCAGCGGCAACAACAGCAGTCGCAGGCCGCTGTTTTTCGGCTTGGCTTGCGCCACGCCCTCGATAGAACTTGCTTGCATACATCACCTGCACATCAACAAAGGATTGGATGGCGCGCATTATCCAGTGGCAGTCCTGTGCGATAAATGGGAGCATGCCAACAACACCTTTGCGTAAAACGCACAGCATGGAGACATGATGCAAGGCTTGAACGAACTGAGTTTCAAGGCGCTACGCCTGTTTGTCGCGGTGTTGGATTTCGGCAGTTTTTCCGAAGTGGCGCGCCGTGAGGGCCTGGCACCCTCCTCCATCTCTCGGCAGATACAGTTGATGGAGCAGGCCCTCGGCCAGCAGTTGCTGTACCGCCATACCCGCGCCGTCAGCCCTACCGAGGCCGGGCGCCTGCTCGGGCGGCACGCGCGGTTGATGCTGGAACAGCTGGAAGCCGCCGGCCAGGCCCTGCAAGAACAGGAAAGCGAACCCAGCGGATTGGTGCGCATCAATGCGCCGATGGTCTTCGGCCAGCGTCACCTGTCACCGTGGCTGGGCGAGTTGTGCAGGCGCTACCCGAAGCTGCAACTGGACATCCAGCAAACCGACACCTACGTCGACCCGTTGCAAGATGGCACCGACCTGCTGTTCCGTATCGGCGTGCTCAACGACTCCAGCATGCAGGCACGCATCTTTGCCCCCCAGCGCTTTCGCATCGCCGCCAGCCCCGCCTACCTGGCCCGGCATGGCACGCCCCAACACCCCGACGAACTGACCCACCACCAGTGCCTGGCCTACAAAGGCATCACCGGCCAGCAACGCTGGTTCTTCCGCAAAGGCCAGGACGACTGGACGCCCTATAGCGTCAAGGGGCCGATCACCGGCAACCACGCCGACACCTTGACCCACGCCGCCGAGCAAGGGTTGGGGCTGGTGGTGTTTCCTTCCTGGCTGATCGGCGAAGGCTTGCGTGCAGGCACCTTGCAGGCGGTGCTGACCGACTATGAAGTGGCCACCACGCTTGAGCCGCAGCAGATTGCGGCGCTATGGCCAGGTAGCCGGCGCTTGTCGCTGAAAGTGCGCACGGTGATCGATTACTTTGTGGAATGTTTTGGCGGTGTGCCGTATTGGGATCGGTGACGGGCGCAGGTGCGTCGCGGGAGGTATTTCCTACGACAAAAAGTAGTTCCGACCTGATTTAACCGGCCAGCATCTTTGTGCGTCGCGTGTTGGGCAGCCTGTAACCCTCCCCCTCCATGGATATCGCGGTAGAACTGCCAGCGGGTCCTCGGATCGGCGCAATGAAAGGGAAATGGTCAATGGCTGAAGGCTTTGATGCGCCCCTTCCGGCGCACACCCTGGATGCATTCGAGCACAGGTCCTTTTGTTTAACCTGCGCCCTTAATCAAACACCCACTGCCCAATCAGCCAGGCATTCGCCCCACTGATTACCGCGAACAGGAACCACGCCAGCAACCGTGTCGGCAACCGATTCACGAACGGCCCCATCAGCTGTTTATCACCGGTCATGCGGATCAATGGATACAACGCGAACGGCAATTGCAGGCTGAGCACTACCTGGCTGAGGATCAGCAGCTTGCCGATGGCGTCGTCGCCCATCAGCCATACCCCCAGAAACGCCGGGATCAACGCCAGCCCACGGGTGATCAGGCGCCTTTGCCAGCAGGGAATACGCAGGTTGAGGTAGCCCTCCATGATCACCTGCCCGGCGATGGTGCCGGTAAAGGTGGAGCTTTGCCCGGAGGCCAGCAACGCGATACCGAACAGGATGCTGGCGAACGCGCCCCCCACCAGGGGGTCGAGCAGGTGGTAGGCGTCCTGGATTTCGACCACATCCGTGTGGCCGGTCTTGTGGAAGGCTGCAGCTGCCAGCACCAGGATCGCGGCGTTGACCAGCAGGGCCAGGGCCAGTGAACCGATGGTGTCGATGCGTGCCAGCTTGACCGCGTCCTGTTTGCTGGCGAGGTCCTTGCCGATCAGGCGGGTTTGCACAATGGAGCTGTGCAGGTAGAGGTTATGAGGCATCACCGTGGCCCCGAGAATCCCGATGGCCAGGTACAGCGGCGCAGCGTCGCTGATGGCCGAGAGGGATGGCGTGAAGCCGCTGAACACGTCCGGCCAGTAAGGCTTGATCAGGACCAGTTCGATAAAGAAACACACGCCAATGGTCGCCACCAGGGCCAGCATGATCGCTTCCAGACGGCGGAACCCCCGGTTCTGCAGGGCCAGGATCAGCAAGGTATCGAAGGCGGTGATGACAATCCCGGTGGTCAGCGACACACCCAGCAGCAAGTGAAATGCCAGGGCACAGCCGAGCACCTCGGCAAGGTCGGTGGCAATGATGGAGATTTCCGCGAGTAGCCACTGAGTGCGTGCCGACCGCTTGCTATAACGCTCGCGGCACAGTTGCGCCAGGTCCTTGCCGGTGGCAATGCCCAGCCGCGAGCACAGGCACTGCACCGCCATCCCCGCCAGGCTGGCGAGCAGCACCACGAACAACAGGCTGTAACCGTAGCGAGAGCCCGCCTCGATGGCCGTGGCCCAGTTGCCAGGGTCCATGTAACCGATGGAAATCAACAGGCCCGGGCCGGCGAACATCAGCACGCGCTTGAAGAACGAAGCCTTGGGATCCACGGCAACGGAGCCGGCCACTTCCGGCGGGCAAAACGGGGCGGTAGCAATTTTTGGCAGGCTGAATTTCACGCGGGATCCCAGGCAAACACACTCGACAGAGGCGCAGCTTATCAGTCGGGCGCGACCGTGCGCATCACCGTCTCACGCGGCAGGTCGAACGTTTCGACCACTTGCACCACCAGGTCCATCTCCTGATTCAGCGCCTCACGCTCCATCCGCTGGCGAATCACGCCAATCACCAGCACTGCCAGGGTGGTAATCGAATAGGCCGGGCCTGAAAACGCGCGCACCCCACTCACCAGCAGCATCGCCGCTGCCAGGGCCTGGCCGACCACCGGGATAGCCGTGGCGGCCCCTCGGCGCAGGATAAACCCGGTCAGCCCCGCCAGCGCCGTGCCACTCAATGCGGTGGTGGCGGAGCGGCCGACGTCGAAACGGCTGAACATCCCCTGCTCCTTCTGCGCAGCGGCCTTGAGTTCGGCGTCGAACACCTGGCGATCGGCGTTGCTGAGTTTGTCCTTGTACTGTTCGATGAGCTTCTCGGCGACCTGGGCTTCCAGGTCGGCCAATTCGACGGTATCGAGCGGCTCATCGAACTTGATCCCCAGCCGCTGAACCACATCTTCGGCGATCTGACGGTAACTCACACCATGCCCACGGGCCAGGTTCATGAAGGTATCGCCGCCCATGCGCTGCAATTCGATAGCCAGCTTGAGCGGCTCGCGCACCGTGGCGTCGATAGACGCACTGCGCTTTTGTGCCATCAATTCGGCGAGGAACTTCAACTCCTCCGGCCGCGCCTGCACCAGCGCGGGGAACAACTCCGCGTCTTCTTCGGCAAAACGCACTTCGGGGCTGCGCTGGTCGGCGCGAATCATGCCGCGTCGCTCGTGCAACAGGTCGGTGTACTGCACCACCGTCTGCAACTGCGGCCAGTAGGCGGCATGGTCGAAGGTCGCCAGGTGCACGTTGGTGATCTTGGCTTTCAGTGCCGGCGTCACCGGGATCGCATAGCGGCCGATGCAGCGCTCGGTGTCCGGCTTCATGGCCAGGGCCCAGTCCTTGCTGGAGTGGCAATTGATCACCCGCCCCTTGAGCGGCGCCGAGACTTCATCCCACGGGCTCGACGTGCAGATTGCGCCCCCCATCAACAGCAGATTGTCCAGCGGCAGTTCGCGAGCGGTTTCAGGGCTGGCGAGCAGGCTCTTGACCAGAATACGTGCGCCAAGCGAATGGCCGATCAAGTTGATACGCCGGACCGCCATGGACTCACCGTGCAGGTAGCTGGCCAATTCCGGCAGCAGGCTCCTGGCGACTTCGTCCACCCGCGCCTCGACGCTTTTGTAGTGGTCGAGGAAATACGCAATCGCCTTGCCCACCCCGACAGTCGCCGCGCCCAGGCCACCGCCGCCAAGCATCGCGCCAATCACATCCTTGACGGGGGCAAACAGGCTTTCCAGGAAATGCCCCGCCGGCCAGAACAGCATCAGGTTGGTCGAGCCTTCGATACTCGCCAACTGCTCCTTGAAGCTGCCCAGTTGTTGCCGGTTGAAGAACGCCGAATAACCGTGAACATAGAGATTGAGCACATCGCCCTGAGGCTCGCCACACAGTACGAACGTGGGCTTGCGGGTGCGGTGCATTTCATCCCACTGGTGCTGCATGGGGCAGTGACTCCTGATGGCAAGGGACGGCGATAGTAACAAAGGGCGAGGCTCAACGCCGTACCGCTGGGGGAAAAGGCACCCGGTTGGCCGGCTCATCCTTTCAGAATATGGAAGCGGCCTTGGACTTGGCCAGGTAACGCGCCGGCGAATCGCCCAGGTTACGGCGGAACACCGACGTGAAGGCGCTGGAGCTGCTGAAACCCAACTCGAACGCCACATCCGTGATGGACGAGCCATGGCTGAGCCGCGCGGTGGCCTCCAGCAGACACACCTGCTGGCGCCACGAAACAAAGGTCATACCGGTGCACTCGCGAAAGTTACGCGTAAACGTGCGCCGGCTCATGCTCGACCAATCGGCCATCTCGCCAATCGAGATTTTCTGCGTGGGCGCCTCGAGAAAGCGCTGACAAGAACGGGCCAGGCGCGACTCCGAAGGCAGCGGCGCACTCAATGGCAACTCGGGCATGGTGCCGATTTCATCGATCAACAGGGTCAGCACGCAACGATCACGGACGCTGGGCGAGGCCGATGGCCCAATCGCGAGTGCCGCCTCCAGTAGATGGCGCAACAGCGGCGAGACGCCAAACACCTGGCAGTAGTCCTGCAACCCGGCGCGTCGTGCCGCGTCGTCGTCCAGGTAGGTATTGAGCATCACCACGTCGCCGCGCATGTGCATCTCGTGCGCCACCCCGCCCGGCACCCAGATCGCGCGCTGGGGCGGCACGACCCAATTACCCAGGTCGGTGAACATTTTCAACGCGCCTGTCGAGGCATAGGCGAACTGCCCGCGCCGGTGGGTATGCCTTGGAAACACGGTGCCAGATGGGTACTCGCGCAGCGTCACCACCGCTTCGGGGCTATCGGGTTCGTAGGGCGAAAAGGTGAAGGTCGGCGGCATGGCCCGATTTTGTCAAAGTATGACCTGACATAGCAAGCGGGCCATTAATCTGCCACCTAGAATCGTCGCTCCCCAAGTTGGGTTCATATCGAAGGGATATTCGGAAAATGAGTGTCAAAAACTACTTGGACGTACGAGTAGACGGCGCCGTTCTGATGGTGGGACTCAACCGCCCGCAGAAGCGAAACGCCATGTCTCTGGAAGTCATGCACGAACTGCGCGATACCTTCACCAACATGCCCGAGGGCATTGGTGCCGCCGTGCTCTACAGCACCAGCCAGCATTTCTGCACGGGGTTGGACCTGTCGGAAATCCGCGACCAATCGGTCATCGATAACGTCCAGGCCTTCCGCGAATGGCACAAGACCTTCGAACTGATCCAGTTCGGCAAGGTGCCCGTGGTGGCGGCCATTACCGGTGCCGCCATCGGTGGTGGCCTGGAAATCGCCACCGCCTGCAGCCTGCGCGTGGTGGATGACAGCGCCTTCTTCTCGCTGCCCGAGGCCATGCGCGGCTTGTATGTCGGCGTCGGTGCATCGGTACGTTTCCCACGCATCGCCGGCATCGCCCTGATGACCGACATGATGCTCACCGGTCGCACGCTCTACGCCAAGGAAAGCTATGAGCGCGGCGTGGCCCAGTACCTGGTGCCGGTTGGCCAGGCGGTACTCAAGGCCACCGAATTGGCGCACAAGATCGCCGGCAACCTGCCCATGACCAACTACGCGGTGACTCACGTGTTGCCACGCATTGTCGATCAGAGCCAGCAGGACGGCCTCATGACAGAGGCCTTGATTGCCGCAGTGGTGTCTTCCGACATCCGCACACAGGATCGCCTGGCGGACTTCCTGGATCGCAAGAAGGACAAGATCCAGACCGCGCCAGCGGTGTAACTCCCGGTCGTGAACGTTGCCGAGCCCACCTCGGCAAACCATGGATGGCCTTCACAACTCACTTTCAACCCGGTGAAACCATGTTTCAGCACAGCACTCAAGACGATCTTTATCGCAGCAATGACGCGGCCGATGAACGATTGATCAAAATCGAACGCAGCTGGCACAAACGCGCCCAGATCAAGCTCGACTCCCAACGCCCGGATATCCAGCTGGACCTGCAGGCGCCGGACTTTCTCGAGGCCCTGTTACCTTTCGCCCATGACCCGCATTACCAGAACTACCCGCATGCCCTGAAGCTGCTGATCCTGTCGGCCGGCTGGGTCATCTACAACCAGAAAACCATCGCTATCGAAACCGAAATCATCTGCCCGTCGTGCATCGACCTGCTGCAGTTGGGCTCGCGCCTGAGTTCCGCCAGCGCCGCGACGATTTCCGAAACCCTGGCGGATGAGGCTTACCACACGCTGTTCTCGATCAACATGTGCGAGCTGGCGATCACCCAACGCGGCATGCGCATCAAATGGCCGGAGCTGGAACTGACGCGCCACTTGAGCCAGGCCCAGGCCACCCTGTCCGAGACGGACTTCAAGATCTACCGCCTGGCGTTCTCGCTGGTCTCGGAGACCTTTATCAGCGACTACCTGGCCGACCTCAGCGATGCGCCGGATATCCAGCCGGTGTTCCGTCACGTGGTGGCCCTGCACAAAAAAGACGAGCTGGTGCACAAGCACATCTTCCCGCTGTTCGTGCAGCAGGTGGTCGGTGAGTTCACCCCGCAGCAAACCGCGTTGTTCACCCGCGGTATCGCCAACTCCATCCGGATTTTCCCGATGCGCGAGATTTCGGCGTGGCGAATCATCCTGCCGCAACTGCTCGAAGTGTTCGGCGATCAATCGCTGCTGCTCCCCACGCACTTTACCGAGACCGGTGAAGCGGACTACTCGGCCATGCCCGAGATCCTCAGCGCCATTGGCATACACCCCGAAGCGGTGCTGCCAGAGCTACAGGAAAAGACCGAACCGGTCACCACTGTTTGAACCCAGCGTGCTGCTGCCCCCTACAAATTTAAAAGAGTAATTGTCATGTGTGGATACATTGGCGTCTTCGCCAAGCAACCTCGTGCGTTCAACCCCAACATGTTCGACGCCGCCCTGCGTGCGATCCATCACCGTGGACCAGACAGCTCCAGCCAGTGGTTCGACCCCAAGGGCCAGGCCGCTTTCGGTTATGTACGCCTGGGCCTGGTCGGCCTGGGTAACGGCACCCAGCCGATCGTCGCCGATGAGGGCGACCTGGTGATGATGGTCAACGGCGAGTTCTATGACTATCAACGCATTCGCGCCGAGCTGGAAGGCTATGGTTGCCGCTTCAAGACGTCTTCCGACAGCGAAATCGCCATGCACCTGTACCGCCGCCACGGCGTACGCGGCCTCAAGCAACTGCGCGGCGAGTTCACCATCCTGATCTTCGACCGCCTGCGCAAAAAGCTGTTTGCCGTGCGTGACCGAGTGGGCGTCAAGCCGCTGTACTACACCGAGCATGAAGGCGCCTGGTACTTCGCTTCCGAAATCAAAGCCTTGCTCGCGGCCGGCGTGCCCGCGCAGTGGGACCACGAAGCCTATGCCAACCGGGGTTTCATCCTGCGCGACCGTACCGTGTTCAACAACATTCGCAGCGTCAAACCCGGCTGCTGGATCATCGCCGACGAAAGCGGCCTGCAAACCGAGCAATACTGGGACTGGGAATTCCCCGATGCCCAGGCCACCGAGCAACGCACTGAAGCCGAGATGATCGACTCGCTGCGCCACACCATCGAAGAGTCCGTACGGTTGCGCTTGCACGCCGATGTACCGGTGGGTGTATGCCTCAGTGGCGGCCTGGATTCGTCGGCCATGCTGGGGATTGCCACCGAACTGACCGGCCAGCCACTGCAGGCATTCCACTTGTCCTTCGAAGGCGAGCAAGCCTACGACGAACGCCAGTACGCCGAAATTGCCGCCCGGCACAACCGCGCCCATCTCAACGTGCTGTCGGTGAACTCCTCCGACATGGCGGACAACTTCGAAAATGCCCTGTGGCACGCCGAGATGCCCTTCGCCAACGCCCACAGCGTGGCCAAGTACCTGCTGTGCAAATACGTGCAGAACCAGGGCATGCGTGCGGTACTGACCGGCGAAGGCGCTGACGAAGTCTTCGGTGGCTACCCGCACTATCGACGCGACATGGTGCTGTACAACCACGAAAACCAGGACCCGACGGCAATCGCCGAGCTCACCCGACGCCTGCACGCCAGCGAAGATCGCTACCTGCCCGGTGGCAAGAACGATGTGAAATGGGTGCAGGACGAACTGGGCCACGGTGTGTCCTGGTTGCAAACCCAATCGGCGTTGTTCGGGCCCTTGGCTCAGCTGTACAGCGATGACTTCCGTGAGCGCTTCAGCAATACCGATGCCTATCGCGAGTTCTACGACCGCCTGAGCCCGCGGGCGCTCAACGGCTGGGAACCGGTCAACCGCTCGCTGTACATGGTGGCCAAGTCCAGCCTGCCCAACGTGGTACTGACCTCCCTGGGCGACCGCATGGAAATGGCCGGCAGCCTGGAAGGCCGTCCACCGCTGCTGGATCACCAAGTGATCGAGGCGGCGTGCCGCTTGCCTGTCAACATGAAAGTGCGCGGCGCCACCGAAAAATACGCCCTGCGCGAGGCCATGCGCCCTTATGTGCCGCAGGCTGTCCTGGACCGCAAGAAGCAGTACTTCCGTGCACCGCCTGCGTCCGAGAGCCCGCAATCGAAGCTGTATGAAATGATCAACGACGTGTTGAGCGGCCCGGCATTGAGTAACGTGCCGTTCTTCGATCCACGTAAAGTACGTGCCCTGCTGGCAACCCTGCCAAGCTTGTCTGTCACCCAACGCGCCTCGGCAGACAACTTGCTGATGGAAATTGCCGGGTTGTGCCTGATGCAAAAACGGTTCGCCTTGAACTGACTTTCCGGCGGCACCTCGCGATTGCGGCGTGCCGCCTGACCCAAGGAGGGTCCATGCTGAAAAAACATTTGTCACTCGCCGTACTCGTCACCCTGGTATGGGGCGTCAACTTCCCCATCACCAAGCTGGGCCTGCGCGCCATCGACCCGTTTGTCCTCACCGGCATTCGCTTCGCGCTCGCCGCCTTGCCGCTGGTGTTCTTTATCAAGCGTCCTGCCGTCAAGTTCAGCTACGTGGCCGCCTACGGTTTCATCTTCGGGCTGGGCATGTGGGGCGTGATCAACTACGGCATCCAGGTGGGCGTGAGCCCGGGTATCGCTTCATTGATCATTCAGCTCAGCGTGTTCTTCACCATGGGCTGGGGCTTTGTGCTGTTCAAAGAGAAGATCCGCGGCGCGCAGATGCTCGGTGCCGTGCTGGCCCTGATCGGCCTGGCAGGGATCATCTCCACCCAGGAAGGCAACCATGCGGTGCTGGGCGTCATGCTGATCGTGCTCAGCGCAGTGGCGTGGAGCGTGGGCAACGTCATCATCAAGAAGTCCGGGGTCAAGGAGATCTTCTCGTTCATGGTGTGGGCCAGCCTGATCCCGCCGATCCCGCTGTTCATCACGGCCTGGTTGATGCACGGCGGCGCCGCCTTCGAGGGCTTGCAAGCCAGCCTCGACCTGACGGCGATCCTGTCGATCCTGTTCCAGGTGTACCTGGCGACGCACTTTGCCTACTGGGGCTGGAACTCGCTGCTCAAGCTGTACCCGGTGTCCACCGTGGCGCCCTTGTCACTGCTGATTCCGGTGTTCGGTATCACCAGTTCGATGCTGATTCTCGACGAGCGCATTTCCACGCCCAACCTGATCTCGATCGGCGTCATCATCATAGGGCTGGCCGTGGGCCTGTACCGCAAGCCGGTCAACCTGGCGCCGGTGGAGCCGCAGCCGATTGCCCACGTGGAGAGATAGTCATGGCACCCCTTCAGGTCGGGGACCGGTTGGCTGACGCTGGAACGCGACAGCGCCAACGGGTCGGAATCCCGACTGAAAGGGACGGTGTCGACGCCCCGTACGAAAGCGCGCATGGCGAGGGGTGGGTTCGCGAGAGTGGCCCATGGGTGGATGCCCGGTACAAGGCCAGGCGTCGGCAACCGCGTTCAGCAGGCAACGTTGTCGATCTTGAGCTGACCATCGGGAAACCTCGCAATGATCTCCAGCTCGCCCCCCCCATCGCACGGATAGAGTCGCGTAACGTGCTGATGTACCTGTCGGTACGCCGTTCCATCTTGGAGACGGCCGCCTGGTTGATGTTCAATGCCTTGGCCAGGCTTTGCTGGCTCAACTGCTGAGCTTGCGCAGCTCATGCAGAGACAATCCCTGCAGGTGCTGCTGGAACAGCTGCTGGGCTTCGGCACGCAGAGGTCGGCGAATTGCTTGCACATCCTTGCGGAACGACTCCAGGCCCTTAAGCCCCGTGTAAAAATGCAGCGCTATCACACGCATACGCAGCAAAAACACAATTATCGACAGGTAAAAAGCGCTCTAATACCCGTCTGTAGACTGGCTTTGAAGATCCTGGAGTTCGTAATGCCCCATGAAGGCAACCTGTTACAAGCAGCCGTGGTGTTCCTGCTCGCCGCCGTGCTGACCGTGCCCCTGGCCAAACGCCTGCAATTGGGCGCGGTGCTGGGTTATCTGTTCGCGGGTGTCATCATCGGCCCGTCGGTACTGGGCCTGATCGGCAACCCGCAAAGCGTCGCGCAATTCTCCGAGCTGGGCGTGGTGCTGCTGCTGTTCATCATCGGCCTGGAACTGTCGCCCAAGCGTCTGTGGGTGATGCGCAAGGCGGTGTTTGGCGTGGGCCTGGCGCAGGTACTGCTTACCGGGCTGGTCATGGGGGTGGTGGCGTTGTGGCTGTTTGGCCAGTCGTGGAACAGCGCAATCGTGCTGGGCCTGGGCCTGGCGCTGTCGTCCACCGCCTTTGGCCTGCAAAGCCTGGCCGAACGCAAGGAGCTGAACCAGCCCCACGGCCGCCTGGCGTTTGCCATCCTGTTGTTCCAGGACATCGCTGCAATCCCGCTGATCGCCATGGTGCCGCTGCTGGCGGGCAGCGATCACCCGACCACCGAAGCCCAAGGCCTGCAGCATGTGTTGCAGATCCTCGGCAGCATCGCGGTGGTCATTATCGGCGGACGCTACCTGTTGCGGCCGGTATTCCGCATCGTCGCCAAGACCGGCCTGCGTGAAGTGTCCACCGCCACCGCGCTGCTGGTGGTGATTGGTACGGCGTGGTTGATGGAGCTGGTGGGCGTGTCCATGGCCCTTGGTGCCTTCCTTGCCGGCCTGCTGCTGGCGGATTCGGAGTACCGCCACGAACTGGAATCCCAGATCGAACCGTTCAAGGGTCTGTTGCTGGGCCTGTTCTTCATCAGCGTGGGCATGGGCGCCAACCTCAGCCTGCTGCTCAGCTCGCCGCTGGTAGTGATCGGGCTGACGCTGCTGCTGATCGGGCTGAAACTGCCGTTGCTGTACGCTGTGGGCCGGTGGGTCGGTGACCTCAACCGCGAAAGCGCCCTGCGCCTGGGCGTAGTGCTGGCAGCAGGCGGTGAGTTTGCCTTCGTGGTGTTCAAGATCGGTCGCGACCAGGGCCTGTTCGAACCACACCTCTACGACATCCTGGTACTGACCATCACCTTGTCCATGGCCGTGACACCGCTGCTGCTGTTGGTGTGCCCGAAGCTTTTCAAGCCCAAGGTCAAGCCGGTGGAAGTACCGGAGGAATACCGCACCATCGAGAGCGACGCGCCGCGCGTGGTCATCGCCGGCATGGGTCGTATGGGCCAGATTGTGGCGCGGATCCTGCGCGCGCAGAACATCTCGTTTATCGCCCTGGACACCTCCGTGGAGACCATCGAGCTGACCCGCAGCTTCGGCGGCATGCCGGTGTTCTACGGCGACCCGCAACGCCCCGAGATCCTGCACGCAGCCAAGGTCGACCAGGCAGAGTTCTTCGTGATCGCCATGGACGACCCGGAGATCAACATCAAGACCGCCGAACAGGTGCGCAACCTCTACCCGCACATGAAGATCATCGCCCGTGCACGTAACCGCCAGCACGTGCACCGCCTGGTGGACCTGGACGCCTCGCCGATTCGCGAAACGTTCTACTCCAGCCTGGAGATGAGCCGACGCACCCTGGTGGGCCTCGGCTTGAGCCAGGCACAGGCCGATGCACGCATCACCCGCTTCAAGAACCACGATTTGCAAGTGCTGGCAGCGCAACACGCGGTGTACGACGATGCGGCGAAGGTGATGCAAACCGCTCAGGAAGCCCGGGCAGAACTGGCGCGGCTGTTTGAGATGGATCGACTTGAGGAAGAGTCCGACAAGGTGTGAGGCTACAGGTGAACGATTTTGCGAAAATTCTGACAGAATACGGCGCAATTTCGTTCACCCCTGGAGCGCTTCATGGCCACTTTCACCAAGACCGCCGCCCTGCTGGCCCTCGCGCTGACCGCAGGTAGTGTATTCGCCGCATCCAAGCCGACCACGCAAACCATCTCCACCTTGGGCGGCAAGTTCACCTTCACACTGCCCAAGGCCTACGTTGCCGACACCTTGCCCACCGGCAAGGCTGAAGAGGGCACCGCCGACACCCAAGGCACCTTGTACGCCAACCAGACCACGAAAAGTGTGGTGATCGTCGCCGAAACCGTGCGAAAGGACGGGGTAAACATCGGCGATAACGACGCGCAATTCCTGGATGGCGCCGTGGCTGGCTTCGTCAAGGACCAGAGCGCCGCCCTGCCCGACTTCAAGAAACAGAGCGAGAAGAAACTGACCGTCAAAGGCCTGGGCCTGCGCCAGGTCGACAGCACCGCCACTCAAGGCGGCGGCAAGACGCTGAATTCCACATTCCTGGGCGGTTCGGGCAACCATCTTCTGGTGATCCAGGCGATTTCGCGGGCAGATGATGCCAAAGGGCATGCGGCGTTGGTGAAGCAGATTACCGGCGGGAAATAACCTGGCGCCCCAAGCAACGTCGATCCAATGTGGGAGCTATCGCGGGCACGCCCGCTCCCACATTTTCTGACCGCGTTTATTTCAGGCTTTTTTCCAGCCAGGCCTTGAGGTCCTGCACTTCTGCTTCGCTGATGGTGTGGTTCATGCCGGGATACCCATGAAACTCCGGCTTTAACCCCAACCCCGTCAACACTTCGTTCGCCCGCGTCGCCGAGGCGTAGGGCAGCGCCTGGTCCAGGGTGCCGTGACCGATGAAGATCGCCAATCTACCCAGTGATGCATCCGGCTTGAGCTCAGCCTTGAGCACCGGCAACACGCTGCCACTCAAGGCCGCAATGCCACGCACCAGCGCCGGCCGGCGCAGGCCCACCTCGTAGGACATGATCGCGCCCTGGCTGAAGCCCACCAGGAACACTCGGTCAGGCTGGGTGTGGTACTTGGTGGTGGCTTTGCCGACAAAGTCTTCGATCAGCTTGGCACTGCGCTGCAAGTCGGCGGTTTCGCCATCATACTCGCCGTCACCGGGCGTCTTGGTAAACCAGCGATAGCCGTGCGGGTCTACCGGCATCGGGGCACGGGCCGAGAGGTAAGTCCAGGTGGACGGCAGCGCATCCTTGATGCCGAACAAGTCTTCCTCGTTGCTGCCAAACCCGTGCAGGAAGATCACCAGTGGCTGATTGCGTGCGTCGCCCTGGGTCTGCTCCAGGTACGACAACGGCAAATCGGTGTGCAGCGTCTCGTCGGCATGAGCGGCCCCGACCACCAGGGTCAGCGCCAGGGCAAACAATTTGAGCATGGGACGTTACCTCAGGGTTTGCGTAGCAGATAAGTGTCCATGATCCAGCCATTTTCCAGGCGTGCCGCCTTGCGCACCCGCTCTATGTGTTCAGCCACTTCGCTCACTTTGCCACTGATGAGGATCTCATCCGGAGTCCCCAGGTAGGCGCCCCAGTAGATATCCAGGTCCTGGTCCGCCACCGTGCGGTAGGAGTCTTCGGCGTCAAGCATGACCACCAGGGTGTCGGCATCGCTGGCCTGCCCCGCCGCCAGGCGGCGCCCGGTGGTGATTTCGACCGACTTGCCAATGCGATTGAGCGGCACTTTGTGCTGCGCGGCCAGGGCCTGCACGCTGGTGATGCCAGGGATTACCTCAAACTCAAAGGTGCAGCGGCCACTCGCCAGGATCGCCTGCAGGATGCGAATGGTGCTGTCGTACAAGGCTGGGTCGCCCCAAGCCAGGAAAGCGCCGACTTCACCGTCAGCCATTTCTTCGTTGATCATGCGTTCGAAGGTCTGTTGCTTATCGCGGTTGAGGTCTTGCACGGCGGTGGTGTAATCGATGTTGCCGCGCACACGCTCGGGGCAATCGGCCTCGACGAAGCGGTAGCCGGGTTCGGTGATGTAGGTCTCGCAGATCTCGCGACGCAGGTCGATCAACTTGTCTTTGCTCTGGCCCTTGTCCATCAGGAAAAACACGTTGGTACGGTTGAGCGCTTTCACGGCCTGCATCGTGATGTAGTCAGGGTTGCCGGCGCCAATGCCGATGATCAGGATGCGTTTCATGGGTTGCTCTCATTACGGGGCGTGGATTTTGCCATGTTCATGTGGCCAGGCGTGAGTTTCCAGGCGCAGCCGCCAGGCGTGGTTGAAGCGCAGTTCGGTGGCGGACAACGGCTCGACGTCGATCAAGTAGAACATCGAGATCGGACATTGCATGACGTACAGCACCGCGGCGCGGATCACAAAGGGGTGGGTGACGGCCACCACATGGCCAGGTTGGGACTCCAGGGATTTCATCCACCGGCTAACCCGGGCACACACCTGGTCCACGGATTCCCCGCCGTGAGCGGTACTGGCGCTGTTGCGCCGCCAATCCGACAACTCATCGCGATCAATTTCGTCGATGCCCTTGCCTTTCCAACGGCCAAAGTCACCGTCGCGCAAGGCTTGATCAACGATGGGATGGCTGCCGAACATGCCTGCCGTTTGCCGGGTCCGCGCCTCGGGTCCACACAATAGGCGCAGGTTCTTCTTGTAACGGTCGGCAAGGGACAACTGCGCTTTTTGCCAATCCATGGCAACGGACTCGTCATCGGGAAAACTGCCCCTTTTTTGCAGCGGTGTCACGGCATGGCAAATGAGTGTCAAACGAGTGGCCTGCATCACAATCGCTTCAACGACAAGAATGAGGCCACCAAGACTGGCTTAGTTAGCGCAAGGGTGCAACGCCCTGTGCCAGATACAACACCTGGTAACCCGTGCCGCGATGCTCGGCGTCCAGCGCGCTGTCCGACAAGGTGAACCGTAACAACCGCCACGCCTGCACATCCAGCGCAAGGAACACCGCAAACGTGTCATTGCTCAGCGCCAGCTGTCGATTGCGGCATTTCTCCTCGGCCAGGATCTCGGCCCGATTGGCTCCAGGCGCCAGTGGCCATTCCTCCCGATAAAGACTCAACGCGCCCAGCGCAGGGCCACGCTGTACATCCAGCGGCAACCAGCTCTCGACATGCGGGCGCCCAAAGCTGTCGAGCACTTTCTGAAAGCGCTCGCCCAACAAAAAGTCAGCGGCCTGCAACGGGTCGGCCCACAGGTACACCGACGAATACACATTGGCCCCGTGCTCCTGGGCGACAAATGCCTTGAACAGCAACCCCTCTGCGTTATCCCACAGCGGCCCCAACTGCGCGGCGCGCCGGCGAATCACAGCCATGTCGTAGTCAGCGGGCAAGCGGTGCGAATACTGTTTGGCAAACATGCGCGAACTCCTGTGCAAGATGAGGGTTGAGCTTGCGCAGCGCCGATGATTTCAACAAGATATCACCCGATATAAGTGCGATAAGGATCCGATATGACCGACGCGCCCAAACCGCTGGACATCGATACCGTGCAGGCCTTCGTGCGGGTGGCTGACTTCGCCAGCTTCACCCGCGCCGCCGAAGCCCTCGACACCTCACAGGCGGCGATCAGTCTCAAGCTCAAACGGCTGGAAGAGCGCCTCGGCTATCGCCTGCTCGAACGCACGCCTCGCCACGTGCGGCTGTCGCCCCAGGGCGAACACTTCATCGTCGCCGCCCGTGCCTTGCTCCATGCCCACGAACGCGCCTTGGGCGATATGGGCAACCCTGCACGGCGGCGCCTGGTCATCGGCATCAGCGACCACGTGGCCGGCCCCGACCTGCCGACGTGGCTCAGCCGACTGGCGGCGTATGACCCGTTGGTGATCCTCGAAGTGCGCATCGCCTCCTCCCGCGACCTGGTCGCCGCCTTTGATCGCAACGAACTGGACGCGGTGATCGTGCGCAACGAGGGCGACCGCCAGGACGGCGAAGTGTTGGTGGTGGAGCGCTTCGGCTGGTTCGCCGCACCCACCTGGCAACACACGCCCGGCACGCCACTGCGCATGGCGACCATGGCCGCGCCCTGCGGCGTGCGCCACTTGGCGACACGCGCCCTCGACACCGCGCGCATCGACTGGACAGAAGTATTCGTCGGCGGTGGCGTCATGGCCGTGGGCGCAGCCGTCAGCGCCGGATTGGGCATCGCCGCCCTCGCCCACCGCGTGGCACCGTCTGGCACGGTAGACGTAAGCGAGCAATACGGCTTGCCCGCCTTACCCGTGAGCGAAGTCGTCCTGCACAGTCGCATCACTGATAGCCGCTCCAGGGAAACATTGCGTGCACTGAGCGCCACCTTCCGCGGCGTCCTACGCAGTCCCGTGTAGCAGTCGACCTGCCGGCGAAAGCCGTTGACGATGGCGCCGGGCGCGAGGATTAACATGGACAACGGCCGGGCATGGCCTTGGGCTTTCGCGCCTGACACACTCCACGCTCAACTTGCAGCAGCACGGCTCGCCATGAATCACACCGCTGACTCTCGCAATACTCAACTTGATCGCCTGGCCTTGGCCCTGGCAGTGTTCAAGCACTACGTCGAGATCAAAAACTACGCCCAGCTTCTGGACAACAACCTGCGCTGACCTCACGTTTCAACGACGATTATCTACCCTCGGTGCTCCACGGATTCCAGCACCTGCAACAGTTGCAGCACAGGTGCCGGGGACTCCAGCAGCACGTCGATACCCAGGCTGCCTGGCGCGCCATCGCAAGCCCGGCACCCGGCGCCAGACGCATCGACGGCTATCAGGCGTGTGACATCGCGCAGCTCTGCCAAGCGCCCTTGCGGTGCGCGGACGCCCAAGGCAATGAGTGCGAACTGTCGGTTGATCAGGCGCGCGCCCTGATCGATGAGCAACTGGAGATGGCCGCCGCGGACCCGAGAAAGCGATTCATCTTCCTCGACCTCCATGTAGACCGGCTGCAAAGCAGCCGCCCTATCGCCCAAAGTAGCAACTACCGCTAACCACGATGCGAAGCGAGCCGCTGTTGCTCTTGATCCTGCTCTTGATCCTGCTCTTGATCCTGCTTTTGATCTCAGGCGCCCCATCAAACACGCTGGCCGGAATTCGACAGGGATTTGGGGGGTAAACCGGCAGGGATGCCGGTTTAGCCGCCCCGCGCCATGGAGGGCGCGTGGCGGCGGCCCCCCAAATCCCTGTCGGATTACGGGCACACCGAGCCTAGGCGAGGTGCCGAGTGTTGGGGCAAGAGCCCTTTGGTTACTTTGGGGCTTTTCCAAAGTGACCCGCTGTAAGAGCGGAACCCCTAGCAGCCGTTACCTAGATAACGGATATGTACCCGGTCTGATCCAATCTCCTGGTCGGCTGTCAGGCCGCCTTCGCGGGCAAGCCCGCTCCCACATTTTTGGATCGTGGGGTGACAGGTAGACAGTGGTCGGCTGTCAGGGCGCCTTCGCGGGCAAGCCCGCTCCCACATTTTTGGATCGTGGGGTGACAGGTAGACAGTGGTTGGCTGTCAGGCCGCTTTCGCGGGCAAGCCCGCTCCCACATTTTTGGATCGTAGGGTGACTGGTAGAGAGTGGTTGGATGTCAGGGCGCCTTCGCTGGCAAGCACGCTCCCACATTTTTGGATCGTGGGGTGACAGGTAGACAGTGTTTGGTTGTCAGGGCGCCTTCGCGGGCAAGCCCGCTCCCAGATTTTTGGATCGCGGACTTCAATTAGGTAGCGGTCACCACCACACCCCCTGCACCGCCGCCCGCGTGATGTAGCAGACTCGTTTAACGGAATTTTCATATCCGCTCGCCTAAGATCGCCCACCTCGTTGGGGAGTAACCGGCTTCTGATCCCGTCGGAAGCGTTCGTATCAACATATTCGGCAACCTGCCGTGGTGCGAACACCGTCTTTTCGGTTGGTGAGACCAGCGACACATCCATGCCTGAAGTCGGGCGCGTGGCTGTGTCGTTGTCTCATATAGCCCGACTGGAAGCCTTACCGTGAACCCCATTTCCCTGATCCTCCTCGCCCTGGCCATGTCCACGGATGCCTTTGCGGCAGCCATCGGCAAAGGCTCCAGCCTGCATAAACCCCGCCTCACCGAAGCCCTGCGCGCTGGCCTGATCTTTGGCGTGATCGAAGCCATCACGCCGATGATCGGCTGGGCCATCGGTCACGCGGCCACGCGCTGGGTGGAAAACTGGGACCACTGGATCGCCTTCACCCTGTTGGTCGGGCTGGGGCTGCACATGATCTGGAACGGGTTGAAGGCCGATGATGAAGAAGCCGAGAAACCGACCCAGCATTCGTTCATGATCCTGGCTGTCACGGCGTTTGCCACCAGCATCGACGCACTGGCGGTCGGCGTTGGCCTGGCGTTTGTGGACGTGAACATCCTGGTGGCGGCGGCCGCGATTGGCCTGGCGACCATGACCATGGTGACGCTCGGCATGATGCTTGGACGAGCGTTGGGCACGGTGGTGGGCAAGCGCGCCGAGATGGTCGGTGGTGGGGTGCTGATGATGGTGGGCGCGACGATCCTGTACGAACATCTCTCGGCCTGAAGCACCGCCCACCACTCAAAATGGCCGCTCTATGTGGGAGCCGGGCTTGCCCGCGATGCAATCAACTCGGTGCATCTTAAATGCCGAGGTGCTTGTATCGCAGGCAAGCCATCTCCCGCAAAGAGCCGCTAGCACCGATGCGTCATCGGGGGTATCAGGCGGCGTGGCTTTCTTTTTTCAGGCTGTCCATGTCGATCACGAACCGGTACTTCACGTCCCCCTTGAGCATCCGCTCATAGGCCTCGTTGATGCCCTGGATATCGATCATTTCGATGTCCGAGACAATCCCATGCTTGGCGCAGAAATCCAGCATGTCCTGGGTCTCCTGGATGCCGCCAATGAGCGAGCCGGCCAGGCTGCGACGCTTGAAGATCAGGTTGAATACCGTCGGCGACGGGTGCGGGCTGTCGGGGGCACCGACCAGGGTCATGGTGCCGTCGCGCTTGAGCAGATTGAGGAACGCATCGAGATCATGCGGCGCGGCAACCGTATTGAGGATGAAGTCCAGGCTGTTGGCGACCTTGGCCATTTCGTCCGGGTTCTTGGACACCACCACTTGATCGGCGCCCAGGCGCAGGCCGTCTTCGCGCTTATTGGGTGACGTGGTGAACAGCGTCACATGAGCGCCCATGGCATGCGCGATTTTCACCGCCATATGGCCCAGGCCACCCAAGCCGACCACGCCGACCTTCTTGCCGGGGCCGACCTTCCAGTGATGCAGTGGCGAATAGGTGGTGATACCCGCACACAGCAACGGCGCCACGGCCGCCAGGTTGGAATCGTCATGGGAGATGCGCAGCACGAACTTTTCCTTGACCACGATGCTGTCCGAATAGCCGCCGAAGGTGTTTTCGCCGCCGAACACCGGACCGTTGTAGGTGCCGGTAAAGCCGTTCTCGCAGTATTGTTCCTCGCCCTCGGCGCAGGACGCGCAGTGCTGGCAACTGTCGACCATGCAACCGACGCCGGCCAGGTCACCGACCTTGAACGCTTGCACATTGGCGCCTACCGCCGTGACGCGCCCAACGATTTCATGGCCGGGCACGGAGGGATACAGGGTGTTGTTCCACTCGTTGCGCGCGGTGTGCAGGTCAGAGTGGCAGACGCCGCAATAGAGAATATCGATCTGTACGTCATCAGCCCCCGGCGCGCGGCGCTCGAAGGTAAAGGGCTTGAGGGAATCCTTGGCGTTCTGGGCGGCGTAGCTGTAAGTCTTGGCCATTTCGTTCACCTGTGTGATCTGACGGTTGTGTGTGATCCGACGTAAGAGATCAGTGGACCAGCATAGACGCCGAACCGTTCAACCGAGCACACGCGTACAAGCCCTTCGTCCGGTTTAACGCAATAGTGAGGCTGAATTGTTTTGCCCACCCTCACAGGAGTTTTCCATGAGCACCTTCGTTGCCAAAGACGGTACCCAGATTTATTTCAAGGACTGGGGCAGCGGTAAGCCCGTGTTGTTCAGCCATGGCTGGCCGCTGGATGCGGACATGTGGGAATACCAGATGGAATACCTGAGCAGCCGCGGTTTTCGCACCATCGCGTTTGACCGCCGTGGCTTTGGTCGGTCGGACCAGCCGTGGACCGGTAACGACTACGACACCTTCGCCGATGATATCGCCCAGTTGATCGAGCACCTGAACCTCAAGGACGTGACCCTGGTGGGCTTCTCCATGGGCGGTGGCGACGTCGCCCGCTACATCGCCCGCCATGGCAGTGCCCGCGTTGCCGGCCTGGTGTTGCTGGGCGCGGTGACGCCGCTGTTCGGCCAGAAGCCGGACTACCCACAAGGCGTGCCGCTCGACGTGTTCGCCGGGTTCAAGGCCGAGTTGCTGAAGGATCGCGCGCAATTCATCAGCGATTTCAACACACCGTTCTACGGCATCAACAAGGGCCAGAAGGTCTCCGCCGGCGTACAGGCCCAGACCTTGCAAATCGCCCTGCTGGCGTCACTGAAATCCACCGTGGATTGCGTCACCGTGTTCTCCGAAACCGACTTCCGTCCGGACATGACCAAGATCGACGTGCCAACCCTGGTCATCCATGGCGACGGTGACCAGGTCGTGCCGTTCGAAACCACCGGTAAAGTAGCGGCCGCCTCGATCAAGGGCGCCGAGCTGAAGGTGTACAAGGACGCCCCCCACGGGTTCGCTGTAACCCATGCCCAGGCGTTGAATGAAGACCTGCTGGCGTTCCTGAACCGCTGAAAACACCCTCTCCTTGTTTGGCCGGGCTTGCCCGGCCTTTTTTTGCTCAAGAGAAACGCTGAGTCAGCACCAGGCGTCCCGGCCCACTGATCAACAAGGCGGTGAAAATGATCAGCAGCAGCCAGCCGAACTGCGCCTCGAACAGCGTCCACTCCGGATGCACCACCCCCAAGGCGATCAGCAGCACACAGAGGACCGGCAGGCACGCCAGGCGCACCAGCACGCCAGCCATGATCAGCAGCGGGCACAACACTTCGGCGAATATCGCCAGCAGCAGCGTGACCGACGCGCCCAGGTGGAACGGGTCCTCGATGAGTTTCAATTGCTCGCTGTAGTTGAGCAGCTTGGGCAAGCCATGTACCCACAACAGGAACAACGCCCCGCTGACGCGCAGAAACAATAGCCCCAGGTCCTGACGTTTCGATTCGTGCATACGTACTCTCGGTGGTTGACATACAGGTCGATTGTGTCGACAACGCCCGCCGCACGCTTGCAAGCCTGTGCTGACCTCAGTCCCCCGTGCCCGCGAACGCCGCGACGATTTCATCGATCACTGCGCGCACCCGTGCGGTGTGGCGCAGGTCGGCGTGGGTCACCAGCCAGACGTCATATGGCAATGGCCGCGTGCGCTGCGGCCACAGGCGCACCAGCCCATCCATCTCGCCGGTGTGCACCGGGATCTCGCCGATGCCAATGCCGGCTGCGATGGAACGGCGCACCAGCAGGCTGGAACTCAAGGTCGCGACAATGCGCCCGCGCCCCAGGGGTTCCGAGACCAGGGTCAGGTCTTTCTGGCCTTGCAGGTAGGGTTGGTAGGCCACCAGGTCATGGCCTTCGAACAGGCTGCCGGGTTCGGGCGCACCGTGGCGGTCGATGTAGCCCTGGGATGCGAACAGCCCGACCGGCCACCGTGCAATGCGCCGGGCGATCAGGTCGGGGTTGTCCGGGCGAGTATTGCGCACGGCGATATCGGCTTCGCGCTTGGCCAGGCTGAGGATCTGGGTGGACGCGTCCAGTTGAACGCGCACGTCGGGGTGTTTGTCGTGCAGGCGGGCGATGGCCGGAATCAGGAAGTCGATGGCCAGGGAATCGGTGGTGGTCACCCGTACTGTGCCAGTCAGGCGGTCATCCAGGCCTTGGACCTGGCGTTGCAGGTCGAGGGCCGAGCGCTCCATGTTCGCCACCGACAGCAACGCCGCTTCGCCGACCGCCGTGAGCGCATAGCCCTCGCGGGTGCGCAGGAACAAGGTGGCGTTCAAGGACTTTTCCAGGGCGTTGATCCTTCGACCCACGGTGGCCTGGTCCACACCTAATACCCTGGCGGCGCCGCGCAACGTCGACTCGCGGCAAACCGCCAGGAACACCCGTGCATCATCCCAATTCATCGATGCCTCCAATGCTGCATAAATGCATCGCAGCGCTGCCAAATCGCAGCATTATTGCATCAACAATCCTGGATACACTGGTCCCCAGAGAAAAACTTCTGACGTGCCAGCCTGGAAATCGCTGGACAGTATTGCGCTGAACCGCCGACCGCTCGACACGGTCCCACCCCATACGCTCATCGCTGCAGGTAATCTGAAATGACGCTTCCCAAAGAAATGACCTTGATCGAAATCACTACCCCCGGCGCGCCTGAAGTGCTGCAACCGCGCCGGGCCGAGGTGCCGGTCGCCGGCCCCGGCGAGATACTGATCCGCGTGCATGCCGCCGGGGTCAACCGCCCCGATGCCTTGCAACGTGCAGGCAAGTACCCGATGAAACCCGGCATGAGCCCGATTCCAGGCTTGGAAGTGGCCGGGGAAGTGGTCGCGCTGGGCGATGGCGTGAGCGAATACGTCATCGGTGACAAAGTCTGTGCCTTGACCAATGGCGGGGGTTACGCGCAGTTCTGCAGCGTACCGGCCAGCCAGGCCCTGCCGATCCCCGAGGGCATGGACTGGATTCAGGCCGCCGCCGTGCCGGAGACCTTCTTTACCGTGTGGGCCAACCTCTTCGGTCTCGGCGGGGCACACAAAGGCCAGCGCGTGCTGATCCACGGCGGCACCAGCGGCATCGGCACCACCGCCCTGATGCTGTGCCGCGAGTTCGGTATCCAGGCCTTCGCCACTGCCGGCAGTGCCGACAAGTGTGCAGCGATTACCAAGCTGGGCGCCGAAGCGATCAATTATCGCGAGCAGGACTTTGCCGAGGTCATTGCCAAGCAGACTGCTGACAAAGGCGTGAACGTGATCCTCGACATCATGGGAGCCTCCTACCTGAACAACAACATCAAGTCCTTGGCCATGGACGGCCACTTGGTGATGCTGGGCTTCCTCGGTGGCGGCAAGGCCAACGACGTCGACCTGTTGAGCATCCTGGGCAAACGCGCGGTGATTACCGGCTCGCTGTTGCGTGCACGCACCAGGGATGAAAAGGCCGCGATTGCCGAACAGCTACGCGAATACGTATGGCCGGTGCTGGCCGCCGGGCGGTGCCTGCCGATCATCGACAAAGTCTACGAATACACCGACGCCGCCCAGGCCCATGCGCGGATGGAGGGCGGCGATCATATCGGCAAGATTGTGTTGCGGGTGCAATAACACCGGGGGCTGGCTTTTGTGGGAGCTGGCATCGCTAGCCAGCTTCCACATGGGTCAGTGCTGCAAGGCTATTGGGCGTACACCGGGTAGTCGATATACCCGGCTTCTGTCCCGCCATACAGCCCATCAGCCCGCAAAGGATTCAACGGCCACCCGTTGAATAGCCGCTGTGGCAGATCCGGGTTGGCAATGAATGGCCGCCCGAACGCGATCAAGTCCGCCAGCCCCGCCTCGACCAAATCAGCACCGCGCTCAGCGGTGTAGCGACCGGCGTAGATGATCCGCCCGCTGAAGGTATCGCGCACCGCGCGGCGGAACGATTCCGGCAACACCGGGGCGTTGTCCCAGTCGGCTTCGGCAATGGACACATAGGCGATGCCCGATTCTTCCAGCACCTTGATCGCTTCGATGTAGGTGTGATGCGGGTCGTCTTCCACCAGGCCGATGTACACACGGTCCTGATCGGTGCCGCTGAACAATGGCGAGAAACGCACCCCCAGGCGCTCCGGGCCGACCACGGCGCTCACGGCTTCGACGATCTCGCGTAGAAAACGCAAGCGATTGTGCAGCGAGCCACCGTACTCGTCATCACGCTGGTTGGCGTGGGCCGAGATGAACTGGTTGACCAGGTAACCATTCGCCGAATGGATTTCCACGCCGTCGAACCCGGCATCCAGCGCATTGCGTGCTGCCTGGGCGTAGTGCCCGACCAGTTCCTCGATCTCGAGGGCCGTCAAGGCGCGCGGAACCGGCGGTTGCATCAACTCACCCTCGCCCGGCGCCGTTTCGATGAAGGCCTTGGCCTGCAGTGCCTGGATTGCCGACGGTGCGACGGGTGCGCCACCTTCTGGCTGCAAGGCGTTGTGGGACACACGGCCGACATGCCACAACTGGGCGAAGATCACCCCGCCTTCGGCATGCACCGCCTGGGTGACCTTGCGCCAGCCGTCGATCTGCGCCGGGGTGTAGATGCCTGGTGTCCACGCGTACCCCTGGCCACGCGGTTCAATCTGCGTGCCCTCGCTCACCATGAAACCGGCCGTGGCACGTTGGCGGTAATACTCGGCCATCAAGTCGGTGGCGATATCACCCGGTTGGGCACTGCGCTGGCGCGTCAACGGCGGCAGGACAATACGGTTGCTCAGTGTGTGGTGCCCCAGTTTTACCGGGGTGCTTAAAATAGGGTCATTCATTTAATAACTTCCACATTGCGGACACGCTAAAGCATTGGCGACTGATGACAGTCGCCAATGAATCGAACGGTTAATTAACTTAAGCGGTGAGTTTCAGCAGCGCCTTGGCCACATCACTGGAGCTGCCAGGGTTTTGCCCGGTGACCAGCAAACCATCGGTAATGACAAAGGACTGCCAATCGGCCCCCTTCTCATAATGGCCACCCAACTTCTTGAACTCATCTTCCACCAGGAACGGCACCACCTTGGTCAACTCCACCGCGGCTTCTTCCGAGTTGGAGAACCCGGTGACACGACGGCCCTTGACCAACGGCTCACCGTTGACCGCCTTGACGTGACGCAAGGCGCCCGGTGCGTGGCAGACAAAGCCGATCGGTTTGCCCGCGCGTTCGAAGGACTCGATCAGGGCGATCGACACCGGCGATTCCGCCAGGTCCCACAATGGGCCGTGGCCGCCTGGGTAGAACACGGTGTCGAAGTCGTCGGCGTTGACCGTGTCCAGCTTCAACGTGGTCGCCAGGGCCTGTTGTGCAGCCGGGTCGGCGGCGAAGCGGTGGGTCTGCTCGGTCTGGAAGTCCGGCTGGTCGCTGACCGGGTCCAGCGGCGGCTGGCCGCCGGCAGGAGAAGCCAGCACCACGTCGGCACCGGCGTCCTTGAACGCGTAATAGGGAGCGGCAAACTCTTCGAGCCAGAAGCCGGTCTTGCGCCCGGTATCGCCGAGCTGGTCGTGAGAGGTCAGTACCATTAATACTTTCATTTTCCAGTGCCTCGATAGGTGTGATTGTCGGTGTGAGCGTCGGTGTGTCCAGGCTGTCCCAACAGCTGTCGGGTCAGCCCCAGCGCCTCGTCGAAAGGCGCCGCTGTACGGGTGATTTTGCTCATGACGCTGGTCCCCAGCCACAACGCATACAGGCGCTGGGCCAGGCTTTCGGGGTGTTGCGTAATGACTACCGAGCCGTCTTCGACCCCCTGTTGCAGGGCCTTGGCAAGCAACCCTATGGTGCGTGCCGTGCCGCGTTGCAGGGCCAGGCGCATCGGCTCTGAAAGGTCTGACACTTCTGCACCGAGTTTGACGGCCAGGCATTTGCCTGCGTCGGAGCAGCCGGTCTGGTTGTCGATCCAGCAGTGCCAATAACGCATCAACTTGGCGTGCTGGGTTAACCCCGGCGCGTCGAACAGTTGCTGCATGCCGTGCACGTAGTGGTCGAAGTAGTGGTCGAGCAATACAACGCCGAACGCATCCTTGGAGTTGAAGTAGTGATAGAACGAACCTTTGGGTACTTCGGCGGCCAGCAGTATTTCGTTCAGGCCCACCGCAGAAAATCCTTTGCGGCCGACAATACGTTGCGCCGTATCCAGAATGGTCTGTTTTGCACTTTTGGCTTCGTGGTTCATTGTTCATCCCGTCCGATTAGACCAGTCGTCTAGTTCGTTGAGGGAATGTTAGGAGCGGGGCCAATCTCGCACAATGTCAGATCCGCAAGGATTCCGGACATGACGCGATGGCGGTTGCCGTTTAACGTGCACGCACCGACAATCCCCTCTCCCGCGCCCCTTGGAGAATGACGATGCACAGCGTTGCGCTGATGGTTTACCCGAACTTCCAATCCCTGAGCCTCAGCCTGGGTTCGGTGTTCGAGTGCGCGAACCTGCTGCGCGGCGAGCCGGCCTATGAATTTCACCTGGTGTCGCAGAGCGGTGGCGCGGTGATGACTTCCCAGGGGTTCTCGGTGAATACCACGCCGATCCGTCCGCAGGGCTACGACACCCTGATCGTCAGTGGCTACCTGGAATTCCGCCTGCCGGAAGCCAACCTGCTGGAACTGGTCAAGGCCGCCTCCGCCCAGTCGCGACGCGTCGCCTCGTTATGCATGGGCATTTTTGTGCTGGCCGAAGCCGGCCTGCTGGAAGGCAAGCGCACCACCACCCACTGGATCCACGCACCGGCCTTTCGCAAGCGCTACCCGGACATTCGCCTGGAAGAAGACAAGCTGTTTATCGTCGACGGCCACGTGTGGACTGGCGCCGGCATGAGCGCCGGCGTGGACCTGGCACTGGCCATGGTAGAAAACGACCTGGGCAGCGACCTGGCCCGGCGCATTGCACGCAAGCTGGTGATCGCCCAGCGTCGCGGCAGTGAGCAATCGCAGTTGTCAGCGCTGTTGGAACTGGACCCTAAATCGGACCGCGTGCAACTGGCCCTGGCATACGCCCGCGAGAACCTGACCCACGACCTGTCGGTGGAAGCCCTGGCCGATGTCGCTCGGCTCAGCCCCCGCCAGTTCAGCCGGGTGTTCCGTGAAGAAACCGGGCAAACGCCGGCCAAGGCCGTCGAGTCCCTGCGGGTAGAAGCCGCCCGGGCGATGATGGAAACCAGTCGCCATCCGGTTGAAGTGGTGGCCCGCGAAACCGGGTTTGGCGATCGCGAGCGCATGCGCCAAGCATTTTTAAGGGCGTTTGGGCAGCCGCCGCAGGTGATGCAGCAAGCCTTTAATGCAACGCCGCCCGCGTAATCAGGTAACTCACCAACTGCGGTTCATCCTCCAGTTCAATCGTCTGCACCGGACGCGGCAGGTTATCCAGCACTGAGCGCCAGAACGCTTGGGACACTTCGTCCTGGTCATAGAACCGCACCAGCCAATTGGCCTCGCCGCTGCACAGCACCTGGCTGGCGATGGCGCGGCCGATGCCTTTGCGGCGGTAGCGCTTGAGGATGAACAGGTCGGCCAGTTCCAGGGCGTCGATGCCCGGCAGTTCGCTGCCTTCGATCAACAGGAAGCCGGCAATGTAGCCATCGACCAACAGCAGGTTGGCGCTCCACTGCGGGTCTTGCCAGTAACGGGTCAGGTGTTCGTCATGGATGTAGAAGCGGCCGTCCGCCTCGACATCTTCCTGTTCCCAGTCCGACGACTCATAAGCGTAGTACTGGTAGAGATTGCGGATCAGCTCGGCGTGCTCCGGGCCGGTCTGGATCAGTTCGACGGTGGTTTCAGGCATGGGGCTCTCGGTCAGGAATGCAGGTCGACATTGTTCACAAAACCCACGGACAGTCCACTAGAGCGGCCAACCTTTCTACTTGCTGAACCGATTGCAAATAGGTGTTGCCTCCGCCAAAACCCTGAAACATTTCGAATAAACTCCGCGAAATTGCCTCCCCTTTTTCAAGGACACGTATTTTGACCAACGTCTGTTCCGCCGGCCTGGATGTGGGTTTTGCCTCCCTGGATTACCTGCAGATCTTCATCCTGGGCGTGATCCAGGGCATTACCGAACTGTTGCCGGTGTCGTCCACCGCCCATATGCGCGTGGTACCCGCCCTGCTCGGCTGGCAGGACCCCGGCTCGGCGTTCTCTGCGGCCATGCAGTTGGCAGCGCTGGCGGCGGTGGTCAGCTACTTCTGGCGCGATGTGCGCCAAGTGACCACCGGCAGCATCGGCGCGGTGCGCCGGGGTGACTACAACGACCCGTGGTTCAAGCTGGCCGTGGCCATTGTACTGGCAACCCTTCCCATCGGGATTGCCGGCCTGGCGTTGTCTTCGACGCTGAATGCCTGCAACTCGCCCTTGCGCGGCTTGGGGGTGATCGGCATTTCCTGCGTGGTGATGGCGGTGCTGTTGGCGGTGGCGGAAGTGCGCGCACGCCACACCCGGGAGATGGGTCAGATGCGCCTGCGGGATGCGCTGATCGTGGGCATTGCACAGATTGGTGCGTTGATTCCGGGCGTCTCGCGCTCCGGTTCTACCCTCACCGCCGCGCTGTTCCTCAATTTCAAGCGTGAGGAAGCCGCGCGGTTTTCCTTCCTGCTGGGCCTGCCGGCCATCGCCCTGGCGGGCCTGAAGGAACTGTGGGCGTTGCTGCATGCCGACCTGCCCGTGCATGCCTGGCCGCATTTGCTGTTCGGCCTGGTGGTGGCGAGTGTCTCGGCGTTTTTTGCGATCTGGGGGCTGATGAAGTTCCTGGAGCGATTCTCCACCTGGCCGTTTGTGATCTACCGCGCACTGCTGGGGGTCTTCCTGATTGTCGCGGTAAGCACTGGGCTGTTGAGCTGATTCGACAATGCTCTGAACCCAGCCCACCTCCAATGTGGGAGCTGGCTGGCCTGCTCCCACCGTTTTGACCCTCTCAGACCGTTAGTCCAAGTCGCTGGCGTCATGCCGTTCGGCCAATTGTTCCTCAGGTGCGCCAGACACCCGGTTCACCCGCCGCCCCCGCTGCACCGCTGGCCGCGCGTCAATCGCATCCGCCCAGCGCAATACGTGCTTGTATTCATGCACCGACAGGAACTCCGCCGCGCCATACAAGCGGCCTTTGACCAACCCGCCATACCAGGGCCAGATGGCGATGTCGGCGATGGTGTATTCATCCCCGGCGATGTACTCGCTCACTGCCAGGCGTTGGTCGAGTACGTCGAGCTGCCGCTTGGTCTCCATGGCGAACCGGTTGATCGCGTATTCCATCTTGCTCGGCGCGTACGCATAGAAGTGCCCGAACCCCCCCCCCAGGTACGGCGCGCTGCCCATCTGCCAGAACAACCATGACAGGCATTCCGCGCGAGCCGCAGGTTCAGTCGGGAAGAACGCCCCGAACTTCTCCGCCAGGTACTGCAAAATTGCCCCGGACTCGAAGACCCGAATCGGTGTGGCACCGCTGCGGTCCAACAGTGCCGGGATCTTGGAGTTCGGGTTCACGCCAACAAATCCGCTGCCGAACTGGTCGCCATCACCGATCTTGATCAGCCAGGCGTCATATTCCGCACCGCTGTGGCCCAGGGCCAGCAACTCCTCCAGCAGGATCGTGACCTTCTGGCCATTAGGCGTGGCCAGGGAATACAGCTGCAGCGGGTGCTTGCCCACCGGCAGTTCCTTGTCATGGGTCGCGCCGGCAATCGGCCGGTTGATGCTGGCGAAGGTGCCGCCACTTTCGGTGTCCCAGGTCCACACTTTCGGGGGTACGTAATCGGTCATGCTTACTGCTCCAGACGTGCTTGCGATCAGCGAAGCGCTCCAGACTAAACCAAAGGTTGATGGCTCGTCACACAGTGAATGCCACCGCCCCCCGCTGCAATCGCGTCGATATTGAGTGGTATCACCTTGCGTTCCGGGTAGAGCCGGGCCAGCAGGTCCAGTGCCTTGCGGTCCGCTACCGAATCGCCAAACTCGGGGGCGATGACCGCACCGTTTATGACGAAATAATTGATATAGCCTGCGGCGAAATCCGGGTTGTTTTTGCGCCCATTGAGCGGTGTCGACACGGTATGCACCTGCAAGGCGCGTCCATCGGCGTCGGTGGCGTTTTTCAGGATGTCCAGGTGCGCCAGGGTGACCGCGTGATCGTAGGCGTCAGGGTCGGTGTCCAGGTTGGCGAGCACCACGCCGGGTGACACGAAACGCGCGTAGAAATCCACGTGGGCGTCGGTGATGTCCCGGCCCTGGATACCCGGCAGCCAGATGATCTTGCGCAGGCCCAGGCGCTTTTTCAGCTCGGCTTCGACCTCGGCCTTGCTCCAACCCGGATTGCGGTTGGCGTTTATCCAGCTGCTTTCGGTCATGATGCCGGTGCCCAGGCCATCCACTTCGATAGCCCCGCCCTCGCCCACCAGTTCGCTGCGCAGGTGGCGCGCGCCGGTTTCCTCGGCGATCCGTGCGGCCAGGAGCGTGTCATCGTCGTGCTGCTGCTTGTTACCCCAGCCGTTGAAGTTGAAGTCCACTGCCCCCAACCCGCCCGCGCCGTCGATGACGAAGTTGGCGCCGGTATCGCGTATCCAGATGTCATCCAGCGCGGTTTCCACGAAAGTGATATTGCGCGTGCCGCACTGTTTTTCGGCAAGCAGGCGCTCGTCTTCGCGGCAGAACACCGTGACCGGTTCATGCTCGGCTATTGCGCGGGCGATGCGTCCCAGGGCGGCTCGCACATCGGCAGTGAAGTCGTTCCAAATGGCGTCCTGGGCGCCAAAGGCGATGAAGGCCTGGCGGTGCCTCTCGCCCTCATCGGGCATGTAGAAACGGCCACGGCGGTTGGCTTGGATGTGCGGGGCGATCAGGGTCATGGCACAGACCACACTGGCGTGTTTGATAAAGGTGCGACGGGTTGGCATGCAATACTCACTTCACAGTGGCTGTCTTGAACTTAGTCCATACGCGCATCCGCGCGCGCATGTCGGCCTGGGGGATGTCCCTGCCGACGATCAGGCGCTCGAAGGTCGCCGCCTCCGGGTAGATGTCCGGGTTGTCGCGCATGCTTGCCTCCACGTCCGGCCGGGCCTTGGCATTCGCGGTGGGATAGCCGGTGAGGTTGGTGATGGCCGCCATGTTCTCCGGGCGCATCACGAAGTTGATGAAGGCGTAGGCGTATTCCGGGTGTTGGGCGTCGATCGGGATGGCCATGGTGTCCATCCACACCGTGGTGCCTTCGCGGGGGATGTGATAACCGAAGGTCACCGCTTTGCCGGCCGCATCGGCGGCGCGCTGGGCCTGGGTCATGTCACCGCTGTAGCCGAGGGACAGGCACAGGTTGCCATTGACCAGATCGGTCACCGGTTGCGACTGGAACTTGCGAATAAACGGGCGCAGCTTGAGCAACAGCTCGCTGGCCGCCGCCAGGTCTTCGCGCTTGGCGCTGCGCGGGTCACGGCCCAGGTAGTTGAGCACCACCGCAAGCACTTCGTCCGGCGAGTCGATCAGCGAGATGCCGCAATCGGCGAACCTGGCCGCGTTTTCCGGTTTGAACAGCAGGTCGAGGCTGTTGACCGGCGCATTCGGCAGGCGCTGCTGGATCTGTTGCGTGTTGTAAGTCAGGCCGATGGTCCCCCAGGTGTAGGGCACTGTGGCGTTGTTCGAATTGACATAGTGGGTGCGCAGCTTCTGCAGGCCCGGCTCGATATCGCCCATTGCGCTGAGCTTAGCGGGGTCCAGGGCCTGCAGGCTGCCGGCGCGCATCAGGCGCTCGGCCACGGTGTCGCCGGGGAAGATCAGGTCGTAACCACTGCCGCCAGCCATCATCTTGGCTTCCAGGGTTTCACTGCCGTCCATCACATCGTAGATCACCTGGATACCGGTCTCGGCGGTGAACCTGGACAAGGTGTCGGCGGCGAAATAGTCGGCCCAGTTATAGACCTTCAGTGTCTTGTCATCGGCCGACGCGCAGACGGCAGTGCTCAGCAGCGCGCAGCTGAGCAGCGTGGGGACGATCCTCATGCTGGCATCCTCGGCTGGCGACCATCGAGCGTCAGCAGTGCGCCGTACATCTGCGGGCGTCGATCACGGAAGATGCCCCAGGTCAGGCGCTCCTCACGCATGGCAGACAGGTCCAGGCTGTGCACCAGCACGCCGGTGGCGTCGCGATCCGCTTCGGCCAGTAGCTTGCCCTTGTGGTTGCAGATGAACGACGACCCATAGAAACCCATGTGCAGGCTCGGGTCGGTCGTCGCCACCTCGTGGCCAACGCGGTTGGCGGCAACCACCGGCAGCAGATTCGCCGCCGCATGGCCGCGCATGGTCATTTGCCAGTGGTCCCGGGAATCCAGGGTGTTGCAGCCGGGCTCCGAGCCGATGGCGGTGGGAAACAGCAGTACGTCGGCGCCTTGCAACGCCAGGCAGCGCGCGGTTTCCGGAAACCACTGGTCCCAGCAGATGCCCACGCCGAGGCGTCCGAATGCGCTGTCCCATACGCGAAAACCGGTATCGCCGGGGCTGAAATATTCTTTCTCCTGATAGCCGATGGCGTTCGGGATGTGCGTCTTGCGATAGACGCCGAGCAAGCGCCCATCGGCATCCGCCACGCTGAGGGAATTGAAGAAGGCATTGCCGGCCTTTTCGAACCAACTGAGCGGCAGTACCACGCCCAGCTCCCTGGCCAGGGCGGCGAAGCGCTTGAGTACCTGGCTGTGCCGGTATTCCTCGGCCAGCGCCAAGTGCTTGTGGTGTTGCTCGATGCAGAAATACGGTGTGGCGAACAGCTCCTGCAACAGGATCACCTGGGCGCCCTGCGCGGCCGCGTCGCGCACAAGTTGCTCGGCACGGTCGAGGTTGGCGGGCAGGTCCCAGGTGCAAGGCATCTGTGTGGCGGCAACCGTCAGGAGGCTCATGGCTTCACCCACGCAGGCTGTTGCTGGGTGATGCAATGCACCCCGCCGCCGCCGTGCGCCAGGTGATTGATCTGCACCGGCACGATCTCGCGACCGGGGAAAGCCTGGGCCAAGACCTCGGCTGCCACCTGATCGGTGGCAATGCCATAGGCGGGCATGATGATTGCGCCATTGGCGATGTAGAAGTTGGTGTAGGAGGCGCAGAACACTTCGGCCTCGGTGTCCACCGCATCGGTGGCCTCATACAAGTCGACCATCTCGAAGCGGCGGCCCTGGGCGTCGGTAGCCAGTGCGAGGGCGCGGCGGTTTTCGCGCACGACTTCGGCGTAGACCGAGTGTTGATCGTGAGTCGCATCGACCAGCAGCACCCCGGGACGGGCGAACGCGCAGACGCCATCGACATGGCCGTCGGTCATGTCGCCGGTCACATAGTCCGGGTCGCCGGGTAGCCAGATCGTCTTCTTGATGCCCAGCAGGCGCGCGAAGATGTCTTCCATCTCGGCCTTGCTCACACCGGGGTTGCGGTTGGGGTTGAGCAGCACCGATTCGGTGGTGATCAGCGTGCCCTCGCCGTCCACATGGATCGCGCCGCCCTCATTGCTCAGGGGCGTGCCGAAGCACGCCAGCCCCAAGTGGTTGAGCACGCGACGAGCCAGGCTTTCATCGAGGTCATGGGCCGACTTGCCGCCCCAGGCGTTGAAGCGCCAGCTCACCCCGGCCGTGCCCAGTTGCGGATGGCAGACGAACGTCGGGCCGGAGTCGCGGCACCAGCTGTCGTTGACGGCGTGCTCGATCAGTTCGATGCCTGACCCGCACAGCGCCTTGGCGCCGACCACCGCCGACGGATCCACAATCATCTTCACCGGTTCAAAGCGTGCAATCGCATTGGCCACCCGCGCAAAATCCTGCTGCACCTGCGCCAAGGTCACGCCCCAGGTGGTTTCCCATAACGCCTGGTTGTGCGGCCAGGCCATCCACGTCGCCGCATGTCGGGCCCACTCCGCAGGCATCCACCAACCGTTGTTTTGCATTGCACTCTGCTGCATGACAAACACCCTTCAGTTAAGCCATTGTGTTCAGCGAAAACTGCCCACGGCGTCTTGGCTTACATGCTATTGGCGCTCAAAGGACCAGACAAACGATGGATTTTGTAGAAATCTGATTAGAGGAACTTATCAGCATGCTCAAGCACTGGCCGCCACTCGGCACCCTGCGCGGCTTCGAAGCCGCCGCCCGGCTGGGCAGTTTCCACAAGGCTGCCGAAGAACTGCACCTGACCCAATCGGCGATCAGCCAGCAGATCCGCAGCCTGGAGTCCTACCTCGAGCAGCCGTTGTTTTTCCGCAGCGGGCGCAGCGTGAGCCTGACCGACGCCGGCCATGACTTCCTCAGCACCACCCAGGCGCTGTTGCAGCAACTGGCGGTGGGCGTGCGGCGCCTGGGGCAATATCGCAAGCCCAATCAACTGGTGCTCAATACGACGCCGACCTTCGCACGCCACTGGCTGCTGCCTCGGCTTGCGGATTTCCGCCTGCAGCACCCGGAGGTCGATCTGTGGATCTTCAGCACCGACGAAGTACCCGACATGACCAGCCAGACCATCGACCTGGCGGTGCGCGATGACATCAGCTCCCAGGCCGAATGCAGCTTCAAGGTGCTGCACGCTGACCGGCTGTTTCCCGCCTGTCATCCACGGGTGTTGAAGCAGCCCTTGGCGCAACGCACCACCCTGCACGGGGAACGGGAAATGGACTGGAGTCATTGGGCAGTGGAAGCCGGCATCGATATGGGGCAGCAGGACCAGGGCTTGAATTTTTCCGACCCTGGCCTGTTGCTCGACGCGGTGTGCAGCGGGCTGGGGATTGGCCTGGTCAGCCAGTTGTTGAGCCGCCAAGCGCAAGAAGACGGCTTGCTCGTGCCCTTGGTAGAGGCGACCATCCGCGGGCCGAGTTGGGCACTGTTGACCCACCGCGACAGCGAGCATGACCCGCTGGCGCGCCGTTTCACGGCGTGGCTGCTCACCCACTTGCAGGCAGATCCAACATGAACGACCGCCTCGACGACATCCTGGCCGACCACCTGGACGTGGTGTTCTGCGGCATCAACCCCGGCAAGGGCTCCGCCGCCCTGGGCCTGCACTTTGCCAATCGCAGCAATCGCTTCTGGCGCACCGTGCACCTGGCGGGCTTTACACCCGATGAAATCCGCCCTGAGGACGGCCGTACGTTGCTGCACTGTCACTGTGGCCTGACGACGGTTGTTGAGCGCCCCACCGCAAGCGCTGGCGAGCTGGCACGGCATGAGTTCACCGATGCGGCAGCAGCGTTTGAACACAAAATCCAACGCCATGCCCCCCGTTTCGTGGCCTTTCTCGGCAAGGCTGGCTACAGCGCGCTGTCCGGTAAGCGCGAGATTGAGTGGGGGTTGCAGCCGCAGCGGCTGGGCGGCGCGTCGGTGTGGGTGCTACCGAACCCCAGTGGACGCAACCTGGCGTTCAGCCTGGAGCAACTGGTGGTCGCCTACCGACAACTTCGGGAGGCCATTGCGCAGGCCGATCCTGCGCCCTTACTCTCTTGAGCCATCCCTTCGAGCGCAATGGAGGCTTCATGAAACTGATCGGCATGCTGGACTCGCCCTACGTACGCCGCGTGGCTATTTCCCTGGACGTGTACGGGGTGGACTTTGTGCATGAACCGCTGTCGGTGTTCCGCGCCTTCAGCGAGTTCGCCCAGATCAACCCGGTGGTCAAGGCCCCGACCCTGGTGCTGGACGATGGCACGGTGCTGATGGACTCCAGCCTGATCCTCGACTACCTGGAAGCCCTCGCCCCGGATAACAAGAAGCTGCTCGCGCAACAGCCCGCCGCGCGCGCCCAGGACCTGCAGGTACTTGGCCTGGCGCTGGCGGCCTGCGAGAAAAGCGTACAGATCGTCTACGAACACAACCTGCGCCCCGCCGAGAAACTGCATGCGCCCTGGCTCGACCGCATCAGCGGCCAATTACTGGCCGCCTATTCACTGCTGGACCAGCAACTGGCTGACAGTGGAGCACTGACCCAGGCGTCGATTACTGCGGCGGTGGCCTGGTCGTTCAGCCAGTTCACCGTAGGCTCGGTGGTCAAGGCGGATGCCTTTCCCAACCTCAAGCGCCACGCAGAGCGGCTGGAACAGCACCCGGCGTTCAAGCGTTACCCCATCGAATAAACCACCCAGAGCGGGCTTATGTGGGAGCGGGCAAGCCCGCTCCCACATAAGCTCTCTGCCACCGTGAGTCAGTGTTGCCTGGCGCAACGGGGCCGGCTCAGACCCACCCACCATCCACGATAAAGTTCTGCGCCGAACACATCGCCGATGCATCAGAGGCCAGGAACAACGCCATATTGGCAATGTGCTCCGGCAGCACGCTGCCTGGCAGGCACTGGCTGCGGCTGATCAATTCCTTCGCGGCATCGTCGACCCACATCGCCAGTTGTTTTTCTGTCATCACCCAACCCGGCACCAGCGTATTCACACGGATGCGGCTCGGCCCCAGTTCCCGGGCGAGCGCGCGGGTCATGCCGTGGGCGGCGGCCTTGCTGGCGGCGTACACCGGGTAGCCGGCGGAGGCCATCATCCAGCCGACCGACCCGAGGTTGATGATCGCCCCACCGCCCGCACTTTTCATCATTGGCACCACGGCCTTGGCGGCGAAGAACGCGTGTTTCAGGTTGACGGAGATGAGCCGGTCGAACATCTCCGAGTCGACTTCTTCCAGGGTGTGGCGCACATCATTGGCGGCGTTGTTCACCAGCACAGTGATGGGCCCCAGGGAGTGTTCGAAACGTCCAATGGCGGCTTTGTAGGCGATCTCATCCGTGATGTCGCAATTCACGAACTCCACCGTATGCCCCCGCGAACTCAACAGCGCCGCCAGGCGCTCGCCCTGGCTTTGTGCGCGGTCGACAAAGCCGACCTTGGCGCCCTGCGCGGCGAAGGCGCGCACCATGAATTCGCCAATACCCGAGGCGCCTCCCGAGATCAGGACAGCCTTGCCTTCAAGGTCGGGGTAAACCGCGTGCCGAGTGTTCATATAAGAGGTGCCTCACTTAATTAGTCTTATTTTATTTTGCAAAAATGGCGTTAAAGGCTATAAATTCGCTGTCCAATCGACAAAATATCGCACATTAGTAGAACTATTCCACTCAAAACAACAAAAGGAAGTTCGATCATGAAGCACCCTCGATACCTGCTCTCGGGCTTGGCGATGTCCATGCTGATCGCCAGTGGCGGCGCCCAGGCTGCAGGCCTCAGCAGCGAGCACAAACCTTTCGGCAAAACCAACGACGGCACCGCCGTCGAACAGTACATCTTGCGTAACAGCCACGGCATGCAAGCCACCGTGATCACCTACGGCGGTGTGTTGCAGTCGCTGGCGGTGCCGGACAAACACGGCAAGGTCGAAGACGTCGTGCTGGGCTTCGATGACGTGCAAGGCTATCAAAGCGGCACCGCGTTTTTCGGCGCCACCATCGGACGCTTCGGCAATCGCCTGGCCGGCGGTGCCTTCGAGCTCGACGGCAAACGCTACCAGGTGCCACTCAACGACGGGCCCAATTCGCTGCATGGCGGCGCACAAGGCTTCGACAAACACGTGTGGAAGGCCGAGTCGATCAAGGACAAGGACTCGGTCGGCGTGAAGCTGAGCTACCTGTCCAAGGACGGCGAGATGGGCTTTCCGGGCAACCTGAAGACCGAAGTCACCTACCGCCTCAATGACCGCAACGAATTGCACATCGACTACACCGCCACCACCGATAAACCGACGGTGCTCAACCTCACTAACCACAGCTATTTCAACCTGGCCGGCGCGGGGAATGGCGACATCCTCAAGCAGGTGGCGACCTTGCATGCCAGCCATTACACACCGGTGAATGCGACGCTGATTCCCACCGGCGAACTGGCGCCCGTCAAGGGCACGCCGATGGACTTCCTGAAACCCACACCGATCGGCCAGCACATCAAGGAAGATCACCCGCAGCTCAAATTCGCCGAACCGAAACAGGGTGGGTTCGACTTCAACTGGGCGCTGGATACCAAAGGCGATGTGAAGCAGTTGGCGGCCGAGGTGCACGACCCTGCGTCCGGGCGGCGGTTGCAGCTGTTTACCACGGAGCCTGGGGTACAGTTTTATACCAGTAACTTCCTCGATGGTTCGGTGAAGGGCAAGGCTGGCAAGACGTATCAGCATTGGAGTGGGTTCACACTCGAGACCCAGCATTTTCCGGATGCGCCCAACCAACCCAAGTTTGCCTCGACCCGCCTGAACCCAGGGCAGACTTACACCCAGAACACCGTCTTCAAATTCACCGCCGATTAAAACCGCTTTACTGTGGGAGGGGGCTTGCCCCCTCCCCCATTTTGAGCCTCACATGACAAGCGGTTCAGCGTTGTTTCATGCGGTCGATGACGACGGCCAGCAGCAGGATCGAGCCCCGGATCACGTACTGGTAGAACGTGTCGATGTTCTTCAGGTTCATCGCATTCTCGATGATCGCCAGGATCAGTACACCGGCAATCACGTGGCGGATCATGCCTACCCCGCCGCTCAACGACACCCCGCCCAGCACACACGCCGAGATCACCGTCAGCTCGAAGCCCTGGCCGATCATGGGCTGGCCGGACGTCATGCGCGAAGCCAGGATCACCCCGGCCAACGCGCCGATCACCCCATGCACGGCGAAGATCAGGATCTTGGTGCGGTCTACATTCACCCCTGCCAGCAACGCCGCTTCCGGGTTGCCGCCGATGGCCATGGTGTTGCGCCCATACGTGGTGTAGTTGAGCAGCCAGCCGAAGAACAGGAAGCACAGGACGGTAATCAGGATCGGCACCGGCACGCCCAGCAGTTGGCCGTTGCCGAAGATAAAGAACTGATCCTGGGACACGCCCACGGCCTTGCCGTTGGCAAAAATGTACGCCAGGCCACGCACGATCTGCATGGTCGCCAAGGTGGTGATCAGCGCATTGACCCGTAGCTTGGCGATCACGATGCCGTTGATCAGCCCTACCATCAGGCCCATCAGCAACGCAGCGCCAATGCCCAGCATGACGCTGTCGGTGTCGCGCATCACAATCGCCGCGACCACCCCGGCGCAGGCAATCACCGAGCCCACCGACAGGTCGAAATGCCCCGACGCCAGGCAGAACAGCATGGTGCAGGCGGCGATGCCCACGGTGGAAATCGCCAGGCCCAGCCCGCGCATGTTCAACGGTGAGAGGAAGTTGTCGATGAGCAACGCGCACAGCAAAAAGATACTCACGGCCGCCAATAGCATGGCCCAATTGTCCAGCAGTGCGCGCAGGTCCAGGGGCTTGCGCGCGGTGGGCAGCACATTGTGTTGAGTGGTCATAATCGTCTCTCAGTTCGCCAGGCTGCGCGGCAGGGCCAGTTGCAGCAGGTTGGATTCAGTGGCGTGTTCGCGAGTTTGCTCACCCCGCATTGCGCCTTCGCACAGCACCAGGATGCGGTCGGAGATGCCCATCACTTCCATCAGGTCGCTGGACACCACAATCACGGCAATGCCCTGGGCCGCGAGGTTATGAATGATCTGGTAGATCTCGGCCTTGGCGCCGATATCGATGCCACGGGTCGGTTCGTCCAACAGCAACACCTTCATCGGCATCGACAGCCAACGACCGAGAATGGCCTTCTGTTGATTGCCGCCCGACAGGTACATGATCTTCTGCGTCGCGTTGGGCGTCTTGACCTTCATGGCCTTGATCTGCTGGTCGGCGTTGCCCTTTTCCCAGCCATCGCGCAGCAGCCAGCCGAACGTGGAATGGGCCCCACGTGCACTGATATTGATGTTCTCGGCGACGCTGGACAGTGGAATGATGCCCTCTTTCTTGCGGTCCTCCGGGCACAACAACACGCCAGCGGCGATGGCATCGCGAGGTGACTGCAAGTGCAGGGGCTTGCCGCAGAGTTCCAGTTGCCCGGCGCTGGCGCGCTCCAGGCCACTGAGCAGGCGAAACAGCTCCGTTCGCCCGGCGCCCACCAGTCCGAACAGGCCCAGAATCTCGCCCTTGCGCACCGAGAAACTGATCGGCTCACGCAGGCCGGGCCCCAGCAGGCCAGTGACCTTCAGCGCCACTTCGCCCTGCTCACGCGGGCGGTAGTCGTAGATATCCTGGATATCGCGGCCCACCATGCACGTCACCAACTGGTCGTGGGTCAGCGCACTCATGTCCTCGAACGTACGCACGTAGCGGCCGTCCTTGAACACCGTCACGGCGTTGCAGATGCGGAACACCTCCTCCATGCGGTGGGACACGTAGAGCACCACTTTGCCCTCGTCGCGCAGGCGGGTGATGATCGCCATCAAGCGGTCGATCTCCCGTGCAGACAGGCTACTGGTGGGCTCGTCAAAGGCGATTACCTGGGCGCCACGGGACAACGCCTTGGCGATTTCCACCAGCTGGCGCTGGCCGAGCGACAGGCGACCGAGTTTTTCTGCCGGATCGATTTCATCCGCCAGGCCCTTCAGGCAGGCCAGTGCCTGCTGGCGCAGCAGGCTTCGGTTGACCACGCCAAGACGCGACGGCAAGTGCCCGAGGAACAGGTTCTCGGCCACCGTCATTTCCGGCACCAGGTGCAGTTCCTGATGGATCACCGCCACGCCGCTGGCAATGCTGTCGGCGGCGTTCTTGAAGGCCATGGTCTGCTCGCCGATCCGCAGCGTGCCGGTACTGGGGATGTAGGCGCCGCCGAGGATCTTCAACAGCGTCGACTTGCCCGCGCCGTTCTCGCCCATCAAGGCGTGCACTTGCCCTGGGTGGGCGCTGAAGCTGATGCCATCCAGCGCCTTGACCCCGGGAAAGGTTTTGCCGATGCCGTCAAACCGAAGGACGGCAGCGGTCATTGCCACAACCCGATCTTGGTCAGTTCTGCCTGGAAGTTCTCACGGGTGATCAGGGTGACTTCGTCCATGGCCGTGTACTTCGCAGGCTCGGTGCCCTTGGTGACCCACTCGAACATCATCAACGCGGTGTTGTAGCCCTCGATATGCGGGCTAGGCAGCATCGAGCCGAAGAAGCCGCTGCTAGGCTTTTTAAGTTCGCCGATGGCGTCAGTGCCATTGATGCCGATGCCGATCACATTGGCGGCCTTGAAGCCGGCGCTTTCGGTAGCGCGTACGCCGCCGAGCACGGTGTTGTCGTTCATGCCGCCGATGATCAGGTTTTTTGCGCCGCTGGGCAGCTTGACCAGGGCGGAGTTGGTGGCGTCCATGCTGCCGGGTACGTCGAGGGTCTTGGCGGCGGTGAACAGGATGTGGTCCTTGGGAATGCCGGCTTCTTCCAGGGATTTGACGGAGCCGTCGGTGCGCTTCTTACCGGTATCGAGTTCGTTGAACGTGTTGATCACCGCGTAGGTGTCCTTCCAGTCCCACCCGCGTTTTTTCGCTTCGGCGGCCATCGCGGCGCCCTGCTTCTGGCCGACTTCAAAGGCGGCCATGCCCAGGTACGGCACGTCTTCCATGAAGGCCCCCTTGGCATCGACGAAACGGTCATCCACGGCAATGACTTTCAGGCCATTGGCCTTGGCCTTGGCGACGATGGCCGGGCCGAGTGACACATCCGGCGGGCAGATCACAAACCCCTTGGCGCCGTTGGCGGCCAGGCTGTCGATGGCCGACAGGGTTTTTTCACCGTCGGGCACGGCGATCTTGATCACAGTAAAGCCATGTTCCTTGCCGGCTTTTTCGGCAAATGCCCATTCGGTCTGGAACCACGGCTCTTCAGCCTGCTTGACCAGGAAACCGATCTTCACTTCCTCAGCGGCCAGTAGCAGGCCACTCAAGCTCATGGCCGAGACCGCCACGGCGGCACAGCACAGGGAACGCAAACGACGACGACGATTCATACGGGTGACTCCTTGTTGTTGTTTTCAAGTCTTGGGTTTAGCCGGCGAAGCGATGACAGGGTTTTCCCGCGACATCGACTTCCATCGCCAGTACCGCGCCATCCAAGGGGTGATCCAAGGGGCTGGCAGCACTGGTGATGTACAGGGTGGTGAGGTTCGGGCCACCAAACACGCAACTAGTGGGGCGGCTGACGGGCAGTTCGACGATACGGTCCACCTCGCCCTCGGGTGTCAGGCGCAACAGGCAACTGCCGTCCCAGCGGGCGTTCCAGATATAGCCTTCAACGTCCATGGCGGAGCCGTCCGGCCCGCCACGCTCGTGTGGGCCGAACCACGTTTGCGCGGGGTCGAGCTGGCCGCCTGGCTGGATAGCATGCCGGTACAGCGTACCGTCCAGGCTGTCGCCGAAATGCACCTGGCGGCCGTCATCACTCCACAGCAAGGTGTTGGGAATGCCCAGGCCGCTGAGCAACGGCGTGACCTGCGCATCGGCATCGATGCGAAACAGGCCGCCGGAACGTCGGGTAATGGGCAGGTCTTCACCCTGCTCGCCAATGTTGTTCTGCATCGTGCCCAGCCACAGGCGGCCCTGGGCATCGCAGCGTGCTTCGTTGCCACGGTTGCCTGCTTGTGGGTCGGCCACGCACAGCAGGGTCAGGGCCTCGGTGACCAGGTCGAGGCGATACACGCCACTGCTCAAGGTCACCAAGGCATCGCCGCGTTCACACGGGATGAACGCCGAGACATGCTCCGGCAACTGCCACACCTGCAACTGCCCGCCCATCAGGCGCAGCGCCTGCTTGCCGGCGATATTCACCCAATACAGTGCCTGGGTGGGCGCATCCCAGAACGGACCTTCGCCCAACTGTGCACGGTGCGGGGTAACGGCGATACACGACATGATGCCTCCTGGATTTTTATTCTTCTCAGGTGCGCGTTACAGCGGGTCGCGAGATGGCGTGCCATCCACCAGCCGCTGGATACGCAACGGGTTGGCGTTTTTCAACGCGTCGGGTAGCAGGCTATCAGGGTAATTCTGGAAGCACACCGGGCGCAGGAAACGGTCGATGGCCAAGGTGCCGACCGAGGTGCCACGGGCATCGGAGGTCGCCGGGTAGGGACCGCCGTGCACCATCGAATCGCAGACCTCCACGCCGGTCGGGTAGCCGTTGAGCAGGATGCGCCCCACTTTCTGCTCCAGCAGTGGCGTGAGTTCGGCGAACTGTTGCAGGTCGGCCGGTTCGCCAATGAGGGTTGCCGTGAGTTGGCCGTGCAGGCCTTGCAGGGCAGCGCTGAGCTGTGCCTGGTCGGCCGCTTCCACAAACACCGTGGTGGGGCCGAACACTTCTTCCTGCAGCACCTCATCGCCCTCGATCAACAGGCGCACATCGGCCTTGAACACCTGCGGTTGCGCTTGATTGCCAGCCTGTTTGCTCCCCGCCAGGTGCTGGATGCCAGGGTGCGCCAGGAGCTTTTCCAGGCCCTTGCCATAGCTGCCCAGGGTGCCCGCGTTAAGCATGGTCTGTGGTGGTTGGTCGCCGATCAGTTGCGCGACCTGTTGGGTGAACGCAGTGAATGCAGGCGAAGCAATACCGATGACCAGCCCGGGGTTGGTGCAGAACTGGCCGCAGCCCTGCACCACCGAGGCGGTCAGGTCGCGCGCCACCGTGTCGGCCCGTGCGGTTAATGCCTGGGGCAGCACGATCACCGGGTTGATGCTCGACATCTCGGCGAACACCGGGATCGGTTGCGGGCGTGCCGCCGCCATGTCGCACAATGCACGGCCGCCCTTGAGCGAACCGGTAAAGCCGACGGCCTGGATGGCCGGGTGCTTGACCAGTGCTTCACCCACGCCACCGCCGAAAATCATATTGAACACACCCGCCGGCATCTCGGTGGCCTCGGCCGCCCGGATGATCGCATCGGCGACGCGTTCTGCCGTCGCCATATGCCCGCTGTGAGCCTTGAACACCACCGGGCAGCCGGCTGCCAGTGCGGCGGCGGTGTCACCGCCCGCGGTGGAAAACGCCAGGGGGAAATTGCTCGCGCCAAACACCGCGACCGGCCCCAGGCCGATGCGGTATTGACGTAGATCCGGGCGTGGCAGCGGCTGGCGGTCAGGCAACGCCTTATCGATGCGCGCGCCGTAGAAATCACCGCGACGCAGCACCGTGGCGAACAGGCGCATCTGGCCGCTGGTGCGCCCACGCTCGCCCTTGATGCGCGCAGCCGGCAGCGCGGTTTCGCGGCACACCAGCTCGACAAAATCTTCCCCCAGCGCGTCCAGTTCATCGGCCACCGCGTCCAGGAACTGCGCGCGGCGCGACGCACTCAAGGCGCGGTAGGCGGGATAGGCCTGCGCGGCCGCCCTGGCGGCGGCGTCGACTTCCTGCGGCGTAGCCTGGTAGAAAGCCTGGGGCAAGGCTTCGCCGGTGGTGGCGTCGACGCTTTGCAACGTGACGCTGCCGTTGGCACTGCGCTGGCCGCCGATATAGTTGTGGCCGAGGTACTGGGTCATGGGGATCTCCTTTAAAGGCTGATGACGTCGCCGGGTTCGAATGCCGCATCGCTGCTGCCGACACGGTTGACCAGCGGCGCGCCGAACTCGGCCTGGCTGATCTCGAACACATCGCCGGCCTGGGTACGTATACCGTCGGCAAATGACAGCGTGGCGGTGCCGAAAAAGTGGATGTGCACGTCGCCGGGCTTGAGGAACTGGCGGTATTTGAAGTGGTGGTATTCGAGGTTTTCCAGGCTGTGGCACATATTGGCCTCGCCGCTGAGGAATTCGTTCCGCCAGATTTCCTCGCCGTTACGCAGGATGCGACTGGTGCCCGCCAGGTGCTGGGGCAACTCACCCACGCGCAACTCTGGGCCATAGCTGCAACTGCGCAGCTTGGAATGGGCCAGGTACAGGTAGTTTTTACGCTCCATCACGTGGTCAGAGAACTCGTTGCCCACCGCGAAACCGACACGATAGGGCTTGCTGTCCGGGCCGATAACGTAGAGGCCACCGATCTCGGGTTCTTCACCGGCATCGTCGGCAAACGGCGGCACCGGGAAGGCGGCGCCGGGGCGCACGACGATGCTGCCGTCGCCCTTGTAGAACCACTCGGGCTGCACGCCCGCCTGGCCGGCCGCGGGCTTACCGCCCTCCACGCCCCACTTGAAGATGCGCATGGTGTCGGTCAGCACGGTGTCGTCACCGGCCTGGTGCATCTTGTCCCGCGCCGAGGCGCTGCCCAGGTGGGTCAGGCCGGTGCCGCTGATCAACATATGGGCCGGGTCCGGATGGTCCAGCGGTGGCAGGATCTTCAGCTCGGCCAGCAACGTGGCATAGTCGTAGCTGTCGCCCAGGCCCAGGCTGTCCACTTGTTGTGCCAGGCCTACGCCCGCTTCAATGGCTGCCAGGGCCAATTCACGCACACTGCGTGCCGTGCGGACTTCACGCAGCTGGGTACCGTCGATCACGCCGACCCGGCGCTCGCCATTACGCAACTCGAACTGAACTAAACGCATGCCATTTCTCCTGGATTAAGTACGTGTGGCGCCACGGGCACTGGCGGCGAATTGGTCGGCAGGCAGCACATGCTTGCGCTCCAGCAGGCGGTAGACCACGAAGGTCAACACCAGCCCGAACACCATCACCCCAGACAAGAAGTACAAGCCAGACGCCAGGTTGCCGGTGTATTCCTTGAGCGCGCCGATCACGAACGGGCCGATATAGCCGCCGAGGTTGCCCACCGAATTGATCAAGGCAATGCCAGCCGCCGCACTGGCGCCCGCGAAGAAGCGTCCGGGCAGGGTCCAGAACACCGCCGTGCAGGAAAACATCGCGAACGCCGCCAGGCACAGCGCGGCCATTTGCAGCACCGGCACACTGAGCCAGGCACTGAAGAACAGACCGATGGCGCCCAGCACATAGAGCACGGCGAGATGGCCGTAGCGGTCGTTCAAACGGTCGGAACTGCGCGGGATGATCAGCAGGCCGATGATCCCGAAGATATACGGCACAGCCGAGATGAAGCCGGTGACCAGGTCAGTGCCGCCGAACTGTTTGATCAGGGTCGGCAGCCACAGGCCGAGGCCGTAGATGCTCAGGGTGACCGGCAGGTAGAACAGCGCCAGCAACAGCACGCGCTTGTCTTTCAACGCATGCAGCGGGTTGCCGTGACGGGTCTGGCCGTAGGCTTGCAGGTCTTTGGCGAGCTCGCCGGTGAGCCAGGCCTTTTCGTCCTCGCTCATCCACGTGACCTGCTTGGGGCCGTCCGGCAAATAGCGCAACACCGGCCAGGTCAGCAGGATCGCCGGGGTGCCGATCACGATGAACAGCCACTGCCAGCCGTGCAGGCCAAGGATGCCGTCCATGCCCAGCAACCCTCCGGACACCGGGCCGGTGATCATCATCGCGATGGGTTGCGACAGGATGAACAGCCCGAGGATCTTGCCGCGATGGCGCACCGGGAACCATTGGGTGATGTAGTACAGGACACCCGGGAAGAACCCCGCCTCCGCCGCGCCGAGCAGAAAGCGCATCACATAGAAGCTGTGCGGCCCCTGCACGAAGGCCATGCCGATGGTGATAGCGCCCCAGGTAATCATGATCCGCGCAAACCAGCGCCGTGCACCAAAGCGGTCGAGCATCAGGTTGCTGGGGATCTCGAACAGGAAGTAGCCAATGAAGAACAGCCCTGCGCCCAGGCCATAGGCGGCGTCGCCGATACCGACGTCGGCGCCCATGTGCAACTTGGCAAAGCCCACGGCGGAGCGGTCCACGTAGGCGATCAGGTACAGCAGGATCAGGAAGGGAATGAGTTTCAGCGTGATGCGCCGAATAAGCCGCAATTCCTGGCTCATGGGGGTCGATCTCCGATTGTTGTTCTTATAGAAGCTCGGGGGACGCCTCTCGCGAAAATCCGCCAGGGCCATACCTCAGTTGAGAAGGACTATATAGTAGGACTATTTGCAAAACAACTCTTCCAAAGCATCGATTTTGCGCTTATGTTTAAGCACGCATAGAACATATAGTCATACAATAAGAGAATCGATCATGCCTGATAAAAAGCCCGGCCTACGCTCCGCCCAGTGGTTTGGTACCGCCGACAAGAACGGCTTCATGTACCGCAGCTGGATGAAGAACCAAGGCATTGCCGACCATCAGTTCCATGGCAAACCGATCATCGGTATCTGCAATACCTGGTCGGAGTTGACGCCGTGCAATGCCCATTTCCGTCAGATCGCCGACCACGTGAAACGCGGCGTGATCGAGGCTGGAGGCTTCCCGGTGGAATTCCCGGTGTTCTCCAATGGCGAATCGAACCTGCGACCTACCGCGATGCTCACCCGCAACCTGGCGAGCATGGACGTGGAAGAAGCCATTCGCGGCAATCCGATTGACGGTGTGGTGCTGCTGACCGGCTGTGACAAGACCACCCCGGCGCTGCTGATGGGCGCGGCCAGCTGCGACGTGCCGGCCATCGTGGTCACCGGCGGGCCGATGCTCAACGGCAAGCACAAGGGCCAGGACATCGGCTCGGGCACGGTGGTGTGGCAGCTCAGCGAACAGGTCAAGGCCGGCACGATTACACTGGACGACTTCCTCGCGGCCGAGGGCGGCATGTCCCGTTCGGCGGGCACCTGCAACACCATGGGCACCGCATCGACCATGGCGTGCATGGCCGAGGCGCTGGGCACTTCCCTGCCCCACAACGCGGCGATTCCGGCGGTGGATGCGCGGCGTTATGTGCTGGCGCACATGTCCGGCATGCGTGCGGTCGAAATGGTGCGTGAAGACTTGAAGTTGTCGAAGATCCTCACTAAAGAGGCGTTTGAAAACGCGATCCGCGTGAACGCGGCCATCGGCGGCTCGACCAACGCGGTGATCCACCTCAAGGCGATCGCCGGGCGCATCGGCGTCGAACTCGACCTGGATGACTGGACCCGCATTGGCCGTGGCATGCCGACCATTGTCGACCTGCAACCCTCGGGGCGCTTCCTGATGGAAGAGTTCTACTACGCCGGTGGCCTGCCCGCCGTGCTGCGCCGCCTCGGCGAAGCCAACCTGATCCCGCACCCGAACGCCCTGACCGTCAACGGCAAGTCCCTGGGCGAGAACACCCAGGACTCGCCGATCTATGGCCAGAACGAGGTGATCCGCACCCTCGACAACCCGATCCGCGCCGACGGTGGCATCTGCGTATTGCGCGGCAACCTGGCGCCGCTGGGTGCGGTGCTCAAGCCGTCCGCCGCCAGCCCGGAGCTGATGCAGCACCGAGGTCGCGCGGTGGTGTTCGAGAACTTCGACATGTACAAGGCGCGCATCAACGACCCGGAGCTGGACGTGGATGCCAACTCGATCCTGGTCATGAAAAACTGCGGCCCCAAGGGTTACCCTGGCATGGCCGAAGTCGGCAACATGGGCTTGCCCGCCAAGCTATTGGCCCAGGGCGTGACAGACATGGTGCGGATTTCCGATGCCCGCATGAGCGGCACCGCGTACGGCACGGTGGTGTTGCATGTGGCGCCGGAAGCCGCGGCCGGCGGACCGTTGGCCACGGTGCAGGAAGGTGACTGGATCGAGCTGGACTGCGCCAACGGCCGCCTGCACTTGGACATTTCCGACGCCGAGCTGGCGGCGCGCATGGCCGACCTGGCGCCCCCGCAAAAACTCATTGTCGGCGGCTATCGCCAGTTGTACATCGACCATGTGCTGCAGGCTGACCAGGGGTGTGACTTTGACTTCCTGGTGGGGTGCCGAGGGGCTGAAGTCCCCCGGCATTCCCACTAATTGGGATGCTATGATGCTGCGAATTCAAGCCAGAGCCTCCCCGTAGTCATGGATCACCAGCCGCCCAAGCCGCGCAAGAGCCAGCATGCCCAGATCGTCCAGGACTTGGGCATGCACATCGTTTCCGGTCGCTTCAAGCCCGAAGAACGGCTGCCCATGGAGGCCACGCTCTGCGAGGAGTACAAGGTCAGTCGCTCGGTGCTGCGTGAGGCCACGCGGGTACTTAGCGCCAAGGGCCTGGTGTATTCCAAGCCCCGCGTAGGCGCGGTGGTGCGGCCTCGGTTGAAGTGGCACCTGCTCGACCCGGACGTGCTGTCCTGGTTGATGCAGTCCACGCCGCACAGCGAGTTCTTCAACACACTGGCCGGGGTACGGCGCATCCTCGAACCGGAAATCGCCGCCATGGCCGCGACCACCGCCACCGATGAAGACATCGCCACCATCGAGAAAGCCTACCTGGGCATGGAAACCGCACAGACCCACGAACAACTGCTACAGGCTGACCTGGACTTCCACCGCGCCATTGCCGATGCCACCCGCAACGACCTGCTGGCCTATATGTGCAACATGCTGTCGCTGCCATTGCGCGAGTCGATCAACATCACCAACCGCCGCCCGGACATTCAGGGCCTGAGCCTGCCTCGGCACAAGGCGATCCTCACCGCGATCCAGAACCGCGATGCCCTTGGGGCGCGGCATGCGTCGCTGGTGCAGTTGGATGACACGCGGGTGGCGCTGGATACGGTAATGAATGTGCTCACGCCGCTCTGACCTCCTGCCCGGCAACCACGCTTTATCAGGTGCAAACCCATTCAAATGTGGGAGCGGGCTTGCCCGCGAATGCGCTGTGTCATCCAGAACATCCAGCGACTGACACTCAGCATTCGCGGGCAAGCCCGCTCCCACAGGTTTAGCTGTGTACGCCGTTACAGCGTGTAGGCGATCCCGACCTGGACTGTGCGGGGCTCGCCCGGGTAGGCCACCCTCTTCATACTCGCGGTTGTGGCGCTGGATACGGTAATGAATGTACTCACGCCGCTCTGACCTCCTGCCCGGCAACCACGCTTTATCAGGTGCAAACCCATTCAAATGTGGGAGCGGGCTTGCCCGCGAATGCGCTGTGTCATCCAGAACATCCAGCGACTGACACTCAGCATTCGCGGGCAAGCCCGCTCCCACAGGTTTACCTGTGTACCCTGTTATAGCGTGTAGGCGATCCCGACCTGGACTGTGCGGGGTTCGCCTGGGTAGGCCACCCTCTTCATACTCGCGGTTGTGGCGCTGGATACGGTAATGAACGTACTCACGCCGCTCTGACCTCCTGCCCGGCAACCACACTTGATCAAGTGCAAACCCATTCAAATGTGGGAGCGGGCTTGCCCGCGAATGCGCTGTGTCAGCCAGAACATCCAGCGACTGACACTCAGCATTCGCGGGCAAGCCCGCTCCCACCGGTTTACCTGTGTACGCCGTTACAGCGTGTAGGCGATCCCGACCTGGACTGTGCGGGGCTCGCCCGGGTAGGCATACACATTACCGAACGCACCTTCTTCATACTCGCGGTTGAACACATTCTTCACATCCAGGTTCAGCCGCAGTTTGTCGTTGACCTTGTAGTAGCCGAGCAGGTCGACCACGGTGTAGGCATCCATCGAGAAGGCAGTGTTGGACGTCTGCCCTGCGCGCTCATCCACGTATTTGCCGCCCGCCCCCAGGCCCAGGCCTTTGAGTGCGCCGTCCTGGAATTCATAGACGTTGAGCAAGCTGAAGCTGTTGCGCGGAATGTTCAACAAGCGCGTGCCCGTGCGCAGGGTATTGTCCTTGGTGACTTCGGCGTCGACGTAGGCATACCCACCGATCACGCGCCACTGCGGGGTGATGTTGCCTGCCACATTCAGGTCCAGGCCTCGGCTGCGTACCTGGCCAGCGGCGACGCTGAAGGTGGAGTCCACGGGGTCGGTGGTGAGCACGTTTTCCTTTTCGATCTGATAGATCGCCGCATCAACGCTCAACTGGCGATCGAAGGCCTCCCACTTGATGCCCATCTCGTAGGACTTGCCTTTCTCCGGCGCAAAACCGCCGCCCTGGCGGCTGGCACCGGTATTGGGCTTGAACGAGCGCGCAGCGTCGGCATACACCGCGACGGTGTCGGTAAGGTCATAGATCACGCCGACGCGCGGGGTCACCGCATTGTCGCTGGCATTCCAGCTTTTCCCGCCTGGCACATAGGTGCGGTAGTCGTGCTCGAAGCGTTCCAAGCGTGCGCCTGCCAGGACTTTGAGACGCTCGGTGAGCGCCACCTGGTCCTGGACGAACGCGGCGTAGGTCTTGAGGTTTTCCTTGTCATGGGTTGGCGTGCGCGTGAGCGCCGGGCGCGCCTGGCCGTAGGCCGGGTTGAAGATGTCGATGGCATACGCGCCCACCGCGCCGCTGGAGCGCTGGATGATCGACGTGTAGTCGTAGTCTTCGAACTCGACGCCGGTGAGTAACGTGTGGTCCAAGCCGGCTGTGGAAAAGTGCCCGGTGAGGTTGAGCTGGGTGTCTTTGTCGGTCCACTCCAGCTTGCGGTAGTTGAAGTTGCGGCCCAATGTGCGACCGTCAGCGGCCAGGCCATTGGCTTCGATGGCGTTGCCTTGCAGCGTGCCGTCCAGCCATTGGAAGCCGCCGCCCAAGGTCCAATTGTCATTGAGCAGGTGTTCGAAACGCAGCTGGGCCATGCTGTTGTCGTTGTGCAATTTGCCGACGTCTGGCTCGCCCCAGAAGGTGTCGCGCGAAGGCGTGCCTTTCTGGTTCGGGTAGCGCGTCAAGCCACGGTCCAGCGGATGGTTATTGCGCATGAAGTCGCCCTCGAAGATCACCTTGGTGTCGTCGGTGGCTTGCCAGGTGAGCACCGGCGTCACGCCGTAGCGTTCGGTTTCCACATGATCACGGAAGGTGTCGCCGCCCTCGCCCACCACGTTCAGGCGATACGCCAGGCGACCTTGCTCGTCCAGCGGGCCAGACGCGTCGAGGGTCGCGCGCTGCATGCCCTGGTTATCCAATTGGCTGCCGAGGGTCACCGTCGGCTCGGCCAGCGGTTGCTTGGACACCACGTTGAAGGTGCCACCGGGGTCACCACGGCCGTAGAGCATGGTCGCCGGGCCGCGCAGCACTTCCAGGCGCTCGAGGGTGTTGGCGTCGGGCATGTTCGGGTAGCCACGGTTGATCGGGAAACCATTGCGGTAGAACTCGCCGGTGGTAAAGCCGCGCACGGTGAAGGTGGTCAACCCCTGCCCGCCGAAGTTGTTCGCCCGGCCCACGCCGCCCGCGTAGTCGAGTGCATCCTGCAGGCGGGTCGCACTCATGTCCTCGACCACGTCTTTGGAGACCACGGTGATGGACTGCGGCGTTTCATGGATCGAGGTATCGGTGCGCGTCGCACTCGCGGAGCGCGTGGCGTGGTAGCCCTGCACTGGCCCCTGGGCGGTTTCATAGTCGGCAGCGCCGGTGACGCTGGTGGTTTGCAGTTCGATGGAGGCTTTCTCAACTGGCTCGACCTGCGCCCAACTCAACGGGGAAAACGCCTGAAGCACACACACGGACAGCACAGTACGACGCATGGGAATAACCTAGTGAAAGAGCCAGATGGAAGGGCATATCTGCCAGTTATTTTGCGGCGCAGGGTATAACAACTGCACAGCAATTGATATGCGTTCTCATTTGTTATGTGCGAATTTTTACCGTCTCGCGGGATTCGCCGGCTACGCTCAGGGTTCAGCAGGAGGAATTGCCATGTGCGGACGACTGACGCAGTACCGCGGCATTCATGACTTCGTGGCAGCGTTGAGCATGCCCAACGCCCTCGCCGACTCGGCAGGCGATCAAGCCCGCTACAACATTGCACCCTCGACGCAGGTGGCGCTGTTGCATGTGGACAATGAGGTGCTACGCGCCGACCGCGTACGCTGGGGCTGGCGCCCGCACTGGGCCAAGGACCGCGCGCCACCGATCAACGCCCGCGCCGAAAAAGTCGCCCACGGCGCGTTCTTTCGTGCGATCTGGCCGCATCGCGCCATAACGCCGGTGGACAACTGGTTTGAATGGGTGGATGAAGGCGGCCCGATAAAACAGCCCTACCTGATACGTCGAAGAGACGGCGCCCCTGCGCTGTGCGCCGCCATCGGCCAGCTACCCGACGCCGATGAGGGCGCGGGCGAGCACGATGGGTTTGTGATCATCACCGCCGACAGCGCCGGCGGCATGGTCGACATCCACGACCGCCGGCCGGTGGTGCTCAACCCGGCGCTGGCGCGTGAGTGGCTTGACCCGGCGACAAGCAAGGGCCGGGCCGAGCAGATGGTACTGTTGCAGGGTGAACCGTCCGAAATATTCGAATGGTTCAGGGTGGACATTGCGGTGGGCAATACGCGCAACGACGGGCCCGGCTTGATCGAACCCGTCGACAGTCAGGCTCAGCGATAGCGTTCCAACCAATGCGCGTAAGGCGCAGGCAAGGTCCACGACGATTTCTCTACCCCCAGCTCCTTGGCTGCAAAGTACGCCCAATGCGGGTCAGCCAGGTGTGCACGGCCGACCGAAACCAGGTCCAGGTGCCCGGCCTGCAACGCGCCTTCAGCCAGTTGCGGGGTGCCAAAACCCCACGCCGACGTCACCGCAATACCCGCTTCACGACGCACGCGCTCAGCGATCGGGCCCATGAAGGCCGGGCCCCACGGGATATTGGTGTCGGGGATGGTGAAACCGACGCTGACGCTCAGCAGGTCCAGGCCACCGGCCTTGAAACGACGCGCCAGTTCGATGGACTCGGTGAGGGTCTGTTCGTCGCGGCCGTCGTATTCGATCACGCCAAAACGTGCGGTGAGTGGCAGGTTTTCCGGCCAGACCTCACGCACGGCGGCCAGGGTTTCCAGGAGGAAACGGCTGCGGTTGTCGAAGCTGCCGCCGTAGGCGTCGGTGCGCTGGTTGGAGTGTTCGGAGAAGAAGCTCTGGCCCAGGTAACCGTGGGCGAAGTGCAGCTCGATCCACTCGAAACCGGCGTCACGCGCGCGACGGGCAGCGTCGACGAAGTCCTGGCGCACGCGGGCGATGTCGTCCAGGGTCATGGCGCGTGGCACCTGTGGCAGGTTCGCGCCGAAGGCGATGGCCGAGGGTGCGATGGTTTCCCAGCGGCGGGCATCGGAGGCGGCCATATGGTCGTCACCTTCCCATGGGCGATTGGCGCTGGCCTTGCGGCCGGCGTGGCCGATCTGGATACCCGGCACAGAACCTGCGGCCTTGATGGCCTTGACCATTGGCACGAACGCTTCGGCGTGGGCATCGCTCCAAAGACCGGCGCAACCTGGCGTGATACGGCCTTCCGGCGCGACGGCGGTGGCTTCGACCACGAGCAGGCCGGCACCACCACGGGCCATGCTGGCCAGGTGCACAAGGTGCCAATCGTTGACGATGCCGTCATCGGCCATGTACTGGCACATCGGCGGAATGGCAATGCGATTGCGCAAGGTGACGTCTTTGAGTTTGAACGGTTCGAACAAAGCGGTCATTGAGAACTCCAGGATCGAGTGAGTGATTCGATAGTTCGATGGTAATCGAACTATGGTATTCAACGATACCCCCCTGTTATGATTCGATTCATGCGAGCCTTTAAACACCCCCCTCTCGAAGACCTGACGCTCGAGCGCCTGCTCTACGCGCTGAGTGACCCGGTGCGCCTGGAAATCGTGCGTTGCCTGGCCGGCGTGCCCGAGGCCACCTGTGGCGAACTGGACGGCGGGCGGCCCAAATCGAGCATGTCCCATCACTTTCGCGTGTTGCGCGATGCCGGGCTGGTGCACACCCGCAGCGCGGGGACCACTCATCTGAATTCGTTGCGCGCCGAGGTACTTGAAGAACGGTTCCCGGGCTTGCTGCAGAGCATTCTGGCGCAGCACTAGAACCCGGATCAGTCCAACAGCGCGATCAGGTGTGGCTCGATCGATGTCTCCAACACCTCCAATACGGCCAACGTCACCGGCAACTTGAAGCGCCGCCGCCCTGCGCTGCCCGGGTTTACATACAGCGTTGCGCCGCGCCATTCGATCAGGGGCTTGTGCGAATGGCCAGTGATCACCAGCCGCGTTTTTGCCTCCAGCAACGCGGGTACGTCAGCGATGTCATGCACGACCAACGTCTGCCAGCCATTCACATCGATGTTCAGATGATCCAGCACCTGTGCCGCCCATGCCGCGTCCTGGTCATTGTTGCCGCGCACCACCTGCAAGGGCGCAATGCGCGCCAATTGCTCGATGATCTCAGGGCTGCCAATGTCGCCGCCATGGATGATCAGCTCGCATCCTTGCAAGGCCGCGACCGCTTCTGGGCGCAACAGGCCGTGGGTGTCGGAAATCACGCCAACTTTCATGGAGCCTCCCATGATGCCTTGACCTCGGACAGCAGCGGCACAGGCTGGGAAAAATAAGCACTTAATAACGCGAAAGACACCATCAAGCGATTGAACTTCAATGCCGTCTTGTAGAAAAACGGTCTTTTCGAATAGGGTCCCAGCAACATCGAATAATGCGTGCGAATGCACGCCTCGAACTCCGCGTGGCATTCAACAACACGTGCTGAATGATCCAGCGCCAACTTCAACGAACGACCGCACATGAGAAAGAGCCCTGATCAAACAAACTGAATTCACTGATTTCAATTGCAGTACTTCTGCAATCAGGTCTCACAACAACTCACGTCAGAATAATTGCCAGTAATGGCGTTTTGCCGCAGTGCAATTTATCGTGGATAGAGTACGGGACCGCATCGCTACCAAAATTGTTCCGCCCTCTCTTTGGCAACTTGATGGACGACAAACTCCGAGACATTTACTTACATGTCGAAAGCGCCCTCGAAAACCCAGGCCACGCCAGCCTGATCACACAAGGCCGACTTAAACGTTTCAGTCACTGGGCGAACCTTACCCACGTCCAGGCGTCCGAGCTAAGGCACTGTTGCTTACCGCTCGCCGCGAGGTTCTCGTTTGAAAGCCGCCATCATCAAAAAGTACCGCCTGATCATCAAGACCATGGGCTACGTGGGCTGGGCCCTGTTCTGGCTGTTGCTGTGGGACGTCGCCGTCACCGTGGACTTCATGCTGTTCCTCACCGCCAAGATCAATTTGCCGCTGATGCCCCTCACCCTGTTGGGTTCGGCGCTGGTGGTGCTGATCAGTTTTCGCAACAGCAGTGCCTATAACCGTTGGTGGGAAGCCCGCACCCTGTGGGGTGCGATGGTCAACAATTCGCGCAGCTTCGCCCGCCAGGTACTCACCCTGCTGGACGACCCCGACGGCGAAGTGAACCCGGTCAAGGCCACGCTGCTGCGCCGCCACGTGGCGTACGTGAACTGCCTGGCTGCCCACCTCAAGGGCGAGCCGTGCCCAGAAGAAGTGCGTGCGTTCATCCCCAGCGAGGAGTTTGCCCGCAACGGCGCCACTAACAACTTTGCCAACGATATCCTCACCGGCTCGGCGGCGCTGCTGGCCAAGGAATACAAGGCCGGCCACCTCGACAGCATCCGCCTGGCACGACTGGAGTCGACCCTGGTGGACTTGTCCAACGCCCAGGGTGGCATGGAGCGGATCGCCAACACCCCGCTGCCCTACCCCTACGTGTATTTCCCGCGCCTGTTTATCTCGCTGTTCTGCCTGATCGTGCCAGTGGGCCTGGTGGAATCCCTGGGTTGGTTTACCCCGCTGGCCTCGACAGTGGTGGGTTTCATGCTGCTGGCCATCGAACGCATTGGCACCGACCTGCAGAGCCCGTTCAACTCCAGCGAACACCAGATCCAGATGGAAACCATCTGCGAAACCATCGAGAAAAACCTGCAGTCGATGCAGCGTGATGCGCTGGGTGGCGAGCGCATCAGTTAAACCCTCCCTTCGGCCTCAAGTGCGTGCCCTCCCAGTCGATATACCGGGGGTACGCATGGGCCACACCTCCCTCATAACAACACATGCGACGCTCGACGCTACTGTTTTCTCCTTGCCAAAATTATAAATACCCGCGGGTGAAGTCATGAATATCAAGCAAAAGCTGACCTGGGCATTTGCGGCCATCGCATGCGTGCCGGTTATCCTGGTGGCCGTGCTGGTCGTGTTGAATCTGCGCGAGGGGGCCCTGGCCAATTTCCTCGACAGCAGTGGCCGTGAGATTCGCCAGATCGACAATGGCATGAAGCAGTTCTTCGACGGCATCAGCCAGAACGTGGACTACGTGGCCAAGGACCCGCGCGTTGTCGCGGCCAAGGACCTCAAGAGCTACGCCGGCGCCGATGCCGCACAAATCCCCCTCACCCCGACCAACACAGCGCTGCTGGAGATTTTCGACCAGTTTGCCAAGAGCCATCCGAGCACCGCCTACCTGTCCCTGGGCTTGAAGGACGGCGGCTACGCCAGTTGGCCCGACGACACCAAGCTCAACAACTACGACCCGCGCGTACGCCCCTGGTACCAGGCGGCCATCGCCGCACCGGGTAAAACCGTGCGCACGGGTGCCTACTATTGGGCGCCGGACGATGTGACGCTGATCGGCACCGTGCACACCGTCGCCGACGCTACCGGCAATATCCTCGGTGTGGTCGGCCTGGACGTGTCGCTCAAGCAGCTCACCGAACTGGTGCGCAACATCAAACTGGGTGACAGCGGCTACCTGATGCTGGTGGAAGCCAACGGCAACGTGCTGGTGGACCCCAGCGACGCCAAGCACAACTTCAAGCCCCTGGCCGACCTGGGCCCCCACTACGCCGAGCTGGCCAAGCGCGGCGACGGTGTGAGCCAGATCGACATTGATGGCGTGCCCTACATGGCCAACGTGGTCAGCTCCAAGGACCTGGGCTGGCGCTTTATCGGCCTGATCAAGCGCGATGAAGTGATGGCCGGCGCCACCCGCCTGACCTGGTTGATCGCCGCCATTGCCGCGGTACTGGCCCTGGTGTTCGCGATTGTCGGCGCCAGTTTTGCCAGCGTCATCGTGCGCCCGATTCGCGGCGTGGCCGACGGCCTGCAAGAGATCGCCGAAGGTGAAGGCGACCTGACGCGCCAGCTCAAGGTGCAAGGCAAGGATGAAACCGCCAGCCTGGCCGGTTGGTTCAACCAGTTCCTGAGCATGATCGCGCAGTTGGTGCAGCGCATCGGCAGTGCGTCGTCCGACCTGCAGACCGCCGCCGCCGACACCAGCGAAGTCGCCCACAACATGAACCAGGCCGCCGGCCGCCAGCGCGAAGCCGTGGAACTGGTGAGCACCGCGTTCAACGAAATGGTAGCCACCGCCAACGAAGTGGCGCGTTCCTGCAGCGCCGCCGCCACCAGTGCCGACGAAGGCTACCGCGACGTGCACGACGGCCAGCAGCACATCGGCGAAGCCACCGGCAGCGTGCTCAAGCTCAGCGAAGACCTGCAGCGCTCCACCCAGACCATGCAGCAGCTGGAGCAGGACAGCAAAAACATCAACACCATTCTCGACACCATTCGCTCGATTGCCGAGCAGACCAACCTGCTGGCACTCAACGCGGCGATCGAGGCCGCACGCGCCGGCGACCAGGGCCGCGGCTTTGCGGTGGTCGCCGACGAAGTCCGCGCCCTCGCCCGCCGTACCGCTGACTCCACCGGCGAGATCGACAGCCTGCTCGGCAACCTCGCCCGCCGCACCCAGGAAGTCACGCAGCAGATGCAAGGCAGCCTGCTGGTGTCCCACACCAGCGTGGAACGTATCCAGCAAGCCCGCGACAGCTTCGACAAGATCCGCGGCTCGGTGGACTCGATCCGCGACCAGAACACCCAGATCGCTACGGCCGCCGAGGAACAGCACCAGGTGGCTGAAGAGATCAACCGGCACATCGCGCAGATCCATGCCGATGCGCAGCTGGTCGAAGGGTTTGCCCATTCGGCGCAGACCGGGTCAGGTCGGTTGACGGATATTTCAGGTCAGCTCAAGGGGTTGGTGGGTCGCTTCAAGTTCTGATAGGTCGGCAAGCCTGGTCCCATTCAGCGCATCGCTGTGGCAAGCGGGCTTATTGCAGAAAGCGGGGCAAGCCCGCTCGCTGCAACAAGCCCGATCACCCCACGTTGCCCCCGCCGATTACCTCGCACGCTGAGCGACATTTAGCCACACGCCATCATCGCAGCACCTGTAATAGTCTATTGCAGGACTATAATGTACTAACCAGTTACTTATCTTGCTAAAATCGCGTCTTTGCCCTCTCACATTCGAGTCCTTTCGACATGAAACGAGCATCGCGCGCCGCTGGCGCCTCTAGATTCTTACTGCTGGGCCTGGGCGTGATCATCGCCCTGCTCGGCCTCGCGCTGGCCATTGGCGGCGTCAAACTGGTCAGCCTGGGAGGTTCCTGGTACTTCCTGATCGGCGGCGCGGTCATGGCGATTGCCGGGCTGTTGATCGCCGCTCGCAAACCGGCCGGGGCCTGGCTGTTCGCGGCGTTCCTGATCGGCACGGCCATCTGGGCGGTCGCGGATGTGGGCCTGGTGTTCTGGCCATTGTTCTCGCGACTGTTCATGTTTGCGGCCATCGGTATGGTGGTGGCGCTGGTCTACCCGTTGCTCGTCAACAAGCCTGCCCGCGGCGCCTATGGCGTTGCCGCCGTGCTGGCAGTGGGCGTGGCGGTAGCAGCAGGCAATATGTTCGTCGCTCACCCAAGCGTCGCACCGACCGGCGCCGGCCCTGGCATCACCCCCGTGGCCGCGGCCGATGCGCAGAAAGACTGGGCGCACTACGGCAACACCGAAGGCGGCAGCCGCTTCGCCGCGCTGGACCAGATCAACCGTGACACGGTCAATAAGCTCAAAGTGGCCTGGACCTACCACACCGGTGATGTCGCCATCAGCGATGGCAACGGTGCAGAAGACCAACTGACCCCCCTGCAGATCGGCAACAAAGTGTTCATCTGCACGCCGCACAACAACCTGATCGGCCTGGACGCCGACACCGGCAAGGAGCTGTGGAAGAACGAAGTCAACGCCAAATCGGCGGTGTGGCAGCGTTGCCGTGGCATGGCTTATTTCGACGCCAGCGCGCCGATCGCCCAGCCGACCCAGCCCAACAGCTCGCCGATCATTGCCGCCAGCGTTCCTGCCGGTGCGCAGTGCCAGCGTCGCTTGCTGACCAACACCATCGATGCACGCCTGATCGCCGTGGATGCTGACACCGGCAAGTTCTGCGAAGACTTTGGCACCCACGGCCAAGTGGACTTGAAGGCCGGCCTGGGTAACGTGCCGGACAGCTACTACCAACTGTCCTCGGCGCCGCTGATGGCCGGCACCACCGTGGTGGTGGGTGGCCGCGTGGCCGACAACGTCCAGACCGACATGCCGGGCGGCGTGATCCGTGGCTTCGACGTCATCACCGGCCAGATGCGCTGGGCCTTCGACCCGGGCAACCCGGAAGACAAGCAAGCCCCGGCAGACGGCAGCACCTATGTGCGCAGCACCCCGAACAGCTGGGCGCCAATGTCCTATGACCCGCTGATGAACACCGTGTTCCTGCCCATGGGCAGCTCGTCCACCGACATCTACGGCGTGGAACGCACCCAGCTCAACCACAAATACGGCGCCTCGGTGCTGGCGCTGGACGCCTCCACCGGCACGGAAAAGTGGGTGTACCAGACCGTCCACAATGACCTGTGGGACTTCGACCTGCCAATGCAGCCAAGCCTGATCGACTTCACGCCGCCAGGCAGCGACAAAGCCGTGCCTGCGGTGGTGATCGGCACCAAGGCCGGGCAGATCTACGTGCTCGACCGCGCGACCGGCAAGCCGCTGACCGACGTTCAGGAAGTACCGGTCAAGGCCGCCAACATCCCTAACGAACCCTACTCGCCCACCCAGCCAAAGTCGGTCGGCATGCCACAGATCGGCGCGCAAACCCTCACCGAGTCGGACATGTGGGGCGCCACGCCGTTTGACCAGTTGCTGTGCCGCATCGACTTCAAGGGCATGCGCTACGACGGCCTGTACACCGCGCCGGGCACGGATAAATCCCTGAGTTTCCCGGGTTCGCTGGGCGGCATGAACTGGGGCAGCCTCTCCACCGACCCGGTGCACGGTTTCATTTTCGTCAACGACATGCGCCTGGGCCTGTGGATCCAGATGGTGCCCTCGCAGAACAAGGCCCAGGCCTCGTCCGGTGGCGAAGCGCTCAACACCGGCATGGGCGCCGTGCCGCTCAAGGGCACGCCGTATGCGGTAAACAAAAACCGCTTCCTGTCGGTGGCCGGCATCCCGTGCCAGGCGCCGCCGTTCGGCACCCTGACCGCGATCGACATGAAGACGCAAAAGGTCGCCTGGCAAGTTCCGGTCGGTACCGTTGAAGACACCGGCCCGCTGGGTATCCGCATGCACCTGCCGATCAAGATCGGCCTGCCGACCCTCGGCGGCACCCTGTCCACCCAGGGCGGCCTGATCTTCATCGCCGGCACCCAGGACTTCTACCTGCGCGCCTTCAACAGCGGCAACGGGGATGAAATCTGGAAAGCCCGCCTGCCCGTCGGCAGCCAAGGCGGCCCGATGACCTACGTGTCGCCGAAAACCGGCAAGCAGTACATCGTCATCACCGCCGGTGGTGCGCGCCAGTCCACCGACCGTGGCGACTACGTGATCGCCTACGCACTGCCATAACCCCCTCCAGGCGCGGTGCACCCTCGCACCGCGCCTTCTGCTTTGGAAGAACCCGCATGACCCCCTCTTCTCATCTTTCCCTTGGGCGCCTGCTGCTCGGCCTGGCCCTGGGTGCCGCCCTGCCTGTGCAAGCGGATGACACCACCTTGACCGGCGACTGGGGCGGCCTGCGCCGTGAACTCGACGAGCAAGGCGTGCGCTTCACCGGCGACTACAGCGGCGAAACCGCCTACAACGCCCACGGCGGCCAGCATCGTTCGGCGCGCTACTCGCAGAACGTCAAGCTCGGCGTGCAGTTCGACCTGGGCAAACTCTACGGCTTCAACAACGGTGACCGCATCCAGCTCACCCTCAACGACCGTCGCGGCAACAGCGCCTCCGAAGACCTGGTGGGCAACCGCCTGCCGATCCAGGAAAACTACGGCGGCCTCTACACGCGCCTCACCGAGCTGAGCTACGAGCGCACGCTCATCACCCCGGCGCTGAACCTAAAGCTCGGCTACATGGCCATGGGCAATGACCTCGGCGGCCTGGACAGCGGCATCCTGTGCAACTTCATGAATGCCGGTTTCTGCGGCCACCCGCTGAACATGTCCGGCGGCAGCGGCTGGACCAACTACCCCAACGCACGCCTGGGCGCACGGGTGAAATACGACTTCGCGCCGTCCTGGCAACTGCGCGTCGCCGCGTTCAACGTCGACCCGGACAGCAACGGCGACTCCAGCCGCGCCTGGCATTTGAGCCCCAAGCACACCACCGGCACCGTCGTGCCCATCGAACTGGTGTACAAACACGCAGGCCCACTGCCGGGTGAATACAAACTGGGCTATTACTACGACAGCTCCGACGTCAAACGCATTGGCAGCAACAAGGAGGTCAGCGGTCGCGGCGGTCACTACCTGCTGGTCGACCAGGCGGTGTGGGCGTCCGACTCATCCGCCGGCCGCGTGCTGCATGCCTTCGGCCAATACTCGGCTGCCAGCGAAGCGGCCTCGCCGTTCAGCAAGTGGTACGGCGCGGGCGTGGTGCTCTACAAGCCGTTCGAGGGCCGGCCACGCGACACCCTGGCCTTGGGGTATGGGCGTGCCGTACCCAACCCCCGCAGCCGCGATGTACAGGAACTGGCCGCCTTCAACGCCGGGACCGATTATCCCAACCTGAACAATGCCGAACAGTTGATCGAACTCAGCTATGGCTACCAGGCCACGCCATGGCTGAACCTGCGCCCGGATGTGCAATACATCATCGAGCCGGGCGCGTTCTCCGGTGCGGACATCGACAACGCCCTGGTGGTGGGCCTGCAGGTCAAGGCAGTGTTCTAAGCGCCGAGCGCGGTCAAATCCTGTGGGAGCGGGCTTGCCCGCGATGGCGGTGTATCAGTACATGATGTCCTGACTGACACGCCTTATATCGCGGGCAAGCCCGCTCCCCCATTTTATCTCTCGCATACTGTTTGAATACGCTGCCCTAGACCGCGCCCTGCTGATACTCCCGTGGCGTACAACCGAACTCACGGCGAAACACCGTGTGCAAGTACTGCGCGGAGGTGAAGCCGCAGCGCGATGCGATGTCGGCGATGGCCAGGTTGTGGTCAGCCAGGCCCTTGGCGGCAGCTGCGAGTTTGAAGCGCAGGATCTCGTCATGCACGCTGCACCCACGCACCTTGCGAAAGTGCGCCTCCAGGGAGGAACGCGACACGCCGACATAAGCCGCCACCTGGGCGGTCTTGATGCCCTGGCAGGCGTATTGGCGGATGAACAACAGGGCTTGCATCACATACGGATTGCCCAGGGGTTGATGCAAGCTGGAGGCCTGCACGTTGATCGCATCCGGCGGTACCAGGATCTGCGTTCCGGCACAGGGTTTGCCGTGCAGCATCTGGTGCAGCAGCGCCGCGGCGGTGCGGCCCATGGTTTCGGTGCCCTGGATCACTGAACTCAGGGGCACCCGCGTGAGGGTGCGGGTCAGCGGGTCATTGTCGATGCCGATCAACGCTACCTGCTCCGGCACGGCGATGCCGGCGGTGAGGCAGGCTTGCAGCAACTGCCGTGCGCGGGCATCGGTGACGGCGATGATGCCGATAGGCTTGGGCAAGCTGTGCAGCCAGGCGATCTGCTGTTCCACCGCGCTGTCCCACAGCGGCGCGCTGGTGCCCAGGCCGCGATACACCTCGACGTGCAGGCCATCGCGTTGCAGCAGGCGGCGAAAAGCCTTTTCGCGCTCCTGGGCCCAGCGATTGGCCTGGGCTTCGGGCAGGCTGAAGCAGGCGAAGCGCGTCAGGCCGGCTTCGATCAAGTGTTCATACGCCAGCTTCATCAGCGCATGGTTATCGGTCGCCACATAGGGAATGCCCTTGGGGTAGGCGCGCGCATCCGCATAGGAACCTCCCACCGCCACCACCGGCACCTTGCTCGCGGCCAGCGCCTCGCCGATCAGCGGGTCGTCGAAGTCGGCAATGATGCCGTCGCCCTGCCAGCGCTCGATGCCTTTGAGACGGCACAAGAAGTCCTCTTCGAGGAACAAATCCCAGGACGCACGGGTGCTGCTCAGGTAATTGCCGATGCCGGCGATGATGCCGCGGTCGTAGATTTTGCTGCCGTTGAAGAGCAAGGCAATGCGGTGCACGGGCGGTAGGGTTTTCATTGTTTTTATCCTGGGGCCGGTCGCCACAGACTAGACCCTGCCACTCAAAATCGCACCATCCCTTGGTGATTTTCATAATCGGCAGTGCCAATGCCGTTGCTAGTATCGAGACACCGCCAAGAACAATAAGGAAAACGCCATGCCGTACTTCCCCGGTGTCGAGCAGGTTCGCTTTGAAGGCCCCGATAGCGATGCCCCCCTCGCCTTTCGCCACTACGACGCCAACAAACTCATCCTCGGCAAACCCATGCGCGAGCACCTGCGCATGGCGGCCTGCTATTGGCACACCTTCGTGTGGCCGGGGGCGGATATGTTTGGCGTCGGCACCTTCAAGCGACCGTGGCAGCGCAGCGGCGATCCGATGGAACTGGCGATCGGCAAGGCCGATGCCGCCTTCGAGTTTTTCTCCAAGCTGGGCATCGACTACTACAGCTTTCACGACACGGACGTCGCTCCCGAAGGCAGCTCGCTCAAGGAGTACCGTCACCACTTCGCACAGATGGTCGACCACCTCGAACGCCATCAGGAACAGACCGGGATCAAGCTGCTGTGGGGCACCGCCAACTGTTTCAGCAACCCGCGCTTTGCCGCCGGTGCCGCCAGTAACCCGGACCCGCAAGTGTTCGCCTACGCCGCTGCGCAGGTGTTCAGCGCCATGAACGCGACCCTGCGGCTCAAGGGCGCCAACTATGTGCTGTGGGGCGGTCGTGAAGGCTACGAAACCCTGCTCAACACCGACCTCAAGCGCGAGCGCGAACAGCTTGGGCGCTTTATGCGCATGGTGGTGGAGCACAAGCACAAGATCGGTTTCAAGGGCGACCTGCTGATCGAACCCAAGCCCCAGGAGCCGACCAAGCACCAGTACGATTACGACAGCGCCACCGTGTTCGGTTTCCTGCATGAGTACGGGCTGGAGCATGAGATCAAGGTGAACATCGAGGCCAACCACGCGACCCTGGCCGGGCACAGTTTTCATCATGAGATCGCCACGGCGGTGTCCCTGGGGATCTTCGGCAGCATCGACGCCAACCGCGGCGACCCACAGAACGGCTGGGACACGGACCAGTTCCCCAACAGCGTCGAGGAAATGACCCTGGCCACGTATGAAATCCTCAAGGCCGGGGGCTTCAAGAACGGTGGCTACAACTTCGATTCCAAGGTGCGGCGCCAGAGCCTCGATGATGTGGACCTGTTCCACGGGCATGTCGCTGCCATGGATGTGCTGGCCCTGGCATTGGAACGCGCGGCGGCGATGGTGCAGAACGATCGGTTGCAGCAGTTCAAGGACCAGCGCTATGCCGGCTGGCAGCAGCCGCTGGGCCAGGCGGTGCTGGCGGGTGAATTCAGCCTGGAATCGCTGGCCGAGCACGCGTTTGCCCATGAGCTGAACCCGCAGGCGGTGAGTGGACGGCAGGAGATGCTCGAAGGCGTCGTCAACCGCTTCATCTACACCTGACTTCAGGCGCCGGCTTGCCGGCGATTGCGGCGGAGCAGCCTCCGCCCATGCCAGCTGAAACACCGTTATCGCCGGCAAGCCGGCTCCTGCACAGGCAAGCGTCGCTGGTGACATTCGCGCGACAAATCTATGCGCCAAGCGGCGAAGGACGCTCTACAGTTCTACCCGCATCACGCTGTGTCTTTCCAACAACAATAAAAGGACGCACCACCATGAAGTCATTCAAACGTACCCTGCTCGCCACTGCCCTGGCCCTGCTCGCCCTGCCGGTGATGGCCGATTCGGCTCATCCGAAGATTGGTTTTTCCATCGACGACCTGCGCCTGGAGCGTTGGTCCCGTGACCGCGATTACTTTGTGGCGGCAGCGGAAAAACTCGATGCCAAGGTCTTCGTGCAATCGGCCGATGCCAACGAGCAGAAGCAGATTTCCCAGATCGAGAACCTGATCTCCCGTGGCGTCGACGTGATCGTCATCGTGCCGTTCAACGCCACGGTGCTCACCAACGCTGTCGCCGAAGCCAAGAAGGCCGGGATCAAGGTGGTGTCCTATGACCGCCTGATCCTCAACGCCGATATCGATGCGTACATCTCCTTCGATAACGAAAAAGTCGGCGAGATGCAGGCCAGCGGCGTGCTGCAAGCGGCGCCCAAGGGCAACTATTTCCTGCTCGGCGGCGCGCCCACCGACAACAACGCCAAGGTGCTGCGCGAAGGCCAGATGAAAGTACTGCAGCCGGCCATCGACAAGGGCGATATCAAGATTGTCGGCCAGCAGTGGGTGAAGGAATGGAACCCCACCGAAGCCCTGAGCATCGTCGAAAACGCCCTGACCCGGAACGACAACAAGATCGACGCCATCGTTGCCTCCAACGACGCCACCGCCGGCGGTGCGATCCAGGCCCTGGCCGCGCAGAAGCTGGCGGGCAAGGTGCCGATCTCCGGCCAGGACGCCGACCTCGCGGCCATCAAGCGCGTGATCGACGGCACTCAGACCATGACGGTATACAAGCCGCTCAAGCTGATCGCCACCGAGGCCGCCAAGCTCTCGGTGCAACTGGCGCGCAATGAAAAACCCACCTACAGCTCGCAATACGACAACGGCAGCAAGAAGGTCGACACCATCCTGCTCACCCCGACACCGTTGACCAAGGCCAATGTCGACCTGTTGGAGAAAGACGGGTTCTACACCAAAGAGCAGATTGCCGGGCAGTGACCGCCATGTCCGACTACCTGCTGCAAATGAACGGCATCGTCAAAACCTTTGGCGGTGTCAACGCGCTCAACGGCATCGACATCAATGTACGGCCGGGGGAATGTGTCGGCCTGTGCGGTGAGAACGGTGCCGGTAAATCCACGTTGATGAAGGTGCTGTCGGCGGTCTACCCCTACGGCACCTGGGAGGGTGAAATTCTCTGGGACGGGCAGCCACTCAAGGCCCAGTCGATCAGCGAAACCGAAGCGGCCGGCATCGTCATCATCCACCAGGAGCTGACCCTGGTGCCGGACCTGTCAGTGGCCGAAAATATCTTCATGGGCCACGAGCTGACCTTGCCGGGTGGGCGCATGAACTACCCGGCAATGCTCCACCGTGCCGAGGCCTTGATGCGCGAGCTCAAGGTGCCGGACATGAACGTGGCACTGCCGGTGTCGCAATACGGCGGCGGCTACCAGCAACTGGTGGAAATCGCCAAGGCCCTGAACAAGAAGGCACGACTGCTGATTCTCGACGAGCCCTCATCGGCCCTGACCCGCTCGGAAATCGACGTGCTGCTGGACATCATCCGCAGCCTCAAGGCCAAGGGCGTGGCCTGCGTGTACATCTCCCACAAGCTCGATGAAGTGGCGGCAGTGTGCGACACCATCGCAGTGATCCGCGATGGCAAGCACATCGCGACCACCGCCATGGCCGACATGGACATCGCGAAGATCATCACCCAGATGGTCGGCCGCGAGATGAGCAACCTCTACCCCACCGAGCCTCATGAGGTGGGTGAGGTGATTTTCGAGGCGCGCAACGTCACCTGTTATGACGTGGACAACCCCAAGCGCAAGCGCGTGGACGATGTGTCGTTTGTGCTCAAGCGCGGTGAGATCCTGGGCATCGCCGGGCTGGTCGGCGCCGGGCGTACGGAACTGGTGTCGGCGCTGTTCGGCGCCTATCCCGGCCGCTACAGCGGCGAAGTATGGCTGGACGGCCAGGTGATCGACACGCGCACGCCACTCAAATCGATCCGCGCCGGGCTGTGCATGGTGCCCGAGGACCGCAAGCGCCAGGGCATCATTCCCGACCTGGGCGTAGGCCAGAACATCACCCTGGCCGTGCTCGATACCTATGCGCACCTGACCCGTATCGACGCCGAAGCCGAACTGGGCAGCATCGACCAGCAAATCGCGCGCATGCACCTCAAGACTGCCAGCCCGTTCCTGCCGATCACCAGCCTGTCCGGCGGCAACCAGCAAAAAGCCGTGCTGGCGAAAATGCTGATGGCCAAGCCCAAGGTGCTGATCCTCGACGAACCCACGCGCGGGGTCGACGTGGGCGCCAAGTATGAGATCTACAAGCTGATGGGCGCCCTGGCCGCCGAGGGGGTGTCGATCATCATGGTCTCGTCGGAGCTGGCCGAAGTGCTCGGTGTCTCCAACCGTGTGCTGGTGATCGGTGACGGCCAGTTGCGCGGTGACTTCATCAACGAGGGGCTCACCCAGGAACAGGTGCTCGCCGCTGCGCTCAGCCATAACAATAATGATCGGAAGACCGCGTAGATGAATCAGGTCAAACACCTTTTCACCCGCTACAAAATGCTCGCCCTGGTGATCGCCGTGGCGGTGATCTGGCTGTTTTTCAGCTGGCAGACCGAGGGCGGGTTCCTCACCCCGCGTAACCTGTCCAACTTGCTGCGGCAGATGTCGATTACCGGGATACTGGCGTGCGGCATGGTACTGGTGATCATCAGCGGCGAGATCGATTTGTCGGTGGGGTCCTTGCTGGGGTTGCTGGGCGGGCTGGCGGCGATCCTGGATGTGGTCTACCACGTGCCGCTGCTGGCCAACCTGAGCCTGGTCGCCCTGTGCGGCTTGATGATTGGATTGGCCAATGGGTACATGACGGCCTATCTGCGCATCCCTTCATTCATCGTCGGCTTGGGTGGGATGCTGGCGTTTCGCGGGATTCTGCTGGGGATTACCGGCGGCACTACCATTGCGCCGGTATCGCCTTCATTGGTGTATGTCGGCCAAGGGTATTTGCCGCATTCAGTCGGTATCGGCCTCGGCGTTTTGCTGTTCGCCCTGACCCTGTTCCTGACCTGGAAACAACGGCGCAACCGCGCACTGCACGGGCTGGCCGCGCATTCATGGGTGCGTGATGTGTTGCGCGTGGTGGTGATCGGCGCGGTACTGGCCGGGTTCGTCACTACCCTCAACAGCTACGACGGCATCCCCGTGCCGGTGCTGCTGTTGCTGGCGCTGCTCGGCGTATTCAGCTACGTCACCAGCCAGACCGTGTTCGGCCGCCGCGTGTATGCAGTGGGCAGCAACATGGAGGCGACGCGCCTGTCGGGCATCAACGTGCAAGCGGTGAAACTTTGGATCTTCGGCATCATGGGCGTGATGTGTGCCCTCGCCGGCCTGGTCAACACCGCCCGCCTTGCGGCCGGCTCGCCCTCGGCGGGGAACATGGGCGAGTTGGATGCGATCGCGGCGTGCTTTATTGGCGGCACGTCGATGCGCGGCGGTTCGGGCACGGTGTATGGCGCGTTGCTGGGGGCGTTGGTGATTACCAGCCTGGATAACGGCATGTCGATGCTGGATGTGGACAGTTACTGGCAGATGATCGTGAAGGGCAGCATTCTGGTGTTGGCGGTGTGGGTGGACGTGAGCACACGCACCGGGCGGCGCTGAACGTCCGCAAGAGTAGCGAAACACCCATGCAGCCGCTGGATAAGTGGCGTTAGTGGCATTTGCCTGAAGCCCACACACACCAGCGCCTGAATGCGATAAAAATTGTGGGAGCTGGTTTGCTTGCGATGGCGGTGTATCAGTGCCCAACAGGTCGACTGACACGCCCCCTTCGCGGGCAAGCCCGCTCCCACCTTCGATCGCCTACAACCTTGGGTTACTTGGACACCGGCATCGACCGCCTGAAGCCCACACGCACCACCGCCTGAACGCGAAAAAATGTGGGAGCTGGCTTGCCTGCGATGGCGGTGTATCAGTGCCCAACAGGTCGACTGGCACACCCCCTTCGCGGGCAAGCCCGCTCCCACCTTCGATCGCCTACAACCTTGGGTTACTTGGACACCGGCATCGACCGCCTGAAGCCCACAAACGCCAAGGCCTGAACGCGAAAAAATGTGGGAGCTGGCTTGCCTGCGATGGCGGTGTATCAGTGCCCAACAGGTCGACTGACACGCCCCCTTCGCGGGCAAGCCCGCTCCCACATTCGATCGCCTACAACCTTGGGTTACTTGGACACCGGCATCGACCGCCTGAAGCCCACAAACGCCAAGGCCTGAACGCGAAAAAATGTGGGAGCTGGCTTGCCTGCGATGGCGGTGTATCAGTGCCCAACAGGTCGACTGACACCCTCCCATCGCGGGCAAGCCCGCTCCCACCTTCGATCGCCTACAACCTTGGGTTACTTGGACACCGGCATCGCAAACTCGGCGCCTTGCTCGATGCTTTCCGACCAGCGCTGCATGATCGACTTTTGCTTGGTGTAGAAGCGCACGCCTTCAGTGCCGTAGGCGTGCATGTCGCCAAACAGGCTCTTCTTCCAGCCCCCAAACCCGTGCCACGCCATCGGCACCGGGATCGGCACGTTGATCCCAACCATGCCCACTTCGATCCGGCGTGCAAATTCACGGGCGATGTTGCCGTCGCGGGTGAAGCAGCTCACGCCGTTGCCGAACTCATGGTCGTTGACCAATTTTATCGCTTCGGCGAAGTCGGTCACGCGCACGCAGGCCAGCACCGGGCCGAAGATTTCTTCGCGGTAGATGCTCATCTCTTTGGTCACGTGGTCGAATAACGTCGCGCCCAGCCAGAAGCCGTTTTCCAGGCCCGGTTCGGTGGGCACGTAATCACGTCCGTCGAGCAGCAATTGCGCGCCGGCTTGCACGCCTTGTTCGATGTAGCCGCTGATGCGCTCCAGCGCCGCACGGGACACGATCGGGCCCATCTCGGCCTTGAGGTCGCGGCCGTCGGTGATGCGCAGTTGCTGGGCGCGTTCGGTCAGGGCGGCGATGACTTTGTCACCTACATCGCCCACCAGCACCGCCACGGAGATGGCCATGCAACGTTCGCCGGCACTGCCGTAGGCAGCGCCCATCAGGGCGTCGACGGTTTTTTCGATATCCGCGTCGGGCATCACCACCATGTGGTTCTTCGCGCCGCCCAGGCCTTGCACGCGCTTGCCGTGACGGGCGCCGGTTTCGTAGATGTACTGGGCAATCGGTGTGGACCCGACGAAGCTCACCGCCTTGACGTCGGGGTGCTCGATTAATGCATCCACCGATTCCTTGTCGCCCTGCACCACGTTGAACACGCCTTTGGGCAAGCCGGCTTCACGCAGCAGTTCGGCCATGAACAGCGAGGCGCTTGGGTCGGTCGGGCTTGGCTTGAGGATGAAGGTGTTGCCAGCCGCGATGGCGATCGGGTACATCCACATGGGCACCATCACCGGGAAGTTGAACGGTGTAACGCCGGCTACCACGCCCAGCGGCTGGCGCATTGTCCAGTTGTCCATGCCACGGGAGACCTGGTCGGAGTGCTCGCCCTTGAGTAGGTTCGGGATGCCGCAAGCGAATTCGAGGATGTCGATGCCGCGGTCGACTTCGCCCTGGGCATCGGTGAAGACCTTGCCATGTTCAGCCACGATGATGCGCGCCAAGTCGTCCTTGCGCTCACGCAGCAGGTGCAGGTATTCGAACAGCACGCGGGCACGGCGGATTGGCGGGGTGTCGGCCCAACCGGCGAAGGCGGCCTGGGCAGCGGCGACGGCTTCGGCGACGGTCTGGCGGCTGGCCAAGGCCACGCGGCCGGTTTTTTCGCCGGTGGCCGGGTTGTAGACGTCCTGATAGCGGTCATCACGGGACACGCGCTGGTCGTTGATGTAGTGCTCGATCGTTGTTGTCATGGCAGTGAATCCCAAGTGCTTAACGTTGGATCACACGATAGGCTTTCGATTTGTTCCGAACCAGAGCAGAATCCTGAACTTATTGTCCATACTTGCGAACAATACACCCATGGAAAAGACTGAGATCGAGGCGCTCTGGACCCACATCCATTGGCTGTCGGTGTTGGAGGAACAAGGCACCTACACCGCCGCCGCCGCCCGCCTGGGCGTGAGCAAATCGGCCGTGAGCCAGCGCATTTCCGACCTGGAAAAGGCCACCGGTGCACGGCTGGTGACGCGCACCACACGCAGCGTAAGGCTCACCGATGCGGGACTGTCGCTCACCCGTGATGTGCGCAGCGCCTACGAGCAGATCGCCCGCAGCTTCTCGTCCGTGCGCGACTCGGCCGGGGAAATTCGTGGGCTGGTGCGCCTCACCGCACCGGTAGCATTTGCCCGTCAGCAACTGGTGCCGCACTTGTCCGAGTTCCTGCAGCAATACCCGCAAGTGCGTGTCCAACTGGATGTGTCGGACACCCTGAGCTCACTGGCCGCCGAAGGCTACGACCTGGCCGTGCGCCACGGTTTCCAGGTGCCGGAAACCCATGTGGCGTGGAAGCTGTGCGACACCGGCTCGGTGCTGGTTGCCACCCGCGATTACTTGCAACGCCACGGCGAACCACGCGAACCCGGCGACCTGACCGCGCATAACTGCCTGTTCTACCCTCGCGGTACCGACCAGCCCGCGTGGACCTTCGAGCGCGGCACCAAAAACATCGAGCGACTCACCGTACCCATCGCTGGCAGCTTCGCCACCAATAACAGCGAGGCCTTGCGCGACTCGGCGCTCAACCACCTGGGCATTGCCCTGCTCCCGGACTTCAGCGCCCACGCCGCCCTGGCCGGTGGCACGCTGGTGCAGGTGCTCAAGGGCTGGACGCTCAAGGGCGCGTTTGCCGATGAGATCTACCTGATCCGGCCTTACTCGCCCCATGTGCCGAAGTCGGTGACTGCATTGGTGGGTTTTTTGAAGGAGAAATTGTCGGGAGGATTTCACTTCATGGAGTGAGGTTTATCACTTGCTCGACGGAATTAAATGTCCATAATGGACAAATTAGTTTATTCGTGGAGTCCCCCATGCCCAGCACGCCTCATGTGATCTCTCAGGACCAGGCCCGCGAATTGCTCGCCCAGATCGATGTGCCGCACATCCTGCGCAAGCTGTTCCTTGATCTGGCGGCTGGGCAAGCCGTGCAGCCGGCACAGCAGTGGGTAGCATTCCCGCACGCCGCCGGCGACTTCATCAACTACCTGGGTGTGCTGGCCGAGGATGGGGTGTATGGAGTCAAGACGTCGCCCTATATCGTGCGCGAGCAAGGCCCGCTGGTGACAGCATGGACCTTGCTGATGTCGATGAAGACCGGCCAGCCACTGCTGTTGTGCGATGCCGCCGAGCTGACCACCGCACGCACTGCCGCCACCACGGCCCTGGCAGTGGATGCGTTGGCGCCGTTATCCGCGCGGCGCTTGACGATTATTGGCAGTGGCAAGGTGGCACAGGCGCACCTGTACTACGCCAGACAACTGCGGGACTGGCAGCGCATCAGCGTGTTCTCGCCAAGCCTGGCCAGCGCCTCTGCCTCGGCCATCGCACACCTCAAGCACCTGGATCCGCGCGTGGTCATCACCCCCAGTGGCGAGGCGGCCGTGGAAGACGCCGACGTGATCTTGCTGTGCACCTCGTCGGCCGGGCCAGTGATCGACCCGGCACGCTTGAGCAAACCGGCGCTGATCACATCGATCAGCACCAATGCCCCGCGAGCCCATGAAGTACCGCCGCAATGCCTCAACGCAATGCAGGTATTCTGCGACTATCGCCACACCACCCCGGGCTCGGCGGGTGAAATGCTGATCGCCGCCGAGCAACACGGTTGGGACCCGCGCACCATCGTGGGCGACCTGCCCGAACTGCTCAGCGAAAAGGTGCAGCGTCCGACCTACGACCGCCACGTATTCTTCCGCTCCATCGGCCTGGGCCTGGAAGACATCGCCCTGGCCAATGCCCTCTGGAGACAGTTATGAGCCACGCAGACTTCATCATCATCGGCGGCGGCATTGCCGGCGCGTCCACGGGTTTCTGGTTGTCGCAACACGGCAAGGTGCTGGTGCTGGAGCGCGAAAACCACCCGGCCTACCACTCCACCGGGCGCTCTGCTGCACTGTATACGGCTGCCTACGGAACCGCGCAGGTGCGTGCGCTGACCCTGGCCAGCCGTGCGTTCTTCGACAACCCGCCGCCCGGTTTCTGCGAACACCCATTGCTCACGCCTCGGGGCGAGATGACGGTGGATTTCATTGGCGATGCGACCGAGTTGAACGCCCAATACCTGAGCGCCAAGGCCACCGTGGCGCAGGTCGAACTGCTCAGCGCCGACGAAGCCTGTGCGAGGCTGCCCATCCTGCGCCGCGAAAAAGTCCACGGTGCGCTGTATGACCCTACCGCCAGCGATATTGACACCGATGCCCTGCACCAGGGCTACCTGCGCGGTATCCGCCGCAACGGCGGCGAGGTGCGTACCGACAGCCACGTACTCGGTTTGAGCCGTGACGCCGCCGGCATTTGGCAGGTGCACACCCAGGGCGCCACCTGCACTGCGCCGGTCATCATCAACGCGGCCGGTGCCTGGGCCGACCATATCGGCGGGCTCGCCGGGGCCGCGTCCATCGGCTTGCAACCGAAGCGGCGTTCGGCGTTTATCTTTGCCGGCCCCGAAGGCGTCGACAGCCACCACTGGCCGATGCTGGTGGCGCTGGACGAGTCGTTCTACATGAAGCCCGACGCCGGTATGTTCCTCGGCTCGCCGGCCAACGCCGACCCGGTCGCGCCACAGGACATCCAGCCCGAAGAGCTGGACATCGCCATGGGTATCTACCAGATCGAAGAGGCCACCACCCTGACCATCCGCCGCCCGACGCGCACCTGGGCCGGCCTGCGTAGTTTTGTCCACGACGGTGATCTGCTGTCGGGTTTTGACCCGGTGATACCCGGCCTATTCTGGGTAGCGGCACAAGGCGGCTATGGTATCCAGACGTCACCGGCCATGGGCCAGGCCAGTGCAGCACTGGTGCGTGGCGCGCCGCTGCCGGAGGCATTGACGCGGTTCGGCCTGGACGCTGGTATGCTCTCCCCTGCCCGCCTGGAGCCTCATTGATGAACACCGCTGAACAAGACACGGTCATGCAGAACTTCCGTGCGATGGCCGACGCCATCGCCACCCTGTTCTTCCCCCACGCGGAAGCGGTGCTGCATGACCTGCGCTCGCAAAAAGTCGATTACATCGCCAACAACCTGTCCAAGCGCAGCATCGGCGATGACTCGGCGTTGGAAGACATGCTCAGCGATGACGTCAGCGACGTGAATATCGGCCCTTACGAAAAGCTCAACTGGGACGGTCAGAAAATCCGTAGCCTGAGCACCGTGCTGCACGACCACAAAGGCCGCCGACTGGCGGTGCTGTGCATCAACCTGAATATTTCATTGTTCGAGAATGCCAAGGCGGCACTGGATCTGTTCCTGTCGCCGAGCAAGCTGATCCCGCAACCCGACTCATTGTTTCGCGATGACTGGCAGGAGCGCATCAACACGTTTCTGCATGCGTGGATGCGCGAACGTCAATTGAGCCTCAACCTGCTGAGCCGTGACCATAAGCGTGAGCTGGTGCTGGCGCTGCATGCCGAAGGGGCGTTCAAGGGCAAGAGCGCGTCGAACTATGTGGCCAATGTGCTGGGCATGGGGCGGGCGACGGTCTACAAGCATTTAAAAGAACTGAAGGGCTGAACCCTCACGCCTGTACAACACTGCAGGCACATGTGGGAGCGGGCTTGCCCGCGAAAGCGCTGGTTCAGCCAACCTCAATGTTGAATGTCAGCCCGCCTGCGCGAGCAAGCCCGCGCCCACATTTCACCCACGTTTACCTCTCAATCGCCGTAGATGTCAGACTTGAAGTACTGCTGCGAAATCTTCTGGTACTCACCACTGGCGCGAATGCCGTCAATGGCCGTATTCAACTCGCTGACCAACCCGGTATTGCCCTTGCGCACTGCAATCCCGGCGCCCTCGCCCACGTATTTGGGGTCCTTGAGTTCCGGGCCGACAAACGCGTAGCCCTTGCCCCGTGGCATCTGCAGGAAGTCATTCAAGGGAATGGTATCGGCGAAGATCGCATCCAGCCGCCCGGCCGCCAGGTCCATGTAGATTTCTTCGTTATTGCTGTAGCGCTTGACGTTGATTCCCTTGGGTTCAAACACCTCGGTGGCGTAGCGATCCGTGGTGGTGGCACGCTGCACACCCACCGTCTTGCCCTTGAGGCTGGCGTACTGGTCATCGACCACCGCACCGTCCTTCATCACCAGGCGCGATGACGTGAAATAGTACTTGTGGGTGAAGTCCACCGACTTCTTGCGGTCTTCGTTGATGGTCATGGACGACAGGGCCAGGTCGATTTTCTTGACCTTGAGGGACGGAATCAGACCATCGAACTCGCCTTCAACCCACACGCACTTGACCTTCATCTGCGCGCACAGCGCATTGCCGATGTCGTAGTCGAACCCGACGATCTTGCCTTCCTGGGTCTTGGACGCGAACGGTGGGTAAGCCGCCTCGATCCCGATGCGCAGGATTTTCTCGGCCGCCACCACATGGCTGGACGCAAGCAGCCCCAAGGCCAGGGCGGTGATGAGGGAGCATTTCTTCATAGTCGTGTACTCGCAAGTTGTTGTTGGTTTGGCAAGCGTGAAGAAAAGGATGAATCGACAATCTTGTACTTATAATTCCATATTGGACTTTTACGTATCGACCGTCAATCACGCCGCCTCGTAAGCCGACACCCATGAGTTTTTTGCACAACGCACCGGTGTTTTTGAGCGTTCTGCTCTGATTTATGCGTGCCTATACTCGGTCCAGCCTCTGGGTTCAGCCGGGGGCAAGTCCCACAACAATAATTAAGGACAGCCACCATGACCCAGCCCTTCCTGGCCGCTCGGGATTTTCTGCTCGCTCACCGCACCGACTACGCCACCGCCGTACGGGATTTCCGCTGGCCACAACTGGACGAGTTCAACTGGGCCCTGGACTATTTCGATGCCATGGCCGAGGGCAATGCGGCGAATGCGCTATGGATCGTCGAGGAAGACGGCAGCGAGCAGCGCTACAGCTTCCAGCAACTGGCCGCGCGCTCCAACCAGGTGGCCAACCACCTGCGCGCCCTCGGGGTCAGCCGGGGTGATCGTGTGTTGTTGATGCTCGGGAACGATGTGGCGTTGTGGGACACCATGCTCGCCGCGTTCAAGCTCGGCGCCGTGGTCATTCCCGCCACGGCCCTGCTGAACCCCGACGACCTGCGCGACCGCATCGAGCGCGGACAGGTTCGTCACGTGGTGGTCGGCGAAGCGCATGTGCACAAATTCGCCGGGCTGGCGCAGGGTTGCAGCCGTATCTGCGTGGGTTCGGCACCCCCCGGCTGGGTCGCACACAGCGCGGCCTTTGAATACCCCGAACACTTCGAAGCCGACGGCCGCACCCTGGCCACCGACCCGATGCTGCTGTATTTCACCTCGGGCACCACCTCCAAGCCCAAGATGGTGCTGCACAGCCATCAGAGCTACCCAGTAGGCCACCTGTCGACGATGTATTGGATCGGCCTGCAACCGGGCGACCTGCACCTGAATATCTCGTCGCCAGGCTGGGCCAAGCATGCCTGGAGCTGCCTGTTCGCGCCGTGGAACGCCGGCGCGTGCATCTTTATCCATAACGTCGCGCGGTTCAGCGCCCCGGCCTTGCTGAGTGCGTTGGAACGCTACGGCGTGACCAGCCTGTGCGCGCCGCCAACCGTGTGGCGCATGCTCATCCAGGAAGACCTGGCCAGCTACAAGGCACGCCTGAGCCTGCGCGAACTGGTTGGCGCCGGCGAGCCGCTGAACCCGGAAATCATCGAACAGATCCAACATGCCTGGGGCCTGCCGCTGCGTGACGGTTTCGGCCAATCGGAAACCACGGCCCTGGTGGGCAACACCCCCGGCCAGGTGCTCAAGCCGGGGTCCATGGGCCGCCCGTTGCCGGGCTATCAGGTCGCCTTGCTTGATCCCGATGGCAGCCCCGGCACCGAGGGCGAAGTCGCCCTGCCTTTGGACGTACGCCCGCTCGGCCTGATGTTGTGCTACGAGGACAGCCCGGAAAAAACCGCCGAGGTCATGCGTGACGGTTACTACCGCACCGGCGACACCGCGCAGATCGACGCTGACGGCTACATCACCTTCGTCGGTCGCGCCGACGATGTGTTCAAGGCTTCCGACTACCGCATCAGCCCGTTCGAGCTGGAAAGCGCATTGATCGAACACCCGGCCGTCATGGAAGTGGCCGTGGTGCCGAGCCCCGACCCGTTGCGCCTGGCCGTACCCAAGGCGTTCCTGATCCTGGCCCACGACGAGCCGGGTAGCGCTGAGTTGGCCCAGCATATTCTCGCCTTCGCCCGTGAGCATCTGGCGCCCTACAAACGGGTACGACGTATCGAGTTCGTCACCGAACTGCCCAAGACCATTTCCGGGAAGATTCGGCGGGTGGAGCTGCGCCAGATGGAGGTGCTGCGACGCCAAGGTGATACGCGGGGTGAGCATGAGCACTTCGAGGAAGACTTCGTAAGGCCAACGGCTGATTCGTAGTCGCACAATCCTGTTGAATACTTGCCTGATCCTCCGACTTATCGACTAATGGATAGATAGCCCTTGCGCGCTGGTCTAGAGTTCGACAATAAGCGGCCACTGCGTTCATGACTAAAACAGGCCGCACCTAACGTCGATCAGCAGGTGAGCCATGGAATTACGAATCAACCAACAGGCCTATGAGGTCGATGCCGACGCGGACACGCCATTGCTGTGGGTGATCCGCGATGACCTGGGCCTGACCGGCACCAAATACGGCTGCGGCCTGGCCCAGTGCGGCGCGTGCTCGGTACTGGTGGATGGCAATGTGGTGCGCTCCTGCGTCACGCCGGTGGCTGGGGTGGTCGGGCGTGAAATTACCACCATCGAAGCGATCGAAACCGATGAAGTCGGCAAGCGTGTGGTCGCGGCATGGGTCGAGCGCCAAGTGGCGCAATGCGGCTACTGCCAGTCCGGGCAGGTGATGGCGGCCACTGCGCTGCTCAAGCACACCCCGGCACCCAGCAAGGCGCAGATCGACGCGGCCATGATCAACCTGTGCCGCTGCGGCACGTATAACGCCATCCACGCGGCTGTCGACGACCTGGCCAAGCAGGGGAGCGTCTGATGAACCTCATCAACGAACTGCTCGATACCCCGGTGAACCTGTCGCGTCGCCGCTTTCTGGCGAGCACCGCCGTGGGGGCGCTGGTGATTGGTTTTGGCCTGCCACTGGGCTCGGGCCGGGTGCAAGCCGCCACCACCGCTGAACGCGGCACCCAGGTGCCGGCGTTTCTGGAGATTCGCCCGGACGGCAGCGTGCGCCTGCTCAGCCCCTTCATGGAAGGCGGGCAAGGCACCCACACCGCCATGGCACAGATTGTCGGTGAAGAACTGGATGCCGACCCCGCGACCTTCATCGTCGAGGCCGCCCCGCCCGGCGAAGCCTATGTGGTGATGGAAAACGGTATGCGCATCACCGGCGGCAGCATGTCGGTGCGTATGAGCTACCCAACCATGCGCCGCCTGGGCGCTCTCGCCCGTGCGATGCTGCTGCAGGCCGGCGCCGAACAGTTGGCCGTACCGGTGAGCGAGCTGACTACCCAGCCAGGGCGCGTGGTGCACGCGGCGTCCGGCCGTTCGCTGGGCTACGGTGAGCTGGCCAGTCGCGCCCTGGACATGCCGGTGCCCGATCCAGCCAGCATCACCCTGCGTGACCCTAGCCAGTTCCGCTGGATCGGCAAGCCGGTCAAGCGCCTGGATGCCTACGATAAATCCACCGGCAAGGCGCTCTACAGCATCGACCTGAAAGTCGACAACATGCTCCACGCGGCGGTGCAGCACGCGCCACGCCTGGGCATGACCGTGGGCAGCCTGCGTAACCAGCCGCAGGTCGAAGCCATGAAAGGCGTGCATTCGGTGCACGTGCTGCCGGGTGCCGTGGCGGTGGTGGCTGAACGCTGGTGGCACGCCAAGCGTGCGGTCGAAGCGATCCAGGTCGACTGGCAGGAAGCTGCGGCGGACTCGACATTACGCGTCATGCCGGCAGACTTTTCCAGCGACAAGCACCGTGACTTCCTAGCCGCCCAGCAAGGCCCGGCCCGCGACGACGAGAATGAAGGTGACGTGGCCGCTGCACTCAAAGGCGCCAAGACCCAACTCGAGGCGACCTATCACAACCAATACCTCAACCACGCCCAACTGGAACCGCCGTCGGCGCTGGCGCGCTTCAATCCGGACGGCACCTTGGAGATCTGGCTGCCCAACCAGGCACCGGACATGTTCCGCGCCGACATCGCCAAGCGTACCGGCCTCGACCCTGCAAACATCACCCTGCACTCGCCCTTGCTGGGTGGTTTTTTCGGCCGGCATTTCCTGTACGACTCGGCCAACCCCTACCCGCAAGCCATTGCGCTGGCCAAGGCCGTCGGCCGTCCGGTCAAGCTGATCTGGAGCCGTGAGGAAGAGTTCCTGCGCGATGTGCTGCGCCCATTGGCCGTGGTCAAGTTCCGCGCGGCGCTGGATGACAAAGGCTTGCCGATCGCCATCGAAGCGGTGAGTGCCACTGAAGGTCCGACCGAGGCCCTGGCCGGTAAACAGGGCGATAAAATCGACCCCACGGCCGTCGAAGGTCTGTCGGGCAAGTCCTACGCCATCCCCAACAAACGCATCGCGCAGATCTACGTCAAAGGCGCGCCCATGCTCGGCTACTGGCGCTCGGTGGGCAATTCGCTCAACGACTTTTTCTATGAGTCGTTTCTCGACGAGCTGGCGGACAAAGGCGGTCACGACCCCTACGAGTTGCGCCTGCACCTGCTGCGCGACAACCCACGGCTGACGACCTTGCTGCAGGCGGCGGGTGAACTGTCCGGGGGCTGGAAGCGTGGCCCCTTCACCGCTGAGGACGGCACCCGGCGCGCACGCGGCGTGGCCATGGCCTCGCCGTTCGGCTCGCACACGGCGGCCATTGCCGAGGTGTCCATCGAGGGTGGGAAGGTCAAGGTGCACGATATCTGGCAAGCCATCGACCCGGGCAGCATCGTCAACCCGGCGATTGTCGAGGCGCAAGTCAACGGTGCCGTGGCGTTGGGTTTATCCCAGACGTTGCTGGAAGAAGCGGTGTACGTGGATGGCAAGCCGCGGGCGCGCAACTACGACCTCTATCCGATCCTGGCACCGGCGCAGATGGCGCGAGTGCATGTCCGGGTGGTCGAGAGCGGCGAAAAGATGGGCGGTATCGGCGAGCCTCCGTTGCCCGCCGTGGCACCGGCCGTGGCCAATGCGGTGGCGCAGTTGACGGGCCAGCGTATTCGCAGCCTGCCAATGAGCCGACATACCTTCAGCTGACTCTCAGGAAACGCCCATGAACAACCGTCGATTCGCAAGAACCGCAGGCTGGCTGGCGCTGCCCTGCCTGGTTGCGGCAGGCCTGCTGGCCTGGTACGTCACCCGTGAGCCTGCTACGCCCTTCGAACAGGCGCAGGCCGCCACTCCCTTCGAGCCCGCCGTGGTCAGTCGTGGCGAATACGTCGCCCGCCTCAGCGACTGCGTGGCCTGCCACAGTCTGCCGGGCAAGGCGCCGTTCGCCGGGGGCCTGGAAATGGCCACGCCGCTGGGCGCGATCCACGCCACCAACATCACGCCGGACAAGCAACACGGCATCGGCGCCTACACCTTGGCCGACTTCGACCGCGCGGTGCGCCACGGCGTGGCACCCGGTGGACGCCGCCTGTACCCGGCCATGCCCTACCCGTCTTATGTCAAACTCAGCGACGACGACATCAAAGCGCTGTACGCGTTCTTCATGCAGGGCGTGCAACCGGCCAACCAGCCGAATATCCCCAGTGATATTCCATGGCCGCTCAACCTGCGCTGGCCTATCGCGCTGTGGAACGGCGTGTTCGCCCCGACCGCCAACTATGCGGCCAAACCGAACCAGGACGCGCTGTGGAACCGCGGTGCCTACATCGTCCAAGGCCCCGGCCACTGCGGCAGTTGCCACACGCCGCGCGGGCTGGCCTTCAACGAGAAAGCCCTGGACGAATCCGGTGCGCCGTTCCTTGCCGGCGCCCTGCTCGACGGCTGGTACGCACCCAGCCTGCGCCAGGACCCCAACACCGGGTTGGGACGCTGGGACGAGGCGCAGATCGTGCAGTTCCTCAAGACCGGGCGCAATGCCCATGCGGTGGTCTACGGTTCGATGACCGAAGCGTTCAACAACTCCACGCAGTTCATGCAGGACGACGACCTGGCAGCGATCGCCCGCTACCTCAAGTCACTGCCCGGCGACCCGCAGCGTGACGGCACACCCTGGCAGTACCAGGCGGTGACCGCGAGCCAGGATGCCCCCGGCGCCCACACGTATGCGACCCGCTGCGCCTCCTGCCACGGCCTCGACGGCAAAGGCCAGCCCGAATGGATGCCGCCCTTGGCCGGCGCTACGTCGGCCTTGGCCAAGGAAAGCGCCTCGGCGATCAACATTACCCTCAACGGCTCGCAGCGCGTGGTGGCGGCAGGCGTACCCGACGCCTACCGCATGCCAGCGTTTCGTGAGCAATTGTCCGACCAGGAGATCGCTGAAGTGCTGAGTTACGTGCGCGGCACCTGGGGCAATAACGGCGGTGCGGTGGACGCGAAGGCGGTAGGCAAATTGCGCGGGCATACCGACCCGGCGAGCAGCAGCCCGATTATCTTGCACATGCGCTGAAGCGAAACGAACCTGTGGTGAGCGGGTTAGCCCCGCTCACCGCGACAATCCTTCCACGGTGTCCCTGAATGTGCACGCCTGTGCTTATCGGGCGACGAGCCCCGCATTGAACATCCCTTCAAACCGCGCCTTGTTGGCTGCGTAATACGCGGCCACCGCCTTGTCCGCCGTGCTCTCCCGCGCCTGCATCATCAGCGCTTCCAGGTCGGCCTGGGGGATAGAGAAATGCGCAAAGAAGTACGCCACTTCAGGATGCTCCTGGCTGAAGCCTTTGCGGGCCATGGCGTGGATCTGCTCGGCGCCGCCGAAGATCTGCTTGGGGTCATCCAGGTAGCGCAGCGACCATTTGGAGAACATCCAGTGCGGGCTCCAGGCGTTGATCAGTGACCACTTGTTGCGCTTCAGGTTACGGTCCAGCTCATTGAGCATGCCGCTCTCCGAGGACCCCACCAGCTTGTAACCCGTCAACGCGTAATCTTCCATCGCCTTGACGGTGAGCTTGTACTGGCCGTTGCCGACTTCGGACGTAAAGATCTTGCCGTCGAACTTCTCGCGGATGCCGGGCTTGTTCAGGTCTTCCACACTGGCCACTTCCGCGACCGGCACCGAGGTGGGCACGGCCATGCCGATGCGCCCCTCATACAGCACGCCGAGGTCTTCCAGGCGGTCCTTGTACTTGTCGTAGAACGCCTTGTGGGTACTGGGCAGCCAGACCATCGGGATCAGGTCGATGTTGCCGTTGGCCAGCGCCTGGAACTGAATACCGATGTCGGCCATCACCAGTTTGACCGGTTGCTTGAGGTGTTCCTGCAAGGCGGTACTGGCGAGCTTGACGGTGATTTCCGTGTCGGACCAGTTCACCCAACCGATGCGTACCGGTGGTTTTTCCTCCGCATGGGTCAGTGCAGCACTGGCACCCAGCGCGAGGCCGAGCAGGTAGGCACAGGCTTTTTTCCGATAGCGCACATGAGCATTCATCAGGCGTCCTCCTAGGGGGTGAAGGCGATCTTAGCGACGACTTCAGGCTGTCGCAATAAAAATGTACATGCATGTCGTCAATTATTGACACCTATGTACATTTATCCTAATTTCAGATCGCCAAGCCTGATGTTGCCCACGACGGAGCACCCCCTGATGTCCAGCGATCCCCTGCTGCAGCCTTACAAGATCAAGCACCTGACCCTGCGCAATCGGATCATGACCACCGCCCACGAACCGGCCTACCCGGTGGACGGCATGCCGCAGGCGTTGTATCGCGCCTACCATGTCGAACGCGCCAAGGCCGGGGTGGCGCTGACCATGACAGCCGGTTCTGCTGCGGTGTCGCGTGACAGCCCGCCCGTGTTCAACAACGTGCTGGCGTATAAAGACGAAGTGGTCGGTTGGTTGAAGGACCTGACGGATGAGTGCCACGAACATGGCGCGGCCGTGATGATCCAGCTGACACACCTGGGCCGTCGCACGCGCTGGGACAAGGCGGATTGGTTGCCGGTGGTCTCGCCGTCGCACCGTCGCGAAGCCTCACACCGCTCTTTCCCGAAGAAGATGGAAGACTGGGACATCGAGCGAATCATCAAGGACTATATCGACGCCGCCGAGCGCATGCAGGCGGCCGGCCTGGATGGTCTGGAGCTGCAAGCCTACGGGCATTTGATGGACCAGTTCTGGTCGCCGCTGACCAATGACCTCGACGGCCCATACGGCGGTTCACTGGAAAACCGCATGCGGTTTACCTTCGATATCCTGCGCGGCATTCGCCAGCGGGTCGGTGAAGACTTCCTGCTGGGCGTGCGCTACACCGGCGACGAGGCGTTACCGGGCGGGTTCAACGCCGACGAGGGCCTGCAGGTGTCGCACATGCTCAAGGACAGCGGGCTGGTAGATTTCCTCAACGTGGTGCGTGGGCATATCGATACGGATGCAGGCCTTACCGATGTGATTCCGATCCAGGGCATGCGCAATTCACCGCACCTGGATTTCGCCGGCGAGATTCGTGCATCTACTGGCTTCCCCACCTTCCATGCGGCGAAAATCCCGGACGTTGCCACCGCGCGCTACGCCATCGCCTCGGGCAAGGTGGACATGGTCGGCATGACCCGCGCCCATATGACCGACCCGCATATCGTGCGCAAGATCATCGAGCGGCGCGAGGAGGACATTCGCCCCTGCGTCGGTGCCAATTACTGCCTGGATCGCATCTACCAGGGCGGCGCGGCTTATTGCATCCACAACCCAGCGACTGGCCGCGAGACCAGCATGCCCCATGACATTCCCAAGGCCGTGCACACGCGCAAAGTGCTGATTATCGGCACGGGCCCGGCCGGGCTGGAAGCAGCGCGCGTCGCCGGTGAGCGCGGTCACGACGTCACCGTGCTGGAAGCAGCGGACCGGCCCGGTGGCCAGATCCGCCTGACGGCGCTGAGCGAGCGGCGTCGCGAGATGATCGGCATCATCGATTGGCGTATGGCCCAGTGTGAACGCCTCGGCGTCCGGTTCCACTTCAACACCTGGGCCGAAGCCGAGACGGTGCTGGCCCATGAGCCGGATGTGGTGATCGTCGCCACCGGCGGCATGCCGCACACCGAGGTACTCACCCAGGGCAATGAGCTGGTGGTCTCGACGTGGGACATCATTTCCGGCGACGTCAAACCGGGGCGCCACGTGCTGATATTCGACGATGCGGGCGACCATGCCGCCCTGCAAGCGGCCGAGGTGATTGCACGGAGTGGCGCCACGCTCGAAATCGTCACTCCAGACCGCGCGTTCGCGCCCGAGGTCATGGCCATGAACCTGGTGCCTTACATGCGCAGCCTGCAGGACCTGGACGTGACCTTCACCGTGACGTATCGGGTCGACTCGGTGGAGAAACGCGACGGTCGGCTGCTCGCCCACTTTGGCAGTGACTACGGCAAGGTGCACAAGCAGCGGGTGGTCGACCAGGTTGTGGTCAACCACGGCACGATTCCCCTGGACGACCTGTACTTCGATCTGCGTGGGCATTCCAGCAACGGGGGCGCGGTCGAGCAGCACGATCTGATTGCCGGTAACGCGCAAAACATCGTGACCAACCCGCAGGGTCGCTTCCAACTGTTCCGGATCGGCGACGCGGTGGCCGCACGCAACACCCATGCAGCGATCTACGATGCGTTGCGGTTGGTCAAGGACCTGTAGAAGAACACTGAGAGCTGGTGAGCTTTAGCGAGGCGGCGATAGCGATGGGACAGGCGACGAAAAGGCCAACAGTGCCGCCGCCTTCGCCGCCTCGCTGGGGCTCGACAGCGCCCACCGTTGAGCGTCGTCGTGGCTCACATCCCACCGGCAAAGCAGATCCCTGTGGGAGCCTGGATGTGGCCCGCTTCAGCCAAAAAAGCAGCTCCCATATTTGAGGCAGATCGCGTCCTTGCTTACTCAGTGCTCGTTATCGGCTCTTCAAAGGTGTCGGCCAAGGGTACAAATACACCCGGCGTGGTTTCGGCGTAGCCGAACGCCCCGTAGAAGCGGTCCAGTTCGCGCCGCTTCAGCGCTTTACCGGTGAACACGCTCACATACTGGGGAATACGCCGGAAACGCACGATCACATCCTCGGTTGTTTTCATCGAGATGTAGCCGATCTGGGTGAGGTAGATGGTCCTGGCGCGCACATCGGCGGCTTCGTCATCGTAGCCAAAGCGCCGGAACATGCCGGCCAAGGCATTGATGCGCGTGTCATCGGCCAAGGCGATTTCCGCGCTGACGTCCGCCGATTGCATGGCCCAACTGCGTACGGCGAATTCGAATTGCGAGTCGAACAGCTCCGGGTTCAGCCAGCATTCGAATACGTTGAGAATGGCTTCGGAAATGCTCTCGGCGTAGCGCTCGCACTGGTGCACCAGGTTGCCGGTGTTCTTGTCGCGCCAACGGGCCAGCAAGGCGGCAAGCAATTGCTCGCGGTCTTCATAGAACCAATAGAAGCTGGTACGTGACAAGCCCAATTGCTTGGCCAGCGGCATGACACGCACAGCGTCGATGCCGGACTCTTTCAACGCGGCATAAGCGGCGTCCAGCCATACGTCGACTGAGCCTCGCCAGCCCGAATCCTGGGCCTTGCCTCGCGGTTTTACAGTTTGCGACATCCGGGGGTTACCTTTGGCGGGGAATTACAGGCCACTCTACACCGCAACGTGTGCAGCGCACAGAGAATGTACATCGCCGTACATTCCCTGTGCGCCCTGCTCGCCCCTTGAACACCCCCGCAGGCTTAACGACCTCAAACCTGCACTAACTTGAACGATTGTGCGCTTTTACCTATCCATAAAGCAGGACCCCCAGACACGAGAACGGCTCGTGTCAGTCCTTGTGCGAGCTACGAACCCGGCCCCTCGGCGCCCTTCACATCGCTCGCCTACGACGACCTTGAGGTAAAGGCCATGGCCGCGAACACCCGTGAAGCATCGACACCCTTCGCCCCGGACGAACTCGCCAGAAACGCCGAACTGTTCTACGAAGCGGATCGATTGGAAAAAGACGCCTACGACATCATTGGCACCAGCCTGGCGAATGCCGACGCATGGCTGCGTTTCACCGAGGCAAAACGGGTGGCGGACACGAAACGCACCGAGGCGTATCAGGACCTGATGCGCATCCGGCGCAGCACGCTAGGTTCGAGGTCCAGCCAAGCGCTGTTCAATGACCGATGATGCACGCCTGCGCGCTGTCCATCTGAAAGAGTAGCCAGCCACCCAAACCCCGACTTTACTTGTCGGGATGTCGTGCGCCGCAACAATTGAACCCTGTGACAGGGGCGTCGGTCATACGGCGGCTTGGTCACTCCTCTAACTCGTCTATGGAAGCTGCAGTGAAAAACCTGACTCGTGCAGAACTGGAGGCGCAAGTCCTGCATTTGCGTGCCCTGCTGGAAGGCGCAGGCATTGACCCGTTGTCAGGCGCTGTGGGCATTGGCGCGGCGCAGCGCTGTATGGAAGAAACGCAGGCGGGCTATCGCCAGGCGATGCTCGACCTGTCCAGCATGCGTATTGAGCACACCGCACTGCGCCAGAGTGAGGAACGCTTTCGCACGATCCTGGAGACTGTCGAATCGGCATTTGCCATCGTCAAGGTCAAGTTCGACGCCGATGACCAACCGATTGACTACCTGTTCGTCGAAGCCAACCCGGCCTTCGAGCACCAGGCCGGGGTCGACCTGCGCGGCAAGTGGGTCACCGAGTTCGCCCCAGACCTGGAGCAATTCTGGTTCGACACCTACGGGCACGTAGCGAAGACCGGTGAACCGGCGACCTTCGAAAACTACGCCGAAGCCTTCAAGCGTTGGTTCGATGTACGCGCCGTGCGCGTCGGCGATCCCAGTGACCGGCAGATCGCGATCATCTTCAGCGATGTCACCGAACGCCGTAACGCCGAGGAGCGCCTGCGCATCAGCGAGGCCGTGGCACGGCAAAACGTGGAGCGCGTGCAACTGGCGCTGGCTGCCGGCGCGATCATTGGCACCTGGCACTGGGACATTCCCAGCGACCGCTTCAGCATCGACGAAGCCTTCGCCCGCGCCTTTGGCGTAGACCCGGCGTGGGGCCATGAGGGCCTGAGCCTGGCGCAAGTGATGAAGTCGGTGCACCCCGAAGACCAGGCCGGGCTGACCACTGCGATCCATGCGGCGATTGCCCGTGGTGGCGCCTATGCGCACCAGTACCGCGTGCGTCGCAATGACGGTCAATATTATTGGATCGAGGCCAATGGGCGGGTTGACCTCGCCGAAGATGGCACCCCATTGACGCTGCCCGGCGTGGTCATCGACGTGGAGAGTCGCCGCTCTGTCGAGGCCGAGCGCGACCGTGCGACTGCCGCACTGCGCGCCCTGAATGAAACCCTCGAACAACGCGTGGCCGAGCGCACCGTCGAGCTGATCCAGGCCGAAGAAAAACTGCGTCAGTCGCAGAAAATGGAAGCGGTCGGCCAATTGACCGGCGGTCTCGCCCACGACTTCAACAACCTGCTGGCAGGCATCTCCGGCGCGTTGGAACTGACCGCGCTGCGCATTGCGCAAGGGCGCTGGCAGGAAGTCGACAAGTACATCACCACCGCGCAAGGCGCCGCCAAGCGTGCGGCGGCGTTGACCCACCGTTTGCTGGCGTTCTCGCGCCGCCAGACCCTGGACCCACGACCAACCGATGTGAACGTGCTGGTGGACGGCATGGGCGAGCTTATCCAACGCACGGTGGGGCCCAGCATCACGGTCGAAACCCTCGGTGTCAGCGGTGTATGGCTGACACTGGTCGACGCCAGCCAACTGGAAAACGCCTTGTTGAACCTGTGCATCAACGCTCGGGATGCCATGCCCCACGGTGGGCGTATCACCATCGAGACGGCCCCTGTGTGGGTCGATGCCGCAACTGCCAGCGCCCATGACTTGACGCCAGGGGAATACCTGACGCTGACCGTCAGCGACACCGGCACCGGCATGACGCCCGAGGTCATGGCCAAGGCGTTCGATCCTTTCTTTACCACCAAGCCCATCGGCCAGGGTACCGGGCTGGGGCTGTCGATGATCTATGGGTTCGCCAAGCAATCCGGCGGGCAGGCACGGATTGCGTCGCACGTCGGGCGCGGCACTGCCATCAGCCTCTACCTGCCGCGCTACCAAGGGCGCGCCATTGAGGCCGCGCCCGAACTGGGCAGTGCCTGCGCGATCCCGGCCGAGCGCGGCGAGACCATCCTGATCGTGGACGATGAACCCAGCGTGCGCACACTGTTGATGGATGTGCTGGGCGGCCTCGACTACAGCCTGATCGAAGCGAGTGACAGTATTACCGGCCTCAAGATCCTGCGCTCTGATGTGCATATCGATCTGTTGATCACCGATGTGGGCCTGCCCGGCGGGATGAACGGTCGCCAGATGGCCGACGCGGGCCGGGAAATGCGGCCTACGCTGAAAACCCTCTTCATCACCGGCTATGCCGAAAGCACCATCATCGGCGACAACAGCCTCGGTCCGGGCATGCAGGTGTTGACCAAACCGTTTGCGATAGACACGTTGACGACGCGGGTAAGGGAGTTGATCGAGTCGTGACTATCCGCCCTGTTTAGCTGCAGGATGAAAAGACATTTGGGTACCCCTGCTCAACGCTTATCTCACCAGCAACGCCTCGTGGATCTCAATCACTGGTACCCCTGTCTCCTTGCGCGCAGTGTCCAGCCAGGCTCGGGTACCGGCGATGTCGAAAATCTGCCCCTGGTCCATCAATGCAAGAATCAGCTCGTCCGAAATGCGATAACGCCCGCAGTCCGGACAGTCTCGTTCTTCCCACGGGCCGTCGCACATCACGCGATCAGCAGCTGCCACACAGATCAGGCAATTCATCTCGATCACCCTTTTGTTGTTGTAAACGGTTTGGCCCAGGCGATTCGAGACTGCCTGGGCCACCGCGCATCACTTGCTGTCGTCCGCCTTGCCTTCTTGCATCTGCACAGACGACTGGGTTCCACTGGTGTTGTCTTTGGTGGTGTTATCGGCGCTGTCAAAGCATCCATGCAGCATGAATACACTGCACAACCCCAGGCACATCCATAACGTTTTCATGATCGTTCACCTGCTGACGATAGTGTTCATTGCGCGATCCAGAGACAAGACGAAAAGGAATTTTCGTCAGCGCATGGTTTATCTGGCCAAGGGAACCCACCGGACGTTCAAGAAATCCGCTTCAAGGCTGACCAGCGGTATGAGGAGGCTGACACGCGGATCGCATTGGGATTTTGCCTGTGCTTGATGAGGAGGTGATTCACTGTGCACGCCTGACAGCAGGGCAAGCGCATTCCAATTATTGCATCGCTTCAAACTCGCGGTGACAGGGCGCACCGCTCACCTGAATGGAACGATACGGCGCCAGGGGCTCTCTATTCAAAAGACCGCCAACTGCCGGAATGAACGCAACGCGTTTGCCAGAGAATCAATGCGGATACGTCCGCCCCTCATCCATATAAGGCCAGCCATCATGTCCTACGATTATCAGGGTATCGCCAGTGTCATCACTGCATCTCGCCACCTGGGAACACGCTCGGATGAATGCCTTAACGACTCGGTAAACATCCAACTGACCAGCAGCGGCAAGCCGACGATTGCGCGTTTGAATTTCGACACGCCACTTCAGTGGCCCGCCCACCCCAACTTTGTCGCGGTCAACCTGCCGGACGGTTCATCGGTGGGTGGGGTGATCGCCGAAATTGAAAAATCGACCGAGGGTCCTGGCTGGGTAACGTTTACCGTAGATGACTGACGCTTCAAGCCGGCTTGCCGCTGCTCGACACCTGACCGCGACCTCTTGGAGCCCCTTCTTCGGGGCTCTTTTTATTCCCCTCTGCGCGGCAAGCGCTGGGGCCATCAAGCATAGTCAAGCGGAGCTGTCTTCGTCAGCCTAAAACCCGTGTTTTGACAGCAAAAACACCTGTAAAAAAAATATTTCACGCAGGCCCAAACCGCTTTCTACACTCACCTCAAAGGCCCCTGTTTAGCTTGCTCCAGACACCCAGGCAGGATCGCGCCCGCCCCACATAATCAGTCGTTTTTTCGCAACAGAGGACGAGGCTCATGCCATCAAGCAAAGGGGTTTCACGGCTGATTTGTGTGTTGTGGTCGAGGCGCAGGCTGCGCGTCCTCTCGGATGAGGAAGCACGCTTGGTCGAGCACTTTCGCGCACTGTCAGAAGCTGATCGCGTGGCCATGCGCTATTTGACCTGCGCCTTCAAGGAGATGTACCGATTTTGACAGGCGCATGTTTACTCACCGCCACGCGGACGATTGACGCCAGCGTGGCGAAGACCTCCTTCGCAGGTCGTCTGATTTGACCCACTCGGCAAGACCCATCCCACACCCCTGCACAGTATTACTGACGGACTTTTCCGAAAAACCCAACGGTCATGAAAAATGACAAGCCAATTCGTACGATAAACGCTATGTCCTTAGGTGTCTGGGCAAGAAGCCCGTCGTTTTATCCACCTCATAAAGGACGAGGCTCATGCCAACCACCCCATTTACACCCTCACTGCGTACCGCCTCCACTACCTGCCTGCGCCCCCGCCAGCTCAATCGAGAGGAGGAGCGCCTGGTGCGCCACTACCGCTCATTGTCAATCGAGGATCGAAGTGCCGTACGTTGCCTGCTGTTCGCGGTATTCGCGAGTACGTCGAACGCCATCACCAGCAGGAATTAACGCCGAGACAAAGCTGGCGCAGGTTCAGCCACGCGCTGGACCTGTTATCGCAGCAGGGTGCCCGCAGCTCGCTGGCGCAGTCGTGCAAGGCGTCGCTGCGGATATCACAACGCTGAGTTTCAACAAGCTCGCCTGGGAAAACCTCAAGGTACGTGAGCCAAGCATGACGAAGATTCCGCACCGATGGCCACAGCCGCAACACGACACCCGCTTAAAATAAACATATACGCGAGCCACCTTAAACCATTAAACGTCTTTACTCTTGGCGATTAATTCCAGGACAGGCACTACTTTGATAGCCTTACTTTCCAACACTACAACTGCCGACCGCGCCGCCCCACGAGAAAAACATGAATAGAACGTAATAAACTAAACCTCGACATGCCCATATTTATTCAACCTACGATACCAGACACTTGCTGCACTCTCTCAACCCCACTTACGAACGGAACAGGTCTAATATTGCGCTCCATTAACGACCGTCAATTAAACGAGCTGTTTACTGCATGCACCCTCAGGCACTCACCGCACTTAAACAATATCAAGATGACACCAATACACATTAGTGCGTAAAACAGATACAGATACCAACGACAACTTTTTTCCACTTCAACCTTTCGAATACTCAAGAACTTTCCTACTCTAATTAGAGAGACAACCCTCAACTCAACCAGAACTTTATGTACAAGGATAAATGCCATGGGATGGCGGCCTGCCAGTCAAGCGAATTGCCCAGAATCAAACCCAAACCACGACAAGATTTTCGAGTCGTTTCAACTCGGTGCCGCCGAACTCGGTTATGAATATTGCTCCATCCTCCTGCTGTCGAGCGATACGCCATCCGCCCCCCCACTGTTCTCGAAGAGCAGCTTTCCGGACATTTGGAACCAGCACTTCAGGCAGCACTACGACTACCAAAACAATCCCGTCGTCAGTCATTGCAAGACGTCTGTCTTGCCGATGCTTTGGTCATGGTCACTCTTCAACCCATTGCCCAGGCTGTGGGAGGATCTTTGCCTGTTTGGACTGCAGCATGGCTTCTCTCAAGCAGTGCATGACCCTCATGGCCTCACCGGCATCTTCTGTTTCGCCCGCAAATTGCCGGCGATCCATCCCGAGGATTTTTACGAAAAAGCGGGGTTGATGCTGTGGTTGACCCATAAAATCCATGCCCTGCTTGCCGAGAGCCTGTTCGTTGCCCCCCCGTTGGTCAGCTTGACCGCCAAGGAACTTGAAGTGCTGCGATGGACCGCAGAAGGCAAGACTGCTGAAGAAATTGCCATCATCCTGTCGCTCACCGCACGCACTGTCGGTTTTCATATGCACAGGATCATGTGCAAACTCGGGGTCCGAAACAAAACGGCGGCGGTCATACAGGCCACCAGGCGAAAGCTGCTCTGAAAACCACCTGAGTCATGCCTGCGATCCCGCAAAGGCTACGACAGCGGCAGCTTCTCAGGCGTATGCCGCAGAGCGGCGGTCACCGAAGAAAAAAAACACCAACGGTGTGCATCCGTTTTGCTGCCCTGCGCGTACATTCATTACCCTCATCCGGAGGGCAGAAGAACCCAGGAGATGCATCATGCAAACCTTTCTTCAACGAATCGCAGCAGCAGCCTGCTTCGCCGCCGTTTGTGTCACTGCCACCACCAGTTTTGCCGCCGATACCGTGATGGTCGGGGGGGCCGCGATGTACCCCAGCAAGACCATTGTGGAAAACGCGGTGAATTCAAAAGACCACACCACGCTCGTTGCAGCAGTCAAGGCGGCCGGACTGGTGGACACGCTGAACAGCAAAGGCCCGTTCACTGTGTTTGCTCCGACCAACGAAGCCTTTGCAAAATTACCGGCCGGCACGGTCGATACACTGGTGAAACCCGAGCACAAGGCCGACCTGACGAAAATCCTGACCTATCATGTGGTACCGGGCACGTATACGTCGGCACAACTGATGGCCGAGGCCAAGAAGAACGGCGGCACGCTCATGTTGAAAACGGTTCAAGGTGAGTCGCTGACGATCAAATTGCATGAGGGCAAACTCTGGGTGATCGACGCAAAAGGCGGCAAGACCGCTATCAGCATTGCCGATGTGATGCAGTCCAACGGGGTCATTCATGTGGTCGACGCGGTGCTGATGCCGTAATGCGCGCCTCTCCCGGCAAACCAGGTGCGCCGGGAGAGGCCGTTGCCCACTATGCCTTTGCTCTATCCTGGGCATAGAAAAAACAACATCATAATGATGGCACTGTCTGATACCTTGTCGTGGGATCACAAGTACTCTGAGGATTATCATGGGCAAAGGCGCACCTATTCCGCCGAATGAAATTGAACGGCTAAAAGAGGTCGCGAAATTTTGTCCAACTGACAGCGATCACGATGATGTCTTCGATAAAATCGTTGAGATGGTCTCTGCTCATTACAACGCTCCGATAGCACTGATTTCCATCGTCGATGTACACCGGCAATGGTTCAAGGCGGGCGTGGGGCTCAACGATACCCAGACGCCTAGAGAGGTCTCTTTTTGCGCCTACTCGACGTTGGACAACACCCAGTTGGAGGTGTTGGACGCCACGCTCGATACGCGCTTTGACGACAACCCGTTGGTCACGGGGCCGCCGTATATTCGTTATTACGCAGGCGCCCCACTGATCACGGAAGATGGTTTTACCCTGGGAAGTCTCTGCATCATTGACACCGTCTCCCGCCCCGCGATGAGCCCGCGTGATAGTGCAATGCTCAACGGCTTCGCCGAGTTGGTGATGAAGCGCATACAGGGCGTGCGGTCGCGCAACTTTGTAGACCAACCCACAGGGCTGTTCAATCGACTCAGGCTTGAGGAGGATATACGTCAAGCATTGAAGCTCAAACACGCGTGTCATGTGTACGCAGTCGATATTATCTCGCCAAAGTTTCTCAATGATATTGTAAAGGCCCTCGGTTATAGCTTTGCGGGGGACTTGATTTTGGCGATCAAATCGCGCTTGCAATCATTACTGCCCGCCCAGTGTTTACTTTATAAAATAAGCCCGACGCGATTTGGCTTCCTCCTTGAAGAGGATCAAACGACCGAGCCGGTCTGCGAACGTATTCTCAACGACTTCAAAAAGCCGGTTGAATGCCACGGCATCCCCATCCTCATGCAAGTGGGGATTGGTGTCCTGCCTATCCATGATTCCGGCCAGCAGGATTGGCTCCGACTGGTGGTGAGCGCGGCGGATGAGGCGCGTGACCGCAAGCTCGGATGGTCGCTCTATGAGCCCCATTTTGACGCAGCTCAACAACGTGCCTTTAGGCTCCTGAGTTCGTTGCCAGAGGCGGTCAACTCTAATGAGCAGTTCAGCCTGGTCTATCAACCCAAAATCAAACTGCCCTCAGGAGAGTGTCATTCGGTAGAAGCGTTGATACGTTGGACTCATCCATTGCTCGGCACCGTCAGTCCTGCCGAATTTATTCCATTGGCTGAAAAGACGGCGCTGATCCCCTCCGTCGGCTTATGGGTACTCAACGCGATTATCCAGCAAGCCCTTGTTTGGAGAGCACAAGGCTTGCGTTTGCGGATCGCGATGAACATTACCGTCAGTGATCTGGAAAGCCCCGACTTCGTAGACGCGATGATTCATGAAATTCAGCACTACGGCCTGGACCCGGCCGGCTTTGAACTTGAATTTACCGAAAGCATGCTGATGACCCACCCTGAAGAAGTGATCCGGCAACTTGAGCGTGTTCGTCAGATGGGCATAGAGGTTGCCGTTGACGATTTCGGCACGGGCTACAGTAATTGGGCATATCTGAAAGAGCTCCCCGCCAACACCGTCAAGATTGACCAGTCCCTGATCAGCGGGCTGGGCACCAATCAAAATGACAAGCAGCTGGTTAAGACCCTCATCGGCCTGGCCAAGGGGCTCGGCTACCGAGTCGTCGCCGAAGGCGTAGAAAGCAAAGAAATCCTGGACCTTTTAATCGCGTGGGGGTGTTCTGAAGCCCAGGGCTACTTAATTGCAAAGCCTATGAACCCCACGGATCTGCAGGCCTGGATGGGACAAGGGAGCCAAGGCGAAGGGTTGGCATGATCCTGGAGAATGCATGCCTTGAAGCATTTGTAGGATGCGTCGTTCGCCCATCGTCACCTGCCGGTCGCCAGCGGCAACATCGCGACCCGCCGCATCAGCCCTTTGAGCGCCTGCGCTCAACCTTCAGGCGGCAGCGTAATAGCAGGGCTGCCATCACGTCCGGTCTCTTGGAGTGTCGGCGCATCCAGGGTGCGCACGGCAATCCGTTGAGTGGGTTGGCAACCGGTTGAGCAGGCACCACAACCGCTGTTGCACCCTCCGGCCTTGGCCGGTGCCAAGCGTCGCCACACACTGATCACCGCGCCAACCAGCAGCACGGCGATTACAGCGTATTGAGCCATGAGTCCCAGTGTCATAAGGCGGCCTCAGCTATTCGATAAGTGATAAACGCGAGCGCATACGCGACGGCAAACATGTAGCTGAACGCCAAGGCGACCTGCCCCCAACTGGCGGTCTCCTTGCGGATCACCGCCAGGGTGGACATGCATTGCGGCGCGAACGCGAACCACATCATCAGGGCTAACGCGCTGGCCAGCGGTACCTGGGCGGCCAGCGTTTGGGTCAGCGACGTGAGATCGTCGCCGTTGGCCACGGCATACACCGTGGCCAAGGTCGCGACAGCGGTTTCGCGTGCGGCGAAGGCCGGAATCAGCGCCAGTGTGATTTGCCAGTTGAAGCCCAACGGCGCAAACAGATGCTGGAGCGTGGCCCCCAGGTAACCGGCAAAGCTGTAATCAATCGCCGGGTTGGTTGCGCCCACCGGTGGGTTCGGGAAGTTCGAGATGAACCACATGATCACCGTGAGCGCGAGAATGACGCCCGTCAGTTTCTTGAGAAACAAGTAACCACGCTCCCACAACATCACGATCAGGTCACGTGCGCGCGGCAGGCGGTAGGCCGGCAGTTCCATCATCAGCATGGGTTGCTGCTGGGTGGTCGGCCTGAAGCGCTTGCACACCCAGCCGACAGCCATGGCGCCGAGAATGCCCACGCCGTACAAACCCAGCAACACCAAACCCTGAAGGCCGAACACGCCGCCGACACGGATGTCTGGAATTACCGCACCGATCAACAGGGCATAGACCGGCAGTCGCGCCGAACAGGTCATCAGCGGCGCCACCAGTATGGTGGTGAGCCGATCATATCGATCACTGATACTGCGCGCCGCGATGATGCCTGGAATCGCACAGGCAAAACTCGACAGCAGCGGAATGAACGAACGACCCGTCAAGCCGACGGCACGCATCGGTCGATCCAGAATGAAGGCGGCCCGCGGCAGATAGCCAGACTCTTCCAGGATGAAGATGAAAAAGAACAGCACCAGGATCTCGGGCATGAACCCCAGTACGGTACCCAGCCCGCTGATCAACCCATCGCAGATCAGCCCGCGCAACGGCCCCTCTGGCAAATAGGCGCCTGCCAGCACGGACAGCGCGCTGAAACTGTCACCGATCCAGTCCGTGACGGGTTTACCGATCAGGTAAACGCCCTGGAACACCAGAAACATGATGGTGACCAGTGCCAACGGCCCTACCACCGGGTGAATCAACCATCGATCAAGCGCATCGACACGCTCATCGGACAGGTGAGGCGTTTTCACACATGCCTCGAGGATGTCACGCACGCGCGCATGTAAGTCGGCGCCCTGCTCCGGGGCTGGCGCCGGCTGGATGTCATCGCAGCCATCCACCGCCTTCAGCAACGCGGCGGCGCCATCGCGGCGAACGGCGACCGTCTCTATCACCGGCATCCCGAGCTCGCTAGAGAGCCGAGCGGTATCGATACGAATACTGCGGCGACGCGCAGCGTCAGCCATGTTCAGGACCAGGACCGCCGGTAATCCCAGGCGTTGCAGCTCCAGTACGAAGCGCAGGTGCAAGCGCAGATTGGTGGCATCGACCACGCACAGCAACAACTCGGGGCGCTCCTCGCCGGGGTACGAGCCCTGCAGCACGTTCAAGGTGACCTGTTCGTCCTGGCTGACGCAGGCCAGGCTGTAAGTCCCCGGCAGGTCCAGCACTCTGAATGTGCGCCCGCTGGCCGTACGTGCCACCCCCTCCTTGCGCTCCACCGTCGCACCGGCATAGTTGGCAACCTTTTGCCTGGCGCCGGTCAGCAGATTGAACAGCGCGGTCTTTCCACAGTTCGGATTACCCACCAAGGCTAAACGCAAGGTCGCCATTCAAGCGCTCACTTCGACGAAGATCATGTGGGCTTCGTTGCGGCGCAGCGCAAACCGACTGCCGCCCACTTGGATAAGCACCGGATCACCGCCCCAAGGTGCCCGCGCGACCACCGTAACCGGCTCACCCGGGACGAATCCGATGTCTTGTAGGCGCTGGCTCAGCGGATCGGCGTTGCCGGTGCCTTCAACATGGGTTACGCAAGCTTTTTGGCGGCGAGGCAGGTCACACAAACGCATAGTGGCATCCAACGAAGATGGTAATGATTTCTGTTTGAGCGATGCTAGGTGCCGGACAGTCCAGTTACAAGCAGATGAAAATATCTTCATTTTCCGCGTGTCTGGCTGGCGTAAGAAGTGTTTGTGAGAGGGGGCGGTGCCGCCATGGTCTCGACATTTGGAGTCAAGACCGCTGGCTATGCGAGTTCAATCAAGAACGGCACACATGGTCGACGCAGGCAGCAACCTGACCGGGTTGCCAGGATGTCAGTGGATTAGCGCAGATACGAAAAAAGACGCTGATGCGTCTATTCCTTAAATTTCAGGCAAAAAAAAGCCACTCTATTGAGTGGCTTTTTCTTTGTGTTTGGAGCGGGAAACGAGACTCGAACTCGCGACCCCGACCTTGGCAAGGTCGTGCTCTACCAACTGAGCTATTCCCGCGTCTTGGTGATGCGCATTCTATAGAATTATCAGAACCCGTCAACCCCTTGATTCAAAAAAGTTTTATTTCTTTTCCACGGTGGTGCGCAGATGCGGCCAGGCGGCGCGCAGATACTGGAGCATGGACCACAAAGTCAGGCCGGCGGCGATAAGCAGCAAGGCGTAGCCCAGCAGGACCCAGAAGGTGAAGTCCGACGGGTTGGCCAGCAGGATGACCAGCGCAAGCATTTGCGCAGCGGTTTTCCACTTGCCCATGTTGGAGACAGCGACATGGGCGCGGGCGCCGATTTCGGCCATCCATTCGCGCAGGGCCGAGACGACGATCTCGCGGCCGATGATCACCGCGGCTGGCAGGGTCAGCCACAGGTTGCCGTGTTCCTGCACCAGCAAGACCAGCGCCACGGCCACCATCAGCTTGTCGGCCACCGGGTCCAGGAACGCACCGAACGGCGTGCTCTGTTCCAGGCGGCGGGCCAGGTAGCCGTCGAGCCAGTCGGTGGCGGCCGCGAAGGCGAACACGGAACTTGAGGCCACGTAGCTCCATTCGTACGGCAAATAGAACAACAAAATGAAAATCGGGATAAGCAGGACGCGTAGAACGGTGATCAGATTAGGGATATTCATCGGCACAACTGGCTACGAGGTGGAAAGGCATTCTATTCGCTATGCAGATTCGCATAAATCAACTCAGCGAGCTTTTTACTGATACCGGGTGCTTTGGCTATTTCGTCAATGCTGGCACGGGACAGCTCCTGCAAGCCACCAAAATGTTTAAGCAAGTCGCGACGCCGCGTCGGTCCGACCCCCGCCACCCCTTCCAGGGTTGAGGTTCGTCGGGTTTTGCCACGACGGGCGCGGTGGCCGGTAATGGCGAAACGGTGGGCTTCGTCGCGGATCTGCTGAATCAGGTGCAGTGCAGGTGAGTCGCCCTTCAAGGTGAACTCATGGGCGGCATCATTCAAGTACAACGTCTCGAAACCAGCCTTGCGCGTAGCGCCCTTGGCCACGCCGAGCAGGATCAGGTCGGGCACCGCCAGTTCGTTGAGCACGTCGCGGGCCATGGACAACTGGCCCTTGCCACCGTCCACCAGCAGGATATCTGGCAGCTTGCCCTCGCCGTCCTTCAACTTGCTGAAACGCCGCGTCAGGGCCTGGTGCATGGCCGCGTAGTCATCGCCAGCGGTGACGCCTTCGATGTTATAGCGCCGGTAATCGGATTTGATCGGCCCTTCCGGCCCGAACACCACGCAGGACGCCACCGTGGCCTCACCGCTGGAGTGGCTGATGTCGTAGCACTCGAGGCGCTGCGGCGGTTCATCCAGGTTGAGCACTTCGGCCAGGGCGTCGAAGCGTGCGGCGACGTGCTGTCGATTGGCAAGGCGTGCGCTCAGCGCCTGTTCGGCATTGGTCACGGCCAACTGCTGCCAGCGCGCGCGGGTACCCCGTACGCGATGGCTGATGTCCAGCTCGCGGCCGCGCAGTTCATGGATCGCTTCGATCAGGGTGGGGAAGTCTTCATGCACCACGTTGACGATCAGTTCCGACGGCAGGTCGCGCTCGGGGCTGCTGACGTAGTATTGGCCAAGGAAGGCTGCCATGACTTCGGCCACCTCCTCATCGATACCCGTCTGCGGAAAGAAATTCTTGCTACCCAGCACCCGCCCACCGCGCACGCTGATCAGGTGCACACAAGCGCCGCCCGGGTTGACGAAGGCCGCGATCACATCCACGTCGCCGCTGCCGCCCTCCATGCTCTGCTGATCCTGCACGCGGCGCAGCAGGGAGATCTGGTCGCGCAGCTCGGCGGCGCGCTCGAAGTCCAAGGTGCTGGCGGCCTGCTCCATGGCGCCGGAGAGTTCGTCAGTAAGCGCATTGCTGCGCCCTTCGAGGAACATCACCGAGTGGCGCACATCCTCGGCGTATTCGGCCGGCTCGACCAGGCCCACGCAGGGCGCCTTGCAGCGCTTGATCTGGTATTGCAGGCACGGCCGCGTGCGGTTCTTGTAGAAGCTGTCTTCGCACTGACGCACAAAAAAGGTCTTCTGCAGCAGGCTCAGGCTTTCGCGGATTGCGCCGGCGCTGGGATAGGGACCGAAATACTTGCCCTTCTGCTTCTTCGCGCCCCGGTGAATACTCAGGCGTGGGAATTGGCCGTCAGATAAAAACACGTAGGGGTAGGATTTATCGTCACGCAGCAGGATGTTGTAGGGCGGCCGCCATTCCTTGATCAGCGTCTGCTCAAGCAGCAGTGCTTCGGTTTCATTGGCGGTGATGGTGGTTTCGACCTGAGCGATACGCCCCACCAGCGCTGCGGTCTTGGGTGCAAGACCGCTCTTGCGAAAGTAGCTCGCCAGGCGGTTCTTCAGGTTCTTGGCTTTGCCCACGTACAGAAGGCGTGCCTCGCTGTCGAACATGCGGTACACGCCAGGGCGGCCACTGCAGGTCGAGAGGAAGGCACTTGGATCAAACGGTGTGGTCATGTCAGGCGCTGGCGTCCACCATGCCGTGGCGCACTGCGAGCAGGGTCAATTCAACATCACTGCTGATGGCGAGCTTCTCGAAAATGCGATAGCGGTAGGTGTTGACGGTCTTGGGCGACAGGCACAGCTTGTCGGAGATCGTCTGCACCTTCTGGCAACCGACGATCATCAGGGCGATCTGGATTTCCCGCTCCGACAGCGCATCGAACGGCGAGTCGCTGGTGGGCTGGAACGACTTGATGGCCAATTGCTGGGCAATCTGCGGGCTGATGTACCGCTGGCCAGCAAACACCAGGCGAATGGCTTGCACCATCTCGGCCAGGCCTGCGCCCTTGGTCAGGTAACCGGCCGCACCCGCCTGCAACAGGCGTGTCGGAAACGGGTCTTCTTCACACACCGTCACCACCACGACCTTGATGTCCGGATGGCTGCGCAACAGTTTGGTCGTGGCGCCAAGACCGCCGATACCGGGCATCTTGACGTCCATCAGCACCACATCGGGTTTCAACTCCCGGGCCTTGATCAGGGACTCTTCCCCGGACTCGGCCTGGCCGACTACTTGCAGGCCATCGATGTCAGCCAGCATTCGTGTAATGCCTGTACGAACGAGATCATGGTCATCGACTACTAGCACCCTAATCAAGCAGACACCTCGCGATATGGTCTTATAGGTTGCTGAACACCTTAGCAAAAAACCAAGGCGCAGACCTAGCTGCAAGCGTCATATATATAGAGTTTGAACACACAGTAGCCGTCCACCGAGCGGTGAACGGCTGTAATTGTTGGGCAGCGGGTCAGGAATCCTGGGGCTGCGACTTGGTTTTTCCGTTCTGTGCAGCGGAGTGTTCGGCCAGGGAAGACGTCAAGCGGCGAATCGCAGCCTGGTCTTCCTCGAACATCGCGCGGTAGTCACCCAGGACTTTTTCTTCGATGTGGCTGAGGTTTTCCAGTTGAATCGGCGTTGTCACACCGGTCAACACGTACAACACATCTACACCTCTTTTGGCGACACGCGACAAGTAGTCCGCTTTGGGCGCTCGCCCTCCGCTTTCGTATTTTCCTTGTGCGTTGGCTTCCACGCCTCCTATTTCACCGAAGACTTTCTGCGACAATCCGAGTCGCTCCCTTTCTTGCCTCAAACGCGAACCGATTCCACTCATTTGGATGTATGATCCTATTTGGCACACCCCGAGAGGTGACACACTCATCTCTTCGTTAAACAAACTTGAACGGTTTTGAACTATGCCCGGAATCCGTACTGCCGCACAAGCCAAGGCCTGGCTGGACCATCAAGGGAAGTCAGTTCAAGCGTTCGCTCGTGAACATGGCGTTGATCCGGCAACCACCTATCAAGTGCTCGCTGGGCGCAAAAAGGGACGGCGTGGAGAAGCCCATAAGGTGGCGGTCCTGTTGGGCATGAAAGAAGGGATCATCCTTGCTGAGGCTGGTAACCAGCACAACGTTCAGTAAGTCGCCTCCTGAAGCCAGTATGCGCTTATTAGCATCGGGTGCATGGTTTAGCTTGAATGGCGGCAAACACGCTCCATGCGCCAAAAGCACTCTTCTTCACCGACAATGCTAAAGCCGTGGCGCTGATAGAGCCGCCTGGCCGGATTGGTCTTGAACACGGTCAAGCGTAACAAGCCCTGGGCCTGGGCCTTGAGTGCCATCTGCTCCAACACCCAACTGCCTGCGCCCTGCCTGCGGCACGCTGGGATCATATGCAACTCGCGGATATAGAGCGCTCGGCTGTCACGGCTCAAACTGATGAAACCCATCACTGCGTCATCGTTGCAGACCAGCCAGTTCTCGCGCCCCGCCCAGGCGACGTCGAAACCATCGTTGGACCACACCAGACCGTATTGCAGGTAGTAGCGGGTCATGGCCTCAAAGGTCAGCGTCCGTGCGAACGGCAGGTCCTGGTCTGTCGCAGCGCGCAGGTGGAACGCCATTCAGACAGCTACCACTTGGCCAGCCCACTGCCCGTCCTCGCGACGGGCAATCACCAGCGCATCGCCAGCACCGGGGGCGGCGGCGAGCAAACCACCATCAGCCGTCCAGATAGCGCTACGACCGGCGCACACATACCCCCCCGATGGGCCGCCATGATTGGCCATCAACACCACCAGGCCATGCTCGGCCGCATAGCCCTGGAGCAACGCGCTGTCTGTGGCATAGCCGCCCTCGCTGATCAACACGCCGGCAGCGTAGACCGTGGCGCCGGCCTCAGCCGCCAGGCGCGGATGACTGGCATGGGCGAAGTCCGCACAGACCGCCAGCGCGATTCGGTCACGCCCCCACTCGAGGACAGCACCGCCCTGCCCCGGGACAAATGCCAGCTCTTCGCCAGGGTGCAGATGCTGTTTGGTGTAGACCGCCACGGAGCCATCCGCCGCCAGTACCAGCGCACCAATCAATACACCGGCCTCGGGTGCCAGGCGAATTGGCATTCCCACCACCGCCGTCAGCCGCAACTCCCGCGCCATTTCGCGCAATGGCAACAGGACAGGGTCATCTGGCGCAATCGCCAACCCGGCTGCCAATGAAGGTTCATACCCAGTCAACGACAGCTCCGCAAACACCAGCAATTCCACACCTTGCTCGGCAGCCGCTCGCATGAACGCCAGGTGGCGTTCGATATTGGCCGGCAAGTCGCCCGCAATGGAAAGGGATTGAGCAGCAGCAAGGGTCAGGGCAGTCATGGTCGCGTCCAAGCAATCATTATCAAGTGGTTACAAGCATATCTCGCCCCATAGCAGTTGGTATCGGTGCGCGATAGAAATTACTGATTGAATCCTCCTGCATGCCTCTAGTAAGCTCCCCCCATCATTTGGAGACATACCATGTTGCAACTCACCCACACTCAGGTTTGCCCTGCTGCCAGCGCCACGCGCTCGGTATCGGCTACCCGCGTGACCGGTTCGAGCGCAGCTGTCAGCTTTTATTTTGGGTATTGGTTTAGCCACTGGCGCGCCTGATACCTGAAATCGGCGCCCACTACTCAAGGGGTCGCCTACCAGAGAAATCTAAACCCCCGGTCGGCTCCCCGACCGGGGGTTTTGTTTTTTCAGGCCCCTATCCATTTTGCGGAACACTTTAAGGACACACGACATGAACTACGCCACCTATTACCGCTACGACACCTCCACCGCATGGCGATTTAGCCAGCTCCGCTCGGGACAGCCTGCCGCCTCCGATCGGTCACCTATTGGTGGCAAGCCAACACACGTAGCCAATACGGCCAATTGTCGAACACCCCAGTAGGGCCAAGCGCGCGGGAACTGCCCGCCGCTTGCCCAGGAAGCCTTGAACATGAATTCTGCCACCGCCGCTCTGCCCGTCTCCGCCCTGACCAGCGCCAATGAAGCCCTGACCCAGCGCCTGCCCAGCTCCCTTGAGCTCAAGCATCAGTTGCCTCTTAGCCCGTTCCTCAATGAGCAGGTCCATGCCCATCGCCAAGCCGTGCGCGCCATCCTCAATGGCCAAGACTCACGGTTGCTGGTGATTGTCGGCCCGTGCTCTATCCACGACCCCGAATCGGCCATGGAGTACGCACGCAACCTGAGAAAGCTCGCGCTGGAGGTCAGCGACCAGATGCTGCTGGTGATTCGCGCCTATGTCGAAAAACCGCGCACCACCATCGGTTGGAAAGGCCTGGCCTATGACCCGCACCTGGATGGCAGCGACGACATGGCCGCCGGCCTCACGCTGTCGCGCGAATTGATGCGCGAAATGCTGCGCCTGGGTCTGCCGGTCGCCACCGAGCTGCTGCAACCCATGGCCGCCGGCTACTTCGATGACCTGCTCAGTTGGGTCGCAATTGGCGCGCGCACCACCGAATCGCAGATCCACCGCGAGATGGCCAGCGGCCTGGGCATGCCCGTGGGCTTCAAGAACGGTACCGACGGCGGCGTGGCGATTGCCTGCGACGCGATGCGCTCGGCCGCCCACCCGCACCGCCACTTCGGCGTCGACAGCCAGGGCCATCCGGCGATCATCCAGACCCCGGGCAACGCTGATACGCACCTGGTGCTGCGCGGCGGTCACCGAGGGCCGAACTACGATGCACAGAGCGTGGCGCAGGTGAAACACGACCTGGCCAAGTCCAAGGTCGCGGCGCGGATCATGGTCGACTGCAGCCATGCCAACAGCGGCAAGGACCCATTGCGCCAACCGGCGGTGTTCAACGAGGTACTGGAACAGCGCCTGCAGGGCGACACCTCGCTGATCGGCATGATGCTCGAAAGCCACCTGTTCGAAGGCTGCCAGCCGTTGAGCGCGTCGATGAAATACGGCGTGTCGGTGACCGATGGCTGCCTGGGCTGGGATGGCACCGAGCAGTTGCTGCGCAGCGCAGCCGAGCGATTGCGGGAACAACACGACATCCCTGCGTGATGAAGATCAACAGGTAGGCGCTGGCTTGCCGGCGCCTACACGTTGAACGTCGTGGGCTCAGGGAAGCGGATACAGCGCCTCATCGAACTGTGCCAGTTTCGGGAACACCAAAGGCTGCTCATCCGCCAGCCCTTGCAACCGCTGGTCATAACCCACCAGGAAGTCCTGTCGCGCATCAGTGCTGATGTAGGGCACATGCCACGCCACGAACGGCGCCAGCACGTCATAGCCGACATACGCCAGCGTGCCGCGCAGAATAGGCCGCAACATGTCTTCCAAGGGCCCGTGGACCGCGCCCTCACCAAACATGTGCTCGCGCCCGCCCAGGGTCACCGTGACCAGCGCGCGCTTGCCAGCCAGCCCGCCTTGATCGTAGAAACGCTTGCCGCCATAACACACACCCGACACCAGTACCCGGTCGATCCAGCCCTTGAGCATCGCCGGTGCCGAAAACCAGAAGATCGGAAAGTTGAGGATCAACAGGTCAGCCCACAACAGTGTGTCCAACTCACCCTGGATATCCGCCGCGATTGACTGCTTCTTGACCCCCACGCGTTGCTCCAGGGCATACACCAGGTAATCCGGATTTTCCCGCGACGAAAAGTCCGCCGCCGACGCCACCGGGTTCCACTGCATGGCGTACAAATCACTGACCTTTACCTCATGCCCCTGGCCCTCCAGCGTGGCAACCGCCTGATCGCGCAAGGCGGCGGTAAACGACTGCGGTTCAGGATGGGCGTGAACAATCAGAACCTTCATGTGCATACCTCAAACAGTGTGTGCGGCCGGTTGGGCCAGTACATGATCGAACCCGTACGTCATCGTGTGGTTTTCGCCCATGGGCGTGTTCCTTCAAAGGTCAACAGGCACAGGCATGCCTGAGCTCGATCAAGGTCACACCATTGCGTCTGAACGCGTTGCGCAGGTCCACCTGCAATTCATCCAGGTTTCGGGGCTGGTTCACCGTGCAGCCGAACGCCTGGGCGAACAGGGCGAAATCCGGGTTGCGTGGCAACACGCCGAGGGGTTCGATGTCCAGGTTGAGCATGTCGTCGCGGATCTGGCCGAGGGCGTCGTTATTCCACAGCAGCACCACTAGCGGGCTGTCCAATTCCTCCACGGCGGTGGCCAGTTCCTGGGCGGTGTAGAGAAAACCGCCGTCGCCGACCAGCACCAGGCCCGGCCGCTGCGGCGCGCCGAACTTGGCGCCGATGCCTGCCGGCAGGCCATAGCCCAAGGTGCCGTAGCCGGTGGGGTGCAACCAGCTACGCGGGGCACGGCTGGGGTAGACGTAGTTGCCGGTGTAGGCCAACTGGGTCATGTCGCTGCTGATAAACGCGTTGCTCGGAAGCTCGGCTTCGATGCGGTCGAGAATGGCTTGGTGAATGGACTGCAGCGGGCCGTGTCCCAACTCGACCGCCTGCAGCAATGCTGACACCTTCGCGATGGCGGCTTCTGCAGGGCGAGGCGTGGTCGGCAGGCGTTCCAGCAAAGCTTGGACCGTCTGCTCGGCATCGCCTTGCAACGCCACGGCACAGGGGTAGAAATCGTTGAATTTGCGCGGGTCGATATCCACCCGCAGCAAGTCGCCGCCCAGGGGCAAACGCTCGCGCCAATAGTCGGTGTCGGCCATTTCCGTGCCCACCGCGAGCACCACATCCGCTTCGCCGATCAGTTGCCAGCCAGGTTCAATGCACAGGGTGGAACCGGCATTCAACGGGTCATCGATCGGGAGCAGGCCCTTGCCGGCTACGCTGGTGAAAAACGGCGCCGCCAATTGCGTGCTCAAGCGCTGCAATACCTCGCCTGCCGCCAGCGCCCCACCGCCGGCGATGATCATTGGCCGCTTGGCGGCAGAGAGCTTGGCCGCGGCCTGGTCCAAGGCTTGCGCCGAGGGCAGGCCGCGACCCGGGCGACGCACCACTTCATGGCTCCAGTCACGCTTGACCGGTGCGGCCAACACGTCCAGCGGCACCGAGATGTGCACCGGGCGAGGTCGCTCGCTGTCGAACACCGCGTAGGCGCGGGCGACCAGTTCGGGCAAATCCTCGGTGCTCAGTGCTACGGCCGAAAACGCGGTGATGGGTGCGGTAATCGCGCGCTGGTCCTGGGTTTCATGCAGGCTGCCCCAGCCCTTGCCGAGACTTGCCGTGTGGTTCACGCTGGAGATCATCAACAGCGGGATCGAATCGGCGTAGGCCTGGCCGATGGCCGTTGCGGCATTGGTCACACCGGGGCCGGTGATCACGAAGCACACCCCGGGCTTGCCGCTCACCCGCGCATACCCATCAGCCATGAAACCAGCGCCTTGCTCATGGCGCGTGAGCACATGGCGAATGCCACTGCCGGGCAGGCCACGATACAACTCCAACGTGTGGACGCCGGGGATACCAAACACCGTATCGACACCGTAATTGGCCAGCAACCGCACCAGGGCCTGGCCGCCGGTCATCGTTCTATCGTGCATGCTCATCTCCTAGACGGATCAATGCATCGACCGCGATGGCCCCCTGGGCATTGACCAACAATGGGTTCACATCCAGCTCCAGCAACTGCCCGGCATTGGCGCAGGCGTAATCGGCTACCGCTCGGATCGCCGCCACAAGTGCGTCCATATCCGCTGCTGCTCGGCCGCGAAAACCTTGCAGCAACACGGCGCTGCGCAGGCTCAGCAAAGCATTGCGGATTGCGCTGTCGGTGGTGGGCAGCAACAGGCTGCGGCTGTCCTTGAGCAGTTCGACCAGGATACCGCCGGCGCCGATGACCAGCGCCAGGCCAAAATCGTTTTCGCGCTTGATGCCCACGATCAACTCCGCCAGCGCTGGCGCCGCCATGGACTCCAGCAGCAGTTGATCGAAGGCGACGTACGGCGCATGAGCGCCGATGTGTTCGCGCATCTGTTCAAGCGCAGCGCTGAGGGCCATGCCGTTTTGCAGGTTCAGCACCACCGCACCGGCTTCGGTTTTATGCGGCAATTGCGCGCTGACCGCTTTGAGCACCAAGGGATAGCCCAGCAGTTCTGCATCGCTGACCGCCCTTCCCGGTGTACTCAACACCCCGGCGGGCGTGGTCAGGCCGAACGCACGCAAGGCTTGCTTGGAGGCCCATTCATCAAGGGCCTCGCCGCCACCTTGCAGGCCGCGAGGGCACAGTGGCTGGAGAATCGATTCGCCCCGCTCCAGCAAGACCCGACGGTTGTTCTGGTAGCTGGCAATCCGTCCCCATGCGGCCAGCGCATCCTCAACGCCTTGCAACGCCGCGATGCCCTGGGCATGCAGGCGTTCACGGGCGGTGGCCGGCAACAGTTCGGGAAAAACCGAGGTGACAAACCCGCTCTTGCCATGGCGGTTGAGCGCGTCGCAGAACAGCTCCAGCAGCAGGTCGCACTCCTGGCGCTCTCCGGTGAACTCGGCCGGGTAATCCAGCACCAGCATCGCCGCATCGGCCTCGGTGCGAAGTACGGTGTCGAGCATGGCATCGAGGGCTTCACGTTCGCCCCAGATGGCGGTGGTGAAATCCAGCGGGTTGACCAGGTTGGCGTAGCTGGGCAACACCTGGGCCAGTTCACTGCGCTGGTCTTCATCCAGCGTGGGCAGGGCCAGATGATTGCGCTCGGCATAGTCGGCAATCAGCCCCGCATCCCCGCCGGAACAGGCCAACGCAATCAGGCTATTGCCCGCAGGGAGATTGCCACACGCCGCGGCTTTCAGGGTTTCGACAAAACTCACCGGCCCGCTCACGCGGATCACGCCCAGCCGCGCGAACAGGCTGTCGTACAGCGCATCGGAGCCGGACAGCGAACTGGTGTGACTCAACGCCAACTCGGCACCGATCTGCGACACGCCGGTTTTCAGCGCAATAATCGGAATGCCCTTCTCCAGCGCCTTGTGCGCCGCACGGGCAAACCCCGGCACATTCTTCAAGCCTTCCAGGTGCAGGCCGATGGCAGTGACGCGCGGCTCATCGAGCAGCACATCCATCAATTCGGCAACGCCCAGCTGTGCCTGGTTACCCACCGATGCCATGTAGGCCACCGGCAGCGAACGGTCGCTCATCGACAGGTTATAGGCGAAGTTGCCGCTCTGGGTCAGCACCGCCACGCCCTTCTCCACCGCCTTGCCACCATGGGCTACCGGCCACAGCGCCGAGCTGTGCAGGTAGTCAAGCAGGCCGTAGCAGTTGGGGCCGAGCAAGGCCATGTCGCCCGCTGCGTCTAACAGCTGCTGCTGCATGACGGCTCCGCTGGCACCGGTTTCGGCGAAACCCGAGGCGTAGCAAATGGCGCCGCCCGTGCCGATGGCAGCGAGTTCGGCGACGCAGGTCAAGGTGAGTTCACGGTTGGTGGCGATAAACACCGCATCTGGCCCGCAGGGCAAATCGGCCACGCTGCGCACGCAGGGAATACCGTCGAGGCTGTCATGCTGCGGATTGACCAGCCACAGCTGCCCGGCGAACCCGCCATCAGCGCAGCGCTTGAGCGCACGCGCCATGCTGCGCCCGCCAACGAAGGCCAAGTGCCGGGGCGCCAGCAGGCGCTTGAGGTTGTCGCCAATAGCCTGGGACATAAGCATTCTCCGCGCCGATCAGCGCAACAGCGGCCGCAACAATTCACGGGCGATGATATGACGCTGGATTTCCGACGTGCCTTCCCAGATCCGCTCGATCCGCGCGTTGCGCCAGATGCGTTCCACCGGCCCTTCATCCATCAAGCCCATGCCACCGAAGATCTGCACAGCCTCGTCGGCGACCTTGCCCAGGGTTTCACTGGCGAACAACTTGGCCATGCCGGCCTCGCCGTCGGTCATGCTGCCCTGGTCCATCTTCCAGGCGGTGTGCAGGGTCAGCAGTTCAGCCGCGCGGATCTGCGTGGCCATGTCCGCCAACTTGAAGCTCACGCCTTGATAAGTGCCGATGGGCTGGCCGAATTGCTTGCGGTCCGCCGCCCATTGCAGCGACACATCCAACGCACGCTGGGCCTGGCCGACGCAGTTAGCGGCAACCATCACACGGCCGGCGGTGAGCCAGGCGTTGGCCACGTCCCAGCCCTTGCCCACCTCGCCCAGCACCTTGGAGGCCGGCACGCGGCAGTCGTCGAAGAACATTTCATAGGTGTGGTAGCCACGGTTGCTGACGCACTTGGGGCCACGGCGAATGGTCATGCCAGGCGTGCCGCGATCGACGAGAAACGAGGTCACCGCATTGCGCTGCCGACCGTTGTGTTCGTAGGTATCGGTGACCGCGAACACGATGGCGAAATCGGCGTGCCCGGCATGGCTGATAAAGTGCTTGCTGCCATTGATCACGAAGTCATCGCCACTGCGCACTGCGCGGGTCTTGATGGCATTGGCATCGGAACCGGCGCCGGGTTCGGTGAGGGCAAAACAGTCGACTTTCCTGCCCTGCACACACGGCAACAGGTAATCGCCAACCTGTGATCCCGTACACGCCATGAGGATCTTGGACGGCCGCGCGACAAACACATGCAGCGCCCATGAGACCTTGGACAATTCCCGCTCGATCAGGGCCTGGGACAGGTAATCCAGGCCACCGCCACCCACCTCTTCCGGCATGTTGAACGCATAGAAACCCGCGGCAATCGCCTTGTCGCGAATCTGCGCAGCCAACTCGGGCGAGACCTCATCGGCACGGTCCACCGCCTCCTCATGGGGCAACAATTCCTTGGCAACAAAACTGCGTACCGCGTCCACCAACATGTCTTGCTCTTGGCTGAGTTGGAAATTCATGGCGCTACCTGTTCGAAGGTGTAGTTGTTATTTGCCGCAGAAATTCGGGAGGCGTTTTTCCATGGATGCACGCAGGGCTTCGGCGCCATCGGCACTGCGCCCGCACAACAGGCCAGCAGCCAGTTCGGCCTGCAGTTGCTCGGGCAGGCTGCGGTCGGCACCTTCACGAATCAGGGTCTTGGCCTGGGCAAAGGCGAAGGTCGGGCCGTTGGCCAGGCGGGTGGCGAGGTCGGTAGCCTGGGCGTGCAGTTGCTCATCGGCGACGACTTCACCGACCAGGCCGGCAGCCAGGGCACGGTCGGCGCTCCACAGTTCGTCGAGGAACAGCAGGCGCTTGGCCTGCTCACTGCCTATCAGGCGCGGCAGATGCCAGCTGGCACCGGCGTCTGGCGAGTAGGCCATGCTGGTGTAGCCGGCCTTGAAGCGCGCCGATTGGGCCGCGATGCGCAGGTCGCAGCACAACGCCAGGTCCATGCCCGCGCCGACGGCAGTGCCATTGATCGCGGCAATCGTGGGCTTATCGAGGGTGTGCAGGCGGGTCATCAGGGCGTGGGCAGTGTCGGTCCAGCCGTAGGTTTCGAGGGCTCCACGGGCTTCGGCGTCGGCCCACTCCGCCAGGTCTGCACCGGCGCAGAAGCTGCGACCGTTGCCGGTCAATACCACCACGCGCACTGCCTCGTCAGTACTGAAGGCATCGAGCAAGGTGTGCAGGTGCTTGAGGGTGGGAATGTCCAAGGCATTGCGCTGCGGGCCACGGTTGAGAGTGATCCAGGCAACGCCTGCTTGTACCTGACTGAGCACGGGCGAATCGGTCGTCATGGCTTCCTCGAATTATTTTATTTGGCTTGAGGGGTGCGACATGAGGCGATACTAAACAAGTGTTCAGTAAGAAGGCAATGAGCACCCTGCAAATATTTTCAGAAGGGAAAATGCCGGCCTGGACGTTACACCCAGGCGGACCGGGACAAATCAGGGTTTGACTTGGAAACGCTGGCGACCGCCCGCCTGCAGGCCGTCCACCCAGGCCTCGCAGATCTGGATGCCCTGCTCGGGCGTGAACGTGCCGGGGTTGAGCCCCGACTCCAGCCACAACCCATCGAGCAATGCGCTCAAGCCGATGGCGGCGAGGTCGGCGTCGAAGTGCTTCCAGCCCTCCTGCACGGCCATGTCGGTCAGGGCTGAACGCATGATGGTGCGGTACTCGCCGTAGGAGTGCTCGTGCGCCAGGTTGATCGCCGGTGCCGTCTTCACGGCGCCCCAGAACACCAGCCAGGCGTCCAACAGGTGCGGGTCGAGCAATTCGGCGGAAAACGAGCCACGGAACAACGCCGACAGGCGCTCCCGAGGGTTTGGCGGCGCCTTGGCCATGGTCTCGCGCAGCAGGCTCATGACCTGGTCGGTGATGGTGCGATAGGCCTCGGCCACCAACTCGTCCTTGCCCGAATAGTGGTGGCTGATCAGCCCCACGGACACCCCGGCCTCGGCGCTGATCTTGCGGATCGACGCGCCCTGGAACCCATCACGCTTGAGGCACGTCAGCGTAGCCTGGACCAGCGTGGCCTTGCGCTCTTGCGGCTCCATCCTGGAAAAACGGGATTCCTGGGTCATGCGGCGGTTTCCTTGGGTTGAATCGGCAGCACGACTCTACATCAGTCACGATACACCGGCGACACCCGATCCAGCGTTCGCAACATCGCCGCCCAGGCCCGTTGCGTGGCGTCCACGCAACCACGTTGTGGGTGGGTGAGCGACACTTTCTGCTGGTGCCGGGCGACAGTTTCAGCGTAGCCAGCTGTTTGGAACGCCGACTCAGGATTGTGGGTGCAGCTCGATATTGCCAAGCAGAAAAACGGCACCCGGTAGGGTGTCCTGCTGCGGGAGAATATCGCCTGCGCCACGCGCTTCGACTTTACCACCTGGCACGCGGGCCAAGGCCGCAGGCTCCAACGTCAGTCAACCTTCCAGTTCAACCCGGCGCGCACCCTCTGCCCGTCGTTCTTGGACCTTGGAATCGTACGCATAGGCTTTCCGACAAGGATGGGAGTGTTCAGGCCGCCGGCCATTCGTGACCTGCGGTAAAGAGTCCTTTTCGGATTCGGCGGTTTTTCCGAAGGAACGACGGGCGGATACTCGACTCCATTGTTCACATCTCTTCAGGAGCTACTGATGTCTATCGCTACGCAAAACGTTCCGGCCTTTGGCCTCGGCACCTTCCGCCTGCAAGGCCAAGTGGTGATCGATTCCGTCAGCACCGGCCTGGAGCTGGGCTACCGCGTGATCGACACCGCGCAGATCTACGAGAACGAAGCAGACGTCGGCCAGGCCATTGCCGACAGTGGCATCCCGCGCGATGAGTTGTTCATCACCAGCAAGATCTGGATCGCCAACTTCGCCGAAGGCCAGTTGATCCCGAGCCTGCGCGAAAGCCTGCGCAAACTTAAAACCGACTATCTGGACTTGACCCTGATCCACTGGCCGTCACCGGAAGACCAGGTGCCTGTGGCCGAATTCATGGGCCAATTGATGGAAGCCAAGCGCCTGGGCCTAACCCGCCAGATCGGCATTTCCAACTTCACCGTCGACCTGATGAAACAGGCGATTGCAGCCGTTGGGGCCGAGCACATCGCCACCAACCAGATCGAACTGCACCCCTACCTGCAAAACCGCAAGGTCGTGGACTTTGCCACTGCCAACGGTATCCAGATCACGTCCTACATGACCCTGGCCTACGGCGAAGTGCTGAAGGACCCGGTGATCCAGCAAATCGCCGAACGCCATCAGGCCACCCCGGCGCAAGTGACGCTGGCCTGGGCCATGCAGTTGGGCTACGCGGTCATCCCATCGTCAACCAAACGCGCCAACCTAGAGAGTAACCTCAAGGCACTGCAACTGAGCTTGAGCGCTGCCGACATGGCGCAGATTGCCGAGCTGGAACGCGGCCATCGCCTGACAAGCCCCAAGGGTATCGCCCCCACGTGGGATTAAACCCGTGCCACAGGCGTGCGGGATAACTCCCGCAGCCACGGCAAGACCCGCAGGCCGGTGGAGGCTGCGGGTGGGTCGATGATGTCCATGAAGTGTTCCAGATTGACGTTGTCCGGCACGCCGGGCAACCGCACCCGCACCGCCGCCGTTGCGTCGGCGGGTGCGTGCGGGTCCAGGTCAAGGTGATCATAGACCAGCACATGGTGCGCCTCGGGCTGAGGCCCGCCTGTATGGACCGCCAGCCCTGCGTTGATGATCAACACATCAAAGGGCTGGGCCGGGATGGCGGTGAGCAGCTGGACCTCTTCTAGGGTTTGCACCGGGACGATCCGGTAATAACCCAACCGGTTGAGCATTTTCTCGATGTGCAGGCGTTGCAGATGTTGCTCATCGGCAATCAGGATGGTCAGTGCTTTGTTTGGCATGGCGAACCCCTGGGCAGGCTGTGCTCGTCAGTGAGCGTCGCCCATTTTCCTGACATATCCCGAGGACAAAATCAGGCTTGTTCCCGTTCCATGTAGGAGTTCTCCCAAATCAACCGAATGGCTACCTACCCCAGTCAAGCCTGCTTGCAGTGCTGGCTCAGACCATGATGCAAACCTTCGATGGCCGCATCTAACGCCTCGACAGCAGCGGCGAGCGCAGCGTGGTCGCGCCCTTCACACACCCCCTCCAAGGTTTCGCAACAAACGACCAGCACCTGTGCCTTGACCATGTGGGCCCCGCCTTTGACACGATGGGCCAGGTCATGCAGCTTGGCGAAATCCATCTGCTCACGCAGTGCCGGCAGCAATAGGCGGTCCTCTACAAGGCTACTGAGCAAGGGTGCCAGCAACTCGTTGAGTGCGGTCTTCTCGCCCCCGGTCAATGTGATCAACACGCTCAAATCAAACAGCGGCTCGACTGGGTGTGCTGCAGAACTGACCGTGCGCGATGCCAACGCGGCCCGCAAATCATCGAGACCGGTCGGTTTGAACAGGCAACCATCCATGCCCGCCTGCCTGCAGCGCTCCGTCTCCTCCGGCTGGGCATTGGCGGTGAAACCCAACAACAGGCACGGCACCAGACCACGCAGGCGCTCTTGGGCACGGATATCACGTGCCAATGTGTAGCCATCCATGGTGGGCATGTTGCTATCGGTGATCACCCCATCAAAATGCCCGGCCTGCCAGAGTGCAAAGCCCTCCGCGCCATCTTCGGCCGTGACGATGTGATGCCCCAGGAAGCTTAGCTGCCGAGCCAGGAGCAAGCGGTTGGCCGGGTAGTCATCGACCACCAGCAGGTTCAACGCCTGCGTCGGTGGAACACGTGGGACAGGTGAAGAAACCGGCGCCGCCGTGGTCAACGCCAGCGTCAAGGTCACGTCTACCCGCGTTCCCTTGTCCAGCACGCTACTCAAGTGCAATTGACCGCCCATCATCTCGCACAGGTTGCGGCTGATCACCAACCCGAGGCCGGACCCACTGCGCGCCGATTGTTCGTTATTACTGCCCTGGATGAACGGGTTGAACAAACGCTGCTGATCTTCGGCACTGATGCCAATGCCCGTGTCCTCCACAGACAAACGCAGAGTCAAGTGGTCGCCGGCCAACGCCGCTGCACACTGGGCGCCCAAGCGTACCTGGCCGGTGGCGGTAAACTTGATGGCATTGCCAAGCAGATTGGACACCACCTGTTTGAAGCGCATGGGGTCGATCAGTACCGATCGGTCGGTGAGCGGGTCGAGATCGACGTGCAGCAACAGGCCCTTGTCCCGCGCCAGCCCCTCGAAAACCCGGGCCACAGAGGCCAACAATTCGTGGAGATTGGCGGGTGCCAGGGTCAGTGACAGGTGACCGGTTTCGATCCGCGCAATGTCCAGGATATCGCCAATCAGCTCCAGCATGCTCCGGGACGCCATCGACGCCACCTCCAGCGCGTCCTGATCGACGCGACCTTGCTCGGCGTTTTTCTGGGCCAACTCGATCATGCCGATCACCGCGTTCATGGGGGTCCGAATCTCGTGGCTCATGGTCGCCAGGAACGTGGTCTTGGCGCGGTTGGCGGCGTCTGCTTCTTCCTTGGCCTCCTGCAACTGACCCAGCAGGCGCTGGCGTTCGCTGACGTCCACCCAACCGGCAATCATGCCCACCACATTGCCGTTGCTGTCACGGTACGGCAGCATCCATTGGTAAATAGTCAGCACGCCGCCACCGGGTACTTTGAGTACTCGGTCCTGGATCCGTGGCTCACCGCGCTCCATCAGGCCCAGGTAGTCAGCATGAAAGGACTGGGCCTGGGGCGGGTTGCCGGTGTCAGTTTCCACCACCGTCCTGCCGATCACGTCCTCCAGCTTGAAGCCGAACACATCGAGGTAAGCGTTATTGCACGCCATCAAGCGGCCCTGGCGATCACGCACGTAGATGGGGTGGGGGGTGCCGTCGATCAGCACGCTCATAAACCGCATCTGGTCGCTCAAGGCGCGTTCGGCCTGGGCGCGCTTGTGAATCAGGTTGCGCAGGTAGAGTACCCAGCCCAGGGTGACCAACAGCAGCAGTGCTGCCACGCCAAAGCCTTGGAGGATCACACTGCGATGACGGATCCAATAGCTGTCCTCGATGATGATTTCACTGCGCCAGTGGTTGGTCAGTTCGTCCATTTCTTCAGGCGTTATGCTCAACAGCGCCTTCTCAAGGATCGAATACAGCTCCAGCTCGCTACGGTTGACGCCGAAGGCAATCCGCGCGGGCTCAGTGCCGACGGTACTGGTGATACGCAAGCGATCACGGTAATGGCGCGCAATCATGTAGCGCGCGCTGATCAGCGAAACAACGGTGGCATCGACACTGCCTTTGGCGACCAACTCCAGCGCTTCCTCAGGGTTCTCGACATCCACGAAGACGATACCCGGATAATCCCGCGCGACCTGCACGGCAAGGCTGTTGCCGCCGATAAACGCCAGGCGCTTCCCGGGCATATCCTCCAGGGTCACCAGCCGCTCGTCGCCGGCGCGCGCGACCAGCACATAGGGGTTGGAGAGGTAGGGTCGGGTGAACCGGACTTTCTCGGAGCGTTCGACGCTGGGCGTGATCACCGCCATCATGTCGACTTGGCCAGTACCTACCTCGTCAATCTGGCGAAGCAACGAACTGCTCTGCATCACCTCGAACTTCAAGCCCGTGCGCAAGCTGATCCGCGACAGCACCTCGTCACTCAACCCGACGAACTGCCCTTGCTCATTGAAAAAGGACAGCGGCATGAACTTGTCGAGTGCCGCAACTTTTACCTTTGGGTGCTTCTCCAGCCAGCGCTGCTCATTGTCACTCAAGCGCAACCGGTCTGCCTCCAGGAAGCCACTGTCGCCGGCGCTCCAGCGTCGCAGGATTTGCATCTGCTGGCTGGTCGGTATAACGGCCAGCGCCGCATTGATGATGTTCAGCAGGCGAAGGTTTTCCTTGGTGAAGGCGAACCCGAACGGGTTGACCTCCAATGCGGAAAAATCGGCCATGCGCACGTTATTGAGATGGTTCTTGTTGATCAGATAGCGGGCGCTGATGGCGTCGCCCAGGTAGACATCCGCCTGGCCGAACGCCACGGAACCAATGGCTTGGTGGGTCGAGCCATACAACAGCAAATGCGCCTTTGGGTAAAAGGTCTGGACAGCGTCGGGTTGCATGTAGTGATAGAGCATCGCGACGCGCTTGCCGGCGAGGTCGGCGCTCAATGAATGACTGTCACCCGCGCGCGTCACCAGCACGGGTTGATCGTTGGCGTAGGAACGGGACAGCACCAGTTGCTTGTCGGCCGCTTCATAGCCATTGGCCGACCCCACGAAGTCCACCTCGCCGAGCTTGAGCGCCTCGATGACCTCATCACGGGTGTCGTAGCGTCGAACCTCGACAGGTACATTCAGGATAAGGCTGATCAGCCACGTGTAGTCAGCCGTGATGCCTTCAAAATCATTATCGTTGCTAAGGTCGAAAGGTGCGTAGTCAGGCGCCGACACCCCCATCACCAACAGGCGCCGTTCACGCAACCAGCGCCAGTCGCTTTCATCAAGCTCCAGGCGTGGGTTTTCGAGCGTGGAGTGACCAAACAGCCGCAGGTTGTGTGGCTTATCCAGGGCCATCGCCACGCAAGGCAACAGCCCCATCAGCAAGATGGCCGTGAGACGCTTCAGCCGGGAGGTGGTCATTTCAAATCAGGTGGTTGCGCTGGGCGAACTTGGACAGGTGCACGACCGAGGACATCCGCAGTTTCTCCTTGAGCCGCGTCTTGTAAGTGCTGATGGTCTTGTGGCTCAACAGCATGTCCTCGGCAATTTCCTTGTTGCCAAGGCCCAAGGCCAGTTTTTGCAACACCGTCAGTTCGCGGTCTGACAATGAATCCACCAGCTCTTGCTCGGTGGTCTGCAAATCGTCGCGGCGCACAGAACTGGTCGCCACGCTGGGGAAGCAACTGTAACCGGACCTGATCGCCCTGATCGCCTTCTGCAACTCGTCAAGCTCACCCGTCTTGGCAACAAAGCCCATGGCCCCGGCGCGCATGCAGCGGGTGGAGAAGAACACGGCAAGGTAGGAGGTCAGCACCAGGATCTTGCAATGCAGTTCCAGCGCCTTGATCCGGCTGATCACCTCCAGCCCGCCGAGCTTGGGCATTGCCAGGTCGAGGATGACCAGATCCGGGCGCTCTTCACGCGCAATCTGCATGGCATCGGCGCCGTTACCTGCTTCAAAGATTTCAACGAAACCTTCCTGCTTCAATAGGTACTTCACAGTAGCGCGTATAAAAGGGTGATCATCCACAATTAAAGCTTTGCTCATAAGACTCCCCCAAGGGATCAGTACGCTTACATATCACACGGGACCTATCTACCTGTGAAAAGTGACAGTCCCGACAAACGGTACTGAATATTCTGCGCGACGCGCCAGGCAGCCAAGGTCCCTCCTTTTGATAAAGCACGGTAAACACATAGCGCTGCGCCCTTGTTTCTGAGGCGCAAGCGCGCAACCTTAACAACAGCGTGTCTAACCAAATGAAGGGATAGTCTTGAATGCCTGTAGGACTTTTCCTTGCAATAGCATAGTCAGCTTTGCTCGGAACATCGCCTGACAGCCGAGGACTACTCGGTGGTACTCGGGCTCCAGAATGCCTGCACCACCAGGGTCGACATTGAGATACGCGCCACCAGTGCGTCCAACTCGTCACCGTCGACCGAGGTCACGGCCAGGGTGGCTTCGATTTCCACCTCCTCCGTGCCGAAGGGGCGCACGTCGACATCGCTGGCCGGGTAATTGCACCGTGCCAGTTCAGCCTCCAGCAAGGCCAGTACGGCTTTTTGCTGGGTACGCCGGGCGATCACATACAGGATGTTGGTGACCTCTGCCGACACCACATCCAGCGGCTGGCGGTTGATGTTATTGACGATTGGCCGCAGCAAGGTGTTGGCCGCGAGCACGAACAACGTGCCCAGCAGCGCTTCGAGGATCAGGTCGGCGCCCGCGCAGGCCCCCACCGCTGCCGACGCCCAGAGCGTGGCCGCCGTATTGAGCCCGCGCACATTGCCTTCTTCACGCATGATCACGCCGGCACCGAGAAAACCGATACCCGACACCACATACGCGACCACCCGCACCGCGCCTTCCGCGCCACCGAGACGATTGGCCATGTCGACGAAAATCGCCGCGCCCACCGCCACCAGCACGTTCGTCCGCAGGCCCGCCGTGCGCTGGCGGTACTGGCGCTCGAAACCGATCAGGCCACCGAGGATAAAGGCCGCGCTGAGGCTGACCAGCGTATCGATCAGGGAATTGAGGTTGATGTTGTCGATTGCTTGCATAAAAAATCTCCTTGGCCACTGCCTCTTCTGGGCGCTGGCTTGCCAGCAAGCCGGCGCCTGCAAGGGGCCTTGTTACTGCCAGCCAAACTTACGGATGTAGTAGCCCTTCACCGCCTGGGTCAGGGCCATGTACGCCAGCAGGATCACCGGCAGGAACACAAAGTACAGCGACGGCAGCGCCTGCAATTTGAAGTAATGCGCCAGCGGCCCCATCGGCAAGAAAATCCCCACGGCCATGATCACACCGGTCATCACCATCAACGGCATCGCCGCACGGCTCTGCAGGAACGGGATTTTCGGGGTGCGGATCATGTGCACGATCAGTGTCTGCGTCAGCAGCCCCACCACGAACCAGCCGGACTGGAACAGGGTCTGGTGGTCGGGGGTGTTGGCATCGAAGACATACCACATGAGTGCGAACGTGGTGATGTCAAAGATCGAACTGATCGGCCCGAAAAACAGCATGAATCGCCCCACGTCGCCGGGCTGCCAACGTTGCGGTTTGGCGAGCATCTCGGCATCGACGTTATCGAACGGAATCGCAATCTGCGAAATGTCGTACAGCAGGTTTTGCACCAACAGATGCATCGGCAGCATCGGCAAGAACGGGATAAACGCACTGGCCACCAGCACCGAGAACACGTTGCCGAAGTTGGAGCTGGCAGTCATCTTGATGTACTTGAGCATGTTGGCGAAGGTGCGCCGGCCTTCCAGCACGCCCTCCTCCAGGATCATCAGGCTCTTTTCCAGCAGGATGATGTCGGCGGCCTCCTTGGCGATGTCCACCGCGCTGTCCACCGAAATGCCGATATCGGCGGTACGCAGCGCCGGCGCGTCATTGATGCCATCGCCCATGAACCCCACCACATGCCCATTGGCCTTGAGCAGGCGCACGATGCGCTCCTTATGGGACGGCGTCAGCTTGGCGAACACATTGGTGGTTTCCACGGCCTTGGCCAGTTCGGCATCGGTCATGTCCTCGATGTCGTTGCCCATCAGCAGGCCTTGTTGCTCCAGGCCCACTTCGCGGCAGATCTTGGCAGTCACCAGTTCGTTGTCACCGGTCAGCACTTTAACCGCGACGCCGTGGGCCTTGAGCGCCTTGAGAGCAGGCGCAGTGCTTTCCTTTGGCGGGTCAAGGAAGGCTACGTAGCCGATCAGTGTGAGGTTGTTCTCATCCGCCAGGCTGTAGGTGTCACGCCCCGGTGTCATCGGTTGCGCGGCCACGGCGACCACACGCAGGCCTTCTTCATTGAACGCAGCGGTGACCTGGCGAATACGAGCCAGCAGGTCTTCGGTCAACGCTTCGTTGACGTCGCCATGGCGCACGTTGTTGCACACCGACAGAATTTCTTCCACCGCCCCCTTGCAGATCAACAGGTGCGGCTGGCCTTGCTCGGCGACCACGACGGACATGCGGCGGCGATTGAAGTCGAACGGGATCTCATCGACCTTCTGGAAGGCGGTGCCGACCTTCAGCTCGCGATGCACCTCCACATGCTCCAGCACCGCCACGTCCAGCAGGTTTTTCAGGCCTGTCTGGTAGTAGCTGTTGAGGTAGGCCATTTCCAATACGTCGTCGGACTCTTCACCCCACACGTCCACATGCCGCGCCAGGAAAATCCTGTCCTGGGTCAGGGTGCCGGTCTTGTCGGTGCACAGCACGTCCATGGCGCCGAAGTTCTGGATCGCGTCCAGGCGCTTGACGATGACTTTTTTGCGCGAGAGAAACACCGCGCCCTTGGCCAGCGTCGAGGTGACGATCATCGGCAGCATTTCCGGGGTCAGGCCCACGGCGATCGACAGGGCAAACAGCAGCGCTTCGGTCCAGTCCCCCTTGGTGAACCCGTTGATGAACAGCACCAGCGGCGCCATCACGAACATGAAGCGGATGAGCAACCAGCTGACCTTGTTGACGCCATGCTGGAACGAGGTCGTCGCACGGTCGGTGGCGGTCACGCGCAGGGCCAGGGCGCCGAAATAGGTGCTGTTGCCGGTCGTCAGGATCACCGCCGTCGCCGCGCCGGACACCACGTTGGTGCCCATGAACAGGATGTTTTCCAGGTCCAGTGGGTTGCGGGTGTTGGCATCCTGCTGCTGGGCGAACTTCTCCACCGGCATCGATTCGCCGGTCATCGCCGCCTGGCTGACGAACAGATCCTTGGCGCTGAGCACGCGGCAGTCGGCGGGGATCATGTCGCCTGCCGACAGGACGATCAGGTCGCCCGGCACCAATTGCTTGATCGGCAGTTCGATGCGCTTGGCTGCGTCACGACGCAGCACCGTGGCGGTGTTGCTCACCATGGCCTTGAGCGCATCGGCGGCCTTGTTCGATTTGGCCTCTTGCCAGAATCGCAGCAGCGTCGACAGCACCACCATGGAGAAAATCACGGTGGCGGCCTTCATGTCTTCGGTCAGCCAGGAGATCACCGCCAGCAAGGTCAGCAGCAGGTTGAACGGGTTCTTGTAGCAATGCCACAGGTGAACCCACCCTGGCAGCGGCTGCTCATGCTCGACTTCGTTGAGGCCGTATTGAACGCGAAGCGCATCGGCTTCCTGGGTGCTCAAGCCTTCGGAGTGGCTGCCCAGGGTGCCGAGCAATTGCACGCTACTGCTGTTGGCCGAGACCACCAGGGTTTGCGCCAGGGTCGGTGGTACTTCGCGGCTGACGCTGGCGTCGGCCACGGTGTCGAGCATCGCCAGGCGACGGAAATGCCGGGCGATGTGCCGGGTCCGCAGGAAGCCGGCGAAGAACTCTTTCAACAGAGTGAGGTTCATGGTGTTACTCCTGCGCGAGGAAACGCTCGTGCAGGTACCGCCGTGCGCACCGCGCCCGTTTTAAAGGCACAGCCGGCTTGGCCCGCCTGCCGTAAAAGGCAGGCGCGTCCGTAGCATCCCGAGGTGAGTCAGGTGCTGGTCAGCGTCGATGAGAGGGATTCGGGCAGGCGCCAGGATTGGCTGCTGCCGGGATGCCGCTTCTCGCGTTTAGTGGCGAGACAACGGCATCGAGAAAATGCGCGTTACCTTGCCAAGCCTGTGCCGGTTACCGAAACCGGCCGACTACTGTCGCTCGAACAAGTACCCACTGAGGGTCTCCGCTATTGATGAAAACGCGCGAAGCTTACGCCCCGATGACAGGAGAGTAAACCGTAGGAAAGTTTCCGTATGGGGAATAAGAAGAATCTTCAGGATGGGTTCAGGAAGACACGTCTGGGGGCCTGCAGCTGCTGTACAGCCGCGCTATGGCATCGCGGGTCGATCGCGCTCGACGCGCTGCAGGTACTCATCAAGTTGCCCACCGACCAGCGCCTTGACCTGAATCGACACCCTGTTCACCTGCCGGCCCATCGTAATGCCCTCACGGGTACGCACTTGCACATAGCCAAGCCTGGGCCAGAAGCGTTCGGCCTTGGCATTGCCGATGACCACCGTCAAGCGCAGCCATTGGGCCCCGTTGCGTACAGCCCACGCCTCAAGGTCCGCATGCAGCTGCTGCGCCAACCCAGTGCCATGCAAACGCGCATCCACCAGCAACAGGCCGATATGCCAGACACCAACCGCCAGCACATCCGCCGCGATGTTCACCACCGCAACCAATTGATTGTCCAGGTCGCGGTAACCCAGCCAATACATCCGCCGGCAGGCCCACCCCGGGGGCAGTTGCCCCAGCAATTCCTCCCGCGCTTCAGTCGGCGTGGCTGGCTCACCGTTCACCGCGATGAAGTAATCTGGCGCCCGCTCAAAAAAACGCTGCAACTGGGCCTCATCGCGACCACCCAGCTCCTTGACCTGAATACCCGCAACGGAACATCTGGGCAATCCGCCTGAATCAACGTCCATGTTAAACCCCTCTCAGTCGTCTCGGGTCAGCACTTCCAACAGCTCAATCTCAAAACGCAGATTGCTATTGGGCTTGATATGCGCGCCCATCGACCGCTCGCCATACGCCAAATGCGCCGGTACGAACAGGGTGCGCACGCCGCCTACCTGCATGCCCATCAACCCCTGGTCCCAGCCCTTGATAACCCGTCCGGTGCCAATCACACACTGGAACGGCTTGCCCCGCTCCCAGGACGAGTCGAACACCGTGCCGTCTTCCAGGGTGCCGGTGTACTGGGTGGTGATCAGCGCGCCCTTGACCACAGTTTTGCCGGTACCCAGGCGGACGTCGGTGATCTGCAGCTCTTCGTTGCTCATGGGGTGCTCACTGAATACTTGAAGGTTGGCGTTTTCCCAGAATCAATCGGGTTTGGCAAGTAAAAAGCCCCGACCGCAGGACGGTCGGGGCTTGGTGGCTATCAAGGCGCGGGGCGTAGCCCCATAAACTCCTGCAAGGCATGGATCAACTGATACTGATAGACATACCGCTCACTCCTGAGCGGCTCCCAACGATCGACGAAAAAGCGTCCGGTTTCGTCCACTTGAATAGGTGTGGTAACGATCTCACCGGTGCGCGAACGATGAATGAGCAAGGTCTGGGCAGGCGTCGGTCGGTCAATCAGGAAGTAGCCGGTTTGAGTGAGGCGTGACCGATCCGCAGGCGTGAACGCGTCCGGTGGTTTGTGTCCGGCCACCGCAACGTCGAGCGCAAAGTCGCTGCGCAGTGCTACCCACTCATCTGGACGCATGGCTTTATGGGCCGTTTCCCACCGACCAGCCCGCAGGCCAACAGGCTGGCTGAGAGCCACATCGTTGACATGCAGGCTGATAGCACCCTGCATATTGGCCACTCCCGGAATACCCAGGTAGGTGTCGGTATGGCTGTTGCCCACCAACGCCGCCCAGCGATGAGGGCCATGTGCAAGCTGGTCCTGGGTAATGACTTCGTTGGCGAAGTAGCTGAACATTGCCGCGCGGGACTGCGCTTTGTTCTGCATGCCTTCGACGCGGTAACTGGCCAGGCAATCCAGCGCGTGGAGGCGGATCTTATATTTGGCGGCGGTTTCTATCAGCGCCGTATACGTGTGCGGGCCGTCGTAACCCAGCATATGCCCGCGGTCCTGTATCCGCAGGTAGTCCTTGAGTGCCCTGGACATCGGCGCTCCGCGATACAGGGCATCCAGGTCCGCTTGATGCAGGTCCGTAAACAGGTGTTCAACGTAGAGCGTCTTGACCTTCATGGCCTTCAGTTCCTTGATCAACAACGCTTTGCTGGACCGCCCGCTGTGCGCTTCGCCAATCAACACCCCGTTTGACTGTGCGTATGCGCGCTCGAAGAACTCACGCGCGGTCAGGCCAGGAGACAAAAGCGGCTGTACCGGCTTGGCCGGTGGCACGTAGTCTTTGAAGTGGGCGGTAGCAGCAGCATCAAGCTTTTCGCGGGTTTGCTGGAAGACGCTATAGGCCGGTCGAAGTTCTGGGTCACCTGGAAAGTAACGCGAATCCAGACCTTTCGCCGTATCTTTGAGCCTGATCACCGCATCACGCATTTCGGCGGGAATTTCAAACGCGCTATAGCTGTGCTGAGCCGCGGGTGCCAGCACCTGCGACGTGGACTTGGAGTAAGCGGTCTGTAGGCTAATCTTGAAGTCAGCCTTGGCCATGGAGTCGCCCGCAATAGCGCCAGGCGTGTCCTTCCAGACGCCTGTCGGCGAGCCGGCACCCACGTCCTCGACTCGCAAGCTGACAGTATTGTGCAACTCTGCCAAGCCAGGCACCTGGTCGTGAGTATTCATCCGGCGATGATCCACCAAGGCCACCCAACTGTCGTCGGGGCTGGCCGCCACGTCGTTGGCGATCACCTTGTGGGAGTAGAAATTACGCAAGCGGTTTTCACGTGGCGTCAGCACCGCCGTGGCCCCTGCGGACAACGCGTCATCCAGGAAGTAGGACGTGGACGCGTCCAGCGCCTTGACCTCGATGCCGTGCTCGCGCGCCGCCAGCACCAGTGCTCGGTAGGAATAGGGGCTGTCTGCGGGGGTCGCCATGGCCTTGTCGACTGCCTTGAGGTGCTGGTCGATGGTCTTGGATACCTTGGCGGTTTTCAGTTTATCCAGCTTGGCGCGGAATACGTCGGCAGGCAGGAACTCGATATACAGGCGCCGCACGCCTTGCTCATACAGGGTTCGCATCTGCTGGATCAACAGCTGCTTGCTGGCGATGGAGTCAACGCTCGCCCCGACGATCAACCCTTTGCTTTCGCTAAGCAGCCGCTGCAGCACGACCGGCGCCAGGGTATTACTGTCAAAGCTCAACACATCGGCACGCGGGACGAGCGGCGCCAGGGCATCGAAGTGGGCTTTCGCATCCAGGGCCAGGTTGGCCACCGCCTCGGCGTAGGGCTCTCGCAAGTGGGAGAGATTTTTGGCGATGACGCTCCTGCCACTGTCCGCCCCAAAATTATCGGCGATGCCCGCAACGGACGTCGCCACTGCGTTGGGGCTCACCACGTATTCAAGGTCTTTCAACAGTGCCGGTGGGGCTTCGTAGCGCTGCAATGGCGCGGCGACGACGGGGAGCTTTTCATATTTGGGCGCACCGCCCGTGACGCCGCTGCGCACCCAACGGCCTTGGGTATCCCGAATCGCCAGCCGTCCGGTGGACTGCCAACGCCCGGTCAGCGGGTCATGCCTCAATAGCAGGAAACGCCCGAGGGCGTCAGGCTGTTTGGTGGTCCACAACGCCTGGCCCTGGAACAACACGGCCTGCAGATCATCGATGGCAGTTGCCGGGGTGTGCAATTGCCTGACCAACGACAGCGCCTGTTCCTGCGATGCCGTGTGCAACAGCGGACGCATCGGCTTGCCCCAGGGCATGCTGAGCGCCGGGCGCAAATCGGTAAATACCGCGCCAGCGCTATTGAGCAGGTAGCCAAGGTAATGCCCGAACGCTTCGCCCATCTGCCCCTGGTTATACGCATGCAGCGCGAGCATGCCATCCTTGAAAGCCAACAGCATGCCCAGGCTCAGGCTCAGCACCGGATAAGGCGCGGTGGCGATGGCAACGAGCGGTTCGATAACAGCCCACACCACGTCCATGATCATCTGCGTGCGGTTGACGGTGGTGGCTTCCACATCGTCGATCTTGCGCTGCAGCTTGGCGTCGTACAGCGTCTGGCGCAGGTTGAGCAGCACCGTCTCGCGACGGATCGGATCATGCCGGCCTGGGCTGGGATGGGTGCGATCAAGTGTCTGCGGCAGTTGCTGTCTGGCGTTCTCCAGAAACGCCCGCACGCGCACTTTTGACTGCATGCCCACGCGCTCGGCGAAATAGCCGACCATGCCATCCACATGCTTCAACATATAGTTGAACAGCCGCGCTTCGCGAAACGCAACACCATCGGGCGCGTTCGGCGTGTACAGCAGCACCGGGTCATGCCCACGCTTGAACAAGAAGGTGTCGATCACCCAGTCACCGTCCACGAACAGCCGATGCACCTGATAGCTTTCACGCACTTGGGCCGAGGCATTGCCCAGGTTCTGCAGGCAGGTATCGAGCCATTCGAAATCCGCCTGGGCGATGTGACCCTGCAGGCGTGATTCCAGTGCTGCATTGCGCATCTGCAATTGGCTGATCGCCAGTGTTGCATTACGCCTGAATCCATAGCCAGGGCTGCCCGGGCTCTGCAATTTCCCACGCACTTCGTCGGCATAACGCTGGCCGACCCACACACCGCGCACCGAGCGGGCAACGGCCTCGGGCGTGAGACGGCTGAGGTCGACACCCACAGGCCCGGTGAAAGTGGCCGAGGTCTCAAACTTGGGGTCCAGGAAACCCACGTTGTCTTGGTAACCGTCGCGGTACAGCTGCGTATACGTCATGGACGGCGGCGTTGTGAGGCCCGGGAACGCCTGGGGGTAATGGGCCCATACGGTGTCGGGGTCGACGTCCTGCTGCCCCAGCAGCGCGTTCAAGCGCGCCTTGGCTTGCCCGTGCACAAACGTCGCAAAGCTGGGGAACTGCGACGGGGACTGCGGGTGGGCGTTGTACGCGCGCAAGGCGCCCTCGGTGTCCTGCGCCAGGGTGGTGAGCGCCTGGCGCTGTGCCAGGCTGGCCGAGCGGTACCACAGGGGGGTGGCGAAGTTGCGATCATCGTCGCGTGTGGCCAGCAGGTGCTGGGCCATGGCCTTGAGGCTGGCGGCGTAGTCAGGCGCGAACGTGAAGCTGACCTTGTGGTGCTCCTGGGCATGAGGCATGAAGCTCAGGCCGGCGAGGATCTTGTGCATGGACGGGCGAAAACGCAGCGCGAGCGTACTGATGACGTAATCCTTCATCGCGGGGTTCATGCACCAGCCCAGCAGGTGCGCCTTGCAGCTGGCCTCGTTGTCGAATGCCAGGAACTGCTGCGCGACAGGCGCTTGGGGTGTGCACAGCAGCAGACGCTGGGTCCCACCGTCAGCGTCCGTCTGGCGCAACAGCCAGAAGCCGTTGAGCTGCGCTTCATGGAACGACACGGTCGCGGCACTCAAGTACTGACCGGTGCCCTGGCGCAACGCCTGGATCAACGCGTAGTCGCCCTCGCCCAGGTGGTTTTGCAGCAGGGCGGTATACGCCAGGGCACAAAGGCGGTGCTCCAGCATCGACTCAATGGCCTGCTTGACCACAGGGCTGGTGTGGCTGTCGCGCTGCACCGCGGCAAAGTCCAGGCGCGGTTGCAGGCGGCCCAGCAGCGTTGCGAGGTAGGTCGGGGTCAGGTCCTGATAGTCGCTGCTCAACGGCGCTCGGTCATAGGTCAGCGTGGTCTTGGTCAAAAAGGCCGAGCCTGGCGTTTCGTCGCCTGTGTGCAAGCCACGCAGCGCCAGCAGGCTCAGGCTTGGCGACTGCTCATAATCACCCACGCCCGCGACGGTACGCCGTGTACTGACCTGCAATCGGTCCGGGTCCAGGTCATGGATATCCAGGTCTTCAGCCAGTTGCTCGATCAGCTGATAACGGGCCAGGGCAGGCGGCGTGGCGGCCGGCCCCATCAGGTTGATCACGTGGGCCCGCGCCTGGTCATAGCGCCTCAGCAACTCGGCCAGGGTGCCACGCCGCTGGGCGTCGGCGCTGCGATACCAATCGGGCGCACTGTAGCGCAGGCAGCGGTCGAGCAAGCGCTGGGCATGCAAGGCCAGGCGTGGCCCAAGGTCGGGTAATGTCGACTGGATGGCGAGGTCAAGGTCGGCCACCACTTCACGCGCGCTGCGCCCGGGGTTGTCGACCAGGTCGAGGGCCCACTCGATGTCCTGTTCGCGCTTGGCCTTGAGCGCGTCGAAGACATGCTCGAACAGCGGCTCCCCGGTGATTGGCGTCAACGTCAGCGGCCAGATACCGGCCGGACCAAGGGATTGATAGCGCCTGGGCAACAACGCCAGGTATTCGGCTCGAGCCGCAGCGCTGTCCATGGAACCCCGCAGGTAACGGTCGAGTCCGGCCAGCGAATCGAACACCTCGATGCCCCGTAATGGGTGGAACAGCAACGCATTGCCCACCGCGTCGTCACCGGTCAGCGAGGTCACCACGGGGCTGTTGCGCACCGTCAGCACGAACGCGCCGGCGAACGCTACGGGCTGGTACTGGTAGGCAAATGTCAACGCATACACCCCGGGACGAAACGCCGGCCCCAGGGAAACATTCGTGACCAGCCGAGTCATCTCGGGGTGCAGCAAACGGTCGGCGAGGTCACGCCGGGCCTCGTTTTCAAATGCGCGGATACCGGCGTCGTGGCTGCTAAAACTGCGTAGCCCTTTGCCGTCGATGACGCTGCGCTCAAGCAGCGCCTGCACCTGCGCGTTCAACCCGCTGCGCAGTCGTGCCAGCAATGCCTTGCCGTCGGCGTGTTGCAGGTCAGCCTGTTCCAGGGCCTGGTACAACTCGCGAAGGCGTGCAGCAAGCACCTGGTTGTGGGCGCGCAACTTGTCATTCAAACCCTGCAAATACAACTGCTCCGCGCTCGCCGATTGCTGGGGCAGCAGCGGTGCAGGTTGCTCAAACAGGTGATGACCAATCAGGTTCAGGTAGCCCTTGATTTCGCTGAACGAAGGGGCAGGTGCCGGGGGTATGACGGTGCTCATGGGGAGTGGGTCCATGTCGATGAAAGAAGCATCAGCATGGAGAGCGCCAGGGACGGACGGTGTTAGATAGATAGCGGGAAGAGACCTGGCTTTTCGCCTTGAGCCAGTGCAGCCGATTTCAGGAGCGAGCTGACAACCCAAGCGGAAGCGCCTGATTTTTTCCTTTCCGCCTGCCACTTCTTATTAAAGGGACAGCCACTCCGGCTGCATCCCTTGAGAGGTCACCCGCCATGAGCCAAGCCACAAGCCCTGTTCGTGTTTCAGTTATTCAATTCTCCCCACAGGTGGGCACTCACCACAGAACCGCAAACCTGCTACGCAGCCTGGAGCTGGCAACAGAAGCGGCAAACGGCGGCGCCAATCTGATCGTACTGCCGGAGCTTTCAAGCTGCGGTTATCTTTTTTCCAGCCGTCAGGATGCCTTTGATCATGCCGAAGCAATCTCGGACGGTTGCAGCGTGCGAGCCTGGAGCGAATTTGCCTGCAGACACCAGGTGTATCTAGTGGCGGGCCTGAGCGAAATCGAGGGTAGGCAATTGTTCAACACTGCCGTGTTGCTAGGCCCTGACGGTTTAATCGGCAAGTACCGCAAGGCCCACCTGTGGAACTTGGAGAAGCTTTGGTTTACGCCAGGTGACACAGGCTTTCCAGTCTTCGATACCCCTATCGGACGGATCGGCCTGTTGATCTGCTGGGACATCTGGTTTCCCGAGGTACCGCGCATACTCGGCCAGCAAGGCGCTGATATTATTTGCAGCCTGAACAACTGGGTGTGGACGCCTCCCCCATTATTCGACGACGCCGGCAAGTGCATGGCGTCTTACCTGACGATGACGGCGGCGCACGTCAACAATGTGTTTATTGCCGCTGCCAGCCGAATCGGCGAAGAGCGTGATGTCCGCTACTTGGGCTGTTCGTTGATTGCCGGAACCAATGGTTGGCCTATCGGCAGAGTGGCTTCGGCCAATCGCCAGGAAATCCTGTATGCCGATATCGACCTGAGCAGCGCGCGGAGTGCACCGATCTGGAACAGCCTTAACGATCTGCAACGGGATCGGCGTGTTGATCTTTACGATCAGACGCTTGGATACACCCGCCACCGTGCCTGGCCGCGCTGAGGATGCCCACGGTTTGGCGGCGCGGGTACTTGCCACACGCCCCGTGTAAAGCCCTCACAGCCAATGCCAGAACCGACTCCAGAACCCTCGCCCCAAATCATCCTTGCACCGCGCATATTGCGCCGCGTACATCTGCGAGCGCGCCTGCACCTTACTGGCCACTGGCGGCAACCACGCCTTCGCGGCATAGGTGCGTTGGCGATAGCCGCCCCAGCCTTCGTGGTAGTTCAGGTATTGGCCATACGCGTCGTATTTGTAGACCCCGTTGAGCGTGTAGGTCTTGTCCATGTACCAACCGACAAAGTCGATGGCGTCGTCGAAGTCCTGGCGGCTGGCGCCGCTGCGACCAGTGCTCTTGCGGTAGTCGTTCCACACCTCGTCCTTGGCCTGGGCGTAGCCGGCGGCGGTGGAGACACGGCCCCAGGGGATAATCCACAGCAGGTATTTGCGTGGAGCCAAGGCGTCCTGTCGGAAGCCGGACTCTTGATACATGATGGCGAACGGCACCTGGATCGGCACGCCCCAGCGCTTTTGCGTGACTTTGGCGGCGTCGTACCAGTCGTCCTTTTCGCGGAAGATGCCGCAGATGTCATTGGGCGTGCGTGGCGGCGAAGTACCGCACGCCGACAGCAGAGAAGTGAGGAGTAACAGTCCGACGGCTTTGCCTGCGCTCAAGGGGCACCTTTACGAGAGACACGTAAAAGGTCGGCATTTTACGCGTTCATTGAGGCAGGTGGAAAAAAGGAAGGCGGCCTCCTGGCCGCCCTCCTTCGTTATCAAGCCAACATCAAGCCAACGGCACGCGACGGTTGGTGAGCGCGAGGCGACCAACAAAGAAGCTCAGCGCTGCACCCAGCAGCAGCATGGCCAAGGTGCTCCAGGCTGCACGGGACAGTTGCTTGGCTGCCACTTCACCTGCTTCACGAGCCTTCTGTTCAGCCTGTTGTTTCAGCTCATCGACCTTTTGCATGGCTTGCTGATAGGCCTGGGCATAGTTGTCGACGATCTGGGTGGCCTCTTCCTTGCTCTTGCCGGTACGGGCAGCAACGATGTTAACCAGTGCGTCCTTGTCGGCCGCATTCAGTGCTGGCTCACCGGAAGCCTTGACGCGTTCGAACCACTGCTTCAAGGCATCACTCGCCTGGGCAGGATCAGTCGCTGCGGCGGTAGCCGATTGCTTGCCATCAGCGGCAGCCTGGTCGGCCTTCTGCTCGACGTTGGCCGGGTCCAATTCAGGCTTGCCACTTTGCTTGAGCAGCGTATCCAGCTCACCTTGCAGGCTGTTCCAATCCAGCTGGATGCCTTGCTCGTTCAACTGTTGTTTGACGCTGTTACCGATGCCTGGCGCTGCAGCCGCAATGCCGCTGCCGGCAGCCGACAGGCCCTTGCCCACAACGTTACCCGCCGTACCGACCACGCTGGCAGCCAAACCCGCCAGCAACCACGTGGTCAACAAGGTGGTGACCGTCCAGGTCAGCACACCGTGCAGGCCGCCGCGATCCGGCGCGGTGCGCCCCGCCACGAAGGCGCCCACGCCAATCGCGATCAATGTCGACACGAACAACCAGATCCCGGCGCCCGTGCCGAAACCGCTCAGTGGGTTACCGGCCTGCATCGGGTCGACAGCACTCGCGCCGATGGCCGTGCCCAGCACACTCAGCACCAGGTAGGTGACCAGTGCAATTGCACTACCGGCCAATACCGAACTCCAGGACACGCGAAACAGCGAACGATTGGTTTCATAGACAGTGGTCATACAAAGGTCCTTCACAAGTTATGAGAGCAAGGCAAAGTGCCTTGATGGTTGGGAGTGTGGCGAAAGGACATACGTTCAGTCGTGGGCCAAATGCACCAGGTCAACTGGTGCATTCGCACTCCCCCGATGCGACTTTCTCTGCACTATCCTCAACCCCAGGTGTCGTACCCCCATGTGCTGTCTACCGGGAGAAACCATGAGCCAGGATGTCCTTGCCAAAGAAACCAACCGCCGCCAATTGCAGCAGATCATCTCCGGGCTGTCCGACGGCGTGATTCTGGCCGAGACCGACCAGACCCTGCTCTGGGCCAACGAAGCGGCGCTGAGCATGCATGGCGTCAGTGAGGTCGAGCAGCTCGGTGCCAACACGCAGGAGTACGCCAAGCGTTTCTCGCTGCGCTATCGCAATAACCATCCGTTGCAGCTGGACAGCTACCCACTCAGCCGTGTGGCGGCGGGTGAAGAGTTCAGTGATGTGATCGTGGAGGTCACCCCCACGGCCGACGCAGATCGCAGTTGGGTGCATCGCTTGCGAAGCCTGGTGCTGAGCGACGCTCACGGAGAACCGGAACTGCTGGTGCTGATCCTCAGCGACGCCACCGAGTGGGCCAGCGCCGAGCAACGCTTCGAGAAAACCTTCAATGCCAACCCGGCGCCCGCGGTGATCTGCCGCTTGAGCGACCTGCGCTACATCAAGGTCAACCAGGGCTTCCTTGAGATGACCGGCTACAACCGTGACCAAGTGATCGGCCGCTCGGTGTATGAACTGGATGTGCTGGAGCAGGCCGAGCGTAAAGACCTCGCCATCCAGCGCCTGGGTGACGGCGCGACCATCCCGCAGATGCAGGCCGAGCTACGCCTGCCCGAGGGTGGCAGCAAACTGGTGATCGTCGCCGGCCAACCGTTGGACATGAATGAAGAAGACTGCATGCTGTTTTCCTTCACCGACCTGGAACCGCGGCGCAAAGCGGAAATTGCCTTGCGCCAAAGCGAGGAGCGCTTCGCCAAGTCGTTCCGACTGACACCGGTGCCGACCCTGGTATGCAGCGCCGCCAACCGGCAAGTGCTGGATATCAACGAAGCGTTCATGAACATCACCGGCTTTACCAGTGAAGAGCTGATCGGAAAATCCATCGAAGACATCAATTTCATCGACAGCCCCCAGGCCTGCGCGCAACTGTTCGCTACCCTGGAGAAAGCGGGCAACCTCGACGGCCTGGACCTCAAGGTCCGCAAGAAAGGCAGTGAAGTGATCGACTGCGTAGTGTCTGCCGACACCGTGATCATCCAGGACGCGCCGTGCTACCTGCTGGTGATGATGAATATCACCGAACGCAAACGCTCGGAACTGGAACTGGTGGCGGCCATTGAAGAAGTGATGCAGGACGCCTCCTGGTTCAGCCAGACACTCATCGAAAAGCTGGCCAATGCCAAAAGCGTCAACAGCCCCAACGCGCCGAACGTGGCGTTCACCGACCTGACCGCCCGTGAACGCGACGTACTGGGCTTGATCTGCGAAGGCCTGGCCGACAAGGAAATCGCCTCGCGCCTGAAACTGGCACCCAATACCGTGCGCAACCATGTGGCCACGGTCTACTCCAAGCTCGGCGTGCACAGCCGCAGCGCGGCAATCGTATGGGCCCGCGAGCGCGGACTGTTCGCCGGTGAGTTGCGGGTAAAAAGCAAGAAATAGAGTGCAAATGCACTAGTGCGACCAGTGCAAATTCGCCTTATTCCCGCGTGATGCGTTGCATAACCTTGAAGAGTGGGCACAGGCCTTGGAGCCCGTGCCGTAATGATTTGATCTCTTGAGGAGATGCACCATGAAAAGCGAACAAGTCAAAGGCGCGATGGAGAAAGTTGCAGGCAAGGCCCAAGGTTTTCTTGGCGACCTGACCGGTGACGAGCAACTGCAAGCGCAAGGGCTTGCCCGCGAAACCGCCGGGCAATTGCAGCAGACCTATGGCGACGCACTGGACACCGTGAGTGATTTTGCCAAGCAAAAACCCCTGGCGACGGTCGCCGTGGTTGCGGGTCTTGGCCTGCTGGTGGGCCTGTTGTTGCGTCGTCGTTGAGGAGGCTGAGCATGTTCAGCCTCTCTCAATTACGCAACTGCATCGAAGAAGCGCTGTTGCCGCTGACCTGTGAATTCACCCTGTGCCGGGATGCATCGTTGACCTTGAAGGTCTTCGATGCCGACACCGGCCGGGTCGACTTGGTGGTGACGGGTATCAGCGTCAATAAGTTGCAGTCCGCTCAGGCCGTGGAAAAAATGGTGGAAGAGCTGCGCTATGAGCTGCAGAGCAACACCATGGGGCATCTGACGCTGGATGACTTGCCGCTGTCGCCCTCGGCGCAGTAGCAGCGCCTTTTTATGGCAATGGCCGCGGCTTCAGCGAGGCGCCGATGTAATAAAACACCCCGCCCCCGACAATGAACGCCCCTAGCATGTAGAACATGGCGAGCGCCGGCCAACTGGCAAGCACCAGCCCACACAGTACAGGCCCCAGGGCGGCGCCCAGGTTGGACAGGTTCTGCGCGCCGTAGTACATGCCGCGCAGGTGGTCTGGGGCGATACGGTCAATGAACATGTATTCGGCCGGGAACACGATGATCTCGCCTACCGTGAATACCGCCATCGCCAGCACCCACCACAACACGCTGGTCGACAATGCAAACCCGATCACCCCCAGCATGAACATGCCCAGGCCCGCGATCAGCCACTGGCCCAGGTAGCGATGGGAGATGCGCCGTCCGATCACGTACTGCAAGGCGATCACCAGCACCGCGTTGGTGGTCAGCACGGCGCTGACCACGGTGTAGGTGTACTCCGCGCTGGTGGTGGTCACCAGGTACTGCGACAGCCACGCGGTGAATTGACCGAACACCACGGCACTGAGCACGCCACCCAGGGTGAAGCAGACCAAGCGGTGATCGCGCAGCAATACACGGCCGACGGCGAGGAAAGGCACCGGTTTTTGTGCGGCATCGACGGTGGTCAGCGTGCGGTCTCCCCAACGCCAATACAGCACGAAAAACCCCAACCCCAGCAGTCCCGACAGCACAAATGGCAAGCTGATATCCAACCTCGCCACCATCGCCCCGAACGCAGGTCCAACGGCATAGCCGATATTGGTAAGGGTGTACTTGATGGAAAACACTTCGCTGCGCGCATCATCGGGCAAAAGGCTCGCAAAGCCGGCTTTGACAGCGATGTCGATCACGGCATAAGCCAGGTTGATCAAGATCAGGCAGGCATAGAACGCCCAGATATTCTGCACCAGCACCGTGCCGATAAAGCCCAGCACAAACAGCGCGCTCAAGCCGAGTAACAACCGATAGCTGTTAGTTCGGTCAACCAGGAAGCCGCCATACACGCTGAGCAGAGAGCCGACGATCAGCGAACTGCCGATGACCAGGCCAACGTGGGTAATGTCGAGTGCAAAGCGGTGGGTGAGGTAAATCACCAGGTACGGAAACGTGATCGCCTTGGCCAACGTGAGCATGAGCGTGGCCGACAGCAACAGGTTTACGGTGCGGGGGTAATTTCTTATTGTGGCAAGCATCCTGCTCTCGATCTTTGAAGGTAACGCGGCGTCGATGGCCGGTTACCTTAACCCAGAGCAGTCGCGACAGACACGATCATTTCTTGACCGGGGTGATCTCCAGGATGGTGCCGTTGGTGGTCTTGAGCAGCACGAATTTATCGCCTACCCGCGCCCATTGGCTGTCTTCCTCAGGCTGCTTGAGACCGCGTTTTTTCCAGTCACTGACGGCCGACTCCTTGCGCATCAGCATGTCCGGCGCACGGTCACCTTCTTTCAGGTCACGGGTATTGATGTTCGAAGGTTGCACGGTTTCCTGTGGAGTATCACCGGCCTGCACAATAAAGCTGGCGGTGGACAGGCTCGTGGCGACCAGCAGGCTGGCGATCAGGGATTTCGATTTCATGGGTGCTCCTTCAATGAATGATGCGTACCCAGGTTCGGACCGCTGCCACGCGTGATCATTCAATCAAGCCTCGCCACGCGAGGGGCTATTCAGGGGCCGCCGGTGTGCCTTGATGGAACACCATCTGCCACTGCCCTTTCTCCTCCCGCCATATCGAGCTGCGCAGTGAAGTCCCGACGCCACTCCGGTGGCAGCGATAAGTCACGAGCGCCACGCCCTTGCTCAACAGCTTTACGGCGAATTCGGTGATGCGACGCGCCGCGAACACCTCATCCTGCAGCCCGTCGATGACCTGTGCGCGACTGCCCCACACATTGCCGCTGGCACCGTACTCGACAAAATCTTCAGCCAGCAATTGTGCCAACCGAGTCGCATCCGAGCGGGTAGTGCTTTGCTGTAGCGCCTGTTCAAGCCCCAGCAAGTGCGCGTGTAAATCCATTCCCATTGCCTCCGTGAAATAAATCCTGTAATTTTTCATGAAATTAATCGAAATAAATTTCATGAACCAACAAGAAGAACTCTCCACCCTCGCCACGCTGATCCACGACCTGCGCAAGCACAAGAAACTCACCCTCGCTCAGTTGGCGCAGAAAATCGAGCGTTCCGTGGGTTTCCTGTCTCAGGTCGAGCGCGGCCTGTCGCGCCCGACCGTGGCTGATCTGACTGCCATCAGCCACGCCCTCGATGTGCCCACCACCTATTTCTACAGCCAGCCCAAGCCCAAGGCCGTGGACTGGATCACCCGGCCCAACGAGCGGCGCACGGTGTATTACGCCAATGGCATCACCGACATCCTGGTCTCACCGAGCATGAACGGCGCGTTCTCGATACTCGACAGCCTGCTGGCTCCCGGCGCCAACAGCGGCGAACAAACCATGAGTGATCGGGCCGAGCAGGCCGGCTTTGTGCTGGAGGGTGAGTTGACCCTGTGGGTAGAGGGCGAGGCCGGTTCGGTCACCCTCGGCCAAGGCGACAGCTTCCACTTGGCCAGTTTCGCCTATTGCCGCTACGCCAACCTGACCGACCTGCCCGCCCGCGTGCTGTGGGTTTACAACTAGGAGCAACCCCCGTGAAAAGCCCCGCCTCCACGTTACTGGCCGAAGTACGGACCTTTCGCCAGAACCATCCCGACGTGCGTTATGTCGACCTGATCGCCCTGGACATTCCCGGGCACTTCTACGGCAAGCGCTACCCCATCGAGATGCTGGAAAAAGTCGCCGCCGGCAGCCCGTTGAAGCTGCCGCAGAACGCCGTATTGCTGGGGGTTCAGGGCGGGTTGTTCAAGATTGGCGATTATTGCTTCAACGACGGTGACCCAGACGCCAACCGCCGCCTGGTGCCGGGCACGCTCAAGCCGGTCAGCTGGGAATCACAGCCGTTGGGCCAGATGCTGATCACCTCGGACGGCACCGAAGCCCCCATCCCATTCGAACCCCGCGAAGTCCTGGCCAAGGTGCTGGAGCGCTTGCAGCACAAGGGCATCCACCCGGTGGTGGCGTTTGAACTGGAGTTCTACCTGTTCGATAAAAAGCTGGACCAGGGCCTGCCGCAATTTGCCCGCGACCCGCTGAGCGACGATGCCGACGACCAACCCAACCTGCATATCGAACGGCTGTCGCGGTTCAGCGCAGTACTCGACGATATGGCGCAAACGGCCAAGGACCAAGGCATCGATATCACGGTGATCACCGCCGAAATCGGCCCCGGCCAGTTCGAGATCAACTTCGGCCACCTCGACGATGGGATGCGCGCCGCCGATTGGGCCGCCCTGTTCTGCCGCAGCACCCGCGGTGTGGCGCTCAAGCACGGTTACCGCGCCAGCTTCATGGCCAAGCCTTACCTGCAATTCCCCGGCAGCGGCATGCATGTGCATGTCAGCCTGTATGACGCTGCGGGCAACAATCTGCTGGCGGCCCATCAACAGCAACCCCTGCGCCATGCCGTGGCCGGATGCCTGGAATTGCTGCCGCACTGCATGCCGATCTTCTCGCCCAACCACAACGCCTTCCGCCGCCTGGGGGCGGCGGTCAATGCCGCAACCCGCGCCAGCTGGGGCTTTGAAGACCGTGACGCCTGCCTGCGCATTCCCGAATCCGACCCGCGCAACCTGCGTATCGAGCATCGCCTCGCCAGCGCCGATGCCAACCCTTACCTGGTGCTGGCGGCGATCCTGGTCGGCCTGGAGCACGGCCTTGAAGCCCAACGCGAACCCATCGCACCGCTCAACCAGGACCGCAGCAGCGGCACCGACTTCCCCCTCGAAATGCTCGAAGCGGTGCGCGCCATGCAGCACCAGGCGGTATTGCGCGATAAGCTGGGCGCCGAGTTTGTCGACGTGTACTGCGAGAACAAACGCCAGGATCACCTGGCCTTTCAACAAGAAATCAACGCGCGGGAGTACCGCTGGTTTCTTTAACCTCCCCTGGAATCACCGATGACCGATCAAGCTGCCCCGGCGCTGAAAGAACTATTCAACCTCGAACGCCTGCAACACATCGCCAGCGAGATGACGGCGGTGTACCCGGCGTTCGACGCCAAGGGCTTCCTCAAGCACGCCAAGGCGGGGCTGGCCGATTTATCGGTGATGCAACGCATGGCGCGGGTCAGCGAAAGCCTGCATGCGGTGATCCCCCTGGACTACCCGCAAACCCTCAAGGTGCTTTATGCGCTGGCCCCGCGCCTGAACAGTGCGTTTGTCAGCCTGTTCCTGCCACACTTCGTGGCGAGTTACGGGCGGGATGATTTCAAACGCTCCATGGCCGCCCTCAAATACTTCACCACCTTTGGCTCCGCCGAATTCGCCATTCGCTATTTTTTGCTGCACGACTTTCAGCGCACGTTGGCGGTGATGCAGGAATGGTCGCGCGATGACAACGAACACGTGCGTCGCCTCGCCAGCGAGGGTTCGCGGCCGCGCTTGCCCTGGTCATTTCGCCTGGCCGAAGTCCAGGCCAACCCTGAGCTGTGCGCGTCGCTCCTCGACAACCTCAAGGCCGACAGCAGCCTGTACGTGCGCAAGTCCGTGGCCAACCACCTCAATGACATCACCAAGGATCATCCCGACTGGGTGCTCGGCCTGATCGAAGGCTGGAACCTGGATAACCCTCACACTGCCTGGATCGCCCGCCACGCCCTGCGCAGCCTGATCAAGCAAGGCAATACGCGCGCACTGACGGTCATGGGTGCCGGGGCCAAGGCCGAGGTACAGATCCACCACCTGCAGGTGACGCCGGCGGTGATCAACCTGGGTGAACGCATCAACCTCTCCTTCACCCTGGAATCCACGGCCGCCGCCCCGCAGAAGCTGGTGGTGGATTACGCCATCGACTATGTGAAAAGCGCGGGGCACAGTGCAGCCAAGGTGTTCAAACTCAAGGCATTCACATTGGCCGCGGGCGAACATCACCGCATCAGCCGCGGGCAACACATCCGCGAACTGACCACGCGCAAGCACTACCCCGGGAAACACACGGTGCATGTGTTGATCAATGGCGAGAAACTTGCCAGCGTAGATTTTGAATTGAGAAATGGCTGACACAAATCAAAGAAAAGGCTCTAGGACGGGCCTCTAAGCCTGATAAATTGTCGAACAATCCTGGCATTGCCCATTGAGATCCATTATCATCCGGCGCCTTCTCGCTACCCGTCGGGTAGCTGTTTCAATGTGTCACCCGAGGCGCCCATGTACCGTTTTTCGTTCCACCGCCCCCTGATTGCCCTCAGTCTGGGGCTTGTCAGCCCTTGTGTTTTCGCAGCAAAGCAACCCTTGGCCGAAGCCCCGCTGGCCAGCGACACGGACCTGCAGTGCCACTTCAACCGAGACGCCAGTACCGACTGCACCACCACCTACCGCTATACGATCCTCAAGCCCAACGGCCGCGAAATGCTCTCGCGCATCGACTTCGACTACTCCGAAGGCGATACCTTTGAAGTGATCAGCGCGCAGTCCACCCAGCCCGGCGCCAAGCCGGTGGCCTTGGACGCCACACAGATCGACACCCGCACCGCGCCCAACCCGGACCAGGGTTTCAGCCGTGATAAACAGACCTCACTGGCCTTTCCCAACCTGCGGGTCGGCACCCAGATCCGCTACACCGTGCGCGAGCATCACCCTGCCAAACCGCTGATGACGCAGTTTCACTACGTGCTCAAATTCGGCCCTAGCGCCGCGCGCCGCGACCACTTCAAGGCGCGCTTCACTGCCGAGCAGCCGATCCACTGGCGCAGCGAACTGTTCGACGGTTTCAGCGTGACTGCTGCGCCAAATGGCAAGTCTCTGGACGTGGTGCAAAAGGCCCCGACCTATCTCAATTACATCAATGAATCGTCCAACGCCGCGCTGCTGCGCATCCCGCGTATCGAGGTAGGCAGCACCCTGGAACGCCAGGCGTACTTCGGTGGTTTCGCCCAACGCTACAACCAGATCCTGGGCGCCAGCCTGCCGCCGCAGAGCACCGCTGCCGTGGCTGCCGCACGCAACCTGGCGCCAGCGGAGCAGGTCGCCGCCCTGATGCAGCATATCAACGACCACTACCGCTACCTGGGTGACTGGCGCGCCACGGAACGCGGCTATGTGCCGTTCGAACTGGCGGAAATCGAGCAGCACGGTTATGGCGATTGCAAAGACCTGGCGATCCTCCTGACGGCCCTGCTCAAGGCCAGTGGCATCCAGGCCGAAACCGCCTGGGTCAGCCGTGGCGACGTGGCGGAATCGTTGCTGATCCCCGGCACCCATGCCCCGAATCACGCGATCGTACGTGCCGAGGTGGAGGACCAGGTCTGGTGGCTAGACCCGACCAACCCGGTGTTCGCGCCGGGCCAAGTCATGCCCGACATCCAGGACCGCTGGGTCCTGGTCAATGACGCCCAAGGTCAGGTGCGCGAGGAACATATCCCCCTGGAGCACCCCGAAACCACCCTGCGCCTGGACAAACAGGTGCATTACGATAAACACGGCAACGGCGCGACCCAGGCCAGCATCACGTTCAGCCGCCTGCCGCTGATGCGACTGAGCGTCGCCGACCGCCAGCAAGGCAGCACCGCCACCGACCAGAACATCTGCGCCAACTTTGGCAACGAGATCAGCGACTGCCGCATCACCCGCCCGCCGACCGCCTTTGTGGTGCAGGATGGCTATACCGTCACGGCGCACATGAACGATCAGCGCGCACTGGAAAAACTGGCGAACGACTACGTCTATACCGATGAGTCGCTCAAGGGCCGCTGGGATGGCTTTATCAACTACCGCCGCCAAGGGCAGCAAGCCGACCTTGATATGGGCAACCCGGAAACCAATGACTACACCATCACCCTGAGCGGTGGGCAAATGGAAAAAACCATACCCGGTTGCCAGGTTCGCTCGCCGTGGTACGACCTGGATCTACAGGGCAAACGGGAAAATGGCGCGTTGCGCTATCACTATCGGCTGAGCCAGAAAATGCGCTGGCTGACCCATGATGAGATTGTCAGCGAGGCGTTTGGCCAGATGATTGACGACGCGCGTGCCTGTACGGAGCAGGTGCATCAGGTGGTGAAGCTCTAGGGAATACCTGACACGCCCCCCAAACTGTAAGCGCTGGCTCGCCAGCGCTTACAGCTCGAGCTGGCTTCTTCAGGTAGGCTCGCCGAGGAGCAAGCGCTGCTCCCGTGCACACAACTCCACCACGTAATCCCACAACACCCGCAGCCGCACCGACTTGTGCAGCTCACGGCGCGAGCTGATCCAGTAGCTGCGCTGGATCCCCTCCCCCGGCAGCAACGGCACCAGTTCCGGGTCGCCGGCTGCCATGAAGCACGGCAACACCGCAATCCCTAGCCCGGAACGTGCCGCCTGGTGCTGGGCGATCACGCTGGTGCTGTGGAACACCACCTTGGGGTTGCGGCAGAAGCTGCTGAGGAATTTGAGTTCCTGGCTGAACAGCAAGTCATCCACGTAATCGATCCACGCATGCGCTGCAAGGTCTTCACGTTTTTCAATCGGCGGGTTGCGATCCAGGTAGGCGCGGCTGGCGTAGAGGGCCAGGCGGTAGTCGGTGAGTTTGCGGGTGACCAGTTGATCGACGCTCGGGCGTTCGAGGTGGATGCTGATTTCCGCTTCGCGGTTGAGGATGCTGACGAAGCGCGGCACCGCCACCAGTTCCACTTCCAATCCGGGGTAGCGCTCGAACAGCCCGCCCATGCGGCTCGCCAGGAACATCACGCCCAACCCTTCGGCCACCCCGAGGCGGATCTTGCCCAGGGGCGCGGCGGAGTGGGTCAGTTCGTCTTCGGCCAGCAGCGCGACGTTTTCCATGGCTTCGGCGTGCTTGAGCAGGGCTTCGCCGGCGGGGGTCAATTCGTAGCCCTGGGCATGCTGCACGAACAGTGCGGTGCCGAGGCTTTTCTCAATCGCTTCGATATGCCGGGCCACCGTGGCGTGGGTGGTTTTCAGGCGTTGCGCGGCAGTGAGCAAACGGCCGCTGCGCTGTAGCTCGAGAAAGTACCGCAGGTCGTTCCAGTCGAACATGACGCCTCCATTGCATGAGCCTGGGCTACGCTGTTTAAAAACGCACAGCAGCTGGGTAAAAACTAACATTTTTAAGACGAAAACTAACAACTAGGATGGAACCAATAAGAAAAACAAGCGAGGCCTCAGATGCCCATTCCAACTGCTGAATACGATTACATCGTCGTAGGCGCCGGCCCCGCGGGTTGTCTGCTGGCCAATCGACTGTCCGCCAACCCTGCCCATCGCGTGCTGCTGCTTGAAGCCGGTGGCCGTGACAATTACCCCTGGATTCATATTCCCGTCGGCTACCTGTTCTGCATTGGCAACCCGCGCACCGACTGGTGCTTCAAGACCGAAGCCCAGGAAGGCCTGCAAGGCCGCGCGCTGAGTTACCCGCGCGGCAAGGTACTGGGCGGATGCTCGTCGATCAACGGCATGATCTACATGCGCGGCCAGGCCCGTGACTACGACGGCTGGGCGGCCGAAGGCAACGCCGGTTGGGCGTGGAAAGACGTGCTGCCGCTGTTCAAACACAGCGAAAATCACTTTGCCGGCGGTTCGCAATTCCATAGCGACGGCGGTGAATGGCGGGTCGAGCAACAGCGCCTGCACTGGCCAATCCTCGATGCGTTCCGTGACGCGGCGGCGCAAAGCGGCATTGCCACGATCAGCGACTTCAACCAGGGCGACAATGAAGGCTGCGGCTACTTCCAGGTGAACCAGAAGGCCGGAGTGCGCTGGAACGCGGCCAAGGCGTTTCTCAAACCGGTTCGCCAACGCCCCAATCTCACCGTACTGACCGACGTGGACGTTGACCGCGTACTGCTGGAAAACGGCCGCGCGTCCCAGGTGGTCGGGCGCCAACATGGCCAGCCGCTGAGCTGGAAGGCGCGCAAGGAAATCGTTTTGTGCGCCGGCTCCGTGGGTTCGCCGGGCATCCTGCAACGCTCGGGAATTGGTCCATCCAATGTGCTCAAGCCATTGGGCATCGATGTGTTGCACGAATTGCCAGGCGTCGGCGGTAACCTGCAGGATCACCTGCAACTGCGGCTGATCTACAAGCTGGAAAACGCCCGCACCCTGAACCAGATCGCCGGCACGTTGTGGGGCAAGATGGGCATGGGCCTGCGCTACCTGTATGACCGCAGCGGCCCGCTGTCGATGGCGCCAAGCCAGTTGGGCGCGTTTGCCCGCTCCGGCCCGGAACAGGCCTCGGCCAACCTTGAATACCACGTGCAACCGTTGTCACTGGAGCGCTTTGGCGAACCGCTGCACGCGTTCCCGGCGTTTACTGCGTCGGTCTGCGACTTGCGCCCGCAAAGTCGCGGGCGTATCGACATTCGCTCGGCCAACCCGGCGGACGCACCGCTGATCCGTCCCAACTACCTCAGCCACCCGGAAGACTTGCGCGTGGCCGCCGATGCGATCCGCCTGACGCGCCGCATTGTTGCGGCACCCGCCCTGAGCCAGTTCAAGCCGGTGGAATATCTGCCGGGCGACTCGCTGCAGACCCAAGAGCAACTGCACGAAGCCGCTGCGCGTATCGGTACAACGATCTTCCACCCGGTCGGCACCTGCCGCATGGGCAGCGACAAAGACGCAGTGGTCGACGCCGAACTGCGGGTGCATGGCGTGCCCGGATTGCGCATCGCCGATGCCTCGATCATGCCGCGCATCACGTCCGGCAACACCTGTTCACCTACGCTGATGATCGCGGAGAAGGCCGCGCAGCTGATCCTTTCGCCGAATACAAGGAACCTTGCCCCCGAAAGAGCAATGAGCGCACCCGCATAACCTGCAGGACACCGGCGCTGAGTTTGGCGCCGACAGTGGAACAACAATAAATAATCACTGTGAGGGCTACCCGATGTCAGAACATGCTCAACCCCTGGGCTCGTCGATAGACGCGAGCACCAGCAACGACTCTAAGAAGGTCATCTTCGCTTCGTCCCTGGGGACGGTGTTCGAGTGGTATGACTTTTTCCTCTACGGCGCCCTGGCGGCGGTGATCAGCAAACAGTTCTTCGCCGGGGTCAACGACACCACGGCGTTCATCTTTGCCTTGATGGCCTTCGCGGCCGGCTTCGTGGTGCGGCCGTTCGGGGCACTGGTGTTTGGGCGGCTGGGCGACATGATCGGGCGCAAATACACCTTTTTGGTCACGATCATTTTGATGGGCGTGGCGACGTTCTGCGTCGGCCTGTTGCCCACCTACGCCAACATCGGCATTGCGGCGCCGATCATCCTGATCGTACTGCGGATGCTGCAGGGCCTGGCGTTGGGCGGCGAATACGGCGGTGCAGCGACCTACGTGGCGGAGCATGCGCCAGCGGGCAAGCGTGGGTTCCACACCAGCTGGATTCAGTCCACCGCGACCCTCGGCCTGTTGTTGTCGTTGCTGGTGGTGCTGGCGTGCCGTTATTTCACCGGTGACCAGTTCGAAGTGTGGGGCTGGCGCATTCCGTTCCTGTTTTCCATCGTGCTGCTGGGTATTTCCACCTGGATCCGCATGAGCCTGCACGAGTCGCCAGCGTTCCTGAAAATGAAAGAGGAAGGCAAGGCCAGCAAGTCGCCGATCCGCGATTCTTTCGGCAAATGGGACAACCTCAAGATCGTGCTGATCGCCCTGTTCAGTATCAACGGCGGCCAGGCGGTGACCTTCTATGCGGCGCAGTTCTACGTGCTGTTCTTCCTCACGCAGTTCCTGAAAATGGACCCGGCCCTGGCCAACATGCTGCTGATCATCAGCGTGGTGATTGGCGCGCCGTTCTTTATCTTCTTTGGCTGGCTGTCAGACAAGGTCGGCCGCAAGCCAGTGTTGATGCTCGGCCTGCTGCTGGCGACCGCGTTGTACTTCCCGATCTTCAAGAGCCTGGCGCACTACACCAACCCGGCGATGGACCAGGCCAGTCACCAGGCCCCGATCACCGTGCTGGCCGACCCGGCGACCTGTACCTTCCAGTTCGACCCGGTGGGCAAGGCGAAATTTGACAGCCCATGCGACAAGGTCAAGACCTTCCTGGTCAAGCAAGGCCTGCCCTACAGCAGCGCTGCGGCACCTGCCGGCAGCCCGGTGCAGGTGAGCGTGGGCGACGTGCGTATCGACGGGTTCGACGAAAAAGCCCTGCGTGGCGCCGTGACACTGGCCGGCTACCCGTCTTCGGCGGATGTGGCCCAGGTCAACAAGACCATGGTGGTGGTGCTGATCGTGGCACTCATCCTGATTGCCGCCATGTGCTACGGCCCGCTGGCGGCGTTGATGGTGGAACTGTTCCCGACGCGCATCCGCTATACCTCGATGTCCCTGCCCTACCACATCGGCAATGGCTGGTTTGGCGGGTTCCTGCCGACCGTGTCGTTTGCCCTGGTGGTGTACACCGGCGATATTTTCTATGGCCTGTGGTACCCGGTGGTGGTGACCGGCGTGAGCCTGATTGTGGGAATGATCTGCCTCAAGGAAACGCGGCATGTGGATATCGATAAGAACTAACCCGGTCTCCTGAACACAGGGACACCCCGGTGGGAGCGGGCTTGCTCGCGAAGACCATGGATCAGTCGCAGATGAGTTGACTGATCCACCGCCTTCGCGAGCAAGCCCGCTCCCACATTGTTTTGTGATGACCACACAAATTGCTGTACATCCATACAGATAATGGTTGATCAAAGCCTTCCGACTGAGCATCCTGCAAGGCATCAACCCGATCTGACGTGATGACCATGCGGCTGTACCTCTGTGAAAAACCCTCCCAAGCCAAGGATATTGCCGCCGTGCTCGGCGCCAACCGCCGTGGCGACGGTTGCTGGCTGGGCAGCGGAGTCACGGTCACTTGGTGCATTGGCCACTTGCTGGAAACTGCCCCGCCAGACGCCTACGACGCCAAGTACAAGCGCTGGGTATTGGCCGACCTGCCCATCGTCCCGGAAAAATGGAAGATGCGCGTCAAACCGAAGACCGCCAGCCAGTTCAAGGCGGTCAAGCGGCTGCTGGGAGAAGCCCAGGAACTGGTGATCGCCACCGACGCCGACCGTGAAGGCGAGATGATCGCGCGTGAGTTGGTGGAGCATTGCCGCTACCGCGGGCCGATCCAGCGACTGTGGCTGTCGGCGCTGGACGATGCTTCCATTCGCAAGGCCCTGGCGGCACTCAAGCCCGGCGCCGAGACCTTCAGCCTGTATCACTCGGCCCTGGGTCGCTCCCGTGCCGACTGGCTGATCGGCATGAACATGAGTCGCCTGTTTACCTTGCTCGGGCGCCAGTCCGGTTACCAGGGCGTATTGCCCGTGGGTCGGGTGCAAACACCCACATTGCGCCTGGTGGTGGACCGCGACCGCAGCATCGCCGATTTCGTGCCGGTGGCTTACTGGGCCATCGACGTCGACCTGCGCCACGAGCACATGACGTTCACCGCCCAATGGCGCGCGGCCGAGGATGCCTGTGATGACCAGGGCCGTTGCCTCAACCCGCAACTGGCGCGGGAGGCAGCCGACGCGATGAGCAATGCCGCCAACGCGCGCCTGACGAAACTGCGCACCGAGCGCATGCGCGAAGTCGCACCCTTGCCCTTTGACCTGGGCACCCTGCAGGAGATCTGCTCCAAGAAACTCGGCCTTGGCGCCCAGGAAACTCTGGATATTGCCCAGTCGCTGTATGAAACCCACAAAGTCATCACCTACCCACGCAGCGATTGCGGCTACCTGCCACTCAGTCAGCACGGCGAAGCGCCGAAGATTCTCGCGGCATTGGGCCGGGCGGATCCAGCCGTGAACGCGCTGATGCGGCATATTGATCCCCAGCGCCGCTCACGGGCCTGGAACGATGCCAAGGTCAGCGCTCACCACGGCATCATTCCTACCGGCGCCGGCAAGGATGTCGGGCAACTCACGGGCAAACATCGTGCGGTCTACACCCTGATTCGCGCGCGCTACCTGGCGCAGTTCCTGCCCAACCACGAATACGATCGCACCCAGGCGGATTTCGACTGTGCAGGCCAAGCGTTGCGCGCGGTGGGCAAGGTGGTGATCGAACCGGGCTGGAAACGCGCCCTGCCCGAGGCCCTCGCACCGGCCAAGGGGCGTGAAGCACCGGCGCCACAAGCGCTGCCGACATTGGTGCAGGGCCAGGATTACGCGGTCGCCAAGGTCAACCTCAAGGACCTGTGGACTCAACCGCCCAAGCCCTTCACCGAAGGCGACCTGATCAAGGCGATGAAAAACGTCGCCAAGCTGGTGGAGGACCCGCTGCTCAAGCAAAAGCTCAAGGACACCACCGGCATTGGCACCGAAGCCACCCGCGCCGGAATCATCCAGGGGCTGCTGGACCGGGGTTACCTGGTGAAGAACGGCAAGGCGTTGTCCGCCACGCCAGCGGCGTTCAGCCTGATCGACGCGGTGCCCCGCGCCATTGCCGACCCGGGCACCACCGCAATCTGGGAGCAGGCATTGGATATGGTGCAAAGCGGCGAAATGAGCCTGGAGGCATTCGTCGCCAAGCAGGCGGCCTGGATGAGCAAGCAGGTAGCCCGCTGCAACGGTATGCGCATGACCATCACCGGTCCGGCCAGCCCGGCGGGCCGAGGCGCCACGCCGTGGAAAAAGAAACGCAAGAGCGCACCACGCCAGACGGCAGCCAGCCCCAAGCGCGCGAAAAAGCCGACAAATACCGGATAAATACCGAAAAAATCCGGTGAATGACGTTTTTCGACGGGTTTAACGCCGCTTTGGACCTTGCCGCGGCGTGGGCCGTCTAGGATTCTGTAAGGGGACCTGACTACCTAACAACAACACCGGAGTGGCCGCCATGAAAACCGTTGCACAAGTGCTCAAAGCCAAGGACCAGAAAAACCAGGACGTCCATACCATCCAATGGGACCACACCGTTTTTGAAGCGCTGGTGCGGATGTCGGAGAAAAACGTCGGGGCCTTGCCGGTCGTCAAGGAAGGCGTCGTTGTAGGCATCATCAGCGAACGTGATTACGCACGTAAACTCATTCTCAAAGGTCTATCGTCGGTCACCACCCGGGTCGATGAAGTCATGAGTTCTCCAGTGATCACCGTCGACTCGCATAAAAAGGTCGATGAGTGCATGAACATCATGACCGACAGTCACCTGCGCCACCTGCCCGTGGTCGAAGACGGCAAACTGCTGGGCCTGCTGTCCATCGGCGACCTGGTAAAAGAGGCCATCGCCGATCAGGCGGACCTGATCAAACAGCTGGAGCAGTACATCCGCGGCGAATAGGGGAACTCATGCTCGACACGCTGGAACATCAAGAGGATCACCTCGACACGTTGCAACGGGCCATGGCCGACCGGCGCTTCCTGGTGCTGACCGGTGCGGGAATCAGCACCTCATCGGGCATTCCCGATTACCGTGACAGCGAAGGCGTGCGCCGAGGCAAGGCTCCGATGATGTACCAGGAGTTCCTCGCCACCCCGCAGGCACGGCGCCGCTATTGGGCGCGGGCGATGCTGGGGTGGCCTCGCGTACGCATCGCCCAGCCGAACACTGCACACCGTGCGCTGGCGACCTTGCAACAACGCCAGCGGATCACCGGGTTGATCACGCAAAACGTCGACACCCTGCATGACCAGGCCGGTAGCCAGGGTGTGATCGAACTGCATGGCAGCCTGCACCGGGTCTTGTGCCTGGACTGCCAGCAACGCAGCGAGCGCGGTGTGATCCAGCGGCAGATGGAAATCGACAACCCCTACCTGGCGCAGGTCCACGCCGTGCAGGCACCCGATGGCGACACCTTGCTCGACCCCACCTTTGAAGAACACTTTCAGGTCCCCCGCTGCCCCCATTGCAATGGCGAGCGCCTTAAGCCGGATGTCGTGTTTTTTGGCGAGAACGTAGCACCGGCAACGGCCGCCAGGGCGATGGCCGCGGTAGATCATGCCGAGGGACTGTTGGTGGTGGGGTCGTCGCTGATGGCCTATTCGGCCTTCCGCTTGTGCAAGGCCATGGTCGAACAGGGCAAGCCTGTCATTGCCATCAACCTGGGCAAGACGCGTGCAGATGACCTGCTGCAGGTGAAAATCGAGGCGTCCTGCGAGCGGTTGTTGCCTCTGCTGACCGACCGTTTGAGATAACCCCTGCACCACGGCTCAAAACTGGAGCAGCCTGCAAGCCAGCGCCTCCAGCGTTTTGCGTCGAATTCATCCTCTCGGGCATACGACCCCTACCTCCAGAAAATGACGCCTAAGTCACGTTTTCCCGCATTCTCCCGCCCCCACAAGCATTTATGTAGTGATCAAAAATAATCACTACATAATCGTTGACGTAACGTTTTTGTCCTTGCATTATCGAGACGTCTCCCGGATCGGGAGCGTTGGCAACAAGCGTTTTGAACAAGCTCGTCTGACCGCCGAGCTGTTTTTTCCGGATGTGCACTGCCCACAAGGCGGATTGATGAAGCTGACCGACCCGGAGGGTCCGGTACAAGGCGCTCAAATGCGACTTGTCTTCGTTATGAAAGCATTGCGTAGCAGTTCATCAGCAACACTACATGCATCAGGTTCAAGACCCTGCCCGTATTCGGCAGACAGTCGCTGACGCCCGGTTTTCAGAACCGGAGACACCTTAAACATGTACTAACGAACTATTTGATAGATCGCCAACTGGTCAAGGGGCTTACACATGAATCTGAACAACCAACCAACTATCGATGAATTGGCTGAGATGTTCGCAGCGCAGAAAGACACACTCGACGACCATATCCTGTGGATTGGCAAATCGGGCGAAGTCCAAATTGACTGCCTGGCGCCCCACACCGAAGAAGCCGAGTTCGACCGCAATAACCGTGAACTGGCAGCGCGCCTGAAGATGTACCGCCGTGGCCAGGGTTATGTCGGCAAGAAGGCGGCCGCCGATCGCAACTTTATCGAGCAGGTTTTCGACACACTTAACAACGCATGGGAATCTTTCAAAGATAACGCCCAAGTCAAAGTGATCGACCGCTACTACTAAATAACAACGCGCTCACGGTGGGAGCTGGCTTGCCCGCGATAGCGGTTTAACGATCAACCCTGTTGTTGAATGTTAAATAGCGATCGCGGGCAAGCCAGCTCCCACCGTTGTTTGCGGCAGTATCAAAAAGTGGGAAACCGGCCTTTCGCAGCTTCATCGCGAAAAATATCGAACAGCACCTGCGCTGCCGCCGACAGTTCGTGCCCCGGCTTGGTCAGCACACCAATCGGTCGCTCGATCACCGGGTCGGTCAAGGTGATGCAATGAGCACCCGCCTCTTCCATTTGTTGTGCACACAACGCTGGGACCGCGCTGACACCCAGGCCGCTGGCAACCATCTTGCCCACCGTCGCCAATTGATGGCTCTCCAGTGCTACCGGCAGCTTCCTCTGCAGCGCGCCCAGATGTTCCTCCAGCATCACCCGTACCGTGGACGGCCGTTGCAAGGTGATGAAAGGTTGCTCCAGCAAGGTGTTCCAATCGATCTCGGCACACGCGGCCAACGGTGAATCACCGGGCACCACGGCAATGAAGCGGTCCAGGTACAACGGGGTGAACGCCAGCGACGAACCTTCTGGCGGCTCGAACGCCACGCCCAGTTCCACCTGGCGGTCGCGCACCATCTCGAGCACCTGCTCGTTGATCAAATCGTGCACCGTGACATTCACCTGCGGGTACCGTGCGCGGAATATCTTCAGGATCGGTGGCAACAGGTTGCCCGCAAAGGAGGGCATCGCTGCCACCGTGACCCGTCCACGCTGGAGGGTGAAGCGCTGGCGCAGCTCGTCTTCGGCGTTGTCCCAATCGGCAATCAACCGGCGTGCCAGGGGCAGCAATGACTCACCTTCAGGTGTCAGCGCAACGTTGCGGGTATTACGGCTGAACAACCGTCCGCCCAGTCCTTCTTCCAGCCCCTTGATGGTCAGGCTCAGCGCCGACTGGGAAAGGTGCAGGCGCTCACAGGCGGCGGCAAAACTCAGGCTCTGGGCCACAGCGAGAAACGCGCGCATCTGTTTAACGGTCATGGGTAAGCTCCAAATGACAAGTTGAAAGCTGCAAGTGAAAGCGGCCGCTAACGGTGCGTGAAGCATGCGGCTTGACGCTTATTATGCTGTTTTCTAGATCAATCAACCTTAAAAAACAACTTAACAAATCAATCCGCCGGAGCAACACTCGGTTCATTGGCTGGCCCACATACAATAAAAGAGGTGCATATGGCAGGTTTCGATAAACGCGTGGCGTCCTATGAAGAAGCACTGGCAGGCCTGGAAGACGGCATGACCGTACTCTCCGGTGGCTTTGGCCTGTGCGGGATTCCAGAAAACCTCATCGCCGAGATCAAGCGCAAAGGCACCCGCGACCTGACGGTGGTTTCCAATAACTGCGGCGTCGATGGCTTTGGCCTGGGCGTGCTGCTCGAAGAGAAGCAGATCAGCAAGGTGATTGCCTCCTACGTCGGTGAAAACGCACTGTTCGAGAAGCAATTGCTCAGCGGGGAAATTGAAGTGGTGCTGACGCCCCAAGGTACCCTGGCCGAGAAAATGCGCGCCGGTGGCGCCGGTATCCCGGCCTTCTTTACCGCCACCGGCGTCGGCACCCCGGTAGCCGAAGGCAAGGAAACCCGCGAGTTCAACGGTCGCCCGTACCTGATGGAAGAGTCCATTACCGGCGACTTCGCCATCGTCAAAGGCTGGAAAGCCGACCACTTCGGCAACGTTATCTATCGCCACACCGCTCAGAACTTCAACCCGCTGGCCGCCACCGCCGGCAAGATCACCGTGGTCGAAGTCGAGGAAATCGTCGAGCCGGGCGAGCTGGACCCGGCGCAGATCCACACCCCTGGCATCTATGTCGACCGGATCATCTGCGGCACGTTTGAGAAGCGCATCGAACAGCGCACCGTGCGCAAATAATCCGCCCCCAGCCCGAACAATAAGGACTCATAAAATGGCGCTTACCCGCGAACAAATGGCTCAACGCGTTGCCCGCGAAATGCAGGACGGTTTCTACGTCAACCTCGGCATCGGCATTCCGACCCTGGTGGCCAACTACATTCCCGAAGGCATGGAAGTGATGCTGCAATCGGAAAACGGCCTGCTAGGCATGGGACCGTTTCCTACCGAAGAAACCATTGATGCCGACATGATCAACGCCGGCAAACAAACCGTGACCGCGCGCATCGGCGCCTCGATCTTCTCCTCCGCCGAATCCTTTGCAATGATCCGTGGCGGCCACGTTGACCTCACCGTGCTCGGTGCGTTTGAAGTCGACGTACACGGCAACATCGCTTCCTGGATGATCCCCGGCAAGCTAGTCAAAGGCATGGGCGGCGCCATGGACCTGGTGGCCGGCGCAGAAAACATCATCGTGATCATGACCCACGCCTCCAAGGATGGTGAGTCCAAGCTGCTCAGCCAATGCAGCCTGCCGCTGACCGGCGCGAACTGCATCAAGCGCGTGCTGACCGACCTGGCCTACCTGGAAATCGAAAATGGCGCTTTTGTCCTCAAGGAACGCGCACCTGGCGTCAGTGTTGAAGAGATTGTGAGCAAGACCGCCGGTAAACTGATCGTCCCGGACCACGTTCCAGAAATGCACTTCCAGTGAGGACAGATTCCATGCAAGACGTCGTGATTGTTGCTGCCACCCGCACCGCCGTGGGCAGCTTCCAGGGTTCACTGGCGAACATTCCGGCACCGGAACTGGGTGCCGCTGTGATCCGTCGCCTCTTGGAGCAGACCGGCCTGGACCCGGCCGAAGTGGATGAAGTCATCCTCGGCCAAGTGCTCACCGCTGGCAGCGGCCAGAACCCGGCGCGCCAGGCCTCGATTCTCGCCGGCCTACCACATGCGGTGCCCAGCCTCACCTTGAACAAGGTCTGCGGCTCGGGCCTCAAGGCCCTGCACCTGGGCGCCCAGGCCATTCGTTGCGGTGACGCCGACGTGATCATCGCCGGCGGCATGGAAAACATGAGCCTGGCGCCGTATGTGCTGCCCGCCGCGCGCACCGGTTTACGCATGGGCCACGCCAAGATGGTCGACAGCATGATCACCGACGGCCTGTGGGATGCGTTCAACGATTACCACATGGGCATCACCGCTGAGAACCTGGTGGACAAGTACGGCATCAGCCGTGAAGCCCAGGACGCGTTCGCCGCGGCGTCCCAGCAAAAAGCCGCCGCCGCCATCGAGGCCGGGCGTTTTGTCGATGAGATCACGCCGATCCTGATTCCCCAGCGCAAAGGCGACCCGGTGGCCTTCGCCGTGGATGAACAGCCACGCGCCGGCACCACCGCCGAGTCCCTGGCCAAGCTGAAACCTGCGTTCAAGAAAGACGGCAGCGTCACCGCTGGCAACGCTTCCAGCCTCAACGACGGCGCCGCAGCGGTGCTGCTAATGAGCGCCGACAAAGCCAAGGCCCTCGGCCTGCCGGTATTGGCGCGCATCGCCAGCTACGCCAACGCCGGCGTCGACCCAGCCATCATGGGCATCGGCCCGGTCTCGGCCACCCGCCGTTGCCTGGACAAAGCCGGTTGGAGCCTGGGTGACCTGGACCTCATCGAAGCCAATGAAGCCTTCGCTGCGCAATCCCTGGCCGTCGGCAAAGAGCTGGAATGGGACGCCGACAAGGTCAACGTCAACGGCGGCGCCATTGCCATTGGCCACCCGATCGGCGCCTCAGGCTGCCGCGTGCTGGTGACCCTGCTGCATGAAATGATCAAGCGCGATGCCAAGAAGGGCCTGGCGACCCTGTGCATCGGTGGCGGCCAGGGCGTCGCCCTCGCCCTCGAACGCAACTGATTCAACGAGCAACACGGAAAAGGCCTGGTTCCACGAAAACCAGGCCTTTTCTTTATGCGACCCTACTGAAAAAAGCAGTTCAAAGGCCCCCGCCCACATTGGTTCTGGATTGTCAGCCCGTCCGGGGCACCGCAAACACCGCATTCGCCCGCGCCACCACTTTCTCTCCTACCTGCAGGCTCACTGTGGCAAACGCCATCTGCCGCCCGCGCTTGTGGTGCTCCAACCGCACCACAATCCACTCCCCCACCTGCACCGCGCCCAGGTAATCCAGGTTCATGCTCGCGGTAATCAACGGCAGCGGCGGGTCACTGGAAAACGCCATCGCGTACCCCATGCCAATATCCGCCAGGGTCGCCAACACTCCCCCATGCACTGTGCCCCGCCCATTGGCGTGGCGATTGTCGGCCCGCAAGCCGATCTCCAATTGCAGGCCTTCCCCCCGGCAATACGCCGGGCCTAACAGATCAAGCAGGGGACTGCTGCGGGGTAGCGAGACAAAACCTTCAGGCACGGTGTGGGCAATCATGGCGGATTCTTCCTTGGAGTCGGGCTTGAGGTGTACGCCAGGCCACACGTGGCAACCATCACCATCAGCCACGCAAATCCCCCACGATGCTTTGCGTTAATCCACCAGACCCGCTTTAATCGCCGTCAATTCCCCCTGATCCCAAGGAACAGCAATGCGCCATCTGGACGGCAAACCCCATTCCTACCTCGTGCTCTTGCTGGCAGCGTTGGCCATGGCCGGCTGCTCGCCCAAGGACCACTCCCGCGCACGGGTGATCAACGGCGAACAAAGCCAGGCCGGCGCTCAATTGGCCTACGAGCACGAACTGAGCCTGGCCCTGCCCGGCGCCCTGCTCGCCCCTCGTATGCAAGCCACCCGCGAAGCGTGTGAAACAGCACGCTTTGGCGCGTGCAACATCCTCGGCATCACCGAAGACGGCAGCGGCGGCCAGATCATCCTGCGCATCGCGCCCACCGGGGTGGAACCGATGGTCGCGATGGCTGCTGAAGGCGGCAGACTGGGCCAACGCATCACCACCGCCGAGGACTTGGCCGATGCCGTCGCCGACGTGCGCCGTCGCCAGGATCGGCTGCAAGCCCAGCAACAGCGGCTGGATGAGTTGGCCAAACGCAAGGACATTACCGTCAGTGACCTGATTGCCTTGAGCAAGGAACAGGCGTCCATCGAAAACGAGCTACAGCAACTGGCCCAGGTCGCCGCCGGCCAGCAACGGCGTATCGACACCAACCGCGTGACGCTGAACTTCCGTTCCTCTGATGGTGCCAACCAGTCGTCGCGGTTCAGCCGTATGTTCAGCAATTTGGGCGAAAACCTGGTGGAAGGCACTGCCGACGCCCTGGAGCGATCAAGCTATGTGCTGCCGTTCGTCATCCTGGCGTTCCCGGTCGTGTGGTTATGGGTGTGGCTGTGGCGGCGCTTTGTCAAACGCCGCAGCTGATCAGCGCTTCATGCAACGCTGATAGCGCTCGTCGACCCGCTTGGCGAACCACGCCGTGGTCAGGTTGCGGGTGATCTTGGGGCTCTTGAGCACGATGCCCGGCAGGATTGCCCGTGGCATTGGCTTGCCCGCGGCCTTGTCGGCCAGGGCAAACACGCGCTTGTAGAGTGGGGTGTCCTCGAAGTCCAGTTGCTCGCCCTGCTCCAGCTGGCTGCGGATGCTGGGGTTGCGCATATCCAGCTTCGCGCCCAATGATCGCACCGCCAGCTCAGTGGTACCGGGGAGCAAAGAACCGTAGCGAATCAAGTCCCCATCCAGCGCCAACTCGGTGCCCGAGGCGCGGCTGACGGCGGCCTGGAACGCGGCGTTGCGACTGGCGTACCAACCGGCATTGAAGTCGGCGAAGCGATACAGCGGTTGGTCATAATTCACCGGGTAGCCGAGCAAATGCGCGATGCCGAAGTACATGCCGCCACGGCGGGTGAAGACCTCGCGGCGAATGCTGCCGTCCACCGTGTAGGGATAACCCCGGGCCTGCTTTTGCGCAAAGTCGATACTCACCTGCATCGGGCCTGCGGTGTGCACCGGGTTGAAACCACCAAACAGCGTGTTGCCCAGGGGCACCATGCTGATGAAGTCATCGAAGATGCCGCTCAGGTCCCTCTCAGTGCGTGCGGCGCTCAGGCGGTCGGCATACGTCTTGCCGGTGGGCGAACGCAGTTGAAGGGCGCTGCGTACCACGAAGGCGGGCACATGGACCTTGGCGGCGCGACGTTGGATCTCGTCCTGGGCGATCTTGCCCATGTTCGGCACGGGCGGGTCGACCTGATAGGTGGACTCCTGCTCGGTGACCGCCAGCACGGCGCAGATGTTTTCTGTGCTGGGGTAGATTTTCTGGGTGTCAAAGGCGGTGTAGATGTCCTGCGCCCAACCATTGCGGTCCGGCACTGTGGCCGGCAGCAGGCGCACAATCTGCGCCTTCACCTCGGTCTCGCTGCGCTCCGGCTGTTGCGGGTTGCGCGTAGTGGAGCAACCGGCCAGCACCAGCAAGGTGGCAAGGCAGAGGATCAGGCGGCTTGAATACATGGGGCTTCCTTGGGTGACGACGGGCCGGGCATTGCAGATATCGACCGATAAGTCTGACCAGGGTTCGCCAACCTGATGCGCTCGCCAGGGGCCAACAGAACGTGACAGGATCGGTCATGGACCATGCGTACATGGTGTTCGAATGCCATGCCCAGCCTGAACTTCCTGATGACCTGCCTGATTGTCGTATTGATTCCCGGCACCGACGTGGTAAATGCTAGTACTGAGCGCTGTATTTATGGCGATGACGCTTGCGGTGTTCGTGGTGTATGGCCTGCTGGCCAATGTCTTTCGCCGTGCAGTGATTGAGTCACCACGGGTTCAACATTGGTTGCGCCGCAGCGTTGCGGCGGTCTTTGCGGGGCTGGGGTTGAACCTGGCGTTTGCGCAGCGCTGACACCAGACAAAAAAATGCAGGCGCTGGCTTGCCAGCCCCTGCAGTGGCTGTGGGGGGTTAGATCCCTGCCAACGCCAGGTCCATCGCGAAGTAGGTGAAGATCAGGTCCGCACCCGCGCGCTTGATCGATCCCAGGGTCTCACGCACCACTCGGTCCTCATCGATCGCGCCGGCTTGGGCGCCGAACTTGATCATCGCGTATTCGCCGCTCACCTGATACGCCGCCACCGGCAGGCGCGAGGCTTCGCGGATGTCGCGGATGATGTCGAGGTAGGCGCCGGCGGGCTTGACCATCAGCGCATCCGCGCCTTCCTGTTCGTCCAGCAGCGATTCGCGCACGGCTTCGCGGCGGTTCATCGGGTTCATCTGGTAGCTTTTGCGGTCACCCTTGAGTGCGCTGCCGCCGGCTTCGCGGAACGGACCGTAGAGCGCCGAGGCGAATTTGGTCGAATACGCCATGATCGGGATATGGGTGAAGCCGGCGTCATCCAGGGCGCGTCGAATCGCCTGGACCTGGCCGTCCATCGCCGCCGAGGGGGCGATGACGTCGGCTCCGGCACGTGCCGCCGCCACGGCTTGCTTGCCGAGGTTGACCAGCGTCGCATCGTTGTCGACCTGGGCGCCGTGCATGACGCCACAGTGGCCGTGGTCGGTGTACTCGCAGAAGCAGGTGTCGGACATCACGATCATCTCAGGCACCGCGTCCTTGATGATCGAGGACATGCGCGAGACCAGGCCGCGCTCTTTCCAGGTATCGCTGCCGCTGGCGTCCAGGTGGTGGGACACGCCAAAGGTCATCACCGACTTGATACCGGCACGGGCATAGCGCTCGATCTCGCCGGCCAGTTTTTTCTCGGGGATACGCACGACGCCCGGCATGCTGGTGATGGGCACGAAGTCGTCAATTTCTTCTTCGACGAAGATCGGCAGCACCAGGTCGTTGAGGGTAAATTCGCTTTCCTGGAACAAGCCACGCAGCTCCGGGGAGCGGCGCAGGCGGCGTGGACGGGCTTGGGGGAACTGGCTGGTCATGGCGGTCCTGAAAAAAATGGCAGAAAACTTTGGGGCGAAAGCTTATGCCCCCAGGGCCCCGCAGCACAAACGCCAAGGGGCCAACAGTGTATTGCGTGGGCCGTAACAATTTATTGATCTAGAGCTGTACTCGTCCGTCGATGCACACCGCGACGGCGCCACCAACCCAGATTTCATCGCCCTGGCGCTCAACGAGGATTCGCCCCGCACGTCCTATGGCCGTGCCCTGGCTGACCACATAGCGCTCGGGGGCCAGCCCCTCACCGAGCAACCATTGAGCGAGCCCGGCGTTCAAGCTGCCAGTGGCCGGGTCTTCCTGGGCCCCGTCGCCGGCGATAAAGGCACGCACTTCAAAGTGCGTCTCCACATCGTCACGAGCCGGGTCACAAGGGGCGATCACACCGACGGCCAAACCCAGCAATTGCGAGTAATCCGGTTGCAACGCCAGCACCTGGTTGCGCTCGGCCAGCATCACTGCCAGCCAGCCCGCGCCGTTGTCGACCCACTGGCTACGAAGAATCGCTCCAGGCGCCAACCCCAACGCCACGCGCACGCGTTCTATCACGCTGGCCTCCACCGGTCCTGCGCGCAACAGCGGCGGCGCGATAAACGCCAGTTCATCGCCCTGGCGGCGGATACGCACCAGGCCGATTTCGCACTCCTGGATGATTTCGTCGCCTGTAGGAATGCCACCGGCCTGCAGCCACGCGTAGCAACTGCCCAGCGTCGGATGCCCGGCGAACGGCAGCTCCTTCAAGGTGGTGAAAATGCGCACCCGGTAGTCAGCCCTGGGATCGCGGGGCGTCAGCAAGAACGTGGTTTCGCTGAGGTTGGTCCAGTTGGCAAAGTCCGCCATCTGCTGGTCGCTCAGGCTGTCGGCACCGAACACCACCGCCAGCGGGTTGCCTTTGAGCGACACGCGGCTGAATACGTCCAGCTGTTTGAAATCGAAAGTCGGCATGGTTCAACCCGGAATATTAAGGCCACGTATCACTGCTGGCCGTGCGACGAAACCGTCCAGCGCGCGCAGTACATTGGGGAAGTCGGCAATCCCTACAAGGTCACCGGACTCGTAGAAGCCGATCAGGTTGCGGATCCATGGGAAGGTCGCGATGTCAGCGATGCTGTACTCGTCGCCCATGATCCAGGTACGGCCCAGCAGGCGTTTCTCCAGCACGCCCAGCAAGCGCCGGGACTCGGCGGCGTAGCGGTCGCGAGGGCGCTTGTCTTCATAGGCCTTGCCGGCGAATTTGTTGAAGAACCCCAGTTGGCCAAACATCGGGCCGATCCCCCCCATCTGGAACATCAGCCACTGGATGGTTTCGTAGCGGGTGGCAGGGTCTTCGGAGAGCAGCTGGCTGGTTTTCTCGGCCAGGTAAATCAGGATCGCGCCCGACTCGAACAACGCCAGTGGCACGCCGCTGGGGCCATTGGGGTCGATGATCGCGGGGATCTTGTTGTTGGGGTTCAGGGACAGGAACTCGGGAGACAACTGGTCCTGGGTCTCGAAGCTGACTTTGTGCGCCTCATAGGGCAGGCCCAATTCTTCGAGCATGATCGACACTTTTACCCCGTTGGGCGTGGGCAGCGAGTACAACTGCAAACGCTCGGGATGGTGAGCCGGCCATTTGCTGTTGATCGGGAAAGCGGCGAGTGGGTTCATTGGGAAGTCCTCAAGGCAGCATGCGCCGTTAAGCTCAGAAAGCCCCCATGATAGTCATCCCCACGGTGTCCTGCATGGGTCATCAATGCGCAACATCGGCTGGCTATTATCCCGCATGGGCGAACCAATAGGCCCACATGCACTCTCAAGTGCGCTCGTACGGTGAATGGAGGCGCCTCGCTCTATCGACAGGGAAAACCGCAGGACGCCGGATGCGTCACTGGGGCCGGGCTTGTCCGCCTTAATCCGATGCACTGAAGACTCGACACCCATGACAATCAAGCCTCTGTGCCTTGCGCTGCGCCTGAAGCGATATTCATACATCATGTTGCCGCTGTTATTAGTCGGCGGCGCTCTCGGCCTGACCCTGGAGTCGCGCGTCAGCAGCGCCGACCAGGTGGACGGCGTGCAAACCCTCGTGTTCCTGCGCCATGGTGAAAAACCCGCCGGCGGCCTGGGACAACTCAATTGCCAGGGCCTCAACCGTGCGATGAACCTGGCGACGGTATTGCCGGAAAAATTCGGCAAGGCCAATTTCGTCTTCGCCGCCAACCCGACACGCAATGTGGAGGAAGGTGAGCTGGACAATTCCTACAGCTACATTCGACCGCTGATGACCATCAGCCCCAGCGCGATCAAGCTGGGCCTGCCGGTGAACATCAAGTTTTCCGCGAATGACACCAGCGCCCTCGCCGATGAACTGGTGGAAGACAAGTATCACAACGCCATCATCTACACCGCCTGGTCCCACGGCTACCTGCCGGAGTTGATCAACAAGGTGGCCAGTGAAGCCTCGGGCGAAAAGCACACCATCACCGACGACTGGTCCGGCAGTGACTACGACACCCTGTATGTACTGACGCTGACCTGGCACAACGGCAAGGCTTCCCTGCTGAGCCGCAACTACAAGCAAGGCTTGAACGATGGCGACCAAAGCTGCCCGGAACCGACACAGGTGAGTGCCGACAGCTGACAGCGTATGATGCGCCGCTACTGACTCACCTGCGGATCATCACCATGCCCAATCTCACCTCCTCCAAGCCTGACAGGGGCTGGTCTTTCTGGTGGAAACCTGCGCTATTCCTGCTGGTCGCCTGCGTGGGCCTCTACTATGTGAAATGGTCGCCCTACTACCTCAAGGCCTTCGTTGCCGCCGACAGCCACAGCATTGGCGCCTCGATTCTCAACGATCAGCAAAGCGCGCCACTGGCCGCCGCGCTGGCCTATGCCCAGGTGTATTTCCTGGCGATCTGGAAGGCGGCCGTGCTGGCGGTGGTCCTTGGCTCACTCCTGCAAGTACTGATCCCCCGCGACTGGCTGCTGCGCCTGTTTGGCCGTGCAGGGTTGGGATCGACCTTGCGCGGCGGGCTGTTCGCCCTGCCTGGGATGATGTGCAGTTGTTGTGCGGCCCCCGTCGCTGCGGGCATGCGGCGCCAACAGGTGTCAGTGGGCGCGGCGCTGGCATTTTGGATCGCCAACCCGGTGCTCAACCCTGCCACCCTGGTGTTCATGGGCTTTGTGCTCGGCTGGGGCTTTACCGCGTTGCGCCTGGTAGCAGGCGTGGTGCTGGTGGTGGGCGTGTCCCTGGTGGCACAGCGCATTGCGCGGCCAGACCAGCTGCCGCAAGCCGCACTGGGCGCCGTGGCAGAGGTCAGCGCGGGCGAGTCGCAACCGTTCCTCAGCCGCTGGTTGCGTACCCTGTGGCAGCTGTTCTGGAACACCATCCCGATCTACATCCTGGCGGTGCTGATATTGGGCGCGGCACGGGTCTGGCTGTTCCCGCATGTGGATGGCGCCATGGCCAGCAGCCTGATATGGCTGGTGCCACTGGCGATTGTCGGCACGCTGTTCGTGATTCCAACGGCCGCGGAGATCCCTATCGTCCAGACCATGATGGCACTGGGCATGGGCACTGGACCCGCGGTGGCCCTGCTGATGACCCTGCCCAGCGTAAGCCTGCCGTCACTGCTGATGCTGCGCAAGGATTTCGATACGCGCGTGCTGGTGACGGTGGCTGGGTTGACCATGCTGGTGGGGGTGCTTTGCGGGCTGATCGGATCGGCTATCCTCTAGCCAGCAAACGCTCGCGCAGATACGCCACCACCGCCCCTTGCTCTCCTGCAAACTCGATCCGTGCGCCTTTGCTTTCACGCTGGAAGGCGTACATCGGGTCGTAATACTCGCGCAACAGCCCTTCGATCCACACCCGGTGCAAATCCACTGCGCCGGTGCGCGCCTGTTCCGCCAGCGCATCCTGCATAACCGCCTGAAGTCTCTGGAAACGTTCACCGCCCAAGCGTTTGTGGATGTTGGACAGGCTCTGGGTCAGGCGCTCGGCAAACACTGCATGGCCCTGCTCGCCAAATGCCTCGATGAACTCGGCACACAGGTCCACCACGTAGTCACGCAGGATACGCTCGACCCGCCCTTCAACGCTGTCCTCCAGCCACACCATGGGGAAGGCCTGCATGCCTTTGTGCAACGGCAACGGTAATGCACAACTGCCAATCATGCGGCTTTCGTCCTCGACCACGAACTGTTCGATGCCTTTCGCGCGCTTTTTCAGCAGGTCTATCGCCAGGCGGTTTTCGAAGTCGATGTTGGACGGCTGCGCCGTGGCGCGCTTGCCAAAGCTGGAACCGCGATGGTTGGCATGACCCTCCAGGTCCAGGGCATTGTTTAAATGGCCGAGCACTTCGGTCTTGCCGGTGCCGGTCATACCGCCCAGCAACACGAAGTCACACTGCGTGGCAGCTTGCTCGACAGTCTCCAGCAAAAAGGTGCGCATGGCTTTGTATCCGCCACCGACTCGCGGGTAATCGATGCCCGCCTCCGTCTTCAGCCATTGCTGAACGATCTGCGAACGCAAACCGCCGCGAAAGCAATACAGGTAACCCTCCTGATTCGCCTGGGCGAACCGCGCCCACTGTTCGATGCGCTCGGCCTTGATCCGCCCCGACACCAGCTCGTGCCCCAGCACGATTGCCGCCTGCTGGCCTTGCTGCTTGTAGCAGGTGCCGACCCTCTGACGCTCGTCATCGGTCATCAGTGGCAGGTTGATCACACCCGGAAAGGCGCCTTTCGCGAACTCGACCGGCGCGCGGGTATCCATCATCGGCCGGTCATTGAGGAAAATGTCGCGGTAATCGGTGATGTCCGGCGTCATCAAAACACCTCTACCGCGTGGGTCTGTCGCTCGACCAGCTCACCAATAGGCTCAAGGCTCAGGCCCAGTTCGGCCGCCACGGCCTGGAACTCGGCATCGCCTTCGGGGGTCACCGCGATCAACAGGCCGCCGCTGGTCTGCGGATCGCACAGCACACGCTTGTGCAACTCCTGCAGGCGCCCGAGCTTGCTTGAGTAACTGTCGAAGTTACGCAGGGTGCCACCTGGCATGCAGCCTTGGTCCAAGTAGTCCTCGATCCCCGGCAGGCGTGGAACGCTCGCGTATTCGATACGTGCCGACACACCGCTGCCAGCAGCCATTTCCACCAGATGGCCCAAGAGGCCGAAGCCGGTGACGTCGGTCATGGCCGTGACACCCGCCAATTTGCCGAAACGGCTGCCAGGCTTGTTCAGGGTACACATCCAGTCACGAGCCAGGCCGATGTCCACCTCACGCAACTTGCCCTTCTTCTCAGCGGTGGTGAGGATGCCGATGCCTATGGGCTTAGTGAGGTACAACCGGCAACCAACCGTGGCGGTATCGTTGCGTTTCATGTGGCGCTTTTGCACGATGCCGGTCACGGCCAGCCCGAAGATCGGCTCCGGGGCGTCGATGGAGTGGCCGCCCGCCAGGGGAATACCGGCTTCGTCGCACACCGAACGGCCACCACGGATCACCTCTCGGGCAATCTCCGGCGCCAGTACGTTTACCGGCCAGCCGAGAATGGCGATCGCCATCAGCGGGTCACCGCCCATGGCATAGATATCGCTGATCGCGTTGGTGGCGGCAATCCGGCCGAAATCGAAGGGGTCATCGACAATCGGCATGAAAAAGTCCGTGGTGGAGACCACACCGCGTTCGTCGTCAATGGCATACACCGCTGCGTCATCGCGTGAAGCATTGCCCACCCACAGGTTGGGGTCGAGGTTCTGTGCGCCACTGCCGGCGAGGATCACTTCCAATACCTGGGGCGATATTTTGCAGCCACATCCCGCGCCATGGCTGTATTGGGTAAGACGAATCGGCTCGTTCATGTAGGACCTCACGCTATCAAGTGCACGAATTCTAACAGACAGCAAAAGGCCGGCTGAGCACTTGTGTGCGCAGCCGGCCTTTTGGTTTCAGCCGTTATTGCCGGGCAGCGAGCAAACGCTTGTGGCGGTTGCGACGGGCAATGTTCAAGCATTCGATAGCCGCCGAGAACGCCATGGCCGCGTACACGTAGCCTTTAGGCACATGGGCGCCGAAGCCTTCGGCGATCAACGTCATGCCGATCATGATCAGGAAGCCCAGGGCCAGCATCACCACGGTCGGGTTGTCGTTGATGAACTTGGCCAACGGCTCGGCCGCCACCAGCATCACGATCACCGAGGTCACTACGGCGATGATCATGATCGGCAAGTGCTCGGTCATGCCCACGGCGGTGATGATGCTGTCGATGGAAAACACCAGGTCAAGCAACAGGATCTGCCCGATAGCCGCAGCAAAGCCGATGGCTACCGTATTGCCGACGCTGGCCTTCTCCTCGGGCTCCGGGTCCATGCTGTGATGGATCTCGGTGGTTGCCTTCCACACCAGGAACAGGCCACCGGCGATCAGGATCATGTCCTTCCACGAAAACGCCTGGCCAAACACTTCGAACACCGGCGTCGTCAGCTGGACGATGAACGCGATGGTGCTGAGCAGGCCCAGGCGCAGTACCAACGCCATGCTGATACCGATGCGCCGCGCCTTGGCCCGGTGCTTCTCCGGCAATTTGTTGGTAAGGATCGAAATGAAGATCAGGTTATCGATGCCCAGCACGATCTCCATGACGATCAGGGTAGCCAGGGCAATCCAGGCGGTGGGGCTGGCGGCCAGTTGTAAAAGGTAGTCCATAGGTCAGTCCTGACGTTGTACGGGAAATTAGGTGCGGGTAATTACGCTTCTTTGCTGTTCGATTCTGCTTCTTTCTCTTGCTGATCATCCTTCTTCTGCGGAGTGATCAGGCCATTTGTGGCTTCGCTCAATGCCTGCTCGGCGGCTTTGTGGGTGTCATCGATCGCTTGCTTGGCCGACTCGGTGGCTTTGCCCAGCACCTGCTGCGCGCTTTTCTCGACCTGATCGCAACCGCTGATCACTACCAATGAAAGCGCAAGTAACGACGCCGCGCCCAGGGAATTGAGTTTCATGATGTCTTCCTCGTTAGAACCATTGGGTCCAAATAGTGGCCCCGCGATAGCGAGGCATTCTATGCAGGCGAACAGTTCAGGAAAATTCGTATTTTTCTCGCGTATACTTCGGTTTTTACGAAGTGATGGGTGCCATGCTCAATTACCGACAACTGCACTACTTTTGGGTGGTGGCCAAGACCGGCAGCATCGTGCGCGCCTGTGAGCAGCTCAACCTCACGCCCCAGACTATCAGCGGGCAGATCAGCCTGCTGGAGGAGACCTATGGCATCGCCCTGTTTCAGCGCGTCGGGCGCCAGCTTGAACTGACCGAAGCCGGGCGCCAGGCCCTGCCCTACGCCGAACAAATGTTCCAGACCGGTAATGAATTGGAGGCCATGCTGCGCGCGCAGCCTGATGAGCAGCAGATCCTGTTCCGTGTCGGGGTGGCGGACGTGGTGCCCAAGTCCATCGTCTACCGGCTGATCGCGCCGACCATGGAGTTGAGTGAGCCCATCCGCATTACCTGCCGCGAAGACAAACTCGAACGCCTGCTCGCCGACCTGGCGATCCAGCGACTGGACTTGGTGATTTCCGACAGCCCGATGCCCACGCACCTGGACATCAAGGGCTACAGCCAGAAACTGGGCGAATGTGGCATCAGCTTTTTCGCCACCCAGGCCCTGGCTGACGCATACGGTGGTGATTTCCCGCACTGCCTGCACGGCGCGCCACTGTTGATTCCGGGGGCGGAAACCGTTGTGCGCAGTCGCCTGCAGCGCTGGTTTGCCGAGCAGCAGATTCAGCCGAAGATCATCGGCGAATTCGATGACAGCGCCTTGATGCAGGCGTTTGGTCAATCCGGTAGCGGGATCTTTATCGCCCCCAGCGTGATCGCCGATGAGGTGGTGCGCCAGTACGGCGTGGCGCTGATTGGCCAGACCGTGGCCGTGACTGAGTCGTTCTACGCGATTTCGGTGGAACGCAAGGTCAAGCACCCCGGCATCGTGGCGATTACCGAAGGTGCCCGGCGGGAGCTGTTCACCACCCTGCCCTGACTATTCAGGCGTTGGAGGCGACTGGTTGCTTGGCGGTCATCAGCCACAACGCCAGCAGGATCGACACCAGGATAAACCCGGAAGCCGCAAAGCCCAGGCTGCCCAGGCCGAGGGTATCGATCACATGGCCACCTACCATGGCGCCCAGGCCGATCCCCAGGTTGGCCCCGGCGATATTCAGCGACGCGGCAAACGCAGGCGCGTGGGGCGCGGCCTTCATCAAGCGCACATGGCTGACCAGAAACATCGCTGCCTGGGTCACGCCCCACACGGCCATCGCCGCCGCCAGGCCCACGGTGGAGTGAATCGCCGGCACCAGCGCGACCATGCCGGCGATCATGAAGCCGCAGAACACCATGGAGGCGATCAACGGGTGGCGATCCACCGCACGCCCACCCAGCGAATTGCCAATCAACCCGACCGCGCCGAAGCCCATCAGGCACCAGCCCACCAGCGTGCCGTCGAAACCGGCGAGGCGCTCAAGGATGTCCGCCAGGTAGGTGTACGCCGTGAACATGCCACTGAACACCAGGATCGACAGCAAAATATGGCCCTGCATCAGCGGGTTGCGCAGGATCTTGAACTGCGCGCGCAACGTCACTTCATTGTTCTTCGGTTTTGTCACCGGCAAGTAGATAAACAGCAGCAAGGCCTTGGCCACCGCCACGACCGCGAGGATGGCAAACGCGGTACGCCAGCCGAACATATCGGAAATCAGCGTGCCCACCGGAATGCCGAACACCGTGGCGCAGACGATACCGAAGCCGATCTTTTCAATAGCGCGCCCGGCGTATTCGGGGCCGACGATGTCCACCGCCGTTTCACTGGCCAAGGCCCAGAACACCGGCAGGCCAAGGGCCGGGATCAACCGAGCCAACGCCATCACCCAAATGTTCGGTGCCAGTGCCGCCACAGTATTGGCCACGCCGAACATGATCAAGATGCTGATAAACAGCCGCTTGCGTGGGAAACGCGCGCAGTAGGCCGTGAGAAATGGGCCAAAAGCCGCCACGGTAAACGCGAACAATGTCACCAACAGCCCGGCCTGGGACACGCTGACGTGTAAATCACGGGCAATGGACGGCAGCAGGCCGACGATGACGAATTCTGTGGTCAGCACGGTAAAGCCGGCGGCCGACAGCAGCAGGATGGGAAACAACATGAAAACTCCAGAAACGACGACATCAACGACTGCCCTGGGGGCTCGCTGAAGGATAGGAAAAATGAGAGGACAGAATCTTAACAGGATTTTGCGAAAGCTTGGGTACGTGGCGACGCAATGCCGCACCGCCAGGGAGGTGCCCTTCAGCATGCTAGACTTCGCGATCCGCGTCCTACAGCCCTTTCCGCCTGTGCCGCTGTGCCTCCAAAAACTAGAGACAAGTGTTTATGACTGCTGCCCCTTCCCTCCTGCATCGACTAGCGCGCGTCAGCCTGGTCACACAAATCGTCATCGGTTTGATCGCCGGCATTCTGCTGGCCCTGCTGCTGCCCGAGGCGGCCAAGGCCACCGGTTTTATCGGCAAGGTCTTTGTCACGGCACTCAAGGCCGTGGCACCGATCCTGGTGTTTGTGCTGGTGATGGCGTCGATCGCCAACCATAAGCATGGCCAGGAAACCCACATCAAGCCGATTTTGTTCCTGTATCTGCTGGGCACCTTTGCTGCAGCCGTGGTCGCGGTGATTGCCAGCATGTGGTTCCCCTCCTCACTGGTACTGGCGACCCATGACGCAACGGTCAGCGCGCCGGGCGGCATTGGCGAGGTGTTGCAAAGCCTGTTGCTGAGCGTGGTGGACAACCCCGTCAGCGCGCTGATGAATGCCAACTTCATTGGCATCCTGGCCTGGGCCATCGGCATGGGGATTGCCATCCGTCATGCTGGGGAAACCACCCGCACCGTGCTCGACGATCTGTCCAATGGCGTCACGTTGATCGTGCGCGTGGTGATCCGCTTCGCCCCGCTGGGCATCTTCGGCCTGGTGGCCTCGACCCTGGCCACCTCCGGCTTCGGCGCCCTGCTCGGCTACGCCCACCTGTTGGTGGTGCTGATCGGCTGCATGCTGTTCGTGGCGCTGGTGATCAACCCGGCCATCGTGTTCTGGAAACTGCGCCGCAATCCGTACCCACTGGTGCTGATGTGCCTGCGTGAGAGCGGGATCACCGCGTTTTTCACCCGCAGCTCGGCCGCGAACATTCCGGTCAACCTGGCGCTTAGCAAACGCCTGGGCCTGCATGAAGACACCTACTCGGTGTCGATCCCCCTCGGTGCCACCATCAACATGGCGGGTGCCGCGATTACCATCACAGTCCTGACCCTGGCCGCCGTGCACACCGTGGGTATCGCCGTCGACCTGCCGACTGCGGTGCTGCTCAGTGTGGTCGCCGCCATCTGTGCCTGTGGCGCCTCTGGCGTGGCGGGTGGTTCGCTGCTGCTCATTCCCCTGGCGTGCAGCCTGTTTGGCATCCCCAGCGACATTGCGATGCAGGTGGTGGCTGTCGGTTTCATCATCGGCGTGCTGCAGGACTCGGCCGAAACCGCGCTCAATTCGTCCACCGATGTGCTGTTCACCGCGGCCGCGTGCCTGGGCAAGGAACAGCAGCCGGCTTAACAGTCGCGCACAAAAAAACCGGGGCGGCTCGTGTATGAACCGCCCCGGTTTTTTTATGCGTGCTTAGAAAGCGCCCATGTAGTCACGCTTGCCCACTTCCACGCCGTTGTGGCGCAGCAAAGCGTAAGCCGTGGTGACGTGGAAGAAGAACTGCGGCAGACCGTAGGTCAGCAGATAGGACTGGCCGCTGAAGCGCTTCTCTTTCGGCGTGCCAGGACGGGTGACGATCTCGATGCCTTCCTTGCCGTCGATTTGTTCAGGCTGGAGGGTGTCGATAAACGCCAGCACCTTGGCGATCAGCGCTTGCAGGTCAGCGAAGGTGACTTCGGTGTCTTCATATTTCGGCACTTCGATCTCGGCCAGGCGCGCGGAAACGCCCTTGGCGAAATCGACGGCGATCTGCACCTGGCGCACCAGTGGGAACATGTCCGGGAACAGGCGCGCTTGCAGCAAGGCGTTCGGCTCGATGTTCTTGGCGGTTGCGTGGGCTTCGGCCTTGGTCAACACGCCGCTCAGGGCGGTGAGCATTTGCTTGAAGACCGGGATGGAAGCGGCGTACAGGGAAATAGTCATGGCAGTCTCATGGGTAATGGCACGGTTTGAACCAGCGACGATTATAGGCATGCCGGGCGCTTGTCTTTTATTTTTTCGGGATTACGCTAAGGACCTTCAATGCATAGGGAAAGCGCGATGACCGCCGAGCACGACACCGACACCCCTGAGCCGCGCCTGAACAGCACGGAAATCCGCATCCTGGGCTGCCTGATCGAAAAACAGGCGACCAACCCGGAAACCTACCCCCTGACGCTCAACGCCCTGGTCCTGGCCTGCAACCAGAAAACCAGCCGCGAACCGGTGATGAACCTCAGCCAGGGCCAGGTCGGCCAGAGCCTGCGTGTGCTCGAGGGCCAGGGTTTCACCCGCCTGGTAATGGGCAGCCGTGCCGACCGCTGGGAGCATCGTGTGGACAAGGCGCTGGAACTGGTGCCGGCCCAGGTGATCCTGACCGGGCTACTGTTTTTACGCGGGCCGCAGACCGTCAATGAGTTGCTCACCCGCAGCGGGCGCATGCATGACTTCGAAGATGCCGAGCAGGTGGTGCACCAGCTCGAGCGCCTGATTGCCCGCGGGCTGGCACTGTTGGTGCCGCGTCAGGCGGGACAGCGGGAAGATCGCTACACCCACGCACTGGGAGATCCGGCAGAGATCGAGGCAATTATCGCGGCGCGAGGGAGCCCGGTGGAGCGTGGGGCTGTCAGTGGCGTGTCTGTAGAACGCATCGAAGAGCTGGAAGCACGGATTGCGGCGCTGGAAGAGCGGCTGGCACAGCTGGAACAGGCCTGACGCGATCCAAAAATGTGGGCGCGGGCTTGCCTGCTCCCACATCGGATGTTTCGTATTCTTCAGTGGCGTGCAAATGCCACGGCTTTTTCGAACTGCTCCTGCGTCGGTCGCACACCGGTATAGAGCACAAACTGCTCCAGCGCCTGGATCGCGATCACTTCCAGCCCGGTAATCACCCGCTTGCCCTTGGCCCGCCCGCGCACGATCAATGGCGTTTCGGCGGGGATCGCCACTACATCGAACACGGTCTCTGCAGCATCCACGGCTTCGGCGTCAAATGCCAGTGCATCCGCCTCGGCGCCGCCGGTCATGCCGATGGGTGTTACGTTGATCAGCATCTGCGGGCGCAAGTCGCCCAACTCGGCCTGCCACTGATAGCCCAGGTTTCGCGCCAACGCCCGGCCCGCCGTCTCGTTGCGCGCCACGATCACGCCATTGGCGTAACCGCCATCGCGCAAGGCACTGGCCACGGCCTTCGCCATGCCACCGCTGCCTCGTAGGGCAAAGGTCGATGCTTTCGGCACGGCATGCTTTTTCAGTAACTGCTCGATCGCGATGTAGTCGGTGTTGTAGGCCTTGAGGTGCCCGTCGGTGTTAACGATGGTGTTCAGGGAGTCGATGGCTTGAACCGAATCGTCGAGCTCATCCACCAAGGCAATAGCGGCCTCCTTGAACGGCATGGAAACCCCGCACCCCCGCACGCCCAGCGCCCGGATACCGCCGATCGCGCCGGGCAAATCCTGGCTACTGAAGGCTTTATAGTAGAAGTTCAGACCCAGCTGTTCGTACAGGTGGTTATGAAAACGCAAGCCAAAATTCCCGGGGCGCGCCGACAATGACATGCACAGCCGGGTGTCCTTGTTGGGGTGCATCTGCATGGGTAACTCCTTTGAGTAAGCAAATCGGTACAGACCTTACACAACCTTTACCTAGCGGCTGTGCTGTTTTTCAGAAATACGTTGTCTTAAAAGTATCCCCGCGACATTACTTGAGTCTATTGATTGCAGACCACAAGCGCTGGGGCTAACCGAGGAATGACCATGATTCGTACAATCCCCAAGATCGCCTTGCTTGTTGGCGCACTCGCTATGGCAGGCCAAGCCTCCGCCCACGGTGGTGGTTGGGGTGGCCCGGCTGTATTGGGTGCTTTAGTCGGCGCAGCAGTCGTAGGCTCCGTCGTTGCCAGCCAACCGCGCGAGGTCTACGTGCAGCAGCCGGTGTATGTGCAACCGCAGCCGGTCTATGCAGCGCCGCCACCGGTCTACTACGCACCGCCACCTCCGGTGTATGTGCAAGAACAGGTTTACTACCGCCCGGCGCCGGTCTATTACGGCGCACCCCGTGGCTACTATGGCCCTCCCCACGGCTATTATCGCCGCGGCTGGTAACCGGCAATCGTCACCTCGAAAACAGGCCTCGCCCGACAGCGGGGCCTTTTTTTGCGTGAAAAGTCCGGATTCAGGCTGCCAAGGTCGCTCTGAGGACAATGTTCGAGGCCAAATCGCACATCATCGACACCAATGTCTACTTGCTCGACCTGGCCTTACGCTGTCATGTTTGTGTCACGACACACTCCCACTATCGAGCCTGTCCACCCAATAACAACAAGGACGACTGACCATGCCCACGCAAAACCCGCACCGCACCGCTGGCCTCTGTACGTCCAGCAAGGTCTACAGTGCCCTCACGGAGCTCAAGCACCTGGAGGGACACCGCAGCGCCAAATTCCTTGCGTTGCTGGCAGAAAACCTGGTGCGCAAAGGCCTGCTCAGCGAGCAGGAAGTGGTGAACATGCTCGATCAGGTCGTGGACTGACGTCTCGCGTCGATGTCGACTATCGAGCCAGGTGATTTTTCCTTAGCCGTCCAGACCCGTAAGGTGACCTCCATAGCGATTGGAGGTCCTTATGCCCACTGTTCAGATCATGTCCGTCATTGGCAGCGCCGTCCCCGCCGCTCTTCGAGCGTCGGGATTACTCGCCTGCTGGTACCTGGTTCGCGATGGCGAAGCCATCAGCGGCCCTTTTAAAAGCAGCCGTGAAGCCGCTGCAAGCCTGAAGCTTGAAGCGTGAAGCGGCTTCTAAGGTAATGGCAACTTGACTCGCGGCTTGCTCTCCACGAACAACGCCCAACTCGACATGAACAACGCCGCCACCAGCGGCCCGATCACAAAGCCGTTCAGGCCAAACACTGACAGACCGCCCAGGGTCGAGATCAGGATCAGGTAGTCCGGCATTTTGGTGTCCTTGCCCACCAGAATCGGGCGCAGCACGTTGTCCACCAGGCCGATCACAAACACGCCGAACAGCGCCAGCACCACGCCCTGCCAGATCGAGCCGCTCAACAGGAAGTACGCGGCCACCGGCCCCCATACGATCCCCGCGCCCACCGCTGGCAGCAACGACAGAAACGCCATCAGCACCGCCCAGAGCAACGCACTGGGGATATCCAGGAACCAGAAGATCAACCCACCCAGCGCACCCTGGGTCACGGCCACCAGTACGTTGCCCTTGACCGTGGCACGCACCACCCGATTGAACTTGAGTTGCAACCGGCGCTTCTGCGGCTCGGCCAAGGGCACTGCCGTGCGCACCTTGCGCACCAGCTCCGGGCCGTCGCGCAGCAGGAAAAACAGCAAATACAGCATGATGAAAAAGCTCACCAGGAAATCAAACGTGCCCTGCCCGAAGCTGAACGCCTGGGTCGCGAAGAACTGGCTGCCCTGCATCGCACTCTTGACGATGTTCTCCCGCAAGCCTTCCAGGTTGCCCATGCCAAAGCGGTCCAGCAGGTGCTGGAAGTAGGGCGGCAGCACGTTCTTGAACTGCTCGATATAACCGGCCACATCCAGCTTGCCGCTCTCGATGTTCTTGTAGAGCGTCGCACCCTCTTGGACCAGCAAGGCGCTGGTGATAATCACCGGCAAGATCGCGATGATCAGGCAAGCCGACAAGGTCGCCAGGGAAGTGAAATTGCGGTTCCAGCCAAAGCGTTGCTGCAGGCGACGCTGCATCGGGGCAAAGATGATGCCGAGGATGACCGCCCAGAACACTGCGCCGTAGAACGGCAGCAGTATCCAAATGAAAGCGACGGTTACCAGGCCCAGCAGTAACAGCAGGGTTTTGAATTGCAGGTTGGTTTGATTCATGTCCGGTCCATGTCAGAAAAGCATCGGGCCCTTGTAGGCCCTGTTGCTTAGTCCGCAGCGAAACCTGGGAGTGCCCTCGTTTATCGAACAAGCATAGACCGCTTCACTTGGGGGCTTTGGCCTCATCCAGCAAGGTCTGGATCATTTGCTCCTGAGCCTCATAACGACCTTCGCCAAAATGCGTGTAACGCACTTGCCCGCTGGCGTCGATCAGGTAATGGGCAGGCCAGTACTGGTTGTCGAAGCTGCGCCAGATCGCGTAGTTGTTGTCGATGGCCACAGGGTAGGTGATGCCCAGCTTGCGCACCTGGTCCTTGACGTTGCCAATGATGCGCTCGTAGCCGTATTCCGGGGTATGCACGCCGATCACTACCAGCCCGTCCTTTTCGTACTTTTTCGCCCACGCTTTGACGTATGGCAAAGTGTGCTGGCAATTAATGCAGTCGTAGGTCCAGAAGTCGACCAAGACCACTTTGCCTTTCAAGGATTCGCGGGTGAGTTCGGGTGAATTGAGCCACTCGACTGCACCCGCCAGTGGCGGCATGGCACCCTGCGTGTTGGCCCGTTCGGGATCGGCCTTGACCTTGCTTACCACGTAGTCCACCACTTTGGGGACCGTTTCGAGCACGCCTTTCTCCAGGCTACTGAGGCCTTCGGACGACGTACCGGCCAGCAGGGTTTTGTCGGCGCCGCTGGAAATCACCACCGCCGCCGCCAACACCGCCACCCCTGCCCCACGGCGCAGCCAACCGGTGACCGGGATTGACGCCTTGAGTCGATTGACCAGGCCGCGCCCGGCAAACATCAAGGTGCCCAGGGACAATGCACTGCCCAGCCCATAGGCCACCAGCAACAGGCTGGTGTGCGCATTGGCACCTTGCAACATCGCGCCGGTGAGGATCACTCCCAGGATCGGCCCGGCGCACGGGGCCCACAACAGGCCGGTGGCGACGCCGATCAACAGCGCCCTGAGTGGCCCGGACAGCGTGCGGCGGTCCGGATCGATGCGGTTGCCCAGCACCACGAACGGGCGGGCCAGCCAGCCGCCGACCCGCGCAGAGATCAACGACAGCGCAAACAGCACCATCACGATCAGTGCCACGTGGCGGCCGGTGTTACTGGCCTGGACCACCCACTCACTGCTGACCACCGCCAGGCTGGACACCAGCGCGAAGGTCAGGGCCAGGCCGCCAAGGGCCAGCAGGATCGAGCGGCGGGTTCGGTCAGCGGCGGCGAACAGAAACGGCACCACCGGCAGGATACAAGGGCTGAGGACGGTCAGGATGCCGCCCAGGAATGCGATCAATAACATGCTGTTCACCTTATGGCCGCGAAGACTCAGTTATCGCCAATGCAACCGTCGCCAAACTTGAGGTAGTCCAGCACCTGGGGCGTATCGTGGGAGTCCAGGTAGGTCATCCGCGCATTGACCACGCCGCAGGCAGGCACGGAATCCTGGCTCATCGACACGACACGCTTGATATCCAGGTGAGTGCCGTAGTCGTAGGCGTGCGCTGTGACGCTGGCTTCGGCGCGGGCCGACAGCGTGCAGATGTTCAGCGCGGCAAACAGGCAGGCGGCGTAGACGGCTTTCGTGTTCATGGTGTTTAGCTCCAGGCTTCAAGGTTGGAGGCGATGTGCCTCGTTGCCATCCATTAGAAGCCCCCGGGGTATCGCGCCTGTGTCGAAAACCCGCGCGTGTAAATCCACACGTATCCAGGCTGCCTGCCGATACACAGCGATACAAAAAGCCCAAAGAACGACGTGGATCAATAAACCGCCATTGCAGCTCGGCTAACGTCGTGACCTTTTGCGATCCCTACCCATGCCTTCCCTGCTCGCTCCCGAACTGCTCGCCCCCGCTGGCACCCTGAAAAACATGCGCTACGCCTTCGCCTACGGTGCCGATGCGGTCTACGCCGGCCAGCCGCGCTATAGCCTGCGGGTGCGTAACAACGCGTTCGACCACGCCAACCTGGCCTTGGGCATTCAGGAAGCCCATGTGCTGGGCGAGCGTTTCTACGTGGTCGTCAACATCGCCCCGCACAACGCCAAGTTGAAGACCTTCCTCAAGGACCTGGCCCCGGTGATCGCCATGGGCCCGGACGCGCTGATCATGTCCGATCCCGGGCTGATCATGCTGGTGCGCCGGCACTTCCCGCAGATGCCGATTCACTTGTCGGTGCAGGCCAACACGGTGAACTGGGCCAGCGTCGAGTTCTGGCAACAGCAAGGGATCTGCCGGGTCATCCTGTCACGGGAATTGTCCCTGGAAGAAATCGGTGAGATTCGCCAGCAAGTGCCGACCATGGAACTGGAAGTGTTTGTGCACGGTGCCTTGTGCATGGCCTATTCCGGACGGTGCCTGCTCTCGGGCTATATGAACAAGCGCGATGCCAACCAGGGCTCCTGCACCAATGCCTGCCGCTGGAAATACCAGGCGACCCCGGCGATGGAAGACGCCACGGGCGACATCGTCCAGCTGTTTCAGCCGGAACCTGCCCTGGGAATCGGCGCACCGACCGACCAGGTGTTCCTGTTGCAGGAAGCCAACCGTCCCGATGAGCAGATGCCCGCCTTCGAGGACGAGCACGGCACCTACATCATGAACGCCAAGGACCTGCGCGCCGTGCAGCATGTGGAGCGCCTGACTCACATGGGCGTGCATTCGCTGAAGATCGAAGGCCGCACCAAATCGCACTTCTATTGCGCGCGCACTGCCCAGGTGTATCGCCAGGCCATCGACGATGCGGTGGCCGGCCGCGCCTTCGACCGCAACCTGATGACCGACCTCGAGTCCCTGGCCCAGCGTGGCTATACCGAAGGTTTCCTGCGCCGGCACGTGCACGATGAATATCAGAACTACCAGAACGGCAGTTCGGTGTCGGAACGCCAGCAATTCGTCGGCGAGCTGACCGGAGAACGTCGCGGCGAACTGGCCGAGGTCAAGGTGAAGAACCGTTTTGCCGTGGGCAATCACCTGGAGTTGATGACGCCCGCTGGCAACTTCCACTTTGACCTGGCCTCGCTGCACAACGCCAAGGGCGAGGCCGTCGACGTCGCGCCAGGGGACGGGCACACGGTGTATGTGCCGCTCCCGGCCGAGCTGGACTTGCGCTTCGGCTTGCTGATGCGCGACCTCTAGCGCTGTCGCGTTCAACCAGACGCCGAAGCTTACGTTGATCAGATCCGGAACTGGCCGACCAACTGCCCCAGGCGCTGACCCAGATCCGCCAGGCTACGGGAGGTCTGGGCGCCCAATTGGGTTTCGTCGGCAACGCTGTCCACCGCCACGGCAATCTGATGCACGCTGCGGTTGATCTCTTCGGCCACGGCCGTCTGCTCTTCGGCAGCGCTGGCGATCTGGGCGTTCATCGAATTGATGGTGCCGATCAGTTGGGCCATGGTGTCGAGGGACGCACCGGCCTCATTGGCCTGGGCCGAGGTGCCGTCACCGGCATCGCTGGAGCGGCGCATGGCATCCACGGCGGCTTCGGTGCCTTTTTGCAGGCGATCGATCATGCCCTGGATTTCCTGGGTGCTGGTCTGCGTGCGACTGGCCAGGGCGCGCACTTCATCGGCCACTACCGCGAAACCACGCCCGGCCTCCCCTGCCCGTGCAGCCTCGATCGCGGCGTTGAGCGCCAGCAGGTTGGTCTGCTCGGCGATGGAGCGGATCACGCTGAGCACACTGACGATGGAAGAGACGTCCTGCTGCAAGCTGTCGAGGGACACGCCGCTGCTGCGGATGTCGTTCACCAGCGCATGGATCTGCGCGATGCTGCCGTCCACCACGCGCTTGGCGGCCTGGCCTTCGGCGTCGGTTTGCTGGGCCGCCACTGAGGCACCCTGGGCACTGCGCGCCACTTCCTGGGCGGCCGACGACATCTGGTTGATCGCGGTGGCGACCTGGTCGGTCTCGTGGCGCTGGCGCTCCATGGCCTGTTCGGAGCGCTGGGCCTGGTCGGAGACCTGACTGACCAGGCCAGTGAGTTGGGTGGTCATCTCGGTGATCTGGCGTACCAACCCATGGATCTTGTCGACAAAACGGTTGAACGCGCCTGCCAGGTCGCCCAGCTCATCCTGGCTGGTGATGGCCAGGCGGCGGGTCAAGTCACCTTCGCCGGCAGCGATGTCGTCGAGGTTGGCTTTCATCAGGTGCAGCGGACGCAGCATGGTATTGGCCAGGACGATCCCCACGGCGGCAATCACCAACAGCACCACTACGGCCACGCCGAGAATGCTCAGCAGCACGCCTTCCATGCGTTTTTGCACCTTGGCCTCGACCACCGCCACCTGGGCTTCGATGCCATCCAGGTTCACCGAGGTACCGATGACCATGTCCCACTTCGGCAGGTATTCGGTGTAGCCCATCTTGGGCACCAGCTCCGTCTGGCCCGGCTGGGTCGAACTGTATTGGAGGTAGTGGGTGCCGTCCTTGCCGACCTTGACCAGGTCACGGTTGACGTACACGCCGTTGGGGTCGCGGTTGTCCTTGAAGCTCTTGCCCACACCGTCGGGGCTGTTGCCCTTGAACAGGCGGATGGTCTCGGAGTCGTAGCCGAAGAAGTAGCCGTCCTTGCCGTAGCCGGTGTTGGAGAGCAGCTTGACGACCTGGGCGCGCGCAGCGGTATCACCGGGGGCTGCCGCATCGTAGAGTGGCTTGATGGTGGTCATGGCCACCTCGACATAACTTTGCAGGGTGGCCTTGGCGTCATTGAGCAGGCGCTGGCGGGTTTCGTCGACTTCGTTGCGCGCCTGACCCTGCAGGATCCAGACGGTGGTCAGGCTGATGACCACGGCAAACAGCAGCACCGGCACTACGGCGAGGGACAGGACTTTGGCCTTGAGGCTCAGACGCATGGCTTTTCTCTCTCTTATTAGTGGCGACTTGAGAGGTTATCGGCCATTTGCCCGGGATCTGTAGGCGCCGGGGACGTCAACGCCTACAGCTGGGGAGGTGTCAGAGGGTCATGGCTGCCAGCCAGCCGAAAGCCAGCAGTGGAAGGTTGTAGTGCAGGAAGGTTGGCACCACCGTGTCCCAAATGTGGTGGTGCTGGCCGTCGATATTCAGGCCCGAGGTGGGGCCGAGGGTTGAGTCCGAGGCGGGCGAACCGGCGTCACCCAAGGCACCGGCCGTGCCGACAATGCACACGATCGCCAGCGGGCTGAAGCCCAGTTGCACACACAGCGGCACAAAGATCGCGGCCAGGATCGGCACCGTGGAAAACGACGAACCGATGCCCATGGTCACCAGCAAACCGACCAGCAACATCAGCAACGCCCCTACCCCACGGCTATGGCCGATGAAGGCCGCCGAGGTTTCCACCAGCGAGCGCACATCGCCGGTGGCCTTGAGCACTTCGGCGAAGCCCGAGGAGGCGATCATGATGAAGCCGATCATGGCCATCATCTTCATGCCTTCGGTGAACAGGTCGTCAGTGTCGCGCCAGCGCACGATGCCCGACACCGAGAAAATCAGGAACCCGGCCAGGGCGCCAATGATCATCGAGTCCAGCCACAGCTGGATGATGAACGCCGAGGCAATCGCCAGGCCGGCCACCAGCAGGGTCAGTGGGTTGTACTGCACCGCCACCTGTTCGACCCGTTCGATTTTCTCCAGGTCGTACACGCGTTTCTTGCGGTAGCTGACAAACACCGCCACCAGCAGGCCCACCACCATGCCCAACGCCGGCAGGCTCATGGCGTGGGTGACGTTGACCTGGCTGACGTCCACACCGCTCTTGGCCACGTTGGCCAGCAGGATCTGGTTGAGGAAGATATTGCCGAAGCCCACCGGCAGGAACATATAGGGCGTGATCAAGCCGAAGGTCATCACGCAGGCGATCAGGCGACGGTCCAGCTGCAGCTTGGTCAGCACGTAGAGCAGCGGCGGCACCAGCAACGGAATGAACGCGATATGGATCGGCAGGATGTTCTGCGAAGCAATCGCCACCACCCACAGCAGGCCGATCAGCAGCCATTTGACATGGCTGCCGCCGGTGGCTTCCTGGCGGTCTACCAGCAGTAGCGCCTTGTCGGCCAGGGCGTGAGCCAGGCCGGATTTGGCAATCGCCACGGCGAAAGCACCGAGCAAGGCGTAGGACAGCGCCACAGTAGCCCCCCCTCCCAAACCGCCATTGAAAGCCTTGAGCGTGGCGTCGATACCCAGGCCGCCGGTAAGGCCGCCCACCAGGGCCCCGACGATGATGGCGATGACCACATGCACGCGGGACAGGCTGAGCACCAGCATGGTGCCGACCGCGGCAATGACTGCGTTAATCATGGTTACCTCAAGCAGAAACATAAAAAACAGGCATGCCCGCGCCCAGGCAGCCATCGGGTGGCAGCCAGCGTGCAGGCTTGAAGGAGGTCTTATTAGAGGGCGCGCACTTTGCAGCAGGTGGGCGCTCATGTCAAAAAACCCGTGGTCAGCGAGTGTGCTCGCTCACCAAAAAAGCAGGTTTAAATTGATCGTTTGAATAAAGAAAGATCGGCAACGGCCGATACCTTGGCTCTATGTGTTTTCAGGTAAGGATGTACCGATGTCGCTTAGGCAGCTCTCCATTCAATGGAAAATCACCCTGCTCGCCGGCCTGTGCCTGCTGGGAATCGTGACCCTGCTGGTGGGTCTGTCGCTGTATCGCATGGAGCAGAGCTCGCAGCAGGTCAAGGCTTCCAGCATGCAGATGCTGGATGAAGCCGCCCAGGCGCGCATCGAGGCCCAGGGTGAAGTGCAGGCACTGGGCATTCGTCAACAGTTCATGGACGCCTACCAGTACGGCCATGGTTTCTCCCGCCAAGTGCTGTTCCTGCGCGAGCAAGCCGAGAAGCGCTTTCTCGACGCCTTCGACACCCGTGAAGACCTGACCCGCCAGGTCAAGGCCGCGCTGCAGGCCAACCCGGATTTGCTCGGTCTGTCCCTGGTGTTCGAAGCCAATGCCCTGGATGGCAAGGATGAACTGTTCACAGGCCAGGCGGAGCTGGGCAGTAACGACAAAGGCCGCTTCGCCCTGTACTGGTCGCAACCGACACCGGGCACGCTGACCTCGATGGCATTGCCAGAAAGCGACATGTCCGATACCAGCATCAGCCCCAGCGGTGAAAAGGCCAACGCGTGGTTCACCTGCCCACGCAGCACGCTCAAGCCATGTGTGATCGAACCGTACTTTTACAAGATCGACGGGCAAAACGTGCTGATGACCAGCATCGTCTTCCCGCTGATGGTCAATGGCAAAGTCATCGCCTCGCTGTCGGTGGACATCAACCTCAACAGCCTGCAGGCGGTGAGCCAACAGGCTAGCCAAAAACTGTACGACGGCCAGACCCAGGTCAGCATCCTCAGCCCCACGGGTTTGCTCGCCGGCTACAGCGCGGACGCCAGCAAGCTCAGCCAGCGCCTGGACCAAGTCGACACCGCCAACGGCGCACAGGTGATCAGCGCCCTGGCCGGCAGTACCCAGATTCGCAGCCTGCGTACCGACCATCAGCTCAAGGTACTGGCGCCATTCACACCGATCCCGGGCGGCAAGCCGTGGGGCGTGTTGCTGGATGTGCCAGAGAAAGTCCTGATCGCCCCCGCCGAAGCACTGAAGGCGCAACTGGATACCGACAATGCCAACGGCACCCTGCTGGAACTGGGCCTGGGCTTGATTGCCGCCGTGGTCGGCTTGATTCTGGTCTGGTTGATGGCACGCAGCGTGACACGGCCGATCCTCGGCGTGGCGCACATGCTCGAAGACATTGCCAGCGGCGAAGGCGACCTGACCCGCCGCCTGGCCTACGACAAACAGGACGAATTGGGCCAATTGGCCGGCTGGTTCAACCGCTTCCTCGACAAGCTGCAACCGATCATCGCCGAGGTGAAACGCTCGGTGCAGGACGCCCGTGGCACCGCCGACCAGTCCGCCGCCATTGCAACTGAAACCAGCGCTGGCATGGAGCAGCAGTACCGCCAGGTCGATCAGGTGGCCACCGCCTCCCATGAAATGAGCGCCACCGCACAGGACGTCGCGCGCAGTGCCGCACAGGCTGCGCAAGCGGCACGCGATGCCGACCAGGCCACCCGCGACGGCCTCACGGTGATCGATCGCACCACCCGCAACATCGGGGAGTTGGCGGCAGATATGAGCACAGCCATGGCCCAAGTCGAAGGCCTGGCCGCCAACAGCGAGAAAATCGGTTCGGTGCTGGAAGTGATTCGCGGCATCGCCGAGCAGACCAACCTGCTGGCGCTTAACGCTGCCATCGAGGCCGCCCGCGCTGGTGAGGCCGGCCGTGGCTTTGCGGTGGTGGCCGATGAAGTGCGCAATCTGGCGCGGCGTACCCAGGAATCGGTGGAAGAAACCCGCTTGGTGATCGAGCAATTGCAAAACGGCACCGAAGAGGTCGTCGGCTCGATGGGCAATAGTTATCGCCAGGCCCAGGGCAGCGTCGAACAAGTCGGACAGGCCGTGACCGCCCTGCGCCAGATTGGCGATGCCGTCACAGTGATCAGCGACATGAACCTGCAAATCGCCAGTGCCGCCGAAGAGCAAAGCGCGGTGGCCGAGGAGATCAACAGCAACGTCGCGACGATCCGCGATGTGACTGAGTCGCTGTCGGAACAGGCGAATGAGTCGGCGCGCGTGAGCCAGGCATTGAACAGCCTGGCGAATCAGCAGCAGGGGTTGATGGATCAGTTCCGCGTCTAAAAACACAGACCTGCAGGAACCGGCTTGCCGGTTCCTGCAGGGTGTGCGTTAACGCTTGGGCAATTCGATCAGCACTTTCAGCCCACCCAACCCACTCTCCTGCAACTGCAACACCCCACCCCACACCTCGACAATATCCCGCACGATTCCCAGTCCCAGGCCATGCCCGTCAATCTGTTCATCCAGGCGCGCGCCCCGACTGAACACCTGGTCACGCTGGGTTTCGGGGATGCCAGGGCCGTCATCTTCCACCACCAACCGATAGCTGTGCGCCGCCTCGGTGACGGTCAGGCGCACATCGGCATCCGCCCACTTGCAGGCGTTATCCAATAGGTTGCCGAGCAGCTCCAACAGGTCTTCACGGTCCCAGGGCAGTTGCAGGCCGGGCGCGGCGTGGTAGCTCAGGTCCAGGTGCTCACCGTGGATCATGCTCAGGGTGGCGAGCAAACCGGGCAGTTCTTTCTCGCAGTCGAACAAAGCGCCCGGCAGCGTTTCCCCGGCCAGGCGAGCGCGGTTGAGTTCGCGGTTGAGGCGTTGCTGTACTTGCTCCAATTGGTCACGCAGCAGTTTGCTCAGCGCCGGGTGATCCCTGAGCGCCTCGCTCGAGGCCGCGCTCAACAGCACCGCCAGTGGGGTTTTGAGCGCGTGCCCGAGGTTGCCCAGGGCGTTGCGCGAACGCTTGAGGCTGTCTTCGGTGTGGGCGAGTAGGTGGTTGATCTGCGCCACCAGCGGCTCCAGCTCCAGCGGCACCTGGTTATCCAGTTGCGAGCGTTGCCCCTGTTGCAGCTGGGCAATCTGGTTGCGCGCGGTCTCCAGCGGGCGCAAGGCGCGGCGCACGGTGACCCGTTGCAGGATCAGCACCAGCAGCAGCGCCGCCAGCCCCAGCACCAGGCCGATCTGGCGCATCAGGCGAAAGCTTTCGCGCACCGGGGTGTAGTCCTGGGCCACGCTGATGGAAATCGATTGGCCAAAGCGCTTGTAGTCCGAACGCAACACCAGCAATTGCTGGCCTTCCGGCCCCAGTTGCAGGTTGCCCTTCAGGCCGGCCTCGGGCAGGCGCGGCAGTTCCTGGTCCCATAGCGAGCGGGAGCGCCAGTGGGTATCGGCAAAATCGATGCGAAAGTAATGCCCGGAGAACGGTCGCTGATAGGCCGGCGACAGGCGTTGCTCATCCAGTTGCACGCCATTGGGCCCGCGCACCAGCGCCACCAGCAGGTTTTCGGCGTCATTGCGCAATCCAGCTTCCAGGTACCGCTGCAACCCGGCTTCGAACAACCACAAGCTGGTTTGTGCCAGCACCACGCCGACGATCACCATCACGCTGATCAGGCCCAGGCTCAGGCGCCGCTGGATCGACTTCATGCAGGGCTGGCGCCGAACCGATAACCCTGGCCGCGGCGGGTCTCGATCACGCTGCGGCCCAGTTTGCGGCGAAGGTGGTTGACATGGACTTCGAGCACGTTGGAATCGCGCTCGGTCTCGCCGTCGTACAGGTGCTCGGCCAAGTGGCTTTTAGACAGAATCTGTTCGGGGTGCAGCATGAAATAGCGCAACAGGCGGAATTCGGCGGCGGTCAGCTGGATCTCGGCGCCGTCGCGCAGCACGCACTGGCGGCCCTCATCCAAGTGCAGGCCGGCAGCTTGCAGGGTGGGCTGGTTGGCCTGGCCATGGGAACGACGCAACAGTGCCTGGATGCGCAGGTGCAGTTCTTCCGGGTGAAAGGGCTTGGCCAGGTAATCGTCGGCGCCGGCCTTGAGCCCTTCGATACGCTCGGCCCAGGAATCGCGGGCGGTGAGGATCAGCACAGGCGTCGCCAATGCGGCGGCACGCCATTGCGCCAGGACCTCCAGACCAGGCAGACCGGGCAGCCCAAGGTCGAGAATGATCAGGTCGTAGGGCTCGCTTTGCCCCTGGTAGGCGGCATCACGCCCGTCGGCCAACCAATCGACGGCATAGCCCTGGCGCTGGAGACCCGCTAACAGTTCATCCGCCAAGGGTACGTTGTCTTCCACCAGCAGCAGGCGCATCAGTCTTCCTCGTCTTTGATCAGCACACCGGTGCTCGCGTCCAGCTTGATCTCGCGCACCACACCTTCGGTAGTCACCAGTTCCACTTCATAGGCATATTGCCCGTGCTTCTTTTCCAGCTCGGCTTCCAGCAGGCGTGAGCCGGGATAGCGCGACATGGCCTGCTGCAACAGTTGCTCCAGCGGCAGGATCACCCCCTGCTGGCGCAGCGCCAAGGCTTCATCCTGGTTGAGGTCGCGGGCTGCCAGGCTGGAGCAAAATGCCATGAGCACCAGCGCCACGCGACTGCAGGCGCGTAAATTTACCTTCATTACGTATCCTGATGATTCTTGAGAACCTGCCCGGTGAGCGCGTCCAATTCAACATCCCATTCGATGCCGTGGGCATCTTCCAATTCAACCTCATAGACGTACTTGCCATAGGCCTCGTCGAGGTCGGTATCCAACAGTGTCGATCCGGGATGCAGGGCCAGGGCCGCAGCTTCCAGTTGGTCAAAGGCGACGATAGTAACAGTGGCAGGCACTTTCAGTGGCTTGTCGGGGTCCACGGCTCGGGCCTGGGTCGCCGTGAAGGCAATAATACCGGCGGCGACCAGAGCGGTGAGGCGCTTCATGATATGTCTCCGTTACAGGATGTTTTCCTACGCCAGCCACCGTACGCGCTGCAACTTAACTGAAACTGAATTGCCACCATGGCAATTCCCGCCAAGGCCTTTTCCCCCACATCCCGCGAGATTTTCTATAATGCTCCGCTCGCTCGACCAGAGACCGGTATGACAGCCATCCACATCAAGTTTCCCGCCCTGACGCTCAAGGCCGGCAAACGCGCCTTTGCGCGCATTCGTGAGCAAGGTCTCAAGCCTGCGGACGTCGGCATCCTGCCCGGCGCGGCTGGCGGCCCCAAGGCACTGGGCATCCAGGGCCTGGACCTGGCGCTGTTCGGCGACTGGCTGCCCCGCGCGCCACGGGAGCGCGCGCTGATCGGCGCGTCCATCGGTTCCTGGCGGTTTGCCAGCGCCTGCCTGCCCGACCCGGTGCAAGGCCTGCTGGACCTCGGCCGCCTGTACAACGAACAGCGTTTTGCCAAAGGCGTGACCATGGCCGAAGTCAGCCAAAGCTGCCAGCGCATGCTCGACGACCTGCTGTCCGGGCGCGATGCACGGGTGCTGGACAACCCGGACTATCGCCTCAACATCATGGTGGTCAAGAGCCACGGCCTACTTGCCGATGACCACCGCGGTCGCCTGGGGCTGGGCCTGTCGTCGGTGATTGCCGATAACCTGCGCGGCCGCGCGCGGCTGTCGCGGCACTTCGAACGCCTGATTATCCACGATCCGCGCCAGGCCCCGCCGGTGCATCCGTTGACGGATTTCCCCTCGCGCTTCCTGGCCCTGGAGCTGGGCAACCTGCGCCAGGCACTGCTGGCGTCGGGCTCGATCCCCATGGTGATGCAAGGCGTGCGCGACCTGCCGGGCGCCGGCGCCGGTACCTACCGCGATGGCGGCCTGCTGGACTACCACCTTGACCTGCCCTATCACGGCGATGACATCGTGCTGTACCCGCACTTCACTGATCGGGTCATCCCCGGCTGGTTCGACAAGGGCCTACCGTGGCGGCGCAGCAACCAGCAAGGCCTGCAAGACGTGTTGCTGCTGGCGCCCTCCAAGGACTACCTGGCCCGCCTGCCCCACGGCAAGCTGCCCGACCGCAGCGACTTCAAGCGCTTCTTGGGCGACGACACGAGCCGCAACAAGTACTGGCAGACCGCGATGAGCGAGAGCCGGCGGCTGGGGGATGAGTTTCTGGCGCTGGCGGATAACGGCCAATTGGGCGAAAGACTAAGCGTCCTTTAGTCGCTGGCTTGCCTGCGATGGCAATAAGCACCTGCACAACGCCTTAGGCTGGGCCGGCGTTCCGGGCTCTTTTCCATAAGTGACCCGCTGCAAGAGCGGAACCCATGGCAGCCGTTACCGCAGAAATGGACAGGTACCCGGTCTGATCCATCACCCAGGTCAGTTGCTAGGCCGCTTTCGCGGGCAAGCCCGCTGCCCCATGTTTGGATCGCGGGAGGCGTGGATAAATGCGGCGCCTATCTATTTTTCACCTGCAAGCCGGCGCCTACAGAGGGACGGTATGCGCGGCAAGGGTTCAAGCTGTTAAACTCGCCGCCTGCCAGACATCGACCGAGCTGAAAACACCGTGGAAATCTTCAAAGAGTTTACCTTCGAATCCGCCCACCGCCTGCCTCATGTACCGGAAGGCCACAAATGCGGGCGCCTGCATGGGCACTCGTTCAAAGTGGCGATCCACCTGAGCGGCGACCTGGATCCCCATACCGGCTGGATTCGCGACTTCTCGGAGATCAAGACGATTTTCAAGCCGCTCTATGAACGCCTTGATCACAACTACCTCAATGACATTCCAGGCCTGGAAAACCCGACCAGCGAAGTGCTGGCCAAGTGGATCTGGAATGAGCTCAAACCCCTGCTGCCGGAGCTCAGCGCGATTCGTATCCACGAGACCTGCACCAGCGGCTGCATCTATCGCGGCGAATAAGCCCGCGATATGAAAAAACCACCCATGCGGTGGTTTTTTTGTGCCCGTCTCCCTTACAGTCGTGGCTTCCTGCCCACAAGGAGCACGCGGCAATGATGCGCCCCGCTACGAGTCATGATGTCGCTGCTATCGAGGCCATTGTCCAGGCGGCCTACTCGCCGTATATCGAGCGGATTGGCCGCAAGCCGGGGCCGATGCTGGAGGACTATCACCAGCAGGTGAACATCGGTGGCGTGCATGTGCTGGAGCAAGCCGGGCAGCTTCAGGGCTTTATTATCCTGCGGGATACCGACGGCGCGCTGTTGCTGGATAACCTGGCCGTCGCCCCGCACGCCCAGGGCCTGGGCTTCGGGCGGTTGCTGATGGATTTTGCCGAACAGCAGGCCCTCGACGCAGGCTTCACCGCCATCCGCCTGTACACCAACGAAACCATGACCGAGAACATCGGGCTGTACACGCGACGTGGTTATGTCGAAACCCATCGCGCTGAAGAACACGGCCTGCGTCGCGTATACATGACCAAGCGACTGCGGGAGTCACCCATGGAAAACACCTGGCTGGCCCAAGCCAAACGCCTGCAGGCACTGGCCTCCACGGGACTGCACTTTTGCACCGATGATTTCGAGCGCGAGCGCCTGGAAGAGATTGCCGAGATTGCCCACAGGATGCTCGCACAATTGGGCAATGTGCCCTTGGAACGTATCACCGGGTTGGTCACCGACTTCGCCCAGCGCTACTCGACGCCAATGGTCGACGTACGCGGTGCGGTCATCGAGGGCGACCGGATTCTACTGGTGCGCGAGTTGACCGATGGCTGCTGGGCGTTGCCGGGAGGTTATGCCGACATCGGCTTGTCAGCGGCGGAAAACATCGTCAAGGAGATCCGCGAGGAAGCCGGGCTGACGGTGACCGCACGGGCACTGTATAGCGTGACGCACAAGGCCAAGGGGTTGTATCGGCCGGACATACGGGACTTCTACAAGCTTTACTTCCTGTGTGAACCGCTGGATCGGTCGGCACCGATGGCGGGCTTGGAGACCACCGATGTGGGCTTTTTCCGCCTTGATGAGCTGCCGCCACTGTCGCGCGGACGCACCATCGAAAGTGACCTGGAAGCTGCATTCGCCTTCCACCGGGGTGAGACGACCTACACGCTGTTCGACTGATCCATTTTGTATCACCGCTGCACTGCTTTCGTGCCCAACTGGGCACTGCGAACAACCCTCGCTGCGTTCCCGCCCTGTTTGGCTATAAATACTGTGCACGGTGCACAGCCACAACCGTGCGCCTGTCACTGCTGCCGGTTTGGCACGCACGGTGCAATACGCCTGCGTCACTCATTCAGGAGCACGCCACATGACGCAGCAAGAACCGGGCAATGATTACCCCCTCAGCGAAGTCCCGATGCATGCGCGCAAAGGCCTGGCGTCGACCGCCATGGTGCTGCTGGGCTTTACGTTCTTTACCGCGACCATGTTTGCCGGCGGCAAGCTGGGCGTGGCGTTCAGTTTCACCGACATGCTCGGCGTCGTGGCCCTGGGTAACCTGCTGCTGGGTATCTACGCCGCAGGCCTGGGGTACATCGCGTTCAAGAGCGGGCTGAATTCGGTGCTGATGGGGCGCTTCTGCTTCGGTGAAGTGGGCAGCAAGCTCAGCGACTTGATCCTCGGCTTTACCCAGATCGGCTGGTACGCCTGGGGCACCGCCACGGCCGCCGTGGTGTTGGGCAAATATTTCGAGCTGGGCCAGGACAGCGTGCTGGCGCTGATGGTGCTGTTTGGCCTGGTGTTCTGCGCCACGGCCTATATCGGCTATCGCGGGCTGGAGATTCTGTCCTACATCGCGGTGCCGGCAATGGGCATCCTGCTGTTTCTGTCGATGTGGGTAGCCACGGTAAAAGTCGGCGGGCTGGAGGGGCTACTGGCGGTGGTGCCGACCGCTGAACTGGACTTGTCCACGGCGATTACCCTGGTATTCGGCACCTTTGTCAGCGGCGCGACCCAAGCCACCAACTGGACGCGCTTTTCGCGCTCGGCCAAGGTGGCGGTGCTGGCCAGCCTGATCGGTTTCTTTATCGGCAACGGCTTGATGGTGCTGATCGGTGCCTACGGCGCCATCGTCTATCAACAACCGGACGTCGTCGAAGTGTTGCTGCTGCAAGGCTTTGCGATGGCGGCGATGGCCATGTTGCTGCTCAATATCTGGAGCACTCAGGACAACACTATCTACAACTTCGCAGTGGCTGGCTGCAACCTGCTGCGCACCAAGCGGCGCAAGACTGTGACCCTGGCCGGCGCGGTGATCGGCACCCTGCTGGCATTGCTCGGCATGTACGACATGTTGGTGCCGTACCTGATTCTGCTGGGTACGGTGATCCCACCGATTGGCGGGGTGATCATGGCGGACTTCTTCTACCGGTATCGCGGCCACTATCCGCGCCTGGCCGAGGCACGCCTACCTGCGTTCAACTGGACAGGGCTGGTGGCCTATGCGGTGGGCACTGTGCTGGCGTTCAATTCACCCTGGGTCGCGCCGTTGGTGGGCATTGTTGCCGCGTCGCTGACCTACATCGTGCTGACCGCCGTGCTCCGGGTGCGCGCGCCCTTGGCTGATGCCCAGGCATGAGCCTGACCATTGCCGATGTGCTGGCCTTGCCGGGCCTGGAGTCCATGTGCCTGCGCGCCGGTGAGGCAGGCCTGGAGAATGGCGTGCGCTGGCTCTACGTGGCGGAAAACAGCGGGATTGCCGAATGGGTGCTCGGTGGCGAACTGGTGTTCGTCACCGGAATCAATCACCCGCGCGACGAAGCCAACCTGCTGCAACTGCTGGAAGAAGCCTGCGAGCGTCAGGTGGCTGGATTGGTGATTCTGACCGGGCCGGCGTATATCCAGGCGATTCCCCGGCGCTTGCTGGAGGCTGCCGAAGCTGCCGGCATGCCGCTGATCGAGCAACCTTACTCGTTGAAAATGGTGCTGGTGACCCAGGCCATTGGCTCGGCGCTGATCCAGTCCGAGCAATTGGGGCGCTCGCGGCACGATGTGCTGGAGCGCTTGCTGACCGGCGACTATCAGTCCCTGGATTTGCTGCTGCACCGTGGCGTGCAATTGGGCCTGTCGCTGGCCGGGCATTGGCAGGTTGTGCAACTGCAACTGGAAGGCAGTGAACTGCTGTTTGCCCAGGGCGATACTGCGGAGGTCGAAGCGCAACTGGCTCGCCAACACGACGGAATCAGTCGGCGTTTGCGCCAGGTGTCGGCGGGGCTGCCGGTACTCGGGCGGGCCGGGCAATGGACACTGTTGCTGCCGGCCCCGGACGCTGTCGCTGCCCAGGCCAACCGCCAGCAGTTGGCCAGTTGGCTCAACCCGCTGAACCTGCGCCTGGCGCCGCTCAAATTGTTTATCGGCCTCAGCGCCGCTGCGCACCCACCGGCACGCCTGGCCCAGGCGCAGGATGAGGCACGCCAGGCACTGGCGGCCGCGCGGCGTTTCAGCGAGCGGGCCGGGCTGTGCGTATACGATGAGCTGGGCGTACTCAAATTGCTCAGCGGGGTACGCGATCGGGCCCTGCTCGATCAGTTCCTGAATGAACGCCTCGGCCCATTACTGCGCCACGATATGCACCATGGCCCCAGCCTGATGCCCACCCTGGAAGCCTGGTTTCACGAGAATGGTAACCTTGTGGCCGCCGCCCAGCGGTTGGCTGTGCACCGCAACACCCTGACGCACCGCATCCAGCGCATCGAGGCCTTGTGCGGCCTGACGCTGGATAATGCTTATGATCGCCTGGACATCGGTATTGCACTGATGATCTGGCGACTGTCTGCCTGATTGTCTTTAGCCAAGAGGAACTTGCCCATGCACATCATCAACGCCCGCCTGCGCAACCGTGAAGGCCTGCATGATCTGCACCTGGAACACGGCCGGATCGCCAGTATCACCCCACAATCGAGTGCCACGATTGCGACGGCCGACGACCTGGACGCCGCCGGCAACCTGGTGATCCCCCCTTTCGTGGAGCCCCATATCCATCTCGACGCCACGCTGACCGCTGGCGAACCGCGCTGGAACATGAGCGGCACCCTGTTCGAAGGCATCGAGTGCTGGGGCGAACGCAAGGCCACCATCACCCAGGAAGACACCAAGACCCGCGCCAAGAAGACTATCCAGGCCCTGGCCGCCCACGGCATCCAGCATGTGCGCACCCATATCGACGTCACCGACCCGGATCTGACCGCGCTCAAGGCCATGCTGGAAGTGCGCCAGGAAAGCACGCACCTGATCGACCTGCAGATCGTCGCGTTCCCCCAGGAAGGCATCGAGTCGTACCGTAACGGCCGTGAGCTGATGGAAGAAGCCATCCGCCTGGGCGCCGACGTGATCGGCGGCATCCCTCACTTTGAATACACCCGCGACCAGGGCGTGAGCTCAGTGAAGTTCTTGATGGACCTGGCCGAACGCACCGGTTGCCTGGTGGACGTGCACTGTGACGAAACCGACGACCCGCATTCGCGCTTCCTCGAAGTACTGGCCGAAGAGGCCCGCAGCCGTGACATGGGGGCCCGTGTCACCGCCAGCCATACCACCGCCATGGGCTCCTACGACAATGCCTACTGTGCCAAACTCTTCCGCCTGCTGGGGCACTCCGGTATCAGCTTCGTCTCCTGCCCCACCGAGAGCATTCACCTGCAAGGCCGCTTCGACGCCTTCCCGAAACGTCGCGGCGTCACCCGGGTCAATGAACTGCTGGAAGCCGGCATGAACGTCTGCTTCGGGCAGGACTCCATCGTCGACCCCTGGTACCCCCTGGGTAACGGCAACATCCTGCGGGTGCTGGAAGCCGGTTTGCACATCTGCCACATGCTTGGCTACCGCAACCTGCAAAGCGCCCTGGACCTGGTGACCGACAACAGCGCCAAGGCCATGGCCCTGGGTGACCGCTACGGCCTGGAGCCTGGACGGCCCGCGAACCTGTTGATCCTCTCGGCGGACAGCGACTACGAGGTCATCCGGAGCCAGGGCCTGCCGCTTTACTCGATCCGCAACGGCAAGGTGTTGATGAAGCGCCAGCCAGCGCACGTCGAGTTCGTTTAAACGCCTGGTTCAGACGATCGAGTCGATATCCAGTGTTTGCGCCCTCCCCGATTCTTCATGGATGGCGGGAGGGATACTCGCGAGCGGGGCCGGCTCACGGTTTTCACGGTGGCCGAACCAGCGCTTGAGGCTCGCTTGCAAGTTGGCATTGTGGGCATGACTGCCATAGACATCCCGGGCTTCCAGACGGCGCCAACGCAGGCTTGCAAGGCGCTCGCGGCTGGTATGCAAGCGGTCGATCTCGGCGTTCAAGGCTTCGTTGTGCTCATAGCCACGGTCATTGGCGGGCCTCAGGCGGGCCAGTTCACGTCGCTTGTTGCGCAGTTGCTGGCGCATGGTCTCGAGTGCGTGGTCGAGCAGGTCAAATTCTCTCGGCGTTACCAGGGGCCCGTTGCTTTCCTGGGTTTGTTGCCAGCGCCGTAGTGTCGCCCAGGCGGCCGGGATGTAGCTGGCGGTCATGAAGTGCTGGTGGGCCTGGAACAGCTGCCGGAGCAGGTTGTCACGATTGGGCATGTCGCCATGCAGTTGCAACGCTCGGCTGCAGCCGGCTTCCTGGATGGATTCACAACCCGGCTTCCACAACACCGAGGAATGCGTGCCATCCGCGAGCACGATCGGCATGAAGTGTTGCTGTTCGCCATGGTGCTGGTAGGGATTGCCACCGAAACGTAACAGGCCTGCGGCGAACAACAGCCCACCCGGCGCGGGTGCGCTGAACAGTGTGACGGCGCCGGGGACCCAGAGTTTGGCGGTGGTGTTCATCCACGGGGCCGGCACACTGGGGACGGGGTCGTTATGGTTGACGATGCGGTGGTGGACCAGGGCTGAGGCGCCGAGGGTAAATTCGGCGTCGGCCGCGCGGGGGGCGCCGTAGGTGTAGAGGAGGATGTTGTAGGTACGATTAGGAATACGACGTAGGCCTTCTGCCAACAGCAACGCGATTGCGCCGCCCAGGCTATGGCCGCAGATGACGATTCGTTGCCCTATATGAAACTGAGCGAGGTAATGCAGCACGAAATCACGTATCGCCCGGTAAGCCTGATAAAAGCCTTCGTGTGCCTTACCGACGCCCTCGGCGAAAGCCACCTGATGGGCATTGGCATCCCTTAACCCATCCGTTGCGCTGGCGGTACCACGTATTGCAATCAGGATTACCTCCTCATGGTGGCTGATAAATGCCTGAGTATCGGTACCAAACTCTTCATCATCGAAAAAGTGCAAACGTGCCGGGTGCTCCTGCTCAGCCCCCAACTCCGGTCGGTTTTGCGGATACAACGCCGGATCGAATGGCAGTATCTCGAAGCGCCTGGAGTACGGGACTTCTTCGTATAGGGGATAGAAACATTGCTGTTGCTCCGCATCGACTCGCCAGGCCTCGTGATAACCCGAGAGTTTTTCAGCAAAAAAATGACTGACGCTGGGATCGAGGGGAAATCGAACTTCGTCTTGAGGCTGTTGAGGTGGCTCCTGGCCGAAATCGCAATAACTCAAGGTGGACATCAACGCCAACTGGTACAGGTTCAAGGCACAGAAACGGTCTTCGGTCGAAAGCATCGGACGTAAAGCTCGCAGTGGCCGAACTTGAAGAACGGTGTGGTTGTTGGGAAACAACACGATCCCCGCCAAAGTCGGTTGGGATGGTCCAAAGCCAAGGTCCGCCAGCATCTTTAATGCATGCCGCTGGGGTTGATGAGTTCGCTGCGCAATCGGTGGCAAGTGGGCGACATGACGGACCAGATCGCGAACTTCAACTTGATAAAACCGACAGGCTGTTTGTTGAACCGGATCATCTTCGGTACGCCGACCGTCGGAGCGAGCAAATCGGGTCTGTTCGGCACGAATTTGAAGCTCGGTGATCGGCAGCTTGTATGTGGGGCGCGACATCAACTGACGATACAATGGCTCTGTGCCTGAGTACAGGTCGTCGAAAACAAGGACTACAGGCCCGCAATACATATCTTTTAACTCCGCGAACCCGTCTCCATTCAGCCGACCTTTGTATTGTTGTCCCGCACTGTCGTGAAGGGTGTAAGGCAATCCACCGTAGGCCGTCCCAACGCCGAGTTCATCCACCAGGCAAAAACTCACCCAATGCCCGCGCAATGCACAGGCCGGCTTGTTATCACTGAAAAAAGGTTGCTTCCGTGCGTCCAGCTTCATGAGCTTGCTCCTTGTTAATTACACGATGGATAGACATCACAGATGCGACCATCCGGCATTGTTATAGGCTTGAAGTCGGTGGTATTACCGTCGCAAAACGCATACAGGTCTTCAAAACTTTTACCTTTGCAACGCTTCCATCCGCCGGGAACGGCCACCCACCTATCGTCAAAGTAGGGAGCTTCCTCACCAGTCAATACAAACGTCGCCCTGAGGGTCTTTCCCGATAACTGATCTCGTTGCACTGCAACGCCTGCTCGTTGTTCTTGCGGCTGACTCGCCAGCCCGAAAGCGCTGCATGTAAGGGCCTTAATAATTGCGTGCTGCGGCCCCGCAGTCCGAAACCTCCACTGACATCGCCGGTGTAGTTCCTGAACTCTCGTCTCTGGCATCCCCGGTCCATCAGAGTCCGAATAATCTCGAATTGAGAAACTTGAATTGTCTCCTCCAACGTCTGAATCTCGAGGTCCCCACTTCGCATACGTTCTAAAATCCACACTGCGCAAAACCGTAGGGCACCCTTCAATGACCTCAGTCAGCGGTAGCTCAACACTCACGCGCTCAGCCATCGGTTTGTACCGCGCAATAAAGATTTTCCTCTCAGGTCGCTTGCCTCGACGCCTCGGCAACGTGCAAGTTTCCCCAGTCGCGGGCCCATAGTTGGCGCCGCCGATGAAGCGAAACTCCGCCGGCAAATCCACCTCCAACGTAAACCGCTCGACCGGCTTCCCCACGCACCCCGTCAGCCCAACCACCCCTAACGCAATTAACACACCCCACCTTCGCCTACTCATCCTTTCCCCCCGTTAATGCCCACTGCGTTACCACCCGTTCAAAATGGTCCCCTGGTGCTTCCCCAGCCAGTGGTTGCCACCGAATGACACTGCTGCGCGTGGCCTCTTCCAGCCGTCGCACCACCAGGAACTCCAGCTGTTCCGGCCTTCGCCACTGCCAGGTACGAGCCTGTTTCAGCAGCTGTTCCAGCCAGATTCTCGGGTCTTGGAATTCCGCCAACGCGACCAGGTCTTCACTGTGCTCGGCCAACAGGTAACGCAGGATATTGGCGTGCAGGATGGCTTCGGCGTTCGGGTTGGGCGTGTTCAACCAGGGCGCGGGATCCGGCACGGGATACTCGCCGGGCTGCGGGTTGTCAGCCGTGCGCCAGCGCTCTTCGTGCCAGTAGCACACGCTGACCAACGGGCCGAGGAAGGCCGGTAAGTGTTCCGGTTGCAGGTACGCCAGCGCACGCCCCAGGGTGCGGTTGTCGTGAAAGCGGTACATCGACGGCGCGCCGGTTGTCCCCACCAGCAGCCTGTCACGCCAGTGTCGAGTCACGGCCGCCAAGTCTTCGCCTGGGAGACTGCCCAGCCAACCCCAGTTGTTATCGGGCTGCTGCACAAGGGCGAGCAATGCAGGTTCGCTCATCTGCTCGAGCAGCAAAACCACGGGGCCCTCCCCCGCCAGTTCCGCCAAGTCGGTCTCGGCGTAGAGGCTGCGATACCCTGAAACATCGCGCGTCGCCAGCAGTGGCTGACAGGCGTCGTCATGCCCCTCAAGGATCAAGCACAGGCGGCGTCCTGCCTGATGCTGTTGATCCATCCATCGGCCTGGCATGTTCTGCATCAAGCGGCCCTCCCCGACAGATCACATAGGCCTTCGCGGCAGCGCTCGCATACCGGGCAGTAATCGGCCCCCAGTTGCCTGGCCAGTTTCATCAGGGTGCCTTGCACCGTGGAGAGCCTTGGCCGGTCGGCCGCCGCCAGGGCACTTGCCGCCCAGGTGACGGACGGTGTGCCGCCAAGGGTGATGGGACGACTGCTGAAGATGCCGCCCGCCTGGATGACCAGGTGCTCGCCACCTGCCTTGAGGCTCAGTTGCGCCCCGGCGTCGATCACGAGGCTGGCTCCGGACTTGAGATGAAGCTGCTGCCCAGCCTCGACGAACAGGGTCTGGCCAACACGGGTCTGGCTGTCGCCTTGGACATCGAGGTGGTCGCTGGCCTTGAGCACAACACGACGATCACCGGTGACGTGGCGATGCTCCTCACCGCCCAGGTGAGTGGTGCTCATGCCCTGAATGACCTCCCGCCGTTCGCCCGCCACCTCCAACCGGCTGTCATGGCCAACCTGCTGCTCCAGGTCCCGCTGCGCACGCAGGTAGATCAGTTCCTCGCCACGCCGGTCTTCCAGGTACAGCTCGTTGGCGCCTGCGCCGCCGAGGGAGCTGCAGCTGCGCAAGACGCTGCGGGTCTTGTGCTGCGGCAAGGGATACGCCGGCCTATGCGACGCATTCGGCAGGCAACCGTTGATCAATGGCTGGTCCGGATCCCCCTCCAGGAAGGTCACCAGCACCTCCATGCCCACACGCGGGATCATCGTTGCACCGAACCCGTCGCCGGCCCATCCGGATGCCACCCGCACCCAGCAACTGCTTTTGTCATCCGACTTGTCCAGGCGGTCCCAGTGAAAGCGCACCTTCACCCGGCCATAGGTGTCGCAATGCACGTCCTCGCCAGGCGGACCGGTCACGGTGGCGGTCTGGCTGCCCTGGATGGTCGGCTTGGGATGCTTGAGCGGTGGTCGATGCACCGCTTGCCACGGGGTCGCGGTAAAGCGATTGCGATACCCCACGAATGCGTCCGTCGTGGGCAGCGACTCTTCCAGCACCTGCGGCTGATACCCCTCGTGGCGCACCGACGTGATAAGCCACAAGTCGTTGCAGGACGGATCGGGGTGATCGTGTAACTCGAGGAAGTGCCCACTGCGCAGCGCGGGTTGATCACTCTTGCCCAGTGCCCGGAGACGGTCGCGCTGGTGACGCTCCAACCCCCGCCGTGCCAATCGCTTGCCCCGGGCATGATCGGTGAACCCCGCGGGGTAGTGATAGTCCTCGAGAGGTTGCGCCGGAGCAGAGCCGGCGGTGTCCTGCAGGCACAACGAAGGGCGTTCGAAGTCATGGTCGCGGCGTACCGTCTTCTGGCTGCGCGTGGCCAGGCGCACATCGAAACGCTGGATAACCCGGGTATCGGCTTGCGGACCGCCCGCAGCGCAATAGCGCTGCGCGGGCAAGCGGCGAAACACCGTCTGGTCATCACCAAACACCAGTAGATGGGCGTCCGCGCTGTGACGGAAATGGTAGTGAATGCCCTCCTCTTCACACAGCCGCTGGATGAAGTGCAGGTCGCTTTCCGCGTACTGCACGCAGAACGTGCGCGGCGGATACACCACGGGACCCAGCTCGAACGCATAGGCATCCGCCAGGATGCCATGCTGTTCAAGAACCGCTGCGATGATCTGCGGCACGCTGCGTTGCTGGAAAATCCGCTGGTTGCGCCGGTGGGCAAGGTAGGCCAGCCGGGGCACGAGGGTCAGGTGATAGCGAGTGATGCGCCGGCCGGGGTCATCTCGACCAATGGCATAGACCTGCCCATGCAGGCCCTCTTGCGCGTCACCGAAATCCAGATAGGCGGGTTGGTGGAGCAACGATTCCAGGTCAAGGGAAGGGTTGTCACTCACGACCTGTACCTGGATGAAAAACGGTTGATCCAAGACTTCACTGCCTTTGAATGCCAGCACTTGGAAGTCGATATGCATGTGTGGAAGAATCAGTTTGAAACGTGACGAAACAAACGCGTTAACCATCCGTTGTTACCCGCCGTTGATGAATGAATCCCCTTGGAAATACTCCCTCTCGTTAAGCACGGAAAAGTTGCCGAGAAAAAGTGCCTGAACGCCTCGAAGCTTAGCGATTACGGGCAAAAATCGGCCTTTAAAAAATAAAAAAGAAGTTTCGTACGTCGAAACTGGAAGTATCTTTTACAAAACAAGAAAGCGAGCCAATGTGCCACTTCTTAATAATAAGAAATGCCCTACATCAATTTTTCTAACAACAACTAACTAACAGAGAAACGGCCGACATCGATTAACCGCATCGGCCGTTGAAAAACCTCACACTTGCAGCCGCGCAGTGCCGAACAGACTGACGCTCAGCAGCCTCTCGCCCTCAGTGTGCAAGCGTACCGGCGCAATGCCACCCGGCATCACCACGGCAACTTCACCGCTCTGCACCCAACCCGCACGCCATGCCGCGCAGGCGACGGCACTGGCACTGGTTCCGGAAGACGCCGTGGGACCTTCCCCGCGCTCGAACACGCGCGCGATGACGCGGTTGCCAGGCTGGCGCGCGGCCCATTGCAGGTTGACCCCGGCAATACAGGGGTGGCCTCTACCCGCCGGGGGCGCGAAGGCAATTGCCTTCAAGGCGTCGAACAGAGCCGGCTGCTGCATCTGTGCGTTGCCTGGCAATGCCGACACCTGCTCGACCAACGTTACACAGTGGGGGTTACCCACCCGCACGAATTGACTGGTTGCCCACTGTGGGTTGACCGCGGCCAGCTCACTGACATGGCTCAGTTCGGTGCCTGCCAGAAACGCCTGACCACCCCCCTGCGCGCCCACCGCCGCAGGCCCGAATGCAGGCAAACCCAGTTCAAGCCAGAACCCCGTAACCTGGTCACGAATGGCGGGCTCCACCCGAGTGGCAACTGGTGATACGGCATCCGATTTGTCGTGATGAACGCGCAAGTCGCTGGCGTCGTTCATCAGGCCCTGTTCAGTGAGCGCCTGGGCAAAAATCGTCAAGCCATTGCCGCTGCGCTCGGCCAGGGAGCCATCGGTATTGACGATGAGCAGGTCATACGGCGGCGCGGCCTGGAACGGCCCGACCAGCAAGCCGTCACAGCGGTGGGCCTTGGCGCCGGCCGGGCGTGGCGTCGGGCCCCAATCGCATTCGGAGGCGATGGCCGATGTCGCCCAGAGGTTGCGAGTAGACGCGGCCAAGGCAGCGTTCTCGGGGACAGCAATGCCTTTGTTCCTCAATGAGGTCGGGCTGACCACGCCATAGATATTGCCGCGCGCGTCGTAGAACAGGGTCATGGCGTTGCTTGCCGCAAATGCATCATCGACGGGTCCGTCCCATGGGCCTAAAGATTGGGACTACAGCGTATTACAGAACCTACTGAAAATGGGAGGCGGCCTTGAAGGTGGTAATCACCGCAAGCGCCCTGGGGTTCAAAAGCCCTCGAGGGGATTACGCACCTTCAAGACCGCCTCCTACGAACTCGATACTGCTTACGTGGCGACAAACCGCCCTAGCGTTCCAAGTGTGTAAAAATAAAATTCACAGCAGGCGGGTACCGGGGGAACCCAGGTCGCGCACCAAGGCCTGATGTGCAAGGATGTCGCGCCGGACATCGTTCGTTGAACGCAAAACCAAGGATTTTTCATGACTGCCATCCCCACCTCAGCGCCCGTGGTTCCCGGGCGGCTGGAGCAAATGTCGACCCGTATCGCTTTCTTCATTGCCGGTTTCGGCATCGCCGCCTGGGCGCCGCTGGTGCCGTATGCCAAGGCCCGCGCCGACCTGAGCGAAGGCACACTGGGCCTGCTGCTGTTGTGCCTGGGCGTCGGCTCGATCATCGCGATGCCGGCAGCCGGCGCGTTGGCATCGCGCTATGGCTGCCGACGAGTACTGAGTGCAGGGACCATCATGATCTGCCTCGCCTTGCCGATGTTGGCAACGGTCAGTTCGATTCCGTTACTGATGGCAGGGTTGTTCCTGTTTGGCGCCGGCCTGGGCACGGTGGATTCCACGGTCAACTTGCAGGCGGTGATCGTCGAGCGCGCCAGTGGCAAGACCATGATGTCCGGTTTCCACGGGCTCTTCAGCCTGGGGGGGATTATCGGCGCGGCGGGGGTCTCGGGGTTGCTGGCGCTGGGCCTGTCACCGCTGCAGGCAACCCTGGTGGTGATCGTTATAACGCTGGCGGCACTGCTCAAGGCGGCGCCCCACCTGCTGCCTTACGGCAGTGAGAGTTCGGGCCCGGCGTTTGCCGTGCCACACGGCGTGGTGCTGTTTATCGGTTGCCTGTGCTTTATTGTGTTTCTGGCCGAGGGCGCCGTGCTCGACTGGAGCGCCGTGTTCCTCAGCGCCGAGCGCGGCTTGGACGAGGCCTATGCAGGCCTGGGTTACGCGGCATTTGCCTTGACCATGACGGCCGGACGGCTGACCGGTGACGCCATTGTGCGCCGGCTGGGTGCGACGCGGGTGATCGTGGCCGGTGGCGCGCTGGCTGCGGCGGGCACTTTCCTCGCGACGTTGTCCCCAGCCTGGGAAATGGCGTTGCTGGGTTATGCGCTCATAGGGGCCGGATGCTCCAATATCGTCCCGGTGCTGTACACCGCTGTCGGCAAGCAGACCGTCATGCCGGAGCACATTGCCGTGCCGGCCATTACCACCCTGGGTTATGCGGGGATATTGGCCGGGCCGGCGTTGATCGGCTTCATCGCCCATGGCAGCAGCCTGGCAACTGCCTTCCTGCTGATCGCGGGTTTGCTGGCAGCCGTTGCGGTCAGCGGAAAAATACTGCGGGTATGAACCTGAAACGGCATGAGCGGCGTGAGACTATCAAGCCGCTCATGGGCGACTGCATGCGTTAATAGCCTTTCTCTTCCTTGTCGTTCTCCAACCAGCGGTCAATGCTGTAGTTCTTTAACCATCCATCATCGTTATGGCTGCCGAAGATGTTGTAGCCGTTGGCTTTGTGACTATCCAGAGAGTCTATCAACCCGGGTCTCTCCAGAAGATTCTTGGTCAGGTACACCTGTTGTTCGCTGTATTTTTTCAAAGGGAAACCGGTACGCACATCGCGCAAAGGCTCGCCGTTCTTGTCGGTCTGGTTGGGGTCCTTGCTGATCTCGATAAGCGTGTCTTTCTTGACGTAGCGATGCTTCTCGAAAAAGAACGTACGGTCCTCCGACTTATCCCGCAACTCATCAAACATGCCCCTGAATGTTTGGACAACCTGTGCATCGGTTTTCGCGTGGAACGGATCCGCGCTCTGCGTGTTGGGGTTGGTATTGCCGATCTGCGAGTCGCTGGCCCTGACAAGGCTTTCATAGGTGATCTCGCCGCCCTTTGCCTTTATCGCTTCATTCAGTCGGGGGCGGTTGAGTATCTCTCGCATCAACATGATGGTGCGCTCAGAAACCTTGCTGCTGTTGGGCTCCTCCTTGGCTATCTCCTGCAACGAAGCCTGGGTGAGTCGCCCCTCTTTCTTGAAGGCATCCAGCAATGACAAGTTGTTCCTCAGGTCGGTCGCCAGTAAGTGGTCATCCGAGCTGACAAACGGGTTCCCCGCCTTTGTCATGCCGCCGTAGAGATTCTGACCGTCGAAGTGTCGGTCGGCACCGTTCGCGAAACGGGAGTTGATGGGTTGCGCCGCTGGCAGCGGCTTACCCAGTGCGCGGGCATCGACCTCATAGCGCGACTGACCATTACCCGCAGGGTTTGTGTTCGGCGCATGTGCTGCAGCCGCGTGCTTGACGCCCAGATTATCGACTCTGCCAATCATGATTTACCTCCACCCTCTCTAGATTCCATAGCCTGGGCCTTGACTGCCTGATCCTCGAAAATGCCTCGAAATCGACATGGCACAAGCACCGACTGAGTGGTGCCCCGATAACAATGGTTCCGACGGAGGCCGGCCAAAACGCCGTATACGCACTGGTGAATCTTGAGCGTTTGTAACCAGCTCAGCGGGCCGGGCAATCCATGTCAGCAACGCGCGCCCTACCGGCGAGACAGCTTGGTCCAAAGGCTGGCAAACACTGCAAGCAAGGGGGTGGGCGCCGGTTCTTCAATGAACAGACGGGAGCCTTTGTCGAAATCTTCCGCCGTCGGCGCCTTGAAGCTGGACTTGGGCGAGGACGTAAGATTGAGCCCTTGTGGCTGGAGTGCCCCTGGGCCGCCTGCCTCCTGCGCAAGCGCAGACAGGGTCGAGAGATTGTACTGGGCGTGACGGGATTCAATTGATGTCGAATTCATGGTCCAGACCTAATCCGGTAGATGAAGGCCCCCATCGGCAGCCAATGACCGGTGGATAGTTTCTATGTGGTGCATTTTCACAAACGGTTCCCGCATGACAGCAGTTGAATCGCCTGCCCCAGGCGCTTGCCGGCCTCTGCCGCGCAATCCGCAGCAGAGGGCAGCCCCAGGTTTAACCCAGCAGTGCGAGCAACCCCTGTCGAGAGACCTTGCCGTCGCGCAGCCAACTGAACTTATGGTCCATCATCTCCTTCAGGTCCGGGCGGGCCAGGACGGCCCTCGACACCTGAATGAGGTGGTCATTGAACAGGTTGCCGGTCAACGGTTGCGACGCGCGTGTACTGAGGTCCGACAGCTTGATCGTGCGATTGAAGTAGCTGCCCTTCAGCGCATCGAAGTGATTCAGCATTTCTTGCACGAGCTGCTTGTCGTCATACAGTTTCAAGGGGTTATCGGAACGAACAACGCTCCTGATCTCCTTTTTGGAAAAAAGACCGTCGCCATTTCGATCGAACGCTTGCACCAGAGCGGGACGGCGCAACACTTCCTTCGCCAATCGGATCATCGCGTCCTTCTCGGGATTACCGGTCAACGGCTGATCGGCCATTTTTTGCAGGCTCTGGCGCGTGACACTGCGTGAAGGCCAGCGGCCCTTGAACGCCGCATAATTATCCAAAAGCGCCTGGGCCAGTTGTTCGTTACTCTGCTTGGAGTAATAGGGGTCCGGCACCGTCGGGTTAGGACGCGGTGGCGGCCCAGGGTTTGGCCGCACACCGATGGGCAGCGGACGCGGCGGCGGGCCGGGGTTGGGACACACCGTGATCGGCAACGGGCGCGGCGGCGGGCCAGGGTTTGGACTCACACCGATGGGCAGCGGACGCGGCGGCGAACCGGGGTTTGGACGCACCGTGATCGGCAGCGGGCGCGACGGCGGGCCACCGAAGACCGGGCCGCAATGACCGAGTGGCGATGAGAAACTGACGCCTACCGTGGGCTGGGCCGTTGAGGAGGTCCTCGACCGCTCAGTGTTGGACTTCGCCCCAGCGAGCGCGGCACTTTCGGGAGAAGGCGCGACGCTCTGATTGAATGCTGATACCGACATTTAGTTCTCCAGTTCGGTGTATTCAGGCGCCTGAGCTCACTGTCCCAACCACCCCGACGGCCAACAGGTCGTCAAGGACATCAGCGAAGGCAGGCATACCCTGTGTGGCAGAACGGTGGGAACCGGTTCCTGAGACAGCAGAAAACGTCCAGAGCCCACGTAGGAAGAACTTCTGAATTAACGAGCAAAAACCATCGGTTTGGCAGGAGTTACCGCCCGACTGGGTCAGGAAGAGCGGTAACTATTCGAGTGAAGGCAGGATCAGAAACCGACGCTGGCCTGTACGAAGAACGTCCGTGGTTCACCCAGGTAAAGCCCGGAGTTGTTGTCACTGGAACGGGTGTAGTGCTGTTGGTCGAAGACGTTTTTCACGCCCACACCCACTTTCAGGTTGGACAACTGCTCGCCGAAGTCATAGCCGCTGCGCACGTTGACCGATACATAGCCGGGGATATCGCCAAATTGGCCATCGGCGGTGCCCTGGGTGATGTAGGTGCTCGTTGTACCTGGCGCACGCTGGCCAGACTGGGCGTACACGTCCAGGTTATGGGTCCAGCGGTTGACGTCGTAACGCAGGCCCAATGTAGCCACTTCACGGGAGTACAGCGGCAGGTCACGGCCTTTGAACGGCACGTCACCCTCGGAGGTGGCCTTGGTGTAGGTGAAACCGGCATTGGCGGTCAGGCCGTCCAGACGCGGGTCCAGGTTCGACAGATCGTAATGGGCAGAGGCTTCGATACCGGTGTGCTTGGTTGCACCCAGGTTGGTCCAGCCCACGTCATTGCTGACGTATTGCAGTTCATCCGCGAAGTCGATGTAGAAGAACGTCAGCTCACCGCCCCAGACAGCGTCGTTGTAGCGCGTACCGACCTCATAGGTCTTGGCCTTTTCCGGGTTCAGGCCGTTGGCCGTCTGGTCGCCGGTGCCGCCCTGGCCCAATTGGAAGTATTGCAGGCTGCCGAACGAAGTCTCGTAGTTGGCGAACAGTTTCCATGCGTCCGAGACGTGGTACATCACACTCAACGCGGGCAGCGGTTCGTTGTTGTGGACTTCGCGGCGTTTTTCCTGGGTACGGGTGCCATTCAACGCGATCACAGGGCGGTCGTGCCATTCGGTACGGATATCTTCGAAACGGATGCCTGGCGTGATGGTCCACTTGCCGATATCGACCTTGTTATCGATATAGAACGCGTTGGCCTCGGTGCCCCCGGTACGGTCCTGGTAAACGTGACCGTCATTCTGCCCGCCCGGCGTCGGTACATTGTTGACCAGGTTCAGGCTGCTGGCCTGCTCATGCATGCCTTCCTTGAGGTAGCGATAGCCCAGGCTGACTTCCTGGGTGCTCGGGCCCACATCGAACACATGGGACACCCGTGGCTCGATCCCGAAGGTGTAGTAGGTGCGCGGGTAAGAACCGAGGGTACGCAGGTCGCGGTTGGCGATATTGCTGCCGCGAAAGCTGTCGGAGTAGTACGTCAGCACCTCGGCCTGTGTACGGTCATCGATCTGGCGGATGTACTTGAACGATACGTCCTTGCGGCGCCCGCTGAAGTTGTCCCAATCCCTCACCGATTGATACGGGTTGGCGTCGAACTGCTGCTGGGTCAGGCCACCCGGCATGTCGGCACTGGCGTCGTAATAGTGGAAGTTCAGCGAGAAGTCGTCTTGATCGGTCGGCGCCCAGTGGGTCTTGAAGATCACGTCGTCAATGTCATTGGAATTGTTGCTGTTGCGGTACCCGTTGCCATTGACGCCGGAGTACAGCAAAGCGGCGCCGATGCCGTTGTCGGCGGTGCCGCCAATAAAGGCGTTATCGACGTGCTTCCAACCACCGTGGGCGGAGGTTTGCAGGGTAGTGCCAACTTCACCGGAGAATTGCTCGGGGATGGCACGGGTGACGAAGTTGATCACGCCACCGACGTTTTGCGGCCCATAACGCACGGAACCGGCACCACGGACGACGTCGATGCTCTCCAGGTTGCCGGCGGAAATCGGTGCCATCGACAGCTGGGGCTGGCCGTAAGGCGCGAAGGCAGCCGGCACGCCATCGATCAACACGGTGGAGCGTGGCGACAGGCGCGACGTCAGGCCACGTACGCCAACGTTGAGGGAAATATCACTGCCGCCAGTACCGTTGGATTCCTGTACCTGCACACCCGGCACACGACGCAGCACATCACCGACGTTCATTGCGCCCTGCTCCACCATGGCTTCACGGCGGATCACCGTGCGCGCCCCTGGGTGGTTCTGCACCACTTCGGCGTTAGCATCGCCGAGCCAGTCGCCGACGACCTTGATGTCGGTGGCGCCCAACTCCAAGGGCGAACCGGCTTCACCGGTGCCGCTGTCCCGAGGGCGCAGGGTGACGGAGCCAGCATCGATCTGGTAGTCCAGGCCGCTGCCTTGCAGCAACTGGCGCAGCGCTTGTTCTGGCGACAGGTTGCCGTCTACCGCTGGCGCTTGCTTGCCCGCGACCAGGTCGGGGCTGAAAAACACCTGCAGGGAGGTCTGCTGGCCCAATTGGCTCAGCGCCGAACCCAGGGGCTGGGCCTGGATGTGAATGGCATCGGCGGCGTAGGCCGCAGGCAGCGCGGCACTGACCGCAAGCGCCAGGGCCAGCGGCGCCCAGCGGGAGATTTTATTGTTGTTCACGGCACGTTTTTTCACGTCGAACCCAGTCCTGTAATCGCACGAGTATGCGGCTGTTAATGCAAACCAGTTGCAGTTGCAGGAGAAGACGAAGAACTCGAAAAAAACCTGAATGTCAGCGTGAAATAATTTCCTGGCTGCCGTCCGGCAAGGTGCGCAAGGCCACCGGCAGGATGTGCGGCAAGGCCTTGAGCAAGGCATCGGTATCGCTGGCCTTGAACACGCTGGTCAAGCGCAGATTGCCCACGGCAGGTGAACTGACCCGCAGCGGTCGTTCACGGTAACGCGAGACTTCCCGGGCCACTTCGCTCAACGACGCGTTGTTGAAGACCAGCTTGCCCGCCCGCCAGGCAGTCAACTCTTCGGTGTTCACGCCGTAGGCGGCCGCCACCAGGCCCTGGGTGTCGACGTGCGTACCCAGGCCCGCAGTCAGCGTCACCCCTTTGTCTGGCGAACGGCCTTGCACCTGCACCGTACCGGCTTCGACCATCACGCGGGTCTGGTCTTCATCGCGGCGCACATCGAAGCGCGTGCCGGTCACGGTCACCTGCCCTGCCCCGGCAACCACCACAAAAGGCCTGCTGGTGTCATGTTCGACGCTGAACATCGCTTCGCCCTGCTTGAGCTCCACGCCGCGCCGGCCTTTTTCATAATGCACCGTGACGACACTGCGGCTATTGAGGTCCATCACCGAACCATCGGGCAATGCCACTTGGCGATGCTCGCCCAAGCGGGTACTGAACTCGGCACTGTAGGGCTTCGGATGATCGAGCCCACTGAACAGGCCCAACCCCAGGGCAATGGCCACCACACTGGCGGCCACCGCGTAACGCAGAACGGTTCGGCGCCTGGGGCATTCTGCAGGCGCCTCGCCCAACGCTTGCAGGCGCGCCTTGGGCAGCAAGTCGGCGGCACTCCACAAGCCTTGCAGCACGTCGAACTCATATTGGTGGTCGGCATGTTCGTTGCGCCATGCATCGAAGCGCTGGCGCTCGGCGACGCTCAAGTCGGCGTCCTGCAGGCGCACAAACCATTGCGCAGCTTCGTCTCGGGCACGGTTATCCATCATGGAAGATCCTGTTTCATGGCGGGCGGTCATGGCGCCATCGCGTCCAGGCGGTCGCGCAGATGCCGCAGGGTGCGGATCATATACTTTTCCACCATGTTTTTAGACAGACCCAGGCGTTCGGCGATTTCCTGCTGGGTCAGGCCTTCGATTTTCTGCCAGATGAAAATCTTGCGGCAGTTGAGCGGCAGCTCGGCCAAGGCCCGCTCGATAGAGTCCGCCAACTGGATCGCGTGCATGAACTGCTCCGGGTCGCCGCTGTGGGGCGAACGCTGATCAAAGGCTTCCAGCGTGAAGGCTTCCCGGCGGTCTTCGCGTCGATAGGCGTCCACGGCGATATTGCGCGCCGTTTGGTGCAGGTAGGCGCGCGGTTGCTCAACCTCGGAGGATTTTGACTCCAGCACGCGCACAAAGGTGTCATGGGCCAGGTCTTCGGCCTGCTGACGGTTCCTCAGGCGGCGCGTCCAGGTTCCGATCAACTCTTCGTAGTGTTCGAAAAAGCCTGTTCTGCGGGGCGGTGGAGGAATCATCGCGGGAGCACTGGGGAGGCGGGGCGTGAATAGTAATGCTTCCTATTAAGCGGGGCAATTGCTACCCGTCGTCCACAGCACGGCATCGAGCCTACTGGGGACTGGCCACCTGCTTGAGACGGCTGAGTTTCTCCCGGCTGCCGCACACGCTCATCTGGCACCATTTGCGCTGTTTGTTCTTGGAGATATCGAGGAACACCCAATCACAGTCAGTGGAACTGCAACTGCGCAATGCGTGAAGATCACCGGACACCAGCAACTGCGTGGCGTCGATAGCCAGGCGCCCCAGCACCATGGCCGTCAGCTCCTGCGCAGTGGTGCAAGGCTTCCACGCCCAGGCAGGCTTGCCATCGACAGACTGCAGCACTCGCCAGGCGACGCCTTGCTGGAACATCTGGTTGATCTGCTGCAAGGCGTCATCGGGAGCGGCGCGCTGCAGCGACAAGGGATGGAACACCTCGTAGAGGCACTCCCTGAACGCGATAATGGTGTCCAGGTCAGGTTGGTAGGCCATCGACGACTCGAACACCATGGGCCTGCAGGCCTCGAACTCCTGGTCCGAGATCAACGCCGCATGCAAGGCCCATTCGAAGAAGAACTGAAAACTGGTGAGCCGCTCTTCAATGATCTTGAGTGCAGTGCCGGGACGCCGGCCATTGGTGGTATTGATAAAGTCCAATACCCGGGCGCCACTGATCAGACGGATCGATTTTGCAGTGCCCGTAAAATGTGTCATGCCTGCTCCTGAAAAAACGCGTTCTCCCTGCGATGGCGCAGATTACCTTGTTTTCTCGAATTGCAGACATTGACGGCCCGGCGCAAAGACCAACGGCTAAGTGTGATCGTCGTGGCGTGTCACCCAGTCAAGGATCGTCTCGACAGACTGCGCGACCGAAAGCGCCTGGGTATCCAAGTGCACTTCCGGAAAGACCGGCACATCATAGTGGGAGTCAATACCGGTGAAGTGCTTGATCAACCCCGCGCGGGCTTTTTTATACAGGCCCTTCGGGTCACGGTGTTCGGCGGTTTCCAACGGCACGTCCACATGCACTTCGATAAAAAACTCATTGCCGATGATCGAGCGCGCGTAGTGGCGGCTGGCTGACGAAGGTGAAATCAGCGCCACGATCACAATCAGCCCCGCTTCAAGCATCAACCGCGCGACCTCGGCGACCCGTCGGATGTTCTCGTCACGGTCGCTGTCGGTAAACCCCAGGTCCCGGCACAGGCCGCCGCGCACCGAGTCACCGTCGATAATGGCAGTGATGCGCCCCTGCTCCTGCAGGGCAATATCCAGCGCATCGGCAATGGTCGACTTGCCGGACGCGGAGATTCCGGTCATCCAGATCACCGCGGGCTTTTGCTTGAGCCGCGAGTGCTCGAAGCGCGCGTGGCTGAACGCAAACGCGTGCAGATGCTGGTTTTGACTCTCTGGAAAATGACTCATGGCCGCTCACCCTCCGTCACCGAAACCGGCTGTCTACCCAACATGAACACCATCGCGCACTGCACGAACAGCAACAGCGCAACCACCCAGTAGACTGTCGAGAACGACCCGGTCAGGTCCTTGGAGAATCCGCCCAGGAAGTTGCCGCACACCCCACCCAACCCGATCAACACGTTGGCAATGCCGAAGGCCTGGGTCAGCCGGCTGACCGGCACGATTTGCCCGATGTAACTGGGGACCAGACCGAAGATGGGGTAGAACGCCAGCGCAAACAAAAACGCCGCCAGGTAAAACAGCGGGAGGCTGTTGAAACTGAACACCAGGGTGGCGGCCAGCCCCGCACTCAGGAAACACATCGCCAACGACGCCCGCACCCCGACCTTGTCGGCGATCCACCCCACCAGAAAGCCTGATGCCATGCCTACGGCGCCGAGGGTGGTCCAGATAAACCCGGCGTCCCGTATCGACACCCCGAGTTCATCGCGAAGGAAAGGCGCCAGGTAAGTCTGGAACGGCAGCAGCGCCATGCCGTTGAGAAAAGCGATGGCCCAGGTCAGGTACAACGAACGGCTGAGCCAGGGTTGGTGAGTGTCTGACGCACTGGCGCGCTCACCGGCAAACCCGGTGTCCCGGTTGGTCGACAGGTTGCGCAACAGAAACCAGGCCACCCCGCACAGGGCCACCGATATCACCCCCGCAGTGAGCCAGACCGAGCGCCAGCCACCATTGAGGGTCAGGAACGACACCAACAAGCCATTGATAAACACACCATAGCTGGTGCCGCTGGAGATCAAGCCCATGACCCGCGAGCGGTTGCCCGGGCTGAAGCCTTTGGCGACGATCTCCGCCAATGGGATATACACCGAGGCGGAACAGCCGCCGAGGAGGATCAACAACGCGCCCGACACCCAGATGCTGTGACTGACACTCAGGCCCAGCAGCGCCAGGGAGGTCATCACCGTGGACACCAGGCTGATTTTCCAGCCCTCGAAAAACCGGCTGATATAGCTCGTCACGGATGAAAACAGCAGGAAGCCGATCTGCGCCCCACCGGTGATCAGCCCCACCGTGGTGTAGTCAAAGCCGATGTCGCGGCGCATGTCCACCACCAGGTTGGCGAACAGGTAGACCCCGAAGCCATAGGTGCTGGCCACGAACCCGGTGAGGACCACCGCCAGCACGACGCTGTCCAACGGGCGGGTATTGCTGTGTACGAGTGTGCTCATCAAGCCCCCCTTACACGGCGCGCGCAGTGTGGATGACGAAATCACACTGCATCATGTCGTAGTCACGCTGGAAATCACCATAGCTCTCGGGCGCGTTGAACCCCGACGCGAGTATCTCAGTGACCAACTCACCCGGTAGCAACGGGTAGACCTTCAGCCTGTACTGCTCCGCGTCATCAAACGAGTAGATGAACTCGCAAAGGCGCTCATTGACCTCCCCCAGACTCACTGAGGCATTCGTGCCACAGTAATAATAATTCCCGCTGGCCTTGTACTTGCCCGCGCGAATAGCGAAGAAATTACGTTGATCCACAATCAGCAGGCCGCCCGGCTTGAGCAATGCCCTGAACTTCGCCAGCACCCTCAATCGATCGTGGGCTTCAAACACATGGCACAGCGAACTGCCCAGGCATACCACCGCATCGAACTGGCCAAGCTCCTGGGGGTCCAGTGAGTGCCAGTCACGATAATGGGACTGGATGTCCAGGCCATGCTTGCGAAAATTCGCTCGCGCCTTGGTCAACATGGTGCTGCTGCCATCCGTGGCGACCACATCGAAGCCCGCCTGCTTGAGTTGCACCGCATGGAAGCCACTGCCCGTCGAGACGTCGATCACCGACTGCACGCCGCGGCTTCGCAGCAGGTTTTCAAAGAACCCGTCCTCCCCCGCCTTGCGTTTGTCCCAATCGATCAATTCATCCCAACGTTCGACAAAGTCGGCCGAATACTGTGTGGAATAACTGGCGACGTCGTGGTGCTTGCGCCCGGACATTTGATTCATCTCACACCTACCAGGTTGAATGCTTGAAGGACAGGTATTTGCTCGCCAACTCGTGGGCGAACTCGGCGGATTGCTCGATGGCCATGGTGTTCTTGGCGTACCCCAGCATCGACTGCATGACCGCCATGCACTGCGGGTTGTAAGTGACCGAGCCATCACAGTGGATTGCGTCGATGCCATCCTGGCTCTGGCAAATAGTGTTGATGCGCACCGCCTCATCCCGAGGGCAGGCCTCGGAAAACTGCACCGTGATCTGACCGTCGTGCAGCGAAACCGGGTAACCGCCCGGAAGCCCCAGGGGGCCGGGTGCATGCACCAGCACCGGCGTGGGTGAAAACAGCCCCTCGATGACCGTGACGGCGGAGCACGCGGTGAGGAACTGCCCATCCACCCCACCCAGGCGGCGGAACTCGGACTTCACCGTCGAGAAAATCGCCTCGTCCGGCAGGCGTGCCAGCTCAGGCCGGTCGCGCACCTCGTACAGCAGGCGGTAACTGGCACGCGGCGGCAGGCCACCGCGTGGCACGTAATGGCTGAAGTAATGCTGGGTATAGAGCTGCACCTGTACATCGGCGGGCGCGCACTCCAGCAACCGTGCGATGGAAAACCGCACGGCGGGAATCAGGTTGGCCACATTGCCCACGCCGATGTCCGGCGCCAGCCCGATACGCTCCAGGATCGGGTTGACTGCATCGGGAAACGCCGCGTTGACGGTCTTGGTGCTGATGCCAGAGGCTTTCACCGCTTGCATCAGGCAATGCATCAACGTCAGGTGCATGGGCAACCAGGGGCCGAACTGGGCCTGGTCGAGCTTTTCGAAGGACAGCCTGGGCAATCCGGTAATGACCCGCCATGACTGCAGCGACGCGCAATTGACCAGCATGTCCGGCGCCTCTTCACGCAGCAACTGCGCTACCCGGCCGATATCCGTCAGGTCGGCAATCACCGGCTTGATCGCAATGAATTGCCCCAGTTGCGCGCACGACAGCGTCACCAGGTTGCACAACCGAACCGTCGCGTCTTCATTACGGCCCAGCACCACGAACTCGAACGCGTTTTTCGGCCCCAGGATCTTGAGGATCTGCAGGCACAGGTTGCCGGCGCCCACCAGCAGCAGTTTTTTCTTGCGCATCGACTGGCTCACCGTGGGTAGGCTCCGTTGTCGACCGGAATCACCCTGCCAGTGATGTGACGCATGGCATCGCCAACCAGCAGCAGGATGACCTCGGCCACCCCACTGGGCAGGATCGGGTCCTTGAGGATTTCCTGGCGTGCGTACTCGGCGCGTCGGTATTGCGGGATGGTGTCGTAGATCGCGGTCTCATGGATCAGTGCCGGGGACACCACGTTCACCCGCACAAACGGTGCGAAGTTCCAGGCGTTGGCCTTGGTCAAGCCGATCACCGCGGCCTTGGTAGCACCGTAGAGCGCGTCGCAGCTGCCCACTTCACCGGCCACCGAGGCGATATTGACGATGCTGCGCGGCGCTTCGTGGCGCATCTCCCGTTCCGCGAAGTCCTTGGAGAGGTAGACCAGGGCCTTGAGGTTGACGTTGAGGATCTCGTCGATCTGCTCATCGGAGTAGGCGTAGACACTTTTGCCATGGTAGAGACCGGCGTTATTGACCAGGCCATAGATAGTCGCATGGCGCTCATACAGTTTCGGAATAAACGTCTTGATAACGGCCATATCGGAAAAGTCGGCGACCTGTGCTTCAAATACCGCGTCGCTGTAAATACGTTGCAGCACTTTCAGACCGTCGGCGTCCTTGTCGGCACCAATAACGAAGTAACCCTGTTGTATGGCCAGTTCAACAGTTGCCCGACCAATTCCGTTGGCCGCCCCGGTCACAATCAGCGTCTTCATACAACAATCCTTATTGACAAAATTCATTCATGCGCGCGTAAAAGGTTCGATGGTATTCATACATCGCCTTTAACTTCGGGTAGTGGTCGAATGCCTGCAAGTCAACAGGCTGTATATCCGGCGACACAATGCGCTCACTGTTTTCCGCCGCCGTGTGCCAACGACGCCAGGTTTTCCATTGTTGTGGACATTCACGTTTCCACGTCATGGCGTGTGGCAGGAATTCAATACCCAAGTAATCACACAGTTTGCGGATCACTCGTTCCGGGTCGGCGGCAAGACTGTCCGCATTGATCACATAGGGCACTTTCCCGGTGAGTTTGGTCACCACACAAAATATCTCGTACAACGCTTTATGCCCAATGGCCTCTAAGGGCATATCCGGGTGTATACGGTGATGGGAAATAATGCTGCTGGCCGGTTCGCGAATAAGAAAGATATTGTCCTGTTGCGCGAGAAACCCACTGTCAACTTTCAAATCATCCAGGCAGTGGTAACACATGTCTTTATGAAACACGTGGGTACGTTCGCGAGCACTCAGCAAATGCTCCTTAATGCCCTGGTAGGTGGTCGGTAAACGATGATCCCACTCATCCGAAGGAATCGCCGAGTTCTCTGAAAACGCCATGTGCGCAAAGGGCTCGTGGAAGACCTCGAAATCCCCCCGCTCGATAAACACGCGCTCCAGTACGGTGGAACGCGAACGTGGATGGGCCCACAACCCGATCATGCGGTTCATGCGATCACCCCGAATTCGGCCGCCAGCAGCGCGTTGAGCGCGCGCTTGAAAGGCTTTGTCACCGGGCAGAGGCGAACGCAGTAATCCGCCAGGCGCCGGTGCGCGCTGTTGGCTTCATTGCAGGCGTTGATGAATGCCTCATGGTTGCCAAAATCGTACGGTTCGATGCTGTCGATAAAGTAGGCTTCGTAGAAATACGGGATGCGGACCAACTTCGAAAAGGTCGAGGCAGGCGGCTTCTGCGGCTCCGTGGCCGGCATCACCGGCTTGCCGTGGCTTTCACGCTCTATCAGAAACTCCACGACATCCGGCGTCAGCGTGTAGCAGGTCGCGGTCTGACCGGTCTTTTCCAAGTGCCAGCAGTGCTTGTTGCCGCGTTCGTCCACATCGACTTTTATGCTGGACAGCAAGGTTTTGACTGGCACGTCCGACGCTGCTACCAGCGCCTGGATCTGCTCGTAGATCATCAACTCGGCCCAGCGCAGTTCCTCGGCGCTCAGCACCAGGCCACGTTCCGCAGCCTGCAACGTGAGTTCAGGCTGGCAGGCGAAGCGCCCGATCATGAAGGTGATGACGTACTTGCAGCGGCCCGTCTCGATACCATTGCTGCGCGCGCTTGCCCTGCCGCGCTCGATGGCCTGGATACCGGCCTGGAACTGGGCGACCGTGAAGCAGAAGGTGATATTGACCGACGCGCCCTGGGCTACCAGGTGCTCGACAGTCGCCAGCCCCTCCAGGCTACCGGGTACCTTGACCATCACGTTCGGTGCGAGGCGCTGCAGTTCAAGGCCCCTGGTGGTCATGCGCTCGGTGCAGCGCACATCCACCGGGTCGACCTGCGCGCAAATCCAGCCTTCGGCCTGCGCCGACTGGACCCACAGCGGCTTGAGCATCGAAGCCCCTTCGGCAATCACTTCGTTGTACAGCTGCTTGCGCAACTCACTGGGCGACAGGCTGGCCAGGTTGAAGCGCGATGACCAATACTCGCGTTTCTCGAGGATCACGGCCGTCACCAGCCGCGGGTTGGTGGTCGCGCTGCACAAACCCCAGGGCTGGGAGAAATCATCCGGCATCAATGCTTCTATATAAGTCGCCGCCGCCGGGTACTTTTCCAGCAAGTGCTGTTTGTAAGGCAGGTACACGGCAGGCGATGAATCCCACCACACTTCTGAACATTGATCGTTGCGCTTGAGCCGCTCCAGGTAACCTAGTGTGTTCACAATGCCTCCTCCCTGAGTAATAAGATCAATTGAAAAGGGCCAGTAATTCACGCATATCCGCAATCGGTAATGCCCCGGCAGCGGCCAATTGCGAATGTCGCTCTGTCGGGCCAAAACCCAGCACCCTTATATGGGCGGCGACCGCCGCCTGAATACCCGTCACGCTGTCTTCAACCACCAGCGCATCACTGACATCAACACCGTACGTGTCACAGGCCGTCAGAAACACTAAGGGATCCGGTTTCCAACGCCCGACTTCATAGCAACTGAATATTCGCCCTTCGAAATAAGACAACAGCCCGGCAATACGCAGGCAGTGTTCTATCTTATTGCGTGGCGCACTGGAGGCGACGCAATAAGCAACGTTCAGTTCTTCGAGTACTTCAACTATTCCCTCCGTGGCTTTCATGTTGAGCGTCAGCGCTTCCAATGCCTGTTGGCGAAAGCGTTGTTCAAACTCAGCATCCAGGCTGATCGTTAATATCTGTTCGGCTTCACGCAGACAATGAGCAATCTTGCGCCCGCGAAAGTGTTCAATAAAACGGGTGACATCAAGAACGGTATCGCGCTGAGCAAGCGCATTAAGCATGGCGATCAACACAGACAGGGTTATTTCTTCACTGTCAACGAGTACACCGTCGCAATCGAAGATAACTAACTGAGGCACGCCAACTAAGGCAGCGGCTTTTTCCTGACCTGGTAGTTCCCCTATATCGGCCGACCGGCACATAGATATCTCTTATAGGTGGCCCCGCGATGACTTCCGAACTACCAACGGAGCGGGTTGAGGTGTGCCTATAAGACACGGGGTGAAAAAGCCTGTCAAACGCTTTTGAGCGGTTTTTTAGTATCTTATGGTTATTTTTTATAGTTCTGTTATTCCATTTTCCACCATGGTTGTAGTCGCTAATTTCACACGTCTGAACTTCCCTTGCGCGCCGTCAGTCAGCTACTTGAACTCACGAAATTAAGGTCGGTGAGCAATGCGTATTTCGTTGGAGCAACAAGTGGCCCTGGTGACAGGCGCCAGTTCGGGAATTGGCGCAGGCGCGGCCAAGGCCCTGGCGCAGGCCGGAGCGGCCGTGGTGCTGAACTACAACAGCCAGGCCGCACCGGCCGAAGCCTTGGCAGCGCAGATCAACGCCGAGGGTGGCCGCGCGATCGCCATCGGCGCCGACGTCTCCAAAGAGGCCGATGTGGAAACGCTGTTTGCAAAGACCCTGGATGCCTTCGGCCACCTGGACATCCTGGTAGCCAACTCCGGGATGCAAAAGGACGCCAACCTGGTCGACATGAGCCTCGACGACTGGAATGCGGTGATCGGCGTCAACCTCACCGGCCAGTTCCTGTGTGCCCGCGCGGCCGTGCGTATCTTCAATCGGCAAGGCGTGCGCGATGGCGTGTCGCGGGCGGCGGGCAAAATCATTCACATGAGCTCAGTGCACCAATTGATCCCCTGGGCCGGTCATGTGAATTACGCGGCGTCCAAGGGCGGCGTTGAGATGCTGATGCGCACCCTCGCCCAGGAAGTCAGCCAACAGCGCATCCGCATCAACGGCATTGCGCCAGGTGCGATCCGTACGGCGATCAACCGTGCGGCCACCGAAGGCGCGGCGGAAAAAGAACTGCTCAAGCTGATTCCCTACGGTCGCGTGGGCGATGTGGAAGACGTGGCCAACGCCGTGGTGTGGCTGGCCAGTGATGCCTCCGACTATGTGGTAGGCAGCACGCTTTTTATTGACGGCGGCATGAGCCTTTATCCGGAGTTCCGTGGCAATGGTTGATTTGAAGAACGAACAACAGAGCGCCATCGATGCCCACGGCATCATTGGCGATATGCGCAGTGCCGCCTTGGTGAACGACAAAGGCAGCATCGACTTTTTCTGCTGGCCGGAATTCGACAGCCCGTCGATCTTCTGCTCGCTGCTGGACAGCCCCGACGCCGGCATTTTCCAACTCACCCCGGACCTGCCCAACGCGCGCCGCGAACAAATCTACCTGCCCGACACCAATGTGCTGCAAACCCGTTGGCTCAGCGACCAAGCTGTGGTGGAGATCACTGACCTGCTGGTCATCAGCGAAGAAATCGATGACTTGCCGCTGCTGATCCGTCGGGTTCGAGTGGTCAGTGGCAAGGCTGACATTCACCTGCGCTGCGCGGTGCGGCACGACTATGCGCGCACGCCGACCCACGCAGCCTTGGACAATGGCACCGTCGTCTTCACTGCCGGCGGTCAACCCGGCCTGCGCCTGTCCGGCAGCCATCCGCTGCAGCTTGAGAACGACGCCGCCGTGGCCAGTTTTGCCCTGGACCAAGAGGAAGGCGCCGAGTTCGTCCTCGGCGGGCAGGAGGATGCACGCGTGGACAGCAGCTGCACCGACCTGGCGCTGGCCCATACCTTGAAGTTCTGGCGCGGCTGGATCGCGCAATCGAATTACCGCGGGCGTTGGCGCGAAATGGTCAACCGCTCGGCGCTGGCGCTCAAGTTGCTGACCTCGCGCAAACACGGCGCAATCATCGCTGCCGCGACCTTCGGCCTGCCCGAAACGCCCGGCGGCGAACGTAACTGGGACTACCGCTACACCTGGATCCGCGATGCCTCGTTCACCGTCTACGCGTTCATGCGCCTGGGCTTTGTCGAGGAAGCCAATGCCTATATGCGCTGGCTCAAAGGCCGGGTCAGCGACTGCTGCAGTCAGTCGACCAAGATCAACATCCTGTATGGCATCGACGGTCGCCAGGAGTTGCCGGAAGCCGAGCTTGACCACTTCAAGGGCCACGGCGGAGCCAAGCCGGTGCGCATCGGCAACGAGGCTTTCGACCAGATCCAGTTGGACATCTACGGCGAATTGATGGACGCGGTGTACCTGGTCAACAAGTACGGGGAAGCGATCTCCCACGAAGGCTGGAAACACACCGTGGACGTGGCCGACCAGGTCTGCGAGATCTGGAATACCCAGGACGTGGGCATTTGGGAAATGCGCGGCGAGCAGCATCATTTCCTGCATTCGCGGCTGATGTGCTGGGTGGCACTGGACCGTGCCATCCGCCTTGCGTCCAAGCGCTCGCTGCCAGCGCCGTTCGCACGCTGGGACCAGACTCGGCAAGCGATCTACGCCGACATCTGGAGCAATTTCTGGAACGAAGAGCGTGGGCATTTCGTACAGCATACCGGCAGCACGGCGCTCGACGGCTCGATGCTGCTGATGCCACTGGTGCGCTTCGTCGCGGCGACCGATCCACGCTGGCTCTCGACCCTGGAAGCCATTCAGAAAAGCCTGGTGCGCGACGGCATGGTCTACCGCTACCGCAACGACGACAGCCAGATCGACGGCCTGCAAGGCACCGAAGGCGCCTTCGCGGCCTGCTCGTTCTGGTACGTCGAATGCCTGGCCCGCGCCGGCCAGGTTGAAAAGGCCCACCTGGAGTTCGAACAACTGCTGCGCTACGCCAACCCCCTGGGTTTGTACGCCGAAGAGTTCGACAGCCAGGCCCACCACCTCGGCAATACGCCCCAGGCATTGAGTCACCTGGCGTTGATCAGCGCGGCGACGTTCTTGGACCGCAAGCTCAGCGGCGAGAAAACCACCTGGCAACCCTGAAGTGGCCTGTGCACAATGGGCAGCCACTCGACCACGGACAGGAACGCCATGCGCCAGGTACTGCTGATCATCGATGTGCAGCCCTCCTTCAACCCGCCGGCGTGGCTGGTCGACGGCATCGCTTCCCTGCTGGGTCGCATGCCGTCAGTCGCCACCGTGGAGCGCCATGACGAGAGCGTCACGCCCTTCGCCCGGCAACTCGGCTGGCAACCGGCGCCGGACGACCAGAGCCTGATTGCCGCGGATCGCATCTTCATCAAGCACGGCTATGCGCCGACACCTGAAACCGTCGCCTACCTCAAAAGCCTCGGGCCGGAACGTGTACTGGTGTGCGGCATCCAGACCGATACGTGCGTGCTGGCCGCGGGGTTTGCATTGTTTGATGCGGGGCTGCAGCCGACGCTGATCAGCGATCTGACGGTGGGCTCGTCATTGGATCGTTCCGGGCAGTTGGGGGTGGAGCTGTGGCGGCATCACTTCAAGCATGTCCTGAGCCGCGCTGATCTTGGCCTGGACAAGTCACACCACGGCCTTTAATCGCGCGCCATCCCGTCACACCCCTCCATTAGAGTTACAGCACCTGACAGGAGACGACCATGACCACCGCCCTCCCCCTGCATTACGTGCGCACTTCGATGCTCGACGTGGCCTATGAAGCCCACGGACCTGCCGACGGTACGCCTGTGATCCTGCTGCATGGCTTCCCCTATGACCCGCGCGGCTATGACGAGATCGCGCCGGTACTTGCCGCGCGCGGGTGTCGGGTGTTGGTGCCGTATCTGCGCGGTTATGGCCCTACGCGGTTCATCAACGCGCAGGTGATGCGTTCCGGGCAGCAGGCGGCGTTGGCCAAGGACCTGCTGGATTTCATGGACGCGCTGGGTATCGCGCAGGCAACCCTCGCCGGCTATGACTGGGGTGGGCGTGCCGCGTGTATCGTCGCGGCGCTGTGGCCCGAGCGCGTGTGCGGGTTGGTGACCGGGGATGGCTACAACATCCAGGACATCGCCAAATCCCTCAAGCCACGCGCGCCCGAGACGGAGCATCGCTTGTGGTACCAGTTCTACTTCCACACCCAGCGCGGTGTGGACGGTTTGACCGCCAACCGTCGCGAACTCTGCAAGCTGTTGTGGTCCCTGTGGTCGCCGTCCTGGGGTGCGGGGCCAAGCCTGTATGACCAGACGGCGCCGTCGTTCGATAACGCGGATTTCGTCGAGGTGGTGATTCACTCGTATCGCCATCGTTTCATGTACGCGCCCGGCGACCCGGCACTGGAATCCATTGAAGCTGCACTGGCCCTGCAACCGGCGATTTCGGTGCCGAGCATTTCGCTGTGCGGCGCCGATGATGGCGTGGGCCCGCCGCCCGAAGAGGATGATGACATTGAGCATTTCAGTGGGTCTTACCGGCGCCAGGTGTTGCACGGTGTAGGCCACAACATTCCTCAGGAGGCGCCGCAGGCCACGCTTGACGCGCTACTGGAGCTGCTTGGCGAAAAGCGCTCGCGGTAGGCCTGGGGCGTGACCTCCAGCGCACGCAGAAAACTGCGCCGCAAGGTCTCTTCACTGCCAAACCCGCACTGTACGGCGATGCGCTTGATCGATGCGGTGCTGTCGGCCAATTGCCGGCGCGCAGTTTCGACGCGGATCAATTCGACGGCACGCGCCGGGGTCTGTCCGGTTTCGGCCCGGTAGTGGCGCACGAAGCTGCGCTCGCTCATGCCGGCTTGGGCGGCCAGGGTGGAAATGTTCAGATCCAGGGTCAGGTTTTCGGCCATCCAGGCGTGGAGTTCGGCAAAGCGGCTGTCATCCTTTTGCAGCGACAAGGTCACGCTGAATTGCGACTGGCCGCCGGGACGCTTGAGGAACACCACCAGGTGCCGCGCCACTTCCAGGGCCACGGCACGGCCCAAGTCTTCTTCCACCAACGCCAGGCACAAATCGATGCCGGCGGTGACACCGGCAGACGTCCATACAGCGCCCTGCTGGATGAAAATCGGGTTGGACTCCACCGTCAGCGAGGGGAACTTGCGCGCCAGCTCCTCGCAACGCGTCCAGTGGGTGGCCACGCGGCAGCCGTCGAGCATGCCGCTGGCGGCCAGCAAAAACGCACCGGTACACACTGACGTCATGCGCCGGGTGTGCCTGGCTTTCTCGCGCACCCAATCCACCAACGCCGGGTCTTCGGCGGCGCCGTACACGCCCCAGCCGCCGGCGATCACCAGGGTGTCGCACGGCGCATCGACAGCGGGCAGCGGCTCGGCTACCAGCGCCAGGCCGGCCGAGGTCATCACCGGCTGCGCCTGCGCGGCGATCACCGAGACGGCATAAGGCAAAGGTTCGCCGCGCTGGCGCGCCAGGTCATTGGTGGAGGCAAATACCTGCAGCGGCCCGGTGACATCAAGCACCTGGGCGTTATCGAAAGCGAGTACATGGACGATTCGAGGCATGATTGGCGTGATTCGTGGGCTCAATGGCGTATCCGCCAAAGCCTAGGCCTCTAGAGTGAAGCCGTCCACCCCTTTGACGGAGCTACATTCATGACCTTGCAGATCGGCTTCCTGTTGTTCCCCGGCATCCAGCAACTGGACCTCACGGGTCCCTACGACGTACTGGGTTCGCTGCCGGATGTGAAACTGCACCTGGTGTGGAAAGATCTGGAACCCGTCACTTCCAGCACCGGGCTGGTGTTCACCCCGACCATGACGTACACCGACTGCCCGCGCCTGGATGTGATCTGCGTGCCCGGCGGTTCCGGCACCGGGCTGGTGTTCACCCCGACCATGACGTACACCGACTGCCCGCGCCTGGATGTGATCTGCGTGCCCGGCGGTTCCGGCGTGGGCGCGTTGATGGAAGACCCGCAGACCCTGGACTTCCTCAAGACCCAGGCACAGACCGCGCGCTATGTGACCTCGGTGTGCACCGGCTCGCTGGTGCTGGGCGCAGCGGGCCTGCTGCGCGGCCGCAAGGCGACGACACATTGGGCCTACCACGACTTGCTCGCCCCGCTCGGCGCCATCCCTGTGCAAGAGCGCGTGGTCCGTGACGGCAACCTGCTCACCGGTGGCGGTATCACGGCCGGCATCGACTTCGCCCTGACCCTGGCGGCCGAGTTGTACAGCGAGGCTGCGGCGCAGCTGGTGCAATTGCAGATCGAATACGCCCCCGCGCCCCCCTTCGATTCCGGCCGCCCGGACTCCGCGCCCGCGCATGTGCTGGAAGAAGCCAACAAGCGCACCGCCGAATCGCGCAGGGTGCGCGCTGAGATCGTCGCGCGCGCCGCTGCACGGTTGGGCTGATCCAGCAAAACACCGCAAGGGGCCGGCTTGCCGGCGATAGCCATACATATCGAGACAACGGTGTAACCACCCACGCCAACCACGATGCGAAGCGAGCCGCTCTTGATCGAGCTCTTGATCGAGCTCTTGATCGAGCTTTTGATCTTGCCTTTGATCTGAGGCGCCCCATCAAACACGTTGGCCGAAATTCGACAGGGATTTGGGGGGTAACCCGGCAGGGATGCCGGTTTAGCCGCCCCGCGCCATGGAGGGCGCGTGGCGGCGGCCCCCCAAATCACTGTCGGATTACGGGCACACCGAGCGTGAGCGAGGTGCCGAGTGTTGGGGCAAGAGCGTTTTGCTTACTTTTGCGCTGTTCAAAAGTGAGCCGCTGTAAGAGCGGAACCCATAGCAGCCATCACCTAAATAACGGATATATACCCGGTCTGATCCAACATTCAGGTCGGCTGTCAGGCCGCTTTCGCGGGCAAGCCCGCTCCCACATTTTGGATCGCGGGGTGACAGGCAGACAGTGGTTGGGTGTCAGGCCGTCTTCGCGAGCAAGCCCGCTCCCACAGTTGGATCGCGGGGTGTCAGGAAGATAGTGGTCGGCTGTAAGAGCGCTTTCGCGAGCAAGCCCGCTCCCACATTTTGATCAAAATGTGTGCTTCAGTCAGGCCGGGCGAGACATCACCGCCAAGCGCACAGCCAGCACGGTCAGCACCGTCGCCAAGCCCCATTTCTGCAGCCAGGCACCTTTTGAGCGCCCGGCAAAGAACCGACTCAGCGCCCCACCAAAAATCCCCAGCAGCACGTGAAACACGCCTGCGACCAACGTCAGCACGCCCCCCAGCAGCATCAATTGCACAGCGATGGAGCCCGCCTCCGGCCGCACGAACTGCGGCAAAAACACCACAAAGAACAGCAACGCCTTGGGATTGAGCAGGCTGTTGAGCATCGCCTGTAGAAACACCCGCCCGAGGGGCACGCGGTGCTGCTGGGCAGTGTCCAGCCCAGGTTTTTTCTGCAAAGTCTTGAACACCAGCCACAACAGGTAGACCACACCCGCGTACCGGATCACGTCGAAAGAAGGCGGCCAACTGGCAACCAGCGCCGTTACCCCGGTGGCGGTCAGTGCGGTCAGCAACGCGTCGGCCACGCCAATCCCCAAGGCTGATGCCACTCCCCCGCGCCAGCCGTGGGTGACGCCATGGCTGATCACAAAGGCCATGTTCGGCCCTGGCGATAACAGCAATAACAAGACAGCACCGGAAAAAACCGCCAGGGTCGCGAGGTCGATCATGCTCAAGCCTTCCGCCGGGAAAAGCCTGCAGATTAGTCGGTGCCTCTGGGGTGGACAAAAAATTGTGCTGGATACATTGCTGCGGCATCGCGAAACGTCACACCCGCGCCTGCAGTGCGGAACTCATCCTGGTGTTCAACAGTACCCATTTGTACGATAAAAGCTGATACAAAACCGTCGGTACAGCCTCACGGAACAACTTTTACGCTAAAGCGCGCCATTTCAACATCAGTTTAAAAGGCAACTTCTGATCGGGCGAAAGCCCCGGTGGCCGGGCACTAAGTGCCTCCGCCCCCCTCATGTTTGTCCCCTTTTCCTACCTCGCATTGAAAAAGGTTTTTCCTTTAAGCAGGAAAAATCCCACATTTGTTTCTACACTCAAAAACACACCTAAACACCGAGTGTTCGGACAAGGAACGTCAATAAAATGCCACAGAAAAGATTGATTAAGCTGTCTAGCATGCCGCCTCCGCACCATAGTCAAATAGTTGACTGAGCGCACCAGGGAACACTCCTTTAGCCACTACCCCCGCGAAATCCCTTCAAATGGATAGCTGCATTTGGATTGTGCATTTGGATTGGAAAGTTGCGTATTACCCAGAGTAGTCGTTCGACCTTTGTTCTAAGGCAGCCCGCTGCTTGCTCTAACAAATATTCGAACAGTGAAGTCTGGCGTGCAATGAGGGATGTTTTTATGCGAGAGAAGTCGTCCGTCGACAGTCTGTTTTTAACGCGTGCCGGTTTTGTTGAGTTCTTTGTCGTTTTCGTCAAATTGATCCATGGCCTCACGGCCATTTTGCCACCGCTGGTCCTGGTGCTTTTCCTCGACCCGATGGACCCTGAGCTGCGCCCGCACTTCCTGGGCCTGCTGGTTTTTTTCGCGGCCCTGACGATTATTCTGTTCCAGGCCCTGGGCATCTATTCCGAAGAATTGTTCAGCAACCGCCTGCGCTTGAAAACCAAGATCAAGGCCTGGACTGCGGCTTTTTGCATCCTGCTGTTCATGTACCAGATCTTGCAGTTTTTTCCGCAATTGACCCCGCGCAACCTGGCGGCCTGGTACGCCGCCAGCCTGGGTCTGTTTTGCCTTGAGCGCCTGCTGATGCTGCGCCTGTACAGCAAGCTGATGCGTGCCGGCAAGTACTTGCAACGCACGGTGATCCTGGGTTTTACCGATACCGCCGTGCATGTTGCCGATCACTTGCAGCGCAATGGTGACATCCGCTCCGGCCTGATCGGGTTCATCGACGACCGTACCGAGCGCATTCCCAAGGAGCTGAGCAACCTGCCGCTGCTGGGTAACACCCGCGACCTGGAAAAACTGATCCGCGCCGAGCAGGTCAACCAAGTGATGATCTGCCTGCCCTGGGCCGCCGAGCAACGCATTCATGGGTTGGTCAACCGCCTGCGGCAGCTGTCGGTGAACGTCATGCTGGTGCCGGACATGGCCGCCCTGCGCTACGGCCACAGCAAGATCACCGATGTGGGCGGTATCCTGATGTTCAATACTTCGCAGTTACCGCTGCGCGGCTGGTCACCGGTGATCAAGCGCTGCGAGGACTTCCTGCTCGCCAGCCTGGCGTTGGTGTGCCTGTCACCGGTGATGCTGGCGACAGCGATTGCAATCAAGCTCGACTCCAAGGGCCCGGTGCTGTTTCGCCAGAACCGTTATGGCTACAACGACAACGAAATCCGCGTGTTCAAGTTCCGCTCGATGTACACCGACCAGAGCGACTTCACCGCCGAACGCCAAACCACCCGCGAAGACCCGCGCATCACGCGGGTGGGCCGCATCATCCGCAAGACCAGCATCGACGAGCTGCCGCAACTGTTCAACGTGTTGCTGGGCAACATGTCCATGGTCGGCCCGCGCCCACACGCCACGGCGACCAAAGCGGCGGGCGTTCCCTTCGAGGTGGCGGTGAGCGAATACAGCTCGCGGCACCGGGTAAAACCGGGCATCACCGGCTGGGCGCAGATCAACGGCTACCGGGGTGAAACCGACACCCTGTTCAAGATCCAGAAACGTGTCGAGTACGACCTGGAGTACATCTCCAAGTGGTCGGTGTGGTTCGACTTGTACATCGTCTTCATGACGGTCCCGGCCGTCCTTTCCACCAAGGAAGTCTATTGATGAACACACTCAACGGATTAATTCCCTGCATCATTTCCGGTGGTTCGGGCACGCGGCTGTGGCCGGTGTCCCGGCAGAACATGCCCAAGCCGTTCATGCGCATGCGTGACGGCCAGAGCCTGCTGCAGAAAACTTTCCAACGCGCCGCCAAACTGCCCGGCGTGGAAAGCGTGTTGACGGTCACCAACCGCGACCTGCTGTTCCGCACCCTGGATGACTACCGCGGGGTCAATAAGGCCCACCTGCCCCTGGACCTGCTGCTCGAGCCTTTCGGCCGCAACACGGCGGCGGCGATCGCGGTGGCGGCGCTGCATGTGCAAGAGCATTTCGGCGGCGAGGCGCAGTTACTGGTGATGCCGGCCGACCATCTGATCCTCAATGAAGTGGCGTTTGCCGAGGCCGTGACCCAGGCCCGCGACCTGGCCGAGGCCGGCTACCTGGTGACCTTCGGCATCCAGCCCGATCACCCGGAAACCGGCTTTGGCTATATCGAACAGGGCGAGCCGCTGGGCACGGGCAACCGGGTCAAACGCTTCGTGGAAAAACCCGACCTGACCACCGCCCAAGGCTACCTGGACGGCGGCAAGCACCTGTGGAACGCCGGCATGTTCTGCTTCAAGGCCAGCACCCTGGTGGACGAACTCGCCACCCATGCGCCCGACGTACTCGAAGCCGCCCGGGCTGCGCTGGAACACAGCCAGAGCCTGCAAAACAAAACCTCGCGCCAGCGTGAACTGGACTCGGACGCGTTCGGCAGCGCGCCGGATGTGTCCATCGATGTGGCGCTGATGGAGAAGTCCAAGCAAGTCGCCGTGGTGCCCTGCGACATCGGCTGGAGCGATATCGGCTCGTGGGAAGCCTTGCGCCAGCTCACGCCCAGCGACGCCCATGGCAACCAGATCAACGGCGAAGCGATTTTGCATGACGTGCACAACTGCTACATCGACTCGCCCAAGCGGGTACTCGGTGCCGTGGGCGTGCGCGACCTGATCATCGTCGACACCCCTGATGCGCTGTTGATCGCCGACGCCCATCGCAGCCAGGACGTGCGCTACATCGTCGCCGAGCTCAAGCGCCAGAACCATCCGGCGTACAGCCTGCACCGCACCGTCACCCGGCCGTGGGGCACCTACACGGTGCTGGAGGAAAGCAGCCGCTTCAAGATCAAGCGCATCGTGGTCAAGCCCCAGGCGTCGCTGTCGCTGCAGATGCACCACCACCGCAGCGAACACTGGGTCGTGGTCAGCGGCGCGGCGCAGATCACCAACGGCGAGCGGGAATTCCTGATCAACGCCAACGAGTCCACTTACATCCCCGCCGGGCACAAACACCGCCTGACCAACCCCGGCATCATTGATTTGGTGATGATCGAAGTGCAGAGCGGCGAGTACCTGGGCGAGGACGACATTGTGCGCTTCGATGACATCTACGGGCGCGCGCCCGCAGCAGTGAAAAAATGACATGCGCACATCACTGATCATCCCGACCCGTAACGCCTCCAGCCACCTGGCGCGCCTGTTGCCGGCCCTGCAGATGCAAACCCTGCAACCTGACGAGACGCTGGTGGTGGACAGTGCCTCCAGCGACGACACTGTGGCGCGCTTTCGCGCGTTCGGTGCACGGGTCGAGGTGATCGACGCGCGCGACTTCAATCACGGCGGCACTCGGCGCTGGGCCAGCGAACAGGTAGGCGGCGACGCGCTGATCGTGATGACCCAGGACGCCATCCCCGCCACCCCGCAAACCTTCGCCAACCTGCTGGACGAACTGCAGCAGGACCCGCTCAATGGCGTGGCCTACGGGCGCCAGTTGCCCCACCCCGATGCCGGCGTGCTGGGTGCGCAATCGCGGCACTTCAACTACCCGGAGCAGAGCCGCAGCAAGAGCCTGGCCGATGCGCCGGAACTGGGGATCAAGACCTGTTTCAGTTCCGACTCGTTTTCCGTCTACCGGCGCAGCGTGCTGGAGGCCGTGGGCGGTTTCCCCGCTGACGTGATCGGCAGCGAAGACGCCTATGTGGCCGCCCGCATGCTGCTCGAAGGCTACAAGGTGCGCTACGCCGCCACCGCATGGGTGCATCACTCCCACGATTACAAACTCTTGGATGAGTTTCACCGCTACTTCGACATTGGCGTGTTCTATGGCCGCGAGCCGTGGATCAAACAGGCCTTTGGCGACGCGGGGGGCGAAGGCAAGCGCTACGTGCTGGCCGAGCTCGCGGCCCTGCGCAAGGCCGGTGCCTTGCACCGTGTCCCCGAAGTACTGGTACGCAGTGCGTTCAAACTGCTCGGCTATCGGCTGGGCCATCTGGAGCGCCGCCTCCCCCTCGCCCTCAAGCGGCGCATCAGCATGTTTCCCGGTTATTGGAGGTGAGCATCATGCCCTACAGGAAGTCCCCCTTGATGAAACGAACCCTGCTTGTCGTGGCCATGATGGCCTTGGCCGCCTGCAATACGCCGGCACGTATCGTCCCGCCGGACGACAAGACGGTCGAGGAAGGCAAGCGCGCCCTCGATCAACTGGCCCAGCTGCCACCGGCGGTGGAACGTATCCGCATCGGCGACCAGTTGCGCATCGTGCGCGATGCCGGCGAGATGCCGACGCTGTCGGCGTTCAACGTCAGCACCATCTACGAGCTGACGCTGTACACCGTGCAGACCGACGGCAAGATCAACTACCCGTTCCTGGGGCCGATCCAGGTCGCTGGTCGCCAGCCTTCGGAGCTGGCCACGGAGCTGACCAACAAGCTCGCCCCGGTCTACCGCGAGCCACGCGTGACGGTGAACATCAACCAGGCACCCAGCAGTTCAATCATTGTCGGCGGTGCGGTCAACAACCCGACGGCCGTGCAGATCGGCACGGCCAACACCCTGGAACAAGCGATCATCGGTGCCGGCGGGGTTAGCCCGGCGGGCAACGCCAGCATGGTCGCCCTGCTGCGCGAAGACGCCCAGGGCGCGTATCGCGCGTATTTCCTGGACTTCAGCCAACTGCTCAAGACCGGCGCCAACGGGCGCAAACCCGTGCGCCTGCAACGTGGCGACGTGGTGTTCGTGCCCAAGTCCAACGTGGGCGAGCGTATCCAAGGGGTCGACACCTACATGAACCAACTGATTCCGTTCACCAAGTCCATTGGGGTTGGCTACAACTACACCCGAACCAGCGGCGGCAACAACTAAAGGAGCGACATCCCAATGATCGAGATCCGTTCTTTTCGTGATCTTCTGCGCTTGTTCTTCATCTTCCGGCGCGAGTTCAAACTGGCAGCGATTGCCGCGCTGGTGATCATCCTGCTGGGGGCGTTCCTGCTGCCGGCCAAATACGAGTCCACCGCGCGTCTGTTGGTCAAGCCGGGGCGTGATTCGACCCTGCCCATCGAGATCAGCAACCGCCAGGCGCTGGTGATGCCCAGCACCCAGCGCGACCCGATTGTCGACGAAGAGCGTTTGCTCACCGGCCGCCCCATCGTGCGCGCCGTGGCCGAGCATTACCTGGAAGTGATCGACAACGCACCGCCACCGGAAGGTTTCTGGAAGCGCACCAAGTACTACGTCAAGAGCGGCGTGGGTGCGATATTCGACGGCATCCGCGTGGTGCTGGAAACCGTTGGCGTGGTTGAAAAGACCACCCCGGTGGAACGCCTGGCCGCCGGCCTGGAGAAGAACTTTGAGGTGAGCCATGCCGCCGGCTCCACGGTGATGGACATCAGCTTCAAGTGGAGCGACCCAGAGATTGCCCAGGCGGTGGTCAAGGATTGGGTCGAAACCTATATCAACGAACGCACCCAGGCCCTGGGTCGCAAGAGCCTGTACGCCTTTTATGAAGGCCAGGCGGCCAACAGCGCCACCGAGATCAAGAGTTACAAGCAGCAGATCCTCACCCACCTGAATGAGATCGGCGCGGCGAGCATCACCGACCGCTTGGAAGACTTGTCCGAGCGCATCAACGTGCTGCGCGGCGAGACCTTCAACACCACGCGCTTGATCGCCTCGTCCGACAGCGCCATCCAGAGCACGCGCACCCAGCTCAAGGGCCAGCCCAAGGAAGTCACCACGGTGCGCCAGATCGCACTGAACCCGCAGCAGCAGGACTTGCGTCGCCTGCTTAACCAGAAGCTGCTGGAAAAGGCTGACATGATGCGCACCTACACCGACAACGCGCCGCCGGTCAAAGCCCTGGATGCCTCGATCCGTGCGATGCAGGCCCAGGTCGCCAACGAGAGCAACACGGTGCAAGCCTCGGAGAACCGCGCGCCGAACACCCTGGAAATCCACTTGCAACGCGTGCTGCTGGACGAAACCAGCAACAACCAGGCCCTGCGTACCCAGCTGATTGAACAGCAAAAGCAACTGCTGAACCTCGAAGCGCAACGCAAGCAAGCCCTGGAAATCGAGCCGGAACTGGCACGTCTTTCCCGCGAACTGAACACCACTGAGCGCAACTACGCGCTCTACGTCGACAACCTGGAAAAGTCGCGCATTGACCGCGAGCTGGACAACAGCCAGATCAGCAACATTGCGGTGATCGAAGAAGCCACCCTGAACCCAGGCCGCATCTTCCCGAAAACCCTGGTGATGCTGATCCTCGCGATCCCGTTCGCCATCGTCGTCGGCTTGCTGGTGATCTACCTGTGCTACCTGCTCGACCAGCGCATTCACGACGGCGGCCTGGTGGAACGCAAGTTCGGCCTGCCGCTGTGGACCACCCTCCCAGAGCTGGACACCACCACCGCGCAAAGCACCAACGCGTTCAATGCGAGCATCTACCGGTTGTACAGCCTGCTGCAGCCCGACCGTATTGCCGAACAGGGCATGGTGCTGGGGCTGACCTCGGCGCGCCACGGCGAAGGGGTGACCTTTGTGGTCGAGCAACTGCGCCAACTGCTGCGTGAGAATGGCGTCAATGTGCGGGTCGGGGGGCCGGAGGACGCTGCGCCGGGTGAAGTAGTGCTGCTGGACGCCTCGGCCTTGCTGGACAACCGCGAAGCGTTTATCACCCTGCGCCGCGCCGACCTGATCGGGCTGGTGGTGGAAGCGCGCAAAAGTACCGTGCCGGTGGTCGAGCATGCGCTGTCGATCCTCAATACCGCGTTCGGCAAGGTGGACGGCATCATCATCAACCGTCGCAAGTTCGAAGTGCCGAGCAAAGTGCTGCAGACCATCGGCAAATACCGGGGGGCGTTCTGATGCGTATCGCCCTGCTCGCGCCTTTGCCGCCGGAGAAAAATGGGATCGCCGACTACGCGAACCATTTCCGCACGGCCTTGGAACACCTCGGTGTGACGGTGCTGACGCCGTTGGCCGGTGTGGCGGGCAACTCCGAGGCGATCCAGCAGGCCATCGCCGGCTTCGATTGGCAAGCCGTCGACCTGGTGCACGCCGAGCTGGGCGGTGGGCGCCTGGGGGAATTCCTGGCCTTGCGTGAACTGCGCAAGGCTTACCCACAGTTGCCCTTGACGGCCACCGTGCACGACCCGGAGCGCATCGTGTGGCGGCGTGAGCACCTGCCGTTCCCGCTGAACCTGCTGGAACGCCTGCCCAGCCCCTTGCCCCAGGCAGCCGTGGTGCTGGCCGACCCACTGACCTTGCGCGAAGAGCGCCAGGTTGCCAAGGGGCTGACCCGGCTGGTGACCCTTACCCGCCTGGGCGCCGACTGCCTGAGCCAGCGCATGCAATTGCCCGCCGGCAAAGTGGCGGTGATCAACCACGCCAACCTGGCGATTGCGCCGGCCCCGTTGCCGTCGCTCGACACGCTGCACGTGCTGTATTTCGGTTTTATCTACCGTGGCAAAGGCATCGAAGACCTGGTGCAGGCCCTGGCGGAGGTGTTCAAGCAAGCCCCCGAACTGCGCGATCGCGTGCGCCTGACCCTGGCCGGTGGCACGGCCGCGGAAATGGCCTTTGGCGCGGGCGGAAACTACCTGGAGCAGTTGAACGCGCAGATCGCGGCACTGGGCCTGACCGGTTCGATCTACTGGCGGCTGAACCTGCCGGCTGACGAGATTGCCCAGACCATCCAGGCCCACCATGTGATGGTGCTGCCCTATCGCGAATCGAAAAAACTCGGCCTGCTGGGACGCCAGCGCGGCACCAGTGGTGCGTTGTCCTGGGCCACCGCCTGCGGGCGTGGCGCGATCACCTCCGATGCGCGCGCGTTCGCCGAGGAGGTCGCCAGCGGCAACGGCGCGATCTACCCCGAAGGCGATGTGGCAGCGCTCAGTGAACAGCTGTTGCGCCTGGCGCGCACACCGCTGCTGGCCCGGGATTGGGCGGAGCGTGCCGGGGAGATTGGTCGCGAGCGCCTGTGGCCGTTGACGGCGCAGAAATTCAAGCAGCTCTTCGAACAAGCCATTGCAGGGTCGACCCATGGCGCGTAAACCTACCTTTCTCGCGACCCTCGCAGTGGTCGTAGCCCTGGGGCTGACCGCGTTCCTGTGGGGGCGCCAGGCGGATGCCGAGAGCCATGTGCTCAAGGGTAGCAAGGAGGTGGTCTGGAAGGATTTCCTGGGGGTGAATGCGCAGTTCTTGTGGTTCAGCCCCGAGCGCTACCAGAAGCAGATCGACCGCCTCAAGGCCCTGGGCCTTGAGTGGGTGCGCCTGGATTTGCATTGGGACCGGCTGGAAACCGCACAGAACCAATACAAGCTCGCCACCCTCGATGAACTGGTGGGCAAGTTGCAACAGAACCAGATCAAGTCGGTGTTTTACCTGGTGGGTTCGGCGCGCTTTATCTCCAGCGCCCCGCCGCTGTCGATGTACCCGGACCAGTACCCGCCGAAAGACCCCAACGTGTTCGCCAATCGCATGGCCTTGCTGTCCCAGCGCTACCCCAGCGTCGATGCCTGGCAAGTCTGGAACGAACCTAACCTGCTGGGCTTCTGGCGCCCGGCGGCGGACCCGGCGGGTTACGCCACCCTGCTCACCGCTACCACCCAGGCATTGCGGGCCGTGAACCCGAGCAAGCCGGTGGTGGCTGCGGGCATGGCGTTCTTCAGTGAAATGCCCAACGGCCAGACCATGTTCGACGCCTTGGGCGCGCTGGGCGTGGCCAGCCTGAACACGGTGGTGTCCTATCACCCCTACACCCAATTGCCCGAGGGCAACGACCCGGCCAACCTGGACTTCATCGCCAAGACCACCCAGCTCAACCAGGCGCTGCGCAACGGCGGTGTGCAAACCCTGTGGAGCACCGAGTGGGGCTGGTCAACCTACAAGGGGCCCAAAGACGCCCAGGACATCATCACCCCCCAGGCACAGGCCGACTACGTGGTTCGCCGCCTTGCGCTGATGAGTGCGATGGATTTCGACAAGATCTTCCTGTTTACCTTGAGCGACCTCGACCAGCGCGCCAGCGTACGTGACCAGTCTTATGGCTTGCTGGATATCGACACCAACCCCAAGCCCGTCTACACCGCACTGAAGAACTTCCTCGACGTCAGCGGGCCGAAGCTTACCCCCGCAGACCCGCCCACCGCCGACGCGTTGCCCGACGGCCTGTTCAGCATCGGCTGGACCCGTACCGACGGCCGCAAGCTATGGTTTTTCTGGTCCGCCCAGGGTGGCAACGCCCATTTGCCAAACCTGGCAGGCGCCACCCTGTACGACCCGCTGCGCGGCACACAAACCCCGGTGAGCGGCACCGACGGCCTGACCGTACCGGTCAAGTCGAACCTGCAAATTCTGTTATGGGATTGAGGCCTGCCATGCGCATTTTATGGATCCTGCCCTACTCACCCTGGCCTGCCACCAGCGGCGGCAAGACGCGTCAGTTCCACCTGCTGCGCAGCTTGGCCGCGCGGGGGCACCGGATCACCCTGCTGCTGCATGACAAACATCCGGTGTCACTCACTGACCGCCAGGTGCTCGAGGCGTTTGTGGAACAACTGATCATCCTGCCACGCCGCCCCTTGCGCAGCGTGAAGACGCTGGTCGCGGGGCTGTTTGCACCCTACCCGCTGCTGGCCAGTGTGAATGGCTTGTCGGGCGCATTGCAGGACAGGTTCAACCAACTGCTCGACGAACAGTGGGACGTGGTGCAGATCGAGCACAGCTACAGCTTCCAGCCTTACGAAGAGGCGCTGGCGCGTAAATCCCAGCCCTTCGTGCTGACCGAACACAACGTCGAATCGGCCCTGGGCGCGGCCACCTATGACCGCCTGCCGGGCTGGTCGCTGCCGTTCATTCGCTATGACCAGTGGCGCTACGCCCGCTGGGAACGGCGGGTGATGCGCCAGGCTGCGCGTGTGGTGGCGGTGACCGACAGTGACGCGCAGACCCTCAATAAAATCGCCGGCAAACCGGTGTCGGTGGTGGTCAATGGCGTGGATTGCGATCACTTCGCTGCCGCCCGGCCCGACCCATCGACACGCCGCGTGCTATTCCTGGGCAACTATGAATACGCCCCCAACGTGGACGCTATCGAGTGGGCCCTGGATGAAATCCTGCCCAAGGTCTGGGAACGTTGCCCGGATGCGCGCATGAGCGTGTGTGGTTTCGGCATGCCGGACAGTTGGCGTGAACGCTGGCAGGACCCGCGCATCGAGTGGCAGGGTTTCGTGCCCAACCTGCTGAACCTGCAGTCGAGTTGTTCGGTGTTTCTGGCGCCGTTGCGCCATGGCGGCGGTTCCAAGCTCAAGGTGCTCGAAGCACTGGCCGCCGGCTTGCCGCTGGCAAGTACCGAGCAAGGCGTCTCGGGGTTGGACCTGGTGGAAGGCCTGGACTACCTCGGCGGGCAAACCGCCACCCACCTGGCGGACGCCGTGGTGCGCCTGCTGCAATTTCCCGATGCCGCCGCGCCCATGGGTGAAGCGGGCCGTGCCTATGTGCGTCGGGCCCATGACTGGAGCGTCGCTGCCAGCCAGCTGGAGCAGGTGTACGCCACCCTTTCGCCGTTGAATCAGAAGGAGCCCGCATGCGTGTAGGCCTGGATTACCGCACCGTCGGCACCTCGCCGCAATCGGGCATCAGCCGCCAGGTGTACGCGCTGGAAAGCGCCCTGCACAGCCTGCCTGGTATCGAACTGGAGCGGTTCACCGTGGCGCCCCTGGGCGATGAAACCCGGTTGCAGGCCCACTGCCCGGCCTGGGGATGCGCCAAGACCGCCATGCACCAGCCGCAGAATCGCCTGCGTTTCGAGGCCGGTTTTCTACCGCGGGCCTTGCGTGAGGAGCGGATCGACCTGTACATCAGCACCTTCAACATGGGCCTGCCGTTGCCGCCCAAGCCGAAGGGGCTGCGCACCGTGGTGCTCTTGCATGACCTGTTCCAGATCACCCTGAACAATTACCACGCCAACCGTTTGAAGGCGCTGATCTACAAGACCAGCGATCGCCTGTCGATTGCCTACGCGGTGCACAGCGCCGACCGGGTGTGGACGCCGTCGCAGTACAGCGCCGATGAAACCGCGCGGCTATTCCCCAAGGCTGCGGGCAAGATTCGCGTGCTGCCCAACCAGGTCGAGGGTTTTTTCGAACTGGCGGCGGACCTCAGTAAACGCCAACTGCCCGCGCGTTATTGGCTGCTGGTGGGCACCCGCGAGCTGCGCAAGAACGTGCCGTTCCTGGTGGACGCGTGGCAACAGGCGCGGCGCCAGTCCCCCGCCGTGCCGGACTTGGTGCTGGTGGGCAGCCTCGATCATTTGCCCGAAACCCAGCGTACGCTGCCAGGTATACGCGCGCTGAGTGGCGTGTCAGATGCCGAATTGCACGCGCTGTACCGCCAGGCCTCGCGCCTGTGGCAACCTTCGTATGCCGAAGGCTTCGGCCTGCCGGTGATCGAGGCCCTGAGCGTCGGTACCCCGGTGGCGGTGGCCAGCGGCACGTCGCTGGATGAAATCACTCCGCCGTCGGCACCGCGTTTTTCCCCCACCGATGGCCCGGCGCTGACGCAGTTGATGGTGAGCCTGGGCGAACGGGCCGATGAAGAATCGCCCGAGCAACGCCGGCAATGGGCGGAACGCTTCAACCATCACGCCTACCGTCGGCGCCTGGCCGAACTGATCGAGGAGCTGAAGTGAACGTGAACCTGTCCGGCCTCGTTGCGATCCTTTTCGGCCTGCTGTTTGGCGCCCTCGCCCTGTTGCTGTCACCGGCCAAGGCGTTCCTGGCCGTGATCGGCCTGGCCGGGGCGATGACCATCCTGCGCTTTCCATTCTGGGGGCTGTTGCTGTTTGCCCTGGTCGCCACGTTCATGCCCTACTCCACCGTCAACCTGGGCATCCGCAGTACCGTCAGCGAAGCCATCCTGGCGCTGACCTGGGGCGCGGTGCTGTGGCACAACTTCTTGTCGCGCCTGCCCGACACACCAAGCCTCACCCGCCGGCCCACCGACCAGATGCTCTTGTGGCTGATGCTGTTCAGCGTGTTCCCCTTTATCGTCGGCCAGGTCACCATCCACGCCGACACCAGCGGCGTAGCCAACTGGTTGCGCTGGCTGCTGAGCCTGTCGTCGGTGTTCCTCTGCGCCAAGTTGCTGGTGGACCACAAGCACCGCGAATCCCTGGTGATCGCCCTGCTGCTGGGCAGCCTGGCAATGCTGGTGCTGTCGATTGCGGTGTTTGTGCGCACGCGCTCCGGGGCCGGCATTGCGCCGATCCTGGCGCTGTTCAACTACGGCAACTTCGACATGTTGAAATTCGGCCTGGAAGCCATGTCTTCACGCATGGGCTCACCCTGGATGCACCCGAATGCCATCGGCGGGATCATGGCGTTGCTGCTGCCCCTGGCCTTCTGTTTCGGCATGACCGAGCAAGGCTGGAAACGCGCGCTCGGCCTGAGTGTGGCGTGCCTGGGCGCGGCCGCCTTGTTGCTGGCCAGTAGCCGCGGTGCGATGGTCAGCCTGGCGTTGGTGCTGCTGTGGATGGCCACGCGCCGAGTGCCGTACACCGGACGCCTGCTGATGATCGGCGCGGCGCTGACCGTGGCGCTGGTGATCGCTTATCCGCCGTTACAGGAACGCCTGGCGACGATTTTTTCCTCGGACAACGCCAGTACCGAAGTGCGTTTCGACGAATACCGCATGTTCCCGCAGGCGGTGGTGTCGTATCCGTTCGGCATCGGCTTCAAGGTGGACCCGCCAGTGCCCGGCACGCACTTGCTGGGCATCTCCAACCTGTGGCTGAACTTCATCTACAAGACCGGCATCGTCGGCATGCTCTTCTTTGTCGCGGTGACCGTACGCTGGTGGCGGGAAGCGCGCCCGGACAGCGGCCCAATCCGCCTGACCAAGGACAATGCGCTGTGGCTGGGCACCACCGCCGGGATCCTCTCGGCTCTGGTCAGCGGCCTGTTCGACCACTACTTCAGCTTTGCGGTGGTGATGGTCGCGCTGTTCTGGCTAATGGTTGGAATCAATGTGCTGGAGGCCCGCCGACTGTTTCCGGCGCGCCTGCCGCAGGTGAAAAGCGTGGCCTATCGCAAATCCATGCTTGATGGCGCGCGGCCCTGATGCTGGGCTCTGCCGTCTGGCTGACGCTGGCGACGCTGCTCGGCCTGTGCCTGGGCTTTGCCCGCGAATGGCTGCTGGTGGCGGCCTGGGGCGCCGGAGAACGCAGCGATGCATTCCTGATCGCCTTGTTTCTGCCAGAGGCGTTGCGCATGTCATTGGCCGGCGGCGTGCTGAGCGCCGCTGCGCTGCCGCTGTACCTGGCGCGCAAAGACGATGAACGCCTCGGTTGGCTGGCGGTACTGTTTCCGGCGCTGTTGCTGATCGCACTGGTTACCAGCCTGCTGTTGACGCTGCTGGCGCCGTGGCTAGTGCAACTGCTCGGGCCGGGCCTGGCGGCCAGTGCCACGGCGCTCGCCAGCAGTAACTTGCAGATTGTCGCCTGGTGCGTGCCCGGGCTGATACTGCATGCGCTGTTCAGCATTCCCTTGCAGGCCGGCGAACGTTTTGTACTGGCGGGCTTGGGCTCGTTGTTGTTCAACCTGCCGCCGGTGGCCTACCTCGCCTTCGCCGGCACCGCCACTCAACCTCACTCATTGGCCCTGGCCTGCCTCGCCGGCAGCCTGTTGATGCCGCTGGCGCTGCTGCCGTCCGTATGGCGCCAGGGCTGGCGGCCGTGGCATTGGCAACGGTCGTTTGCACCACTGCGGGAGCTGGGCCAACGCATCGGCCCGCTGCTGCTGAGCAATGGCGCCAGCCAGGGCCTGGCCCTCATTGAACGGCTGGTGGCGTCGTTGCTGGGCGAAGGCGCGGTGACCTGGGTCAACCTGGCGCGCAAGCTGATGAACCTGCCGCTGATTGCGCTGATGAGCCTCAACCAGGTGCTGCTGGGCATGATGAGCCGCCGCCAGGGCGACGAGCGCCTGGCCCTGCTCAAGCGTGGCCTGGAAACCGCCAGCGTGCTGACCCTGCCCGCCGGCGTCGGCCTGGTGGCGGCGGCCCCGAGCCTGGTCGCGTTGCTGCTGCCCAGGCAATCGCTGGACTCGCCTTTGCCACTGCTGTTGGCCTGGTTTGCCGTACCGCTGGTATTCGGCGCCTGGAACGCACTGCTTGCACGTTATGCCTATGCCGCTGGTGACACGCGCCAGCCACTGCGCTGCGAGCTGCTCGGCAGCCTGGTCAACGTGCTGTTGCTGGGCGTGCTGCCGTTTGTGTTCGGGCTGGCGGGCATCCCGTTGGCCGCGCTGGCCGGGGTCATCTGCACTGCACTGCTGTTGATGCAGCGCCAGGGGTTGCTCGGCGTCCTGGCCTGGGCGCGGCAGTGGCTGCTCAGTGCAGGGGTGATGGGGCTGGCGGCGTTGGTGCTGTTTCGGGTTGAAGGCGTGTGGCTGCAACTGGGGCTGAGCACGCTGGCCGGCGCGGTGGTGTTGCTGGGGATGGGGCTGTGGCTGAAGCCGTGGCGCAAGGCATGACATTAACAGTGGCGAGCAAGCGCCCTCGCCACACGCCAGCGCCTACCGGGGCGGTGGGTTTTATAGAGGGGTGATCAGGTGAAACATCGCTGGATTCAAATGGATATCGCCAAAGGCATCGGCATCCTGGTGATCGTCTATGCCCACAGCTGGTTTGTCGCCACCTCGCCGGACTTGCTGTACCCGATCCTGGCGTCGTTCATCTTGCCATTGTTCTTCTTTTTGTCCGGCGTGTTCTTCAAGCCGGAGCAGCCCTTCGTGGAGATGGCGATACGTAAGGCCGATGGCCTGCTCAAGCCGTTTTTCTTCACCATGCTCACCTACGTGATCGTGCGCAGCATTCTGCGTGGCCAGCCGCTGCTGCCCGATGTCGGCGGCGTGCTGTATGCGTCGGTGGACACCATCCCGTGGCAGGCGCTGTGGTTCCTGCCGCACTTCTGGGTGTCGATCCTGTTCAGTTGGGTGGTGCTGCGACTGATCCAACGCCTGCCACTGCCCGTGAGCTGTGCAGTGATGCTGGTGCCGTTGCTGGTCGGCGTCTGGATGCTGCCCTGGTTCTGGCAACTGCCCGTCACCCTGGGCGGCAGAACCTGGGTGCTGCCAGGCTTGCCGTTCAGCCTCGACATCACCCTGATCAGCAGCACCTGCTTCATCTATGGCTACCTGTTGCGGGACTGGTTGCGCACCCATGCGGGGTCGCTGCTGACGCTGTTGGTGTCGATTGTGCTGTTCGCCGCGGTGTTCCTGTACCGGGGCGATACCATGGACCTGGCGCAGCGTCGCTACGATCACTGGCTATGGACCAGCCTGCTGGCGATGATCGGGGTGTATGCGTGCTGGGCGCTGGCGCGGGTGCTCATGGTCTCGGCACTGATCACCCGGGCGATGACCTACATTGGTCAGTCGACGCTGATCCTGCTGATCTTTCACGGTGAGATCCAACACAAGACGTTCGACCTGATGGAACGCCTGGGGCTGCCTGCGCTTGTCGCGGCCTGTATCGGCTTTGTGGTGGCGGTGGTGGTGCCGTTGTTGATCGGGGAAGTGATCAAGCGAGTGGCGTTCCTGCGGTTTTTCTACTTTCCGTTTCCGGTGCGCAAGGCGACCGGGGAGAAGGCGACAACTTAGGCATGCTGAAGATCCACTGTGGGAACGGGCGAGCCCGGCTCCCACATTGATCACGTACCGACCAAAACCAGTTAGTCGTCGAGTTGCTGAGGCGCTGGCTTGCTGCCTGGCTTGGCAGGCTTGGCGCCCTTGGCTGGCGCCGGTGCAGCCGGTTCAGGCTCAGCCGGTGCGGCGGTTTCCTTCTCGGCCATCGGCATCTGGTCGATGGCGCTGAAGAACGCCTTGAGGTCGAGGGTATCCGGCGGCACGGTCTTCTCGAGTTTCTTCTCGCCATCCTTGCCCACCAGGATCACTTTGGTACCGCTGCCGGCACCCAACTTGAGGGCACGGATCAGCGCGTTGGTTTCCGGCGGCGTGAGCTTTTTGCTGTCTTTTGGGTCCTTGGCGAACTTCTCGCCTTCGGCACCGATGCTGCCGAACTTCACGGTGTAGAACACCATGCTGCGTTCTTCAAAGGACTGCTTGGTCGCAGGCTCGTCCAACTGTTTCTTGAGGGTCGCCAAGGTGTCGTTGCCGGAATCAAGCTCCACCACCACCAGCGGCCGGGCCTTGCCCAAGTCCTGCTTGAGCGGGTTGATATCATCAGCAGCCAACAGCGGCCCCGTAAAAGCCATCAAGGTAGCCAGGGTCAGCGACCGGATGAGCATGCGCACCTCCTTTGAATTCCATGCAGGGTTCTTGAGTTTCATGTCTGCGACAGTCAAATTCAAGGATGATTCCTACACCACTTTAAGAAAGCGTAGGTCAGGACGCCCGCTACGCAAGGGTTTGATGGGGGCGACCGTCATTGTTTCCACTGATTACGGAAACATCATGAGACCTTCCACTCCGGCCAATGCCGAGCAAATACAGGCGCTACAAGGGGATCGGCATCCACCTGCGCCAGTGTCTGCGCAAAGCCTGGCGCCAGGCCGCTCAACGCGTCCCGCGCCTCGTCCCAACGCGACACCGCGGCAGCCATCAAGCCGAGTGCGTTCGGCGTGTTGTTCGCGGCAAGCAATTGGTCGGCAAACTGATCGGCGAACACTACCCAGGCCTGATGCAGGTAGCGCCGGGTGCCGGTGACCAGTTGCGCTTGCACGGTGTCGTTGACGTTGCCAAGCCAGCGCTGCGGGTAGTCGATGATGCCGATCGCCGAATAGCAATTGGCGGCGATGTACACCAGGCCGCGAATGATCTGCGCGCGGTTGTCGGCCAATAGGTGGGAGTCGGGAAACTCAAGGCCCAGGTGGATCAGGATCGCGGCGCTTTCTGTCAGTACTTGGCCGTCGGGGGTGACGAGCGTCGGCACCTGTTTGAGCGGGTTGATACGCGCCAGTTCGACACTGCCCTCGCCGTCTGCCCACGAGGCTGCATCCACTCGCCGCCACGGCACCGCACACCGCTGCAGGGCGATTTCGATCATGCAGGAACCGGATTCATCGATACCGTAGAGCGTGTACATGGGCTTTTCCTCCTAGCGTTGCAGTTTGGCCTGCAAGTTGGCCTTCACCTGTGGCCATTCCGAATCGATGATGCTGAAACGCACCGAGTTGCGCTTGCGTCCATCGGGCATGATGCGTTCGTGGCGCACGATACCTTCCTGCACGGCGCCGAGGCGCAGGATCGCGGCGCGGGATTTTTCGTTGAGTTCATCGGTGGTGAACTGCACGCGTACGCAATCGAGCACTTCGAACGCGTAGGTCAGCAACAGCAGCTTGGCTTCGGTGTTGATGCCGCTTTTTTGCGTGGACAGCGCCAGCCAGGTATGCCCGATTTCGAGCTTGCGGTTGGCCCGGTCGACCTTCCAGAAGCGTGTGCTGCCAACCACCTGGCCGGTATCGCGGCGCACCAGGGTGAACGGGATCACGCTACCGGCGTCGCGTCCCGCCAGTGCGGTGTCGATGTATTGATCGACAGTGTCCGGGCCCGGTACGTGGGTGACCTTGAGGTCCCATAATTGGCCATCGGCGGCGGCTTCGAGCAAGGCGGCCTTGTGTTCCCTTTGCAGGGGCAGGAGTTCGACCGTGGTGCCGGTCAAGGTAAGTGGGGTCATGGGGCTGCGCCGTCTGGATGGTCGTCAGGAACAGAGAGTGCAGGCTCGCGCACTGACGAATCAAGCGTTTTAAAACAGGCCCATTTGCCCACCCACCAGGGTGCTGAAATCATCATTCACAAACGGCAGGATCGCATCGGCCACCGGTTGCAATTGCCGGGTGACGTAGTGGTCGTAGTCGATGGGCGCCTGCCGCACTTCCAGGGGCTCCGGGCCGTTGACGCTGATCACGTAGCTGATCCAGCCGCCGCGCTGGTATTGGCGCGGGCGGTTCAGGCGGTCGTTGTACTCATCGGCCAGGCGCGCGGCGCGCACATGGGGCGGCACGTTGCGTTCGTAGTCGTCCAGTTGGCGGCGCAGGCGTTTGCGATAGATCAGCAACTCATCGAACTCGCCACTCAGGGTGCGGCGCACGTAGTCGCGTATGTAGTCCTGGTGGGGCTGGCGATGGAAGATGCGCTGGTAGAGTTCCTGCTGGAATCGGCGGGCCAGGGGCGACCAGTCGCTGCGCACGGTTTCCAGGCCTTTGTAGACCATCTCCTCGCTGCCATCGCTGCGTACGACCAGGCCGGCGTACCGCTTCTTGCTGCCCTCCTCCGCGCCGCGGATGGTCGGCATGAGGAAGCGTGTGAAGTGGGTTTCGTACTGCAACTCCAGGGCGCTTTGCAGGCCGAACGCAGTGTGCAGGTGCTCACGCCACCAGTCATTGACGTGCTGCACCAACGCTTGGCCGATGCGACTGGCATCCTCTTGGGAATGTGCGCTGCCCAGCCACACGAAGGTAGAGTCGGTGTCGCCGTAGATCACTTCGTAGCCTTGGGCTTCGACCAGCTCGCGGGTCTGTCGCATGATCTGGTGGCCACGCATCGTGATCGACGAGGCCAAGCGTGTATCGAAGAAACGGCAGCCACTGGAGCCGAGCACGCCGTAGAAGGCGTTCATGATGATTTTCAGGGCTTGGGACAGCGGTGCGTTGTGTTCGCGCTTGGCCACTTCGCGGCCTTCGGAGACCCGCGCAACGATGGAAGGCAGACAATGCCGGGTGCGAGAGAACCGTGCACCGCGAAAGCCTTCCACCGACTCGCTGTCATCGGTGTGCTTGAGGCCTTCGATCAAGCCCACCGGGTCGATCAGGAAGCTGCGGATGATCGACGGGTAGAGACTTTTGTAATCGAGCACCAGCACCGATTCGTAGAGACCGGGACGTGAGTCCATGACAAAGCCGCCGGGGCTGGCCTGGGGCGGCTTGTCGCCCAGGTTCGGCGCGACAAAGCCCTGGCGGTGCATCAACGGCATGTACAAATGGGTGAACGCGGCGACGGAGCCGCCGTTGCGGTCGGCCGGCAAGCCGGTGACGCTGGCCCGCTCCAGCAGGAACTTGAGCAGTTCGGTCTTCGCGAAAATCCGCGTGACCAACTCGCAGTCCTTGAGGTTGTAGCGCGCCAGCGCGGGCTTGTCCTCGGCGAACATGCTGTTGATTTCGTCCATGCGCTGGTACGGCGTGGAGATGTCCTTGCCTTCGCCCAGCAGGGTCTGCGCGACGTTCTCCAGGCTGAAGGATTCGAAGCTCCAGGTGGCCGAGCGCAGGGCTTCGATGCCATCGATGATCAGCCGCCCCGCCGCAGCGGCGAAGTAATGGTTGCGGCTGCCGTGTTCGCGCCAGGCCATCGGCTCTTCACCCCGCCCGAGCATGAGCGGCACGTTGAGGCGCTGGGCATGTTCGTGGAGCACGCGCAGGTCGAACTGCACTACGTTCCAGCCGATGATCGCATCGGGGTCGTGCACCGCAAGCCAGTGGTTGAGGCGTTCGAGCAGTTGGGCACGGGTGTCGCAGTAGTCGAGCTTGAAGTCCACGGCATCGGTTTTGTTCGGCGGGCCGAGCATGTACACCTGGCGCTCGCCGCAGCCTTCGAGGGCAATGGAATAAAGATCGCCCTGGGCGGTGGTCTCGATGTCGAGGGACACCAGTTTCAAGGGCGGACGGTAGTCGGGCGCGGGCTTCATCTGCGCATCGCAGAGCACGCCGGTAGCGTCGGGCGTGCCGCCAAACCACACGGGCGCAGTGATGAAGCGCTCCATCATGTAACGCTCGGGTGGGCGCACGTCGCCTTCGTAGACATCGACGCCGGCGGCACGCAGGCGTTTCTCCACGTCCATCGCCTGGCGGTGCTGGCGCGTGTACAGGCCCAGCACCGGGCGATGATGGAAATCGCACAGCTGCAACGGGCGCAACTCGATGTCGCGCTCGCCCTTGAGCAGCCAATCCAACGGCTTGCGATGGGCCTCGGGGATGAACATCACCGAGGTCTGCACGGGTAGGCGGATAAACCTCGGGCCCTGGTCAGTGGCCAGCCAGAAACTGACCTCCGTGCCCGCCGGGGTATCGCGCCAATGCCGGGTCAGGACAAAACCCTGCTGTAAATCCACCGTACCGCACCTCAGGAATCGCTTTCAGGGCGTGATTCTACTCGGCATCCGCGCGCGCAGACCTTAATCTCACAAATTTGTTGCAGGACGTTAATAATAATTACTATCATTCGCGCCGGAGTCGTATCCGCGCAGTGAGGACGCGCAACGCTGTTACCCTTTTCCTCACATTGACGGTTCGCCGTCAGGATCGACCATGCCCATCCGTACTCCGTTCGCTGTGCCGTTTCGCCCCACCCTGCTCGCCCTTTGCTGCTCCCTGAGCCTCACCGCCCTCGCCGCAACCCCGGCCATCCCGCAGGATGCGAACAGCCATCAGGATGGCGACACATTGGAATTGGGTGCGACCACTGTCAGCGCCGACGCCCCTGCGCCAAATGCCTTGCCGCCGGTATACGCCGGTGGCCAAGTGGCACGCGGCGGTCAGTTGGGGGTGCTGGGCAACCAGGACATCATGGATGTGCCGTTCAGCATGTCCTCCTATACCGAGAAGTTGATCCGCGACCAGCAAGCCGAGACCGTCGGTGATGTGCTGCTCAATGATTCGTCGGTGCGCCAGGCGTCGGGCTTTGCCAACCAGGCGCAGACCTTCATGATTCGTGGCCTGCCGTTGAACGGTGACGACATTTCCTTCAACGGCCTGTACGGCATCGTGCCACGCCAGATCATCTCTACTGACGCCCTGGAGCGCGTGGAAGTGTTCAAGGGGCCCAATGCCTTTATCAACGGCGTAACGCCAGGCGGCTCAGGGATCGGCGGGGGTGTGAACCTGCAACCCAAGCGGGCCGATGATGTGCCGCTGCGTCGCTTCAGCACCGATATCAGCAGTGATGGCCGGGTTGGCGAGCATCTGGACATTGGCCAGCGATTCGGTGAAGACAACCGTTTTGGCGCGCGGGTGAACGTGTCCCAGCGCGAAGGCGATACCGGCATCGATGATGAGAACCAGCGCTCGAAACTGTTTACCGTTGGCCTGGACTACCGCGGCGATGCATTGCGCCTGTCCAGTGACTTTGTGTATCAAAAGCAGCGTATCAACGGCGGACGAAACTCGGTGTTCCTGGGCACGGCCACCCAGGTGCCGGATGCGCCTTCGGCAGACACCAACTACGCGCCGAGCTGGAGCAGCACCAACCTCGAAGACACCCTGGGGATGCTGCGCGCCGAGTACGACCTGAACGACAACTGGACCGCCTATGCCGCAGGCGGTGCCAAGCACACCCGCGAAATGGGCCAATACTCGTCGGTAACACTGACCGATAACCTCGGTAATGCCCAGGCGAGCCGCTCGACCATTGCCCACGAAGAAGATAACCGCAGCTTGATGGGGGGGCTGAACGGCAAGTTCCAGACCGGCGCTGTCAGCCACCGCCTCAATTTCGGCCTGGCCGGTATCTGGACCCAGGCACGCAACGCTTATGTGTTCAACGCCTCGTCGACGGCCACTCCAACCAATATCTACGACCCGGTAACCGGCGCGCCACCGACCTTGAACAACCCTCGCAATACGCCAGGGACTGATTTCAGCGACCCCACCATTACGGCCAAGACATTTGTGCGCAGCGCAGCAGTGTCCGATACCCTTGGCGTGTTCGATGATCGCCTGCTGGTCACGCTCGGTGCGCGCCGCCAGCAGATGGTGGTGCAGGGGTACAACTATATGAGTGGCACCCGTACCTCCAACTATGACGAGTCGATTACCACGCCGGTCTACGGCCTGGTGTTCAAGCCGTGGGAACACGTGTCTTTCTACGCCAACCGCATCGAAGGCCTGGCGCAAGGCCCGACATCTCCCGTCAACTCGGGCAACCGCACTATCATCGGTGGCGGCCAGGCGTTCGCTCCCGCGCGCTCCAAGCAGATCGAAGCCGGCGTGAAAGTCGACATGGGCACCTACGGGGCGACGTTGGGTGTGTACCGTATCGAACAGCCCGGCGCTGGTTACGTTCAGGTCATTGATGCCACTACCGCGCGCTATGTGCGTGAAGGTCAGCAAATCAACAAAGGCGTTGAATTGAACGTATTCGGTGAACCCGTAAGCGGCCTGCGCCTGCTGGGCGGTGTGACGGTGATGAAAACCGAGCTCAAGGACACACAGAACGGCGCCAACGATGGCAACCGCGCTATCGGTGTGCCTTCGTTCCAGCTCAACGCCGGTGTGGATTGGGATGTCCCCGGCCTGCAAGGCGTGACGCTCAACGGCCGGATGCTGCGCACAGGCGGGCAGTATGCCGACGCCGCCAACAACCTGAGCCTGCCGACCTGGAACCGCTTCGACGTGGGGGCGCGCTACAACTTCAAGGTGGCTCAGCGTGATGTCACCCTCGGCGCTACCGTGGAGAACGTCGCCAACGAGAAGTATTGGGAATCGGCCCAGGGTGGCTTCCTCAGCCAAGGCGATCCACGTGTCGCCAAGCTGTCGGCGACTGTGGATTTCTAAACGCGCTACAGCAAGGTGAGCCAGCAGGTGTGTGCATCGCTGACTCACCGCCAGACTCAGGACTTCTGCCACAGGGAAGTCCTGACAATAAAGCTACCCCGCGCTCAGCGCCCCGCGTTAGCCCTGGCCGCCCTCCACGTATTGGCGGTGGCTGCCGCCAAGCATCGAGCATGATGCCCGTTGCGGTCAGGCCTGGCGGGCTTGGCTCAGGTAGGTTTCGATGTTGCCCATCTGCTCGTCCCAGCCCCTGGAGTTCATCTTGAAGGCCTTCTGCCGACGAGCCTCCGGCACCGTATCAAAGCCTGATTCGACCACCCGCAGCAGAATGCCCGGCGCACGGTCCTCAATGGTGAACTCCACCAGTGTCGGGGTTTCCTGGTCGTAGTCGACGCCCTTCTCTACCGCGAAAGGGTGCCACCAGAACGAGAACAGCGTTTGCGGCAGGATACGTTCGATCTTGGCCTTCCAGATCACATGCTCGTAGCCGGGATAAGTGATCGGGGCCTCGATGGTTTCCCCAGCAGCGAAGGCTTTGCCTTTTAGGGCGATACCGAACCAGTTGCCGAACTGCTCGGCATCGGTAAGGGCTTCCCACACCTGTCTACGTGAAGCGTTGAGCAAGACTTTTCGTTCTATGCGATCTAATACGTGCATAAGTCACCTCCTCCATTGACAGTAGGCGACATCAAACAATGCGCAACCTTGGGTTGTAAGCAATGATGATGACCCCTTCCTTGACCCGGCATTACGTTATGACTGAACCATTGAATGGAAGTTGCTTCTGCAAGGGCGTGCGCTATCAGGTAGACCGCCTCGACATGCCTATCAGCCACTGCCACTGCAACAGCTGCCGCAAGGTGCATGCGGCGGCTTTTGTCGCGACGGCAGGCGTAATGCGCGAACACTTTCGCTGGACACAGGGCGTGGACCTGTTGGCATTTTTTGAATCGTCGCCGGGCAAGCTCAGGCATTTCTGCTCGCGCTGCGGCTCACATCTGATGGCTGAGCGCGGGCACCAACCCCACGTCATTGTGAGGGTGGCGACGCTGGATGATGATCCAGGCGTCAGGCCCACCGCGCACATCTGGACGGCTCATGATATGCCCTGGCTTGCCTATGAAGGCGTAGAGCAATGGGACGAATGGAAACCCTGATTAGACCTTCGGGTCACCGGGTGCTTTAGCAGGCGTCGCATATTGGGGCTTCAGGTGGCCTTCCTGGTCGAGTAGCCAGGCGTCCATGATTTGCCGCACGACCGGTCCCGCAACACGACCGCCAGCCTCGCCGTTTTCGATCATCACCGAAATCACGATCTTGGGGTGTTCGGCTGGCGCAAAGCCGACGAACAAAGCGTTATCTCGGTGACGCTCCAGGGTCTTGTCACGGTTGTAACGCTCGCCCTGCTTGATCGCCACCACTTGCGCCGTACCACTCTTGCCGGCGATGCGGTATTGCGCGCCTTGTGCGGCCGCGCGGGCAATGCCGCGTGGATCGTGCATCACCAATTGCATGCCGTGGTTGACCTGCTCCCAATCTCGCGGATCCTTGAGGACCACGTTGGGCATCGGGTTCTCATCCACCGGTGGCACGCCATTGATGGTCTTGGCCAAGTGAGGCCGGTTCCACACGCCTTTGTTGGCAATCAAGGCGGTGGCCTGGGCCAGCTGCAGCGGCGTGACCTGCATGTAGCCCTGGCCGATGCCGAGGATCACGGTTTCACCCGGGAACCAGGGCTGGCGGCGTGTGGCGCGCTTCCAGGCCTGGGACGGCATCAGGCCGGCTGACTCTTCGAACATGTCCAGCGACACTTTCTGCCCCAAGCCGAACTCGGCCAGGTAGTCGTGCAGGCGATCGATGCCCAGCTTGTGGGCGAGGTCGTAAAAGTAGGTGTCATTGGAGCGCATGATGGCTGCGTCCATGTCTACCCAGCCGTCGCCGCTGTGGTTCCAGTTGCGGTATTTGTGGTCGAAGTCGGGCAGTTGGTAATAACCAGGGTCGAACACGCGGGTTTGGGCGGTGACGACGCCACTGTCGAGGCCGGCGATGGCGACTTCCGGCTTGATGGTCGAGCCAGGCGCGTAAAGCCCCCTGAGGACGCGATTGAACAGCGGCCGATCAATGGAATCATGCAGTGCGGCATATTCCTTGAAACTGATGCCGGTAACAAACAGGTTCGGATCGAAACTCGGCTTGCTGACCATGGCAAGCACCTCACCGGTTTGCGGGTCAAGGGCAACCACCGAACCACGGCGATCACCCAAGGCTTCTTCTGCCGCCTCCTGGAGGTGAACGTCGAGGCTCAGGACGATATTTTTGCCGGGAATCGGATCGGTGTGCTTGAGAACGCGCAGTACGCGGCCCTGGGCATTGGTTTCTACTTCTTCATAGCCTACGTGGCCGTGTAATTCGGACTCGTAGAAACGCTCGATCCCGGTCTTGCCGATAGACTGCGTACCACGGTACTCCACCGAGTCGAGGGCTTTGGATTCTTTCTCGTTGATCCGTCCTACGTAACCGATGGAATGAGCAAAGTGGGCGCCCAAGGGATAGTGGCGAACGAATTGCGGCTCTACGTCCACACCCGGCAGGCGGAATTCGTTCACGGCCAGCAGCGCGATCTGCTCTTCGGTCAGCTCATAAAACAGTGTCACAGGAACGAAGGGGTGACGCGCTTGTTTCAACGCCTTGTCGAATACAGCACGGTCTTCGGCCGGCAAGTGCAGCAAACTGACGATGGCGTCCAACTCGCCCTTGAGGTCGGTGGTGCGCTCACGAGTAATGGTCAGGTTGTAGCTGGGGCGGTTGTCAGCCAGCACGACGCCGTTGCGGTCATAGATCAACCCGCGCGTCGGCGTAATGGGCAACACGTGGACGCGGTTGTTCTCGGAAATAGTGGAGTGGTAGTCGAACTGTACGACCTGCAGGAAGTACATGCGCCCCACCAGGGCGCAGGTGATGCCAATGACCAACAGCGCGCAGGCGAGCAGGCGCTTGTTGACCAGGCGGTTCTCTTTTTCGTGATCCTTGATTGGTATCGGTTCAGGCATTTCTACAGCATCTCGTTGAAGAAGGTCGACGCCGCGTCCTGCGGATGAAAGATCAATCCCTATGAAAATGTGCTGCACCATACCAAAAATGCAGAAACACTTTGCATCGATTTCCCCAACGGCATGTTGATGAGCGTTTTTTTTGGGCATTGCAGGATCGATAGCGCAGAAAGGTCCGGCGTCGGCCGGGTGGGGTGCACTATGCGAGGGGGTTAGGGGGAATCGGCGCGTGAGCGGGTTCGCGTCATTGTTGACGATTGTCGCGGGCAACCTTCGCTGCAATAGGCCTCTACGAACTTTTCGACCGCCCAAAACAAAACCCCTGTTTGCGTTAGCAAACAGGGGTTCTGGAATTTAATCTTGACGATGACCTACTCTCACATGGGGAAACCCCACACTACCATCGGCGATGCATCGTTTCACTGCTGAGTTCGGGATGGGATCAGGTGGTTCCAATGCTCTATGGTCGTCAAGAAATTCGGGTACTGAGTCGCGGCCAGCTGGCCTCGCTTCAGCAAAATGGGTATGTGATAGCTTTCGGTGTTTTGTGAGATTCGAACTTTCGGTTCATTTCGTCTTCACACACCGCAATCTGATGCTCGTTAGAGTAGTCAAATTGCTTGGGTGTTATATGGTCAAGCCTCACGGGCAATTAGTATTGGTTAGCTCAACGCCTCACAGCGCTTACACACCCAACCTATCAACGTCGTAGTCTTCGACGGCCCTTCAGGGAACTCAAGGTTCCAGTGAGATCTCATCTTGAGGCTAGTTTCCCGCTTAGATGCTTTCAGCGGTTATCTATTCCGAACATAGCTACCCGGCAATGCCACTGGCGTGACAACCGGAACACCAGAGGTTCGTCCACTCCGGTCCTCTCGTACTAGGAGCAGCCCCTCTCAAATCTCAAACGTCCACGGCAGATAGGGACCGAACTGTCTCACGACGTTCTAAACCCAGCTCGCGTACCACTTTAAATGGCGAACAGCCATACCCTTGGGACCGGCTTCAGCCCCAGGATGTGATGAGCCGACATCGAGGTGCCAAACACCGCCGTCGATATGAACTCTTGGGCGGTATCAGCCTGTTATCCCCGGAGTACCTTTTATCCGTTGAGCGATGGCCCTTCCATACAGAACCACCGGATCACTAAGACCTACTTTCGTACCTGCTCGACGTGTCTGTCTCGCAGTCAAGCGCGCTTTTGCCTTTATACTCTACGACCGATTTCCGACCGGTCTGAGCGCACCTTCGTACTCCTCCGTTACTCTTTAGGAGGAGACCGCCCCAGTCAAACTACCCACCATACACTGTCCTCGATCCGGATAACGGACCTGAGTTAGAACCTCAAAGTTGCCAGGGTGGTATTTCAAGGATGGCTCCACGCGAACTGGCGTCCACGCTTCAAAGCCTCCCACCTATCCTACACAAGCAAATTCAAAGTCCAGTGCAAAGCTATAGTAAAGGTTCACGGGGTCTTTCCGTCTAGCCGCGGATACACTGCATCTTCACAGCGATTTCAATTTCACTGAGTCTCGGGTGGAGACAGCGCCGCCATCGTTACGCCATTCGTGCAGGTCGGAACTTACCCGACAAGGAATTTCGCTACCTTAGGACCGTTATAGTTACGGCCGCCGTTTACCGGGGCTTCGATCAAGAGCTTCGCGTTAGCTAACCCCATCAATTAACCTTCCGGCACCGGGCAGGCGTCACACCCTATACGTCCACTTTCGTGTTTGCAGAGTGCTGTGTTTTTAATAAACAGTCGCAGCGGCCTGGTATCTTCGACCGGCATGAGCTTACGGAGCAAGTCCTTCACCCTCACCGGCGCACCTTCTCCCGAAGTTACGGTGCCATTTTGCCTAGTTCCTTCACCCGAGTTCTCTCAAGCGCCTTGGTATTCTCTACCCAACCACCTGTGTCGGTTTGGGGTACGGTTCCTGGTTACCTGAAGCTTAGAAGCTTTTCTTGGAAGCATGGCATCAACCACTTCGTTATCTAAAAGATAACTCGTCATCAGCTCTCGGCCTTAGAATCCCGGATTTACCTAAAATTCCAGCCTACCACCTTAAACTTGGACAACCAACGCCAAGCTGGCCTAGCCTTCTCCGTCCCTCCATCGCAATAACCAGAAGTACAGGAATATTAACCTGTTTTCCATCGACTACGCTTTTCAGCCTCGCCTTAGGGACCGACTAACCCTGCGTCGATTAACGTTGCGCAGGAAACCTTGGTCTTTCGGCGTGGGTGTTTTTCACACCCATTGTCGTTACTCATGTCAGCATTCGCACTTCTGATACCTCCAGCAAGCTTCTCAACTCACCTTCACAGGCTTACAGAACGCTCCTCTACCGCATCACTTACGTGATACCCGTAGCTTCGGTGTATGGTTTGAGCCCCGTTACATCTTCCGCGCAGGCCGACTCGACTAGTGAGCTATTACGCTTTCTTTAAAGGGTGGCTGCTTCTAAGCCAACCTCCTAGCTGTCTAAGCCTTCCCACATCGTTTCCCACTTAACCATAACTTTGGGACCTTAGCTGACGGTCTGGGTTGTTTCCCTTTTCACGACGGACGTTAGCACCCGCCGTGTGTCTCCCATGCTCGGCACTTGTAGGTATTCGGAGTTTGCATCGGTTTGGTAAGTCGGGATGACCCCCTAGCCGAAACAGTGCTCTACCCCCTACAGTGATACATGAGGCGCTACCTAAATAGCTTTCGAGGAGAACCAGCTATCTCCGAGCTTGATTAGCCTTTCACTCCGATCCACAGGTCATCCGCTAACTTTTCAACGGTAGTCGGTTCGGTCCTCCAGTTAGTGTTACCCAACCTTCAACCTGCCCATGGATAGATCGCCCGGTTTCGGGTCTATTCCCAGCGACTAGACGCCCTATTAAGACTCGCTTTCGCTACGCCTCCCCTATTCGGTTAAGCTCGCCACTGAAAATAAGTCGCTGACCCATTATACAAAAGGTACGCAGTCACAGAACAAAGTCTGCTCCCACTGCTTGTACGCATACGGTTTCAGGATCTATTTCACTCCCCTCTCCGGGGTTCTTTTCGCCTTTCCCTCACGGTACTAGTTCACTATCGGTCAGTCAGTAGTATTTAGCCTTGGAGGATGGTCCCCCATATTCAGACAAAGTTTCTCGTGCTCCGTCCTACTCGATTTCATGACTAAGAGATTTTCGCGTACAGGGCTATCACCCACTATGGCCGCACTTTCCAGAGCGTTCCGCTAATCTCAAAGCCACTTAAGGGCTAGTCCCCGTTCGCTCGCCACTACTAAGGGAATCTCGGTTGATTTCTTTTCCTCAGGGTACTTAGATGTTTCAGTTCCCCTGGTTCGCCTCTTGCACCTATGTATTCAGTACAAGATAACCATCTTATGATGGCTGGGTTCCCCCATTCAGACATCTCCGGATCAAAGTCTGTTTGCCGACTCCCCGAAGCTTTTCGCAGGCTACCACGTCTTTCATCGCCTCTGACTGCCAAGGCATCCACCGTATGCGCTTCTTCACTTGACCATATAACCCCAAGCAATCTGGTTATACTGTGAAGACGACATTCGCCGAAAATTCGATAATACTCAATTACGAGTAACTCACAAATTTTACCTTAGCCTGATCCGTTACCAGTGAAAGTAACGTTCAGTCTATCTTTCTATCACATACCCAAATTTTTAAAGAACGATCTAATCAAAGACTAGAAATCAACATTCATCACCGTCTTGGTGGAATGCTCATTTCTAAGCTTTCAAAACTTTCAGAAGCAGTAGTGGTGGAGCCAAACGGGATCGAACCGTTGACCTCCTGCGTGCAAGGCAGGCGCTCTCCCAGCTGAGCTATGGCCCCGTATTTCTACAGGCGTTTCCCACACAAAATTGGTGGGTCTGGGCAGATTCGAACTGCCGACCTCACCCTTATCAGGGGTGCGCTCTAACCAACTGAGCTACAGACCCAATTTCGGGCTGCTTCTTATCGTCTTCTTCAATGAATCAAGCAATTCGTGTGGGAGCTTATGGAGCAGCTGATGTCGTCGATTAAGGAGGTGATCCAGCCGCAGGTTCCCCTACGGCTACCTTGTTACGACTTCACCCCAGTCATGAATCACACCGTGGTAACCGTCCTCCCGAAGGTTAGACTAGCTACTTCTGGTGCAACCCACTCCCATGGTGTGACGGGCGGTGTGTACAAGGCCCGGGAACGTATTCACCGCGACATTCTGATTCGCGATTACTAGCGATTCCGACTTCACGCAGTCGAGTTGCAGACTGCGATCCGGACTACGATCGGTTTTATGGGATTAGCTCCACCTCGCGGCTTGGCAACCCTCTGTACCGACCATTGTAGCACGTGTGTAGCCCAGGCCGTAAGGGCCATGATGACTTGACGTCATCCCCACCTTCCTCCGGTTTGTCACCGGCAGTCTCCTTAGAGTGCCCACCATTACGTGCTGGTAACTAAGGACAAGGGTTGCGCTCGTTACGGGACTTAACCCAACATCTCACGACACGAGCTGACGACAGCCATGCAGCACCTGTCTCAATGTTCCCGAAGGCACCAATCTATCTCTAGAAAGTTCATTGGATGTCAAGGCCTGGTAAGGTTCTTCGCGTTGCTTCGAATTAAACCACATGCTCCACCGCTTGTGCGGGCCCCCGTCAATTCATTTGAGTTTTAACCTTGCGGCCGTACTCCCCAGGCGGTCAACTTAATGCGTTAGCTGCGCCACTAAAAGCTCAAGGCTTCCAACGGCTAGTTGACATCGTTTACGGCGTGGACTACCAGGGTATCTAATCCTGTTTGCTCCCCACGCTTTCGCACCTCAGTGTCAGTATTAGTCCAGGTGGTCGCCTTCGCCACTGGTGTTCCTTCCTATATCTACGCATTTCACCGCTACACAGGAAATTCCACCACCCTCTACCATACTCTAGTCAGTCAGTTTTGAATGCAGTTCCCAGGTTGAGCCCGGGGATTTCACATCCAACTTAACAAACCACCTACGCGCGCTTTACGCCCAGTAATTCCGATTAACGCTTGCACCCTCTGTATTACCGCGGCTGCTGGCACAGAGTTAGCCGGTGCTTATTCTGTCGGTAACGTCAAAACAGTTACGTATTAGGCAACTGCCCTTCCTCCCAACTTAAAGTGCTTTACAATCCGAAGACCTTCTTCACACACGCGGCATGGCTGGATCAGGCTTTCGCCCATTGTCCAATATTCCCCACTGCTGCCTCCCGTAGGAGTCTGGACCGTGTCTCAGTTCCAGTGTGACTGATCATCCTCTCAGACCAGTTACGGATCGTCGCCTTGGTGAGCCATTACCCCACCAACTAGCTAATCCGACCTAGGCTCATCTGATAGCGCAAGGCCCGAAGGTCCCCTGCTTTCTCCCGTAGGACGTATGCGGTATTAGCGTCCGTTTCCGAACGTTATCCCCCACTACCAGGCAGATTCCTAGGCATTACTCACCCGTCCGCCGCTCTCAAGAGAAGCAAGCTTCTCTCTACCGCTCGACTTGCATGTGTTAGGCCTGCCGCCAGCGTTCAATCTGAGCCATGATCAAACTCTTCAGTTCAAACATCTTTGGGTTTTTAAGAAACCCTAAACTTGGCTCAGCAATCGTTGGTTACATCTTTGATTTCTCGCGGAGTAACTTGTGATGCTGATAATCTTGTTGACTATCAGTCTGACTCCACAAGCACCCACACGAATTGCTTGATTCAGTTGTTAAAGAGCGGTTGGTTAAGATCTTTCGTCTCAACCGAGGCGCGCATTCTACAGCAGCCTCATTTGCTGTCAAGTGATTATTTTCAGAAGTTTTCGAAGAATTCTTCAACAACTTCAACCACTTGCGCTTCCGATCTCTCGTTAGCGGGAGGCGAATTCTACAGCGTTAAACGCTGCTGTCAACACCTCTTTTTCTCCGCTTTCGACCGAGATGATCGAAACGTTAATAGAGCCAAACAACACCGCTCCACCAACTCCTTCTGGGCTTCGATGAACTGAAGCAACTCGCTGTCGAATTCTGCGTAACCACTTGTTTACCAAGGAGTTTTCCGTTTCGACTGCGCCGGAAGTGGGGCGAATTATAGACTTCCAGAATCTGCCGTCAACCCTTAATTTGCTTTTTCTATCAAAGGATCTGAAAACGTCCAAATCAAGCCTTTATAAGTGATCGAAAAGGATAGTTGAGCAATATATTGCTCAACGCCGAACAGTTAAGCATCATAGCGCCCACGCTTCTCTTAATATGACTTCGGACGAACACCCCCAATGACCACCTCCCCTCGCAGCCTGGCGTCGACATTGTTCCCGGTCGGCCTGCTGTTGATCGCCATGGCCTCCATCCAGTCCGGCGCCTCGCTGGCCAAGAGCATGTTCCCTATCGTTGGCGCACAAGGCACCACGACCCTTCGCCTGATTTTCGCCAGCGTGATCATGCTGCTTCTATTACGCCCCTGGCGCGCCAAGCTGACGGGCAAATCCCTGCGCACCGTCATCGTCTATGGGATGGCGCTGGGTGGCATGAATTTCCTCTTCTATATGTCCTTGCGCAGCGTACCCCTGGGAATTGCAGTCGCCCTGGAATTCACCGGACCGCTCGCCGTCGCCCTCTACGCGTCCCGGCGCGCAGTGGATTTCCTGTGGATCGCACTGGCAATCATCGGCCTTCTCTTGCTGATCCCCATGGGAGAGGCCAGCAGCGGCATCGACTTACTGGGCGCAGCCTACGCGCTAGGGGCTGGCGTCTGCTGGGCGCTCTACATTCTTTATGGCCAGAAGGCGGGTAATGACAATGGCGTCCAGACCGCTGCGCTTGGGGTAATGATCGCAGCATTGTTTGTCGCCCCCATCGGCATCGTCCATGCCGGCAGCGCGTTGCTGACGCCTGCACTGATCCCAGTCGCCCTCGGCGTCGCCATTCTGTCCACGGCCCTGCCCTACACCCTGGAAATGGTCGCCCTGACGCGCCTCCCCGCCCGCACCTTCGGCACCCTCATGAGTATCGAACCCGCTTTCGGTGCGCTTTCCGGCCTGTTCTTCCTGCATGAGCACTTGTCGCTTGCACAGTGGCTGGCAATCACCTGCATCATCCTGGCCTCCGTAGGGGCCACGGTGACGATGCGCAGCGAGTCAAAACCGCTGGTTCCTGCGGATTGAAGTCTGTTTGAATGTAGCTCTGGCATTTAGCGCGCATTTAGGCCATGTTTAAGCCGCAAACGAATGTCATTCATGGAGAGTTTCGACAAGGACAGCGCGAACGCTACACCCGAGAGCGAGTAGAGCCGGCCTCTAGCATTGCGAGGCGGCTATTAAGGATAGGAATGAAGCGAATTTTGATACTGTTAATGGTCATGGCCATTGCCGGCTGTGCCGCGACCACCAAGACAGAAGTAAAACGTGGCAAAAAAGGGCTGCATATCAACTGTTCCGGCCTGTCTTCTTCCTGGGACCAGTGCTACACGAGTGCAACCAACTCCTGCGGTACGAAGGGCTATCGGGTAATCGCAAAGTCCGGTGACAATTCAGAGGAACCTGGGGACTATCCCTTCGGCCTCAACCCTGCCGGCTACACCAGCCGCAGCATGATCGTTATCTGTAAGTAGTTGCTCGAGCAGTCACCCCCTGACTGCTCCTATTAAATTCCAGATACAAATCCAGCCCTTCGCGGCGCTACGTCTAAACTCCTGCTCGACCACTGAGCCATAGGAGTTCCCATGACGCACAACAACAAAATCGTATTGGTAGTGGGCGCCGGCGATGCAACCGGCGGCGCCATTGCCAAACGCTTCGCCCGCGAAGGCTACGTGGCCTGTGTCACACGACGCAGTGCCGACAAATTGCAGCCGCTGGTAGACAGTATTCAAGCTGCAGGCGGCGAGGCCCATGGGTTTGCCTGCGATGCGCGAAAAGAAGAAGACGTCATCGCACTGATCGAACAAATCGAAACCGAGCTGGGGCCCATCGAAGCCTTCGTGTTCAACATCGGCGCCAATGTGCCATGCAGCATCCTCGAAGAAACCGCGCGCAAGTATTTCAAAATCTGGGAAATGGCCTGTTTCTCTGGTTTTTTGAACGCGCGCGAAGTAGCCAAGCGCATGGTCACTCGCAATCGCGGCACTATCCTGTTCACTGGCGCCACTGCGGGTTTGCGCGGTGGTGCAGGCTTTGCCGCGTTCGCCGGGGCCAAGCACGGCATTCGGGCGCTCGCGCAAAGCATGGCGCGGGAATTGGGGCCGAGGAACATCCACGTAGCCCATGTGGTGGTCGACGGCGCCATCGACACCGACTTCATTCGTGACAACTTCCCGCAGAAGTACGCGCTCAAGGACGAGGACGGCATTCTCAACCCCGAGCACATTGCCGATAACTATTGGTACCTGCACAGCCAGCCACGCGATGCCTGGACCTTTGAACTGGACCTGCGCCCCTGGAATGAACCCTGGTAAGCACGCCTCCATAATAAGCAGCGAGGATCGACCATGCGTAAAACCCTGGAATTCTTCTTTGATCTCGGCAGCCCCGCCACCTACCTGGCCTATACCCAACTACCCGCGCTGTGTGCGGCAACCGGGACGCAACTGGTTTACAAGCCAATGCTGCTGGGCGGCGTGTTCAAGGCCACCGGCAATGCCTCCCCCATCACCGTTCCGGCAAAAGGTCGCTACATGTTTGAAGACCTTGCGCGTTATGCCCGTCGCTATAACGTTCCCCTCCAGTTCAACCCTCACTTCCCCATCAACACCCTGGTGTTGATGCGCGCGATCACCGGCATCCAATTGCACCACCCTGAACGCTTCCAGGACTTCGTTGATTGCCTGTTCCGCGCTCTGTGGGTAGAAAGCCGTCACTTGGGCGACCCCCCGGTGGTAGCTGCCGTGCTCGCCGAGCACGGTTTTAACCCTGATGAAGTCGTGGCTCTGGCCAATGACGAAACCGTAAAGGCCGCCCTCAAGGACAACACCGAACAGGCTGTTCAACGCGGCGTGTTCGGCGCACCCAGTATGTTCGTAGGCAACCAGTTGTTCTTCGGTCAGGACCGTCTGGATTTCGTGCGTGAAGCCCTGAGTTAGATCTCGATCGCCAGGCGCCCTTGCGCGCCGCTTGCGAGCAGATCGTAAGCGGCGTTTGCGTTGTGCAAATCGAATTGATGCCCATCCATGATCGGCTTGAGCTTGCCAGCGTCGATCAACCGTGCCGCCTTAGCCAGTATCTGCCCATGATGCTCACGCCCCTTACCGGTCAGCAACGGCAACAAGGTAAACACACCCGAGTAGGTCGCGCCACGAAACGACAGCGGCGCCAGGCTATGTTGTCCCCATCCCAGGCAACTCACCACATGACCGTGATAGCACTTGGCTGCACGGAAAGATGCATCCAGCGTTTCCCCGCCAACGGTGTCATACACAATGTCGAAGCCTTCGCCTGCGGTGTACTGCGCGACGTACGCTTCGACAGTCTGATGCTGATAGTCAATGAACGTCGCACCCAGCCCCTCGATGACCGAGCGATGCTTGGCGGAGCCTGTGGCATACACGTGTGCACCGCAGGCAATCGCCAATTGCACCGCGACATGTCCTACACCCCCCGCGCCACCCTGGATCAACACGCTGTGTCCGAAACCGACACGAGCCCGGTCCACCAACCCTTCCCATGCCGTAATCAGTACCAACGGCAACACTGCAGCTTCCCGCATGCTCAAGGCCTCCGGTTTTTTCGCCAGCAAGCGGGCATCGACTACCACATATTCGGCCAACGAGCCCTGTGCGCCGCCGATCCCGGTCGCCAGCGCGTACACATCGTCCCCTGGTTGCCACTCACCCGCGCCAGGACCAACAGCTTCAACCGTGCCCGCCAGGTCCAACCCGAGCACTGCTGGCAATGGTTGCCGGGCATGGGCAGCCTGGCCTGCACGGATTTTAGCGTCTAGCGGGTTAAGGCCACTGGCGCGGATTCGGACCAGCACTTGGCCAGTGCCTGCTACCGGTTTGGGAATTGTCGCCAGCCGAAACGGAGCATCTGCGGCGTCTACTATCAAGGCGTACATATCAGTCATGTCAGTGATCTCGCGTCATAGAAGAATGAGGCCAATCATCCGCGTGCCAACTCATGCCGATAAGGCGCTAAAAAGCTATAGTGCCCATGCCCATTCGGCATGAATCGGACAGCTCATGGACAAACTCAACGCAATGGCGATTTTCGTTCGAGTGATCGAACGCGGCAGCTTTTCCGCCGTCGCCCGGGAACTGCAAACCACCCAACCTACGATCAGCAAAATCCTGCGCGCCTTGGAGACCGAACTGGGTGGCAAGCTGATTGCCCGCAGTACACGCCAACTGTCCCTGACCGACGAAGGCCAGCGGTACTACCGTCACTGCCGCGAAATCCTCGCAGCCGTAGATGCTGCTGAACACAGTTTCCAGACCGGCAAGGAGACAATCGCCGGTCCCTTGCGCGTCGGTTCGTCGGTGAGTTTCGGGCGCCTGCAGATTGCTGCACGCCTCAGCGATTTCCTGCTGCAATACCCTGATGTGCAAGTGGACCTGCAACTCAACGATCACCTGCAGGACATGGTCAGCGAAGGCCTGGACGTGACCTTGCGAATTGGCGAATTGCGCGACAGCGGCTTGATCGCAAGGCGGATCGGCACTACCCACCGTGTCACCCTTGCCAGCCCGGCCTACCTGGCCAGGCATCCCGCACCGAAAAGCCCGCAGGACCTCAGCCAGCACAACTGCCTGCTGTTCAACCTGCTCAGCAGCCAGAACCAGTGGGTGTACGAAAAGAATGGCGCGCGGCACAGCGTACGCATCGCAGGCAACGCCCAGAGCAACAACTCCGAAGCGGTGCGGGAAATGGTGTTGACAGGGCTTGGCATTGCGCTGTCGCCCCTGTGGCTGTTCTACGACGATTTGAAAGCCGGACGCGTCGTCGCGCTGTTACAGGACTACACCGCACAGTCGCTACCGATCCATGCGGTGGCGGCGCCCAATCGTCGCCAGTCGGCCCGGGTCAAGGCGTTCGTCGACTACATGGCCGACGCCCTGGCCCAGGCGCCTGAACTGCAGGCGGTCAGATAGCGGCAGTGCGTACCTGCAACCATTCAAGCGCGGCGCCGCTGAGCAACGGGCTCAGACGCGAACGTACTTCAGCGTGGTAAGCGTTGAACCACACGCGCTCGTCCGCCGTCAGCAACGAGGGCTCCAGGCAACGGGTATCGATCGGGCACAAGGTCAGGGTTTCGAACTTGAGGAACTCACCGAACTCGGTCTTGCCCGCTTCGCGGTTCAGCACCAGGTTCTCGATGCGCACGCCCCAACGGCCCGGACGGTAAGTGCCCGGTTCGATAGAGGTGATCATTCCAGGTTGCATCGCCGTTTGCGCAGCAGTGGCAGCCTGGTAGGCAATCACTTGCGGACCTTCATGCACATTGAGGAAATAGCCTACGCCGTGCCCGGTACCGTGGCCGTAGTCCACGCCTTCCGCCCAGATCGGCGCGCGAGCTATAGCGTCCAGCAACGGCGACAGGATTCCTTTCGGGAAGTGCGCTCGGGACAACGCGATCACGCCCTTGAGCACACGGGTACAGTCACGTTTCTGCTCCTCACTCGGCGTGCCGATAGGCACCATCCGCGTGATATCCGTGGTGCCGCCCAGGTACTGGCCACCCGAGTCAATCAGCAACAGGCCATCGCCTTCGATCAGCGCGTGCTCTTCTTCAGTGGCATGGTAATGCGGCATCGCGCCGTTGGCGTTGTAGGCAGCGATGGTGTTGAAACTCAGCGACACATAACCGGGGCGGCGGGTACGCGCAGCGGTCAGGTGCTCGTCGATGGTCAGTTCAGTGATGCGCTCGCGGCCCAGCGCACTCTCCAGCCAGGCGAAGAACTCGCACAACGCCGCGCCATCCTGCTCCATGGCCTGGCGGATGTGTTCCGCGTCGGCCAGGCTCTTGCGCGACTTGGCCAAGGTGGTCGGGTTGAGACCCTCGACCAGCTTCACACCGGCATTGAGGTTTTCCAGCAAACCGGCGGTCACGCGGGCCGGGTCGACCTGCACGCTGGCGCCCGCTGGCACCGCGCGCAATGCATCGGCCACGTCGCTGTAGTCGCGCAGCGTCACGCCATCCTGCTCCAGCACAGCCCGCAACTCGGCATCGACCTTGCTCAGCGCCACAAACAGCGTGGCCTGCTGCTGATTGATCAACGCAAAGGACACAAACACCGGGTTGAACGAAACGTCACCACCGCGCAAGTTGAACAGCCAGGCGATGTCATCCAGGGTGGCAATGAAGTGCCAATCGGCGCCCTTCTCTTTCAACGCGGCGCGCAGCGAGGCGAGTTTTTCACCACGGCTCACGGTGGCCTGCGGTGGCAGGTGTTGATAGATCGGTTGGTTCGGCAACGTCGGACGGTCTTGCCAGACCTCATCCAGCAGGTCGATGTCGGTACGCAAGCGTGCACCGCGCTCTGCCAACTTGCCGCCCAGGGTGCGCGCCGATGCCACGGCCATCACCGCACCGTCCACCGCGACAACACCGCCTTCCGGCGTTTGCTCGGCCAGCCACTCCAGCGGACCGGGTTGGCCCGGTTGCAGCTTGACCAATTCGATGCCGCTGCCCTTGAGTTCCTTGGTCGCCTGTTCCCAGTAGCGGCTATCGGCCCACACTCCAGCGAAATCCGCGGTGACAATCAGCGTCCCCACCGAACCATGAAACCCCGACAACCATTGCCGCCCCTGCCAGTAACCCGGCAAGTATTCGGACAAGTGCGGGTCGGCCGACGGCACCAGCAGGGCGTGGATGCCCTCGCGGCTCATCAGTTCACGGGTATGCGCCAGGCGCTGGGGAACCGTTCCATGGGTCAAGGGCTGCGTACTCATTGTGTCTCCTGCTAACCACGAATAATTATTATGTGTTGCGTTAAATGAATCAGACCGCCCAGAAGGCCGGTGCACTGGCCAGGGTGGTTTTGATCAACTGCACAGCCTGGTCGATGTCCTGCTCGGTGGTGAACCGACCCAGGCTCAAGCGAATGGTACGGCCGGCGCTGCGTGCATCATGGCCCAAGGCGAGCAGCACATGGGACGGCGCATTGCTCGCCGAGTTGCAGGCGGATGTCGCGGAAAAAGCGATCCCCGCGCCGAGCGCAGCGGCATTGAATTCGCCTTCACTGAACGTAAGGCTCAGTGTGTGTGGAATACGTTGAGTCAGGCTGCCATTGAGGCGTACCCCCGCCACCGACGCCAACTGGTCAAGCAGACGCTGGCGCAAAGCCACGATGACGGCTTTTTCTTCAGCAAAAGATGCCGCGGCCAGGGCGAAGGCGGTGCCCATACCGGCAATCTGATGAGTCGCCAGGGTGCCGGAGCGCAAGCCGCCTTCGTGACCGCCACCATGAATTTGCGCCAACACCTTCTGCTGCGCCCGTGGGCCGACATACAACGCGCCGACACCTTTGGGGCCATACAGCTTGTGGGCCGAAAACGACATCAGGTCGACCGGCCATTGCGCCAGGTCGATCGCCACCTTACCCGCGCCCTGCGCCGCATCCACATGCAACAGCGCGCCGTGTTCACGCACGCGGGCACCGATGGCGGGGATGTCATTGAGGGTGCCTAGCTCGTTATTCACCAACATCAGCGATACCAGGAAGGTGTCCTCGCGCATTGCTTCGCTGACAGCATCGGCACTGATCAACCCATCGGCATCCGGCACCAGGTAGGTCACCGCCACGCCGGCTTCTTGCAGTTGCCGCGCGGTATCGAGGGTGGCCTTGTGTTCGATCTGGCTGGTGATGACATGCCCACCCGCCACGCCCCGCGCCTGCGCCACGCCCTTGATCGCCAGGTTGTTGGATTCTGTGGCGCCGGACGTCCAGACGATTTGTTCAGGGTTGGCACCGACCAACTCGGCCACCTGGCGACGCGCCTGTTCAACCGTCTGCCGGGCCGCCTGGCCGAACGCGTGGGAACTGGACGCGGGGTTACCGAAATTGGCATTGAAGCCCAGACACTCGACCATTACCTGGATGACCCGTTCATCCACCGGGGTAGTGGCGGCGTAGTCGAAATACAGCGGACGTTTATTCATAACGTTAGAAACTCGCAGAGCAGGTTCCCGAGAGCAGCGTCTCAGGGGCATGGACCGGGACAGAGGTCGTCAGGTTTAACCGATCGCATGCCGTGAAAGAAGAACCACTTTATGTAAATGTGCGTAGGAACGCTCCTGGAATTTGAGCTTAACAGGCTCAAAGGCGCCGCCGTTAGATCGATTGGGCGCAAACGCAAAAAGCCGAAAAGTCCGCCCTCCGGACCTTTCGGCTTTTTGATGCAGTGCGAAACGACTCAAACGTTGGTGAATATGCCACTCACCGGGTCGATATTTCCATTATAGGGCACGCTGGTCCCCGCCGCCCTGGCAACAGTCGCCCAGATCCGCTGCATGTCAACGAATGTATTGCCAATCACGGGGTTGCCATATTGCTGACGGTCACCCTGGGCCGTGATGTTGAAATAACGCCCCGCACCCGCGCCGCTCTTCAACAAGCCGCTGGCGCCCCCCATCAATACCAGCGGCATATCCAGCGTGTGTTCGGGCGCGCCGTCGGCCATCTCGCTGGTAAAGATCACCAACGTGTGCTTGAGCAGGCTGTCACTCGGCACATCAGGGTCGGCATGACGCGCCAGTTCGTCCATAAACAATTTGAGTCGTTGGGTGTACCACTGCCGGGACTTTTTCCAGACGTCCAGCCCCGCATAGCGGTGCGCGCAATCATGCGGATTGGTGACGTCACTGACGTCGAGGATATTCAGTGACTCTGCCGAGCGCCCGACCTGAATCGTGGCGACCCGCGTGATGCCGCACGACAGCGCCGTCGCGACCACCTGGTGATGGCTGTTCTGGATCTGATTGCGAAATTGCGCGGACTTGAAAGGCACCGACTCCAGCTCCAGCGGAGAACACTCGCCAATCGGCGGCAGCGTCTCTTCCATGTCCTTGAGGGTCTGCTCGACAGCATCGAGTTGCATCTCGACCTTCTGTTTTTGCGCACCAGCAAGCCGTCCTCGCATCTCATTGATATCGGCCAGCACCGGGTCGAAGACGTGACGGTTTCGTACCTGCCGATCACGCACCGCTCTGCTGACGGTGCCAAAGATATACTGCGCCAGTAATTCCGGGTCCTGTACAGGCTTGCGAATATCACTGCGAATCTTCGGACCATTCCACGACACATACCAGTCAGTGCCATCAATGCCCGCATGCGGCCCGGCAAACACACTGCGCAGGGTCGGATCCGTCCCGGGCATATGCTGCCCCAGCAACACATCGATCGAAGCCATTTTCTTCTCGCGATCGCGCAGGAGCCAGGTCCATCCATTGTGGCCTTCATTACCCGGCCCAAGGATCGTGCCACGCAGGTACAGGGACTGGCTCTTGTACGCGGCCAGTTCCTGGCTGACTTCATTGAGCGTGAAGTCTGAGGTATCCAACGCAGCGGCCTGGGGGTGCCAAAGGCCCCGGCCGTCACTCGAGTATGCGCTGGAGGAGTCGACGGCCAAGCCGTCCGGTACGATGAAAAACACGACTTTGAGCTTCGCCTGCTGGCTTTGTCCCGCCAGCGCCAACCGTGCCAAGCCAAACTGGGTGAGCGGACCATAGATACCGACGGCTGCAAGACCGGCGAGGAAACGACGACGACTTTTCAAGATATCCATGATCAATCCCTCTGCACCTTGAATTGGAACGCGTTGGAAGTGCCCAGCGTGCGTAACATCGACGGCAATGAGCCTGTGTTCTTCAGCCCATCAGTCAGTGCCTTCACCGTCGCGGAAGTGGATTCGTCGGATTTGTTCCCCGACGCGAAGCGGAAGTAGCTGTCCGCCATGCAGAACAGCGACGCTGAGTTGTGGGCGATCAGCTTGGAAATATCCCGCACATCGTCGATGGGCACCGTCCCATCAACGCCAACAAATGGGCCGGACGACTTGATCGGCAGCATTTGCGGAAACTGCGCGTAGTTGTAGGCCGGCTCTTGTTGGCGATAGCGCCCCGTAGCGTCGTAGTGCTCCATCGAGGCACCGGTATCGTTCATGTACTGGTGGCACTGCCAGCAACGTCCTCCGGAAGCCTGTTCGCCGTTGACCAGGTCCCAACGCTCACGGGTGGTGATCGCCCGAGGCGGGAACGTCGGCTCCGTCGGCTCAGCTTCCACTGGCGCCCCGAACTCACGGCAGAACAGTTGTTCGCGAATCGTGATACCGCGCTTGACCAGTGAGGTGACCGCGTAGTCGGAGGTAGACGCCTGGAAGAGCCCCAGGTGCAGCAGGCCTCCGCGCTTATCGTCCACGGCAACCTTGCGCATTGCAGTCCCCGCCACCCCATTGATGCCGTAGTGCTCGGCCAATACCTGATTGAGATAGGTGAAACCCGGGTTGAACAACTTATCGAGCGTAGGCTCAGTGCCAAGCATCACCTCACGCGTCAACAGGGCCTGCTCCTGCGTCATCAGTTGGATCTTCTGCTCATCCAGCCCGGGTTTTTCCTGAACGCCGCGCTGGGTCCGGATGTAGTAGCTGATAAACCGGTTGAACTGCTCGATACCCCGTTCAGTGCGCATCATCCGATCAATCTCGGCACTGATCTGCTGCGGCGTTTGCAACTCGTTGCGCTCGGCCTTGGCCAACAGTTGCGCGTCTGGCGTTGTTCCTAGATAGGTGTAGGACAACGCCGTCGCCATCTCATAGGGCGTCAGCTTGTAAACGTCGGATTGCCCGTCGACAGCCTGCCCAAGCTCCGAGCGATAGAGAAAGTTGGGCGACAGCAGCAGCGCGGCGATCAGTGCCTGCTCGCCATGTTCATCCGACAGCGCCTGATAACGGGCACGCTCAGCCTCGTTCAGATGGCGCCGGAACAACTGGTAACCCAAAGCCGTGGTCGAGTCCGTGCCGTTGGCGGCCTTGAGACGCTGCAGCTGTTCGGGAGCCACCCGCTCAGCGATCAATAGCGCCATGTCATACAGCTTCTTGATATCTTCAGCCTGCAACACTCCCTTGCTGGCTTCGCCGGGGTACTTGAAATCTTTGTCGGATTTATCCGCCGGCAACTTCTCTTTGTTGACCTCCACTGCCAGGACATCCCTGACGCTGTTGACGTACTCATCACGTGTCAGCAGGCGCAGCTGACGCTGGCCATGGGTGTCCGCCGGGTTAAGATACGGTGCCCACACAACCTCCAGCAGGTGCTTGCTGATCTGCGTGGCGCAGGTGCTGTCGCAATGCCCAGCCACCGGCATGCTCTGGATCTGGCGCACCAAGGCATCCTGGCCTGCGGCACTCCAGGCCACGGCCATGCGCAAGCTTTTGAAATACTCTACTGCATGGCATTTGGTGCACGATTCGGACAGCACCGTTTCACCCAACTTCTCCTCGTGACGATAAGACACCAGCGCAAGTTGCTGGTCCTGGCTCGCTTCATCGATAGTCAGCGACACCAGTTCCGGTTGCGGCTTCTCCTCTGGGTAGAAGGGATAAATGATCTCGTACTTCCCGTAATCCAGCAGCTCAGTGACGCTTTCACCCCATGGCACTTCCATCACCTTTGGCGCTGTATCCGGCAGGTCTTTTTGCTTGAGGCTGAAGTGCCATTTGGCGGCAGCCACCGATGCCGGTTTGGACGGCGCCATCACGGTGATCTTGATGTTCAACTTGATGGGCCGTTCGCGGTATTGAATGTTGAAAGACGGCCTGTTGTTCTCGGCGGACAGGTTCAGCGACACCGTGCGCTGCTCGGGAATCCAGTGCTTCACATCGTCGAGTTTTACCTGGTAGACACCATAGGGAAGGCCTTGCAGGACCAACGCCGCCTCGTTGTCGCCAGGGTTCAGGGACATGTGGAACAACCGGGTATTGCCATCGGGCGAGATCAACGTACCGCTGGCCATCTCGCTCTCCAGCTCAGGCGACGCTGCCAGCATCGGGCGCAAGGTCAGTTGCGTATCAGGTAGGCCCACCGGGTCATACCAGACCCTGTAGATCACCCCGGCGACGTCATCGGACACCAGCAGGCTCTTGTCGGGCAGTTCCAGGAAATCCACCGGCCGCCCCACACAGGAATTGTCCAGGCAATACACATCAAAGCGCTCGGGGTCCTGGATAAAACCATTGATCAACGGGATCTGGTTGACCACCCGCGTACCGCCCTGGACAGTCACGAGCCGAATATCCATGCCCGGCCGTTCCGCGGTGCCGGCGCCGTGCACGGCGACCAGCATAGGCTGGGTATGTGCAGTCGCGGGGTAGCCGTCCCAGAACTTCAACCCCAAGGGCGCGGTGTTGGTGCCCAACTCAAAGGCGGCCGGCACATAGTCCTTGGGATCGACCTGCTCCAGGGATTTATCGGAAACGATGGCGCCTTGCACCAAGGGCGGCTGAATCACGCCCGGGTTGCGAAACTCCTCGTCGGTAAAGCCCGGTGTGCCTTTGCCAAATAGATACGGCACACCAAAATGCAGGCCAGGACCACTGATCCGGTTGACTTCATCAGGGTTGGGAAAGCCCTGGCGATTGTTATCGGTGAACCAGATTTCACCGGTCTTCGCGTTCCAGTCGAACCCCACGGAATTACGTACGCCCCGGGCAAGAATCTGCGCTTTACCGGTCACCGTGTCGTAACGCAACAGCGTGCCGTAACGCGGGTCAGCCGGGATCATGCAGAGGTTGCAAGGCGTGCCGACGGCGGTGTAAAGGCCTGTATCGGTGGGGTCCAGCGGGTTGAAATGCAGAGGGTGTTTCATGTGCCAGATGCGCGTGCTGGAACCGGACGCCACGGGCGGCAATGGAAACAACGAATCATCGGCCGGGAACTTGAACACCAATTCGGGCGAAGGATCCTGATAGTGCGCATCGGCGTCGCGCAAACGATAGAGGCCGCCGGTGGTCGAGTAATACAAATCACCGTCGCGATACACCACGCCGTGGGGCTCCTCCAACCCACTGGCGATCACGTAGATGCCTGTCGGCTTGCCCGCACTGTCCAGCGGCAAGGCGTAGATCATATCCGCGATTTTTCCGTCATAGACGTAGGAAGGAATCGCGCTGGACCCGACGTAGAGCACGTTCTTGCCCATGGCCATTTGCCGTGGCTGAATCAACCCCTGGGCAAACAGTTCGATCTTGATTCCCGGCAGGCCGCTCAATTTGCTCACCTGCACCGGTGGCCGGTATTTCAGGGTGACGGCCTGTTCCTCGCCTTCGTTACGTTGGAAGGAAATGATGCGCGGGGTATTCAACGGCACAAACCCATCGGCGACGTTCATCACCAATTGGTAGTCGCATGCCTTCAGGTTATCGAGGTGGACTGTTTCGCCCGATTTGGCGCTGATCGGTATGGCGTCGGCCTTGCAGCGCAATACGCCGGTGACGACCTGATCGGCGTCGGACACTCCGGGGACCGGCTTGGCGATAGACGCTCGGCCTTGGAGCGTGGTGAAGTTCAAGGTGAGGCGATTGCCTTCAAAACCGCCACATTCACCCAGGTCTTTCCAGGCGTCCGGCCAAATGTTGGCGCCGTTGCCCGCGGGCAGGCCGGGGTTATAGCCCGCTTGCCTGCACCATTGCCAACTGCCGACCCCAAGAGGTGCCTCTTCATCCCGCCAACACTCAAAATGGCGACCAACGTTCTGCACTTGGTCGCCCTGCTCGTACACCTGTCCCGGTTCATAGGCCGGGGCCGTGCACGCCGCTGCACACGCTTCAGAAGCCAGCAGGGACACGAAAAGAAACCAGCCACAACGCGAAACAATACGACTTGACCCGAACGACATCTCCATGACTCACAGCCTCGTTATGAGGCCAGGTGTCGCTCCATCGAAGAAAGACTGCACAGCTTCACAATCCCGTTAGAAAGCGCCTGGCTGGGGCTGCAGCCGGAAAAGGCCAGTGAGCCCCGACGATTCAATTTGGAATGTCTTGCAAGGCTAATCCACTGCGAAACTACGACATGGCGTAAAGCCATAGAGTCAGGAACCAATAGACACTCGACTCAATCACTCGCCTGTGCAGGCGAAATGACTTGCTACACGTAAGGTCTAGTTGGCGGACATCTCGCCGTCAACTGCAACACGTACCTGCCGTCGGGTGGCTCAACTAGGACGGCCACTGCGCTGGGCGGCACGCTGCGCGTTCATCTCAGCCTGTTGATCAAACCCGAACGCTTTCTGCGGCTGTCCGGTCAGTGCGGCGCGCTGCCGTTGATATTCATCAAATGACAACCCACGACGACCCAGTGCTTCCAGGGCCAACTGTTGGGTTTCTGCGGCAGTGTAAGGGCGCAATTCTGGCGAGGGATGGGTCGCGCATCCGCCAAGGACAGCACTGACAATCAATAAGGAAACAGCGAGGAATCGGTTCACGGTAGTGGCCCTGCAAAGTTGGTTTCGAGTCAATGAACACAGGCTACTCCCGCCCTTGCGCAGTGAAAAATCACCTCCCGTGATAGTTGCTATCAACCACGTTGGCACTCTCGATAACGACACCTTTATATTTCTTTATGATCTATAAATATGGAAATACGTTCATTTACGGAATAAATGTAACCCTCTATAAATGGCGCTGCACCGCAACGGCACTGTTGCCCACGCAACTGTTGCCCTGGCAACAGTCATTCAACAAATCACCAGGCAGGCAACAGCAGCTTTTTCACCAGTGAGGCTGCAACCCACGCCGATCAAGGCCTGCGCCCGTTGGTACAGCTCTTGCTCAACAGGTTGCACCCCACCTGCTATGAATCACTGTTGAAAAGGAACTGTTCATGACCCGTCCCCTGAATGTCGTAGCCCTCTCCGGCGGAACCTGGCGCCCGTCTCGCACCCTGGTACTGACCCAGGCTGTACTGGCTGAACTGGCCACCTTGCTGCCGATCGAGACCACCCTGATCGAACTGGGCGACATTGCCCGGCCTCTGGGCGGCGCGCTGTCGCGCGACGAGTTGCCCGCTGACGTCGAAGCGCATCTGTTGGCCATCGAACAGGCCGACCTGCTGATCGTCGCCGCGCCGGTCTATCGCGGTTCCTACCCGGGTTTGCTCAAGCACCTGTTCGACCTCGTCGGCCTCAACGCGCTGATCAACACACCGGTATTGCTCGCAGCCACCGGCGGCAGCGAACGCCACGCACTGGTCCTCGATCATCAGTTGCGCCCGCTGTTCAGCTTCTTCCAGGCACTGACCCTGCCGATCGGCGTGTACGCCACCGAGGCGGACTTCACCGACTACCAAATAACCAGCGAATTATTGAAAGCCCGTATTCAACTGGCAGCAGAACGTGCAGCGCCTTTGTTCACTGCGCACTCCCCCTCTCTGCTGAAAATCGCGTAAGGATTTGCCATGGATGTTTTCTGGTTTCTGCCCACTCACGGCGACGGTCATTACCTGGGCACCACTCAAGGTGCACGCCCTGTCACCCTCAATTACCTGAAGCAAGTCGCCCAAGCCGCTGACAGCCTGGGGTACCACGGCGTGCTGATTCCTACCGGGCGTTCGTGCGAAGACTCCTGGGTGATCGCCTCGGCGCTGGTGCCGCTGACCGAGCGCCTGCGTTATCTGGTGGCGATTCGTCCGGGCATCATTTCGCCCACGGTCTCGGCGCGCATGGCCGCGACCCTGGATCGCCTGTCCAACGGCCGCCTGCTGATCAACGTGGTCACCGGCGGTGACCCTGACGAAAACCGTGGCGACGGCAGCTTCCTCGATCACAGTGAACGCTACGAGGTCTCTGACGAATTCCTGCAGATCTGGCGCCGCGTGTTGCAAGGTGAATCGGTGGATTTCGAAGGCAAGCACTTGCGCGTGCAGAACGCCAAGGCCCTTTACCCACCCGTGCAGAAGCCTTATCCGCCGTTGTATTTCGGTGGGTCTTCCGACGCGGCTCATGACCTCGCCGCCGAGCAGGTGGATGTGTACCTGACCTGGGGCGAACCGCCCGCCGCCGTCGCGGAAAAACTCGCGGATGTACGTGAGCGCGCCGCCCGCCGCGGACGCACCGTGAGGTTCGGGATACGCCTGCACGTGATCGTGCGCAAAACCGAAGAGGACGCCTGGAAAGCCGCCGACACGTTGATCGAGCACATCAGCGACGAAACCATTGCCGCGGCGCAAAAATCCTTCTCGCGCTTTGACTCCGAAGGTCAGCGCCGCATGGCCGCCCTGCACGACGGGCGCCGCGACAACCTGGAAATCGCCCCCAACCTATGGGCCGGTGTCGGCCTGGTGCGCGGCGGTGCCGGTACCGCGTTGGTCGGCAACCCGCAACAAGTGGCCGAACGCATCAAGGAGTACGCGGACCTGGGCATCGAGAGCTTCATCTTCTCCGGCTACCCGCACCTGGAAGAAGCCTATCGCTTCGCGGAACTGGTGTTCCCGCTGCTGCCGGAACCCTATGCCAGCCTTGCCGGGCGCGGCATCACCAACCTCACTGGCCCGTTCGGCGAAATGATTGCCAACGATGTATTGCCAACGACAAAGGCCTGAGTGCAGTGAGGTCGGTTTTATGTGGGGGCGGGCTTACTCGCGAAGGCGTCGGTTCAGTCAATTGACTTACCGCCCGACACTCCGCTTTTGCGAGCAAGCCCGCTCCTACAGTTGGCCTTCATTGCCAAATAGACATTGAGGAACCCCGCGTGACAGCCAAACCCCACAGCGTCCTGCCCTCCCCATTGCAGACCGCCAAAATGCTGGCCGCCGAATTCGCCCTCACCGCTGTCGAACGCGACGAGCGCGGTGGCACGCCCAAAGCCGAACGCGACGCCCTGCGCCAAAGCGGCCTGCTGGCCCTGAGCATTCCCACCCAATACGGCGGCCTCGGTGCACGCTGGAGCGACACCCTGGCAATCGTGCGCGAGTTCGCCAAGGTCGACAGCTCCATTGCCCATGTCTTCGGCTTTCACCACCTGATGCTCGCCACCGTGCGCCTGTTTTCGCGTCCGGATCAATGGCAACCCTGGTTCGAACAGACCGCACGTAAGAACTGGTTCTGGGGCAACGCCCTCAACCCGTTGGACACGCGCACGGTGGTCAAGGACTTCGGCGGCTGGCGCGAGTTCTCCGGCAAAAAGAGCTTCTGCTCTGGTGCCAGCGACTCGGAAATGCTGATCGCCTCGGCGGTGGATGAAACCGCCGGCGGCAAGTTGCTGATCGCGGCCATCCCCAGCGGTCGCAGCGGCATTACGCTGCACAACGACTGGAACAATATTGGCCAGCGCCAGACCGACAGTGGCAGCGCCAGCTTCGAGCGAGTACGCGTCGAGGAATCAGAACTGCTGCTCGACCCCGGCCCGCTGAGTACGCCTTTCGCCTGCCTGCGCCCGTTGATCGCCCAGTTGACCTTCACGCATATGTTCCTGGGTATTGCCGAAGGCGCCTTCGAAGAGGCGCGCAACTACACACTCACCGAAACCCGCTCGTGGCACAAATCCAGCGCCGAAGACGTGCGCCAGGACCCTTACGTGCTGCATCACTACGGCGAATTCTGGGTCGCCCTGGAAGGTGTGCGCCTGCTGGTGGAACGCGCCGCCGAGTTGCTCGACCAGGCGTGGGCCAAGGGCCCGAACCTCAGCGAAAGCGAACGCGGCCAACTGGCTATCGCAATCGCTACCGCCAAGGTCGCCGCGACCCGCCAGGGCCTGGACCTGTGCAGCCGCCTGTTCGAAGTCACCGGCGCACGCTCCACCCATGCGTCGCTGCGCCTGGACCGTCACTGGCGCAACCTGCGCACGCAAACCCTGCACGACCCGGTGGACTACAAGCTTCATGAACTGGGGGACTGGGCGTTGAACCAATCCCTGCCGATCCCGACGTTCTATTCCTAAGAGAGGTGCCCATGCAGCTTTTGACCCTACCGCCCTCGCCCGCCCTCGCGACGTCGATCCGCGCCACGGCCCAGGTCTTCGAAGACCCGAAATCCCAGGCGCTGCTCGACCACATCCAGCAAGTGGCGCCCAGCGAAGCCAGCGTGCTGATCATCGGCGAGACCGGGACCGGTAAAGAGCTGGTGGCTCGGCATATCCACAACCTCAGCGCGCGGCGCAACCGGCCGTTCGTGGCGGTGAACTGCGGGGCGTTCTCCGAATCACTGGTGGAAGCCGAGTTGTTCGGCCACGAAAAAGGCGCCTTCACCGGCGCCTTGAGTGCCAAGGCAGGCTGGTTCGAAGAAGCCGACGGCGGCACCTTGTTCCTGGATGAGATCGGCGATTTGCCGATGGCGATCCAGGTCAAGTTGCTGCGCGTCCTACAGGAACGCGAGGTGGTGCGCCTGGGTTCGCGCAAGAGCATTCCGATTGATGTGCGCGTGCTTGCCGCGACCAATGTGCAACTGGAAAAAGCCATCAACGCCGGACATTTCCGCGAGGACCTCTACTACCGTCTCGACGTGGTCAGCCTGGAACTCAGCCCGTTGCGCGAGCGCCCCGGCGATATCCTGCCGCTGACCCGGCACTTCATCGAAGCCTACAGCCAGCGCCTGGGCTACGGCCCGATCACGATCAGCCGCGAGGCCGAGCACAAACTCAAAAGCTACAGTTGGCCCGGCAACATCCGTGAGCTGGAAAACGTGATCCACCATACCCTGTTGATCTGCCGCAACGGCGTGATCGAACGCGACGATCTGCGCCTGTCGAACATGCGCATCGAGCGTCAGGACGACAGCCAGTACGCTACCGACAACAGCGCCGAAGCCTTGCTCGCACGGGCCTTCCAGAAGCTGTTCGAAGAACAGGCCGGCGCCCTGCATGAAAAGGTCGAGGACGCCCTGTTACGCGCGGCCTATCGTTTCAGCCATTACAACCAGGTGCACACCGCCAACCTGCTCGGCTTGAGCCGCAACGTCACGCGCACGCGCCTGATCAAGATAGGCGAGCTGGCAGTGAACAAGCGTCGTCCAGGCGAAAACGTGCAGGGCGAGCGCATGTTGCACCTATCCATTTAGGCGGCAGTGCAACGCGTTGTCATGGCTGCGCTCGAAACTGCGCAACACCTGGAACGAACCAAAGGTCACGGCCGTGGCCTGGTGGGCGCGGATCAGCGTCCAGAAATCTTCCTCGCCGTGTTCAAAACACTTGAACGCCGCCTCGCCATCTTCACGCGAGCGCCATTGCAGGTAATTGAGCACCCGCCGCCCGTCATCACTGACCTGCACGCTCGCATTGATGAAGCCACCATGGCGCTGGGCCAGGCGTTCACTTTGGGTGCTCAATGCAGCCACCAGGGCCAGTTGTTGCTGGGGCTCGATCTGAAACTCGATCAATTGAGTGAAGCTGCGATTTTTCTCTGATACCTGCATGAACACTCCCCTTTCTCTGTAGGCAAGATATTGCGATTCGATGCCACGCAGGGTAAAACCTCTAGTTAAGTCAAGGTCAAGCGCTGTCTTGGAGTTTTTTCATGCTCAACAAGCAACTCACCGTCGGCCAGCTCGCCGCCCGCAGCGGCGTCGCGGTCACGGCCCTGCATTTCTATGAAGCCAAGGGGCTGATCAAGAGCAATCGCAATGCCGGCAACCAGCGCCGCTATCCACGGGATGTATTGCGGCGGGTGGTGGTGATCAAGATCGCGCAGCGTTTGGGCATTCCGCTGGCGACGATTGGCCAGGCGCTGCAGACGCTGCCGGATGGGCGAACGCCGAACGCCCAGGATTGGGAGCGCTTGTCAGCGCTGTGGCAGGAGGACCTGGATGAACGCATCAACAAGTTGATGCTGCTGCGCGACAAGCTCAGCGGCTGTATTGGCTGTGGGTGCTTGTCGCTGGAGGCATGTCCGTTGCGCAATCAGGATGATCAGTTGGGTGAGCATGGGCCGGGGGCACAGCTGTTGGAGCCAACCACCCAGCCCTGAAGTAACACCCCAATCAGTGAGGGAGCTGGCTTGCCTGCGCCCACGTGAGCCTTTGTTGATCGAGAAACAGGGCCCGGCCTTTACGCTGCTGCATCACACTTCATGAACAACCCCTCCACGTTTTCGCCCTTGCCCCCAGCGCTGTGTGATTCCAGGATGCAAGCCATTACAAAGAGGAGTCATTCCATGTTCGCCGGATTCCAGAAAGACCAGTGCCACGTCAACGGCGTGGACATCAGCTACCGCAAAGGCGGCACAGGTCCCGGTCTGCTCCTGTTGCACGGGCACCCGCAAACCCACGTCATCTGGCACAAAGTCGCCGAACAACTGGCCGAACACTTTACCGTCGTGGCTGCCGACCTGCGTGGTTATGGCGACAGCAGCAAGCCACCGGCCAATGACGATCACTCCACCTATTCGAAACGGGAAATGGCCCGGGACGGCGTCGAGCTGATGAGTGCGCTGGGCTTCGAACAGTTCTCGGTGCTGGCCCATGACCGTGGCGCCCGCGTGGCCCATCGCCTGGCCCTGGACCATCCCGCCGCCGTGCAGCGCATGGTGCTGCTGGACATCGCCCCCACCCTGTCGATGTATGCACAGACTGACGAAGCGTTTGCCCGCGCCTACTGGCACTGGTTCTTCCTGATCCGCCCGGCGCCGTTGCCGGAAGCCTTGATCGAGAGCAACCCGGAACTGTACCTGCGCAGCGTCATGGGCAGCCGCAGCGCCGGGCTCAAGCCGTTCACCGACGAGGCCTTCGCCGAATACCTGCGCTGCCTGAAACTGCCGGGCGCCGCCACCGGCATCTGCGAGGACTACCGTGCCGCTGCCGGTATCGACCTTGAGCACGACCAGGCGGACATCGACGCCGGCCATCACCTGACCCTGCCATTACTGGTGATGTGGGGTGCCGAAGGCACCGTTGGCCGCTGTTTCGAGCCGCTCAAGGAATGGCAGAAAGTTGCCACCGACGTACGCGGCAAAGCCCTGCCGGCCGGCCACTACATCGCCGAAGAAGCCCCCGAATTATTGCTGGGCGAAGTCCTGACCTTCCTTCGCTGAGCCACTCAGTAACCCCGTGACCTGACCCACCCACCTCGCAGGCTGCAAACGCCTGCGACGGGTTCGCTTTGCCCCAAGAAACGTACCGAGATAATAACAATGACAATCAGAAAACTGCTGGGAACCCTGTATATCCAGGTGCTCATCGCGATTGCGCTGGGCGTGTTGATCGGCCATCAATGGCCGCAGATCGGCATCGACCTCAAGCCCCTCGGCGATGGCTTTATCAAGCTGATCAAGATGATCATCGGCCCGATCATCTTCTGCACGGTGGTCTCCGGCATCACCAGCATGCACGACGTAAAACAGGTGGGCCGGGTCGGCGGCAAAGCGCTGCTGTACTTCGAGGTGGTCTCGACCATCGCCCTGTTGATCGGCATTCTTGCTGCGCACCTGCTGCATCCGGGCGTGGGCTTCAATATCGATGTGAAGACTCTCGACAGTTCGGCCATCGCCGGTTTTGTCGGTCAGGCTGAGCATGGCGAAGGCGTCACCGGGTTCCTGTTGCACGTGATCCCCGCAACGTTCTTCGATGCGTTTTCCAAGGGCGAAATCCTGCCGGTGCTGTTCGTCTCCGTGCTGTTTGGCGTGGGCCTGGTGATGGTCGGTGAAAAGGGTCGGCCGCTGGTGGGCGTGATCAACCAGGCCAGCGAAGTATTCTTCCGCATCGTCGGCATTATCAGCCGCGTCGCGCCGATCGGCGCCTTTGGCGCGATCGCGTTCACCATCGGAAAATACGGTGTCGGTTCGTTGCTGCCGCTGCTCAAACTGGTGGGCACCTTCTATGTCACTGCGTTTTTCTTTGTTGCCGTGGTGCTCGGCAGCATCGCCCGCTATGCCGGCTTCAGCATTTTCAAGTTGATGGGCTATATCAAGTCGGAGTTGTTGATCGTGCTCGGCACCAGTTCGTCGGAGTCGGCATTGCCGCAGCTGATCCAGAAACTCGAAAGCCTGGGCGCCTCCAAAGGGGTGGTGGGCATCGTGGTGCCGACCGGCTACACCTTTAACCTCGACGGGACCAACATCTATATGACCCTGGCGGTGCTGTTCCTGGCCCAGGCCACCAACATCCACTTGCCGCTGGAGCAGCAGTTGACCCTGCTGGCGGTGGCGATGCTGACCTCCAAAGGCGCAGGTGCGGTAGTCGGCGCAGGCTTTGTGGCGCTGGCTGCCAGCCTGGCGGTGGTGCCGACGGTGCCGGTGGCGGCGATGGTGTTGATCCTCGGCGTCGATCGGTTCATGGCCGAATGCCGCTCATTGACCAATATCATCGGCAACGCGGTGGCCGCCCTGGTGGTGGCCGCGTGGGAAGGTGAACTGGACCGCGAAAAAATGGCGCCCATCGCGCTCAAGCGTGGCCGCCATGCCCGCGCGGCCGAGACGGCGGCCCAGGCCAAGGTGGCCACCGAGTAAGCGACAACACCTGGGCGTGCCGGAAGGCATGCCCAACCGGTGCTATTCTGGCGGCTCATGCCGCCACGCTTGTTTCTGATGACTAACAAGAAAGATACCGTGCCCCTACCCGAAGACCTACGGGTGTTCCTGACCGTGATCCGCAAGGCCGGCTTCGCAGCGGCTGCCGATGAGCTCGGGCTGTCGCCGGCCTACGTCAGCAAGCGCATCCAGATCCTCGAAACCACCCTGGCCACCCGCCTGCTACATCGCACCAGCCGACGCATCGCCCTGACCGAAGACGGTGAACGGGTACAGCGCTGGGCCGTGCGCATCCTGGAAGACTTCCAGCAACTCTCCGATGAACTCTCCGACGCCCATGACAGCCCTCGCGGCCGCCTGCACTTGTGCAGCAGCTTCGGCTTCGGCCGCAATCATGTGGCCCCGGCCCTGTCGTTGCTGGCAGAGCAGTACCCGGACCTGGAAATCCGCCTGGACCTGTTCGACCGCGTGGTAGACATCGTCAGCGAAGGCTTCGACCTGGAGATCCGCGTGGGTGACGACATCCCCGGCCAGCACATCGGTCGCCGGCTGGTGAGCAACCGCCGCGTACTGTGCGCCGCGCCGGCTTATCTGCAGCGACGCGGGACACCGCACCAATTGAGCGACTTGGAGCAGCACGACTGCCTGGTGCTCAAGGAGCGCGATAACGCGTTTGGCATCTGGAACCTGGAGCACGACGGCGCCCAGGAAAGCGTGCGCGTGCGTGGCCCGCTGTCGTCGAACAATGGCGAGATTGTGTTGCAGTGGGCATTGGATGGGCGCGGGGTGCTGCTGCGTTCGATGTGGGATGTGAAGCCACTGCTGGAACAGGGCAAGCTGGTGCAGGTACTGCACGGATATACCCAGAGCGCGAATGTGTGGGCGGTGTACCCGACACGGCTGGCGTATTCCGGGAAACTGCGCGCCTGCGTGGAGTTCTTGCAGGAGCACTTCAAAGGGCTCTCGATCTAGCCCATAGCGTTGCAAACCCAATCAAAAAGGTGGGAGCGGGCTCGCTCCACCTTTTTTGGAGCTGGGTGTGTCAGTTGAGCCAGGGGTTGGCTTGCAGGTGTCGACGTTCGAAGGCCTTGATCTCGTCACTGCGCTGCAAGGTACTGCCGATGGCATCCAGGCCCAGCAGCAGGGCGGTCTTGCGCAACGTATCGATCTGGAACGGGATCACCTGGCCATCCGCCAGGTAAATCTTTTGGGCGTCAAGGTCCACACTGATCTGCGCCTGGTCCGCCTGGCTGACCGTCTTGCCCAACTGCTGCAGCACGGCCTCGTCCAGGGTGATCAACAACACCCCGTTACGCTGGCAATTGTCATAGAAAATCCCGGCAAAGCTGCTGCCGATCAACGCGCGGATGCCCATCTGCTTCAGCCCCCACACCGCGTGTTCACGGCTGGAACCGCAGCCGAAGTTAGACCCGACCACCATGAAACTCGCGCCCTCCCAGGCCGGCTGGTTCAACACGAAAGCGGGGTTGGGCTCGCCGGACGGCAAGAAGCGCAAGTCGAAGAACAGCCCACGGTCCAGGCCGCTGCGGTCGATGCCCTTGAGGAACTGCTTGGGCATGATCACATCGGTGTCGATGTTGGCCGCCAGCATCGGCGCGGCCTTGCCGGTGACCAAGGTAAACGGTAGCTGGCTCATGGGCGCGCTCCAAAGTGGCGGATATCAGTGAGGCGGCCAGTAATGGCGGCGGCCGCGACCATCGCCGGGCTCATCAAGTGAGTGCGTGCGCCCGCGCCCTGGCGGCCTTCGAAATTGCGATTGGTGCTGGAAGCGCAGCGATCGCCGGGGGCCAGCACATCGTCGTTCATCGCCAGGCACATCGAGCAGCCCGACTGGCGCCACTCAAAACCGGCGTCGATAAAAATCGTCGCCAAGCCTTCGGCTTCGGCCTGGTCGCGCACTTCGGTGGAGCCGGGCACGATCATCGCGCGCACGTGGTCGGCCACGTGTTTGCCGCGCACCACGCGGGCGGCGTCACGCAGGTCCTCGATGCGGGCGTTGGTGCAGGAGCCGATAAACGCATGGCTGATGACGATTTCGCTCAGCGGCATGCCGGCTTGCAGGCCCATGTAGTGGAGGGCGCGGCGCATGTCCTGGCGCAGAATCAGGTCGCTGACGTCCTGCGGGTCCGGCACACGGGCGCCGATGGGCGCAGCCTGGTCGGGGCTGGTGCCCCAGGTGACCATGGGTTCCAGGGTGGTGGCGTCGAGTTGCACCTCTCGGTCAAACACTGCGTCGGCATCCGAGTGCAACTGCCGCCAGCCTACCAGTGCCTGGTCCCACAACTCGCCTTTTGGCGCGCGCGGCTTGCCCTTGAGGTAGGCGAAGACTTTTTCGTCCGGCGCCATGAACGCGCCCCGTGCACCGGCTTCCACCGCCATATTGCAGATGGTCATGCGCGCCTCGACGCTCAGCGCATCGAGGGTCGAGCCGCGAAATTCAATGGCGTAGCCGGTCGCGCCCGAAGCACCGATCTTGCCGATCAGCGCCATGATCACGTCCTTGGAGGTCAGGCCTGGCGCCAGCTCGCCGTCTACGCTCACGCGCATCGTCTTCAGTCGCTTGTAGACCAGGGTCTGTGAAGCCAGCAGGTGTTCGATTTCCGACGTGCCGATGCCGAAACCGAAGGCCCCGAGGGCACCATAGGTGGTGGTGTGGCTGTCACCGGCGGCAATCACCATGCCCGGCAGGATAAACCCCTGTTCCGGGGCGATCACGTGTTCGATGCCTTGGCGCTTGTCGAGGATATCCAGCAACTCGATGCCGAAGTCCCGGCAGTTCTCGGCCAGGTAGGACACCTGCCGTGCGCCGCCTGCGTCCGGCATCGCCGCGATACGTTCAGGGGTAGTGGGGTTCACGTGATCGACCACGGCCAACGCCGTGCCGGGGCGCCAAACCTTACGCCCGGCGTCACGCAGGCCACTGAAGGCCTGCGGGCTGGTGTATTCGTTGATCACCTGGCGGTCTATATAGAGCAGGACATGGCCCTGATCATCAAGGGGGCACACCGTGTGGGAATCGATGTGTTTGTCATAGAGGGTTCTGGCAGTCATTTTTCTTAGGGCTCGCTTGGGATGGGGCTCACTCAACGGCATGAGCCCATCCTACGCAGCCGCCCCGCCCCATCAATGGCGCCTGGGTGATGGCTTGGAACATGTTTCGTGTTCGATCCAGGCGTTAAAGACGCTTGAATGTGAACCTGAAACATTTTCTTTCATATCCGGGTTAGGGATTTCTCATTCTCATCCGTCTTAACTTAGATACAGCCTGTCGCGTCAGCAAAAGCTACGACTGGCCTTTTCCGGGCCTTCACTGCCCCCCTCCGATCAAGACCCTCATTCACATGTCGAAGAAGTCACGCTCCAAACTCTGGTTTCTCGTACATAGCTGGCTGGCGTTGCCCATCTGGTTCTTTGTACTGATCGTCTGCGTCACCGGGACCCTGGCGGTGGTCAGCCAGGAGATCGTCTGGCTGGCCAACCCGGATATCCGCGCAAGCAAGCCGACGGACGACGCCGAACCCCTGAGCTATGACCAGGTGATCGCCGCCATCAAGCGCGAGGAACCGCAGGTGTTCGTCCAGTCGATCAGCCGTCCCGACGAGTCCCATTTCGCCCTCAGCGTCGACCTCAGTTACCCCGACGGGCGTTCGGTGGAGGTCTACGTCAACCCCTACACCGGTGCGATCCAGGGCATCAGCCCATCCTTCAACTTCCAGCAATTCACCCGCGCCCTGCACGGCTGGTGGCTGGTGCCGTTTACCAATGGCTACAGCTGGGGTTGGTACCTGGTGTCGGCACTCGGCATCCCGTTGCTGGCGTCGCTGGTCACCGGGCTGGTGGTGTACAAGCGTTTCTGGAAGGGCTTCCTGCGCCCTACCCTGCGCATCCGCCACGGCGCGCGGATATTCTGGGGTGACTTCCACCGCTTGAGCGGTATCTGGTCGATCTGGTTCATCGCGGTCATTTCCGTCACCGGCATCTGGTTCCTGATCCGGGCGATCCTGGGCGACAACCAGATTTCGATCTCCACCGAACCGGTCATCCCGGTGATTGCGCGTGAAAAGGTGCCGATGTCGGCGCCCGGCGTACCGGCCCCGATGATTCCGGTCGACGAGGCCATCAAGATCGCCACCCAGCGTATTCCTGGCCTGGAGGCGAGTTTCATCAGCCTGCCGCTCAACGCCTACAGTCATCTGCAGATCGGCGGACGGGGCTGGTACCCGTTGATGTTCCAGACCGCGCAGATCAACCCCTATGACGGTGAAGTCGCTGCGGCACACCTGCTGTCCGACCGCTCGAAACTGGAGTTCGTCACCGAGTCCATGCGCCCACTGCACACCGGCGACTTTGGCGGGATATGGATCAAGCTGATCTGGGCGTTCTTCGGCCTGGTCATGAGCATGATGGTGCTCAGCGGCCTGCTTATCTGGACCAAGCGCACCGCCCTGGCCACGCTCAATGCCCTCAAGCGCGAAGCCAAGACCCAAAATAAGCCCGTTTCCATCCCGGCCATGCAGGCTGAAACCTCGGAGGCCAACTCATGAGCAAGGTTGCGGCTGTACCGACGTCGCCACTGCGAGCCTTCTGGCTGAAATGGCGCTTCCATATCAACGTGCTGCTGTTGCTGATACCCCTGGGCTTCATGCCCAAGTATTTCGCTGATGCCGCGCTGTTTCGCGGCGACACCGGTATCGGCGAGCGAGTGGCTGGCGAAGTGCAGGTCGGGCCGTGGAGCCTGACCCTCGCTGAATTTCGCAATGAGGCCCCACGCCCGGACCCGGCCGGCCCGATGAAGTTTTTCAACGCCGCCCTGTGCGACACCTGCGCCAATCAGGTCAAGGCCACCTACCTGCGTATCGGCAAGCCCCGTAGCCTGCGCGCCGCCGGGGTGATCTTCTTCGGTACGCCGTATCGCATGGGCGCCGGCCTGCCGATTCCGGAACGCACGCCAGCCGATGCCGAACTGTGGGTCACCATGGAAGGCTGGGACGGCAGCATGCACCAGGGTTCCATCCCGCTGAGCCAGGCCTCGCCTGCCACTATTGCCTGGCTGAACAAGCAAGGAGTTAAACCATGACTTTGATGCGCCTGACCCGCGCCTGTAGCGTTCTGTTGCTGGGCGCCGGCTTCAGCACTGTTGCCCTGGCCCACAACCCGATGTGCGAGTGCAAGGAAATCCCCGGCGAGCAGATCCAGTGCAAAGGCGGCTTCTCCGACGGCAGCGGCGCACCCGGCGTGACGCTGGACGTGATCGGCTACGACGAAACCATCCTGGTGCCCGGCAAGCTGGGCGAGGACTCGACCCTGACCTTCAAGAAGCCGTCCGCCGAATTCTATGTGCTGTTCGACGCAGGCCCGGGCCACGTGGTGGAAATCGACCAAGCGGATATCCAGCCACAATGAGTACCACACAGGTTGTACGCCCCGCCGGGGCCGGTCATGAAACCCTCTACGTGCTGCTGTTGTGCCTGGTCATCCTCGCGGTGGCCGGCACGGTGGTGGCCTTGCACGGCGAAACCCAGGACGTTGCAGCGGTGCCCAGCCATCAATTGGACGCCCGCCGCGACCTGAGCGCCGCTGAACAAGGCATCTACGCCGACCTGCGCGTGACCCTGGATGAGATCCAGCTATTGCAGCAGGAGCAAAGCGCGCTGCCCAGCCCAGCACAATTGGCCGAAGAAGGCTTCGCACCGTTTGCCCAGGACGCCAGCTCGGTCAGCCGTGGCGATCATCGCTGGCAATTGCTCCAACCCTCGGCTTACCTGGGCTTGAGCCAGGCGCCCGGCACCAGTGGTTCGCTGCTGATGCGCGTGGACGCTGCCGAGCCGGACATCTGGCTCAACCGCCAAGCCAACCTCGCAGTTCCCTCCGACCTCTCTGACCAGGCGCTGATCGCAGCCGGCTGGCAGCAGGTGGTCGCGCAATTCGATGCCGGCGTGACCCGCCAGCACCGTCACTGAACGAGAAGACCGATTGCCCATGTCTATTTCATCGCCCCTGTTACGCCTGTTGCTGGTTGGCCTGTTCAGCCTGATGCTCGCCCCCCTCGCGAACGCACTTCCTAATCAGGAGCCGGTTAAACGCCTGCGTATCGGCATCACCCTGCACCCTTATTACAGCTACGTGGCCAATATCGTCGGCGACAAGGCCGAGGTGGTACCGCTGATTCCGGCCGGCTTCAACCCTCATGCCTACGAGCCCCGCGCCGAAGACATCAAGCGCATCGGCACCCTGGACGTGATCGTGCTCAACGGCGTCGGCCATGATGATTTCGCCGACCGCATGATCGCCACCAGTGAACGCCCGGACATCCCGGTCATCGAGGCCAACGCCAACGTGCCGCTGCTCGCCGCCACCGGCAACGCCGCGCGCGGTGCAGGCAAGGTGGTCAACCCGCATACCTTCCTGTCGATCAGTGCGTCGATTGCCCAGGTCAACAACATCGCGCGCGAGCTGGGCAAGCTCGACCCCGAAAACGCCAAGACCTACACGCAGAACGCCCGCGCCTACGGCAAGCGCCTGCGCCAGATGCGCGCCGATGCCCTGGCCAAGTTGACCAGCGCCCCCAACCCGGACCTGCGCGTGGCCACCGTGCACGCGGCCTACGACTACCTGCTGCGTGAGTTCGGCCTGGAAGTCACCGCCGTGGTCGAACCGGCCCACGGGATCGAGCCAAGCCCCAGCCAGTTGAAGAAAACCATCGATGAACTGCGTGCCCTGGACGTGAAGGTGATTTTCTCGGAGATGGACTTCCCCTCCACGTACGTCGACACCATCCAGCGTGAATCCGGGGTCAAGCTGTACCCGCTGTCGCATATTTCCTACGGCGAATACAGCGCCGAGAAGTACGAAGTGGAAATGACCGGCAACCTCAACACCGTGGTTCGGGCCATTCAGGAGTCGGGGGCATGACGGCGGCGCAACGACTGAATGCGATCAGCGTCGGCCCGACGCTTGAGTTCGACAAGGTCTCGCTGACCCTGGGCCGCACGGTGATCCTCGATGCCGTGAGCTTTCAGGTACAGCCGGGCAGCATCCATGCACTGGTCGGCCCCAATGGCGGCGGCAAGAGCTCGCTGATCAAGACCCTGCTGGGGCAAACGCCCCATCAGGGGCGCTTGAGCCTGCACTGGCCGGCCGCGCCCGGCACCATCGGTTATGTGCCCCAGGCCCTGGAGTTCGACCGTGGCTTGCCGATGACCGTGGATGATTTCATGGCAGCCATGTGTCAACGACGCCCTGCGTTTCTTGGACTGTCCAAGCATTACGCCGGCGCGATTGGGGATGCGCTGGAACGCGTTGGCATGCAGGACAAACGCAAGCGGCGCATGGGCGCGCTGTCCGGCGGTGAACGCCAGCGCGTATTGCTGGCCCAGGGGCTGATTCCGGCACCGCACCTGCTGGTGCTGGATGAGCCGATGTCGGCCCTCGATGAAGCCGGTATCCAGGTGTTCGAACGCCTGCTCAATGACTGGCGCCTGGCCGGGATCACCGTGCTGTGGATCGAGCATGACCTGGAAGCCGTGGGACGCCTGGCAGACCGCGTCACCGGCCTCAACCGTCGCGTACTGTTCGATGCCACGCCAAAGGAGGCGCTGACCCCAGATCGCCTGCTCACCCTGTTCTCCACCCACCCTCGGAGCCCGGCGCAATGAGTTATGAAGCCTTTCGCTTGATGGTCCAGGGCTGGGCGTCTTCCGGCTATCTGCCGGAGGCGCTGGCCTACGGTTTTGTGGTCAACGCGCTGCTCGCCGGCTTGCTCATTGGCCCGGTGCTGGGCGGCCTGGGGACGCTGGTGGTGGTCAAGCGCTTCGCGTTTTTCTCCGAAGCCGTCGGCCACGCCGCACTGACCGGCGTCGCCGTGGGCATTCTGCTGGGCGAACCCTACACCGGTCCGTACGGTGCCCTGTTCGGCTACTGCCTGCTGTTCGGCATCCTGCTCAACTACCTGCGCAACCGAACCGGTCTGGCGCCGGATACCTTGATCGGGGTGTTCCTGTCGGTGTCCCTGGCGCTGGGTGCAAGCCTGTTGCTGATCCTGGCGGGCAAGATCAACGTGCACATCCTGGAGAACGTGCTCTTTGGTTCGGTATTGACGGTCAACGGCAATGACCTGCTGGTACTGGCCATCGTCGGTTCGCTGGTGATGGCCCTGGCCTTGCCGCTGTACAACCGCATCATGCTGGCCAGCTTCAACCCACAACTGGCAGCAGTGCGCGGCGTCGCCGTAAAGACCCTGGACTACCTGTTCGTGATCCTGGTGACGCTGATCACCGTCGCGGCGGTCAAGGTCATCGGCGCGATCCTGGTCGGTGCGCTGCTGGTGATTCCGGCCGCTGCGGCGCGCCTGTTGAGCCAGTCGCTCAAGGGTTTCTTCTGGGTCTCGGTCGCGATTGCCACCGTCAGCACCCTGTGCGGGATCCTGCTGCCGATCATCTTCGACCTGCCCGTGCCGTCCGGCGCCGCCATCATCCTGGTCGCCGGTATCGCCTTCGCCCTGGCCGCCATCGCGCGCGGCACCGTGCCCAGCCTCAAAGGGAATCTTGGATAATGCGTTCCGTTCTTCATCCTCTGGCCCTCGCCATCGCTTGTTTATTCACCACGCCGTTGATGGCGGCCGAAGCGGCCAAACCGGCTGCCCACGCGGCAAAACCGGTCAAAGTGCTGGCCTCGTTGCCGATCACCTATGGCCTGGCCGAGGTGCTGCTCAAGGGCACCGACGTACAACTCGAGCGCGCTGCCCCGGCCAACCTGCCGGGTTCGCGCCAGGTGTCCTACTTCACCGGCCGTGGCGCTCCGGCCCTCAGCAAGTTGGCGCTGGACGCCGATGCGGCCATCGGCCTGCGCTCACTGTGGGCCGATGATCCGCTGTACCCAGTGGCGCGGCGCAGCAATATCCGCATCGTCGAAGTCGACGCCGCACGCCCGGTAGACGGCGGCCTGCCGGGCATCGCGGTGCAGCCGGGCGTCACCGATGGCCTCAACAGCCAGCCATGGCAGTCGAGCAACAACATGGGACGCATGGCCGATGTGCTGGCCGCCGACCTGAGCCGGCTGGCCCCCTCTGCCAAGCCGAAGATCGATGCCAACCTCGCCGCCCTCAAGCAACGCTTGCTCAAACTCACCGCCGACAGCGAGGCGCGACTGGCCAAGGCGGATAACCTGAGCGTGGTCAGCCTGAGTGACCACTTCGCGTACCTGGTCAGCAGCCTGAACCTGGAAGTGCTCAGCACCGATGCGCGCCCTGACGCCGACTGGACGCCAGAAGCGCTGCTGACACTCAGTACCGAATTGAAGGACAACGATGTAGCGGTCGTGCTGCATCATCGTCAGCCGAGTGAGGCGGTGAAGGCGGCGGTCGCAGCCGGTGGTGCGCAGTTGCTGGTGCTGAATGTCGACGGCGCGGAGCCGGTCACGGAACTGGAGGGCAATGTGGACCAGGTGATCAAGGCGCTCACGCCATAGGCGTGTCTGTGGGCGCGGGCTTGCCCGCGAAAGCGCCCTGACAGCCAACCACCATCCTCCGTCACCCCGCCATCCAAAAATGTGGGAGCGGGCTTGCTCGCGAAGGCGGCCTAACAGCCAACCGCTATCTGCCTGTCCCCCCGCGATCCAACAATGTGGGAGCGGGCTTGCCCGCGAAGACGCCCCAACAGCCGCCCGCTATCTAACTGTCACCCCGCGATCCAACTGTGGGAGCGGGCTTGCCCGCGAAGGCGGCCTGACAGCCGACCTGGGTGTTGGATCAGACCGGTTACATATCCGTTATCTAGGTAACGGCTGCTATGGGTTCCGCTCTTACAGCGGGTCACTTTGGAAAAGAGCCCCAAAGTAACCAAAAGGCTCTTGCCCCAACACTCGGCACCTCGCCCAGGCTCGGTGTGCCCGTAATCCGACAGGGGTTTGGGGGGCCGCCGCCACGCGCCATCCATGGCGCGGGGCGGCTAAACCGGCATCCCTGCCGGTTTACCCCCCAAATCCCTGTCGAATTCCGGCCAGCGTGTTTGATGGGGCGCCTGAGATCAAAGGCAAGATCAAAAACAAGATCAAAAAACAAGATCAAGAGCGACTCGCTTCGCATCGTGGTTAGCGTTGGTTGGTACACGGGTGTAAGTGTCGGGATTGCCGGCAAGGCAGCTCCGAGATGTGCGTTCAGATCACATCTACGCCAACGTGAATAGCGTCATGGCGCCAGAACTCCAGGTCGCAGTCGATCAGCCGCTGGTGCTGGTCGTAGTTGACCCGGGCAATACGCAAGCCCGGGCTGCCTACCGATACGCGCAATGCGGCGGCGGCCTCAACCGGCAGTGACGTCGGTACGATTTCAAAGCGTACCCGACCGTAATGCAGGTCGTATTTGCGGGCATATAGCTCGGTCATCGACTGATTCAAATCGCACGCCAGGATCCCCGGGAAATACTGCGGGTTCAGGTAGTGCTCCACGTATAACACCAAGCGCCCATCAATGCGCCGGCTCCGGCAGATCTGGATCACGCTGGACAGCGCCGGCAACTGCAACCAGGCACACACCGCTGCCGACGCCGGTTGCAGCCGCGCAGAGATCACTTCAGTGGACGCCACGCGCCCTTGGGCGTTGACCATCGCGTGAAAGTGGCTGCGTTGCATCAGGTTGTAGGCCAACCGTGGCGGCGAGACGAACCAGCCGCGCCGCTCCTCACGGTAGATCTGCCCTTGGGCTTCCAGTTGTAACAAGGCTTCCCGCACCGTAATCCGAGTGGTACCAAACAACTCGCTGAGCTTGCGCTCGGCGGGCAATTTGCTGGCTGGCGGCAACAGGCCATGGTCGATCTGCTCTTGCAGCGCCAGGCCGATGGATGTCACCGCCTTGATTGCCTCATCACGCATCAACGTTACCTATCTGGACTAGACCAGCACCGACAAGGTGCACAAACCGCTCTGTAAATGGGCTTGCACGGTTGCGTGCCAGCCTAGGCATTACAGATGACCGACAGATGACAGTCCGTGTGCATCCCCTTCAGCACACCCTGCAATACATCGGCCAAGTCCCATTCCTGCGGGCACTTGAGCATGGTCTACGCTCACTCTGCGACGAGCGACATCAGCGATTTAAAAACGACATCGACATGAAACTGTCATCCACCGGGCCTAGATTGGCTCAGGTATTGCTGACCTAGACCAACTGGGGCGATTCATCACTGATTTCTTGTAGCTGGCCGGCTTTCAGGCGCAACGCGCACAAAGAAATCAGTGATGAATCGCCCGCCCGCAAACGTCGACAAAAAACGCAGCGTTGAAAACGCCCAAAGGAGCTTCGGATGAAACAGCTTTTCCTGGCATCACTGTTAGGCTCGACCATTGCCATGTGCACCGCCGCCATGGCCGCTGATACCGATCTAAAAACTCTGGAAGCCGCCGCGAAAGCGGAAGGTGCCGTCAACAGCGTCGGCATGCCCGATGACTGGGCCAACTGGAAAGGCACCTGGGAAGACCTCGCCAAGACCTACGGCCTCAAGCACATCGACACCGACATGAGCTCGGCCCAGGAAATCGCCAAGTTCAAGGCCGAGAAAGACAACGCCAGCGCCGATATCGGCGATGTGGGCGCAGCATTCGGCCCGATTGCGGTGAAGCAGGAAGTCACCCAGCCGTATAAACCGTCCACCTGGGCGCAGGTTCCGGATTGGGCGAAGGACAAGGATGGTCACTGGGCACTGGCCTACACCGGCACCATCGCGTTTATCGTCAACAAGAAGCTGCTGCACGGTTCTGAAGTGCCAACCAGCTGGGCTGATCTGCAGAACGGCAAATACAAAGTCTCCATCGGTGACGTGAGCACCGCGGCGCAAGCGGCCAACGGTGTACTCGCAGCAGCCATTGCCAATAAAGGTGACGAAAAGAACATCGCCCCCGGCCTGCAGTTCTTCACCAAGATCGCCCAGCAAGGCCGTCTCTCGCTGTCCAACCCAACCATCGCCACCCTGGAAAAAGGCGAAGTCGAGGTGGGCGTGGTCTGGGACTTCAACGGTCTGAGCTACAAGGCGAAGATGGCCAACCCGGATGACTACGTGGTGCTGATCCCGTCGGATGGCTCGGTGAAATCCGGCTACACCACCATCATCAACAAATACGCCAAGCACCCGAACGCCGCCAAGCTGACGCGTGAGTACATCTTCAGCGACGCCGGCCAGCTCAACCTGGCGAAAGGCAACGCACGCCCGATCCGCGCTGAAACCGACCTGAAACTGCCGGCCGACATCGCCAAGAACCTCATCCCGGGCGAGCAGTACACCAAAGCCAACCCGCAGCCGATCAAGGATGCCGATGCCTGGGAAGTGACGTCCAAGAAACTGCCACAACTGTGGAACGAGCAGGTCATCGTTGAAATGAAGTAATCGGTCTATTTGATCGAAACGTGATCAATGTGGGAGCGGGCTTGCCTGCTCCCACAGGTTGATCCGGCGGCAATCGGAAATTGATCCAAGCCCATCTGTTGCGGAGCGCCAGCCCCCATGAAGCACAATGTCATCCTTGTCGTGCTCGACGGCCTGAACTTCGAGGTTGCCCGACACGCCATGGGGCACTTGCAGGCCTATGTCGGCGCAGGACGCGCAGCCCTCTACAAGCTGGAATGTGAACTGCCTGCCCTGTCCCGCCCGCTGTATGAATGCATCCTGACCGGCGTGCCTCCGATCCAGAGCGGCATCGTCCACAACAACGTCTCGCGCCTGTCCAACCAGCGCAGCATTTTCCATTACGCCACCGACGCCGGCCTTACCACGGCGGCGGCAGCTTATCACTGGGTCAGCGAGTTGTATAACCGCACGCCCTTTCTCGCCGCCCGCGACCGTCATACCGACGACAAGGCGCTGGCGATCCAGCATGGGCATTTCTACTGGAATGACCACTACCCGGATTCCCACCTATTTGCCGACGCCGAAAGCCTGCGCCTCAGACACGCGCCGAACTTCCTGGTGGCCCACCCGATGAACATTGATGACGCCGGCCACAAGCACGGCCTCGATACCGCGCAATACCGCAACAGTGCACGGGTGGCCGACATCATCCTGGCCGACTACCTGCAAGCCTGGCTCGACGCCGGTTACCAGGTGCTGGTGACTGCCGACCACGGCATGAACAACGACCGCTCCCACAACGGCCTGCTGCCGGAAGAACGCGAGGTGCCATTGTTTGTGCTCGGCGACGCATTCAGCCTGGACGCCACGGCTGCGCCGAAACAGACCGAGCTGTGCGGCACCGTGTGCGAACTGCTGGGCGTGCCCCACGACAAACCTGTATGCCGGGAGCTGCTGAAATGACCCGCGGCAAATGGCTGGCGCTGCTGTGCCTGGTGCCTTTCGCACTGTTCTTTATCGTGTTCGAAATCGCCCCACTGGTGTGGGTGCTGATCAACAGCCTGCAAACCGAAGAAGCTGGCTGGGGGCTTGAAAACTTCACGCGGATCTTCAGCTCGAAGTTCTACCTGCAAGCGATCCAGTTCAGCCTTGAGATCAGCTTCTACTCGAGCGTCTTTGGCATCATCATCGCCGTGCTGGGCAGTTACTCGTTGCGTCGGGTGGATTCACCGCTGCGCAACTTCGTCACCGCCTTTGCCAACATGACCAGCAACTTTGCCGGTGTGCCCCTGGCGTTCGCCTTCATCATCCTGCTGGGGTTCAACGGCAGCATCACCCTCATGCTCAAGCAGGCGGGGATCATTCAGGACTTCAACCTGTACTCCAAGACCGGGTTGATCATCCTTTACACCTACTTCCAGATTCCGCTGGGTGTGTTGCTGCTTTACCCGGCCTTCGATGCGCTGCGCGAAGACTGGCGTGAGTCGGCGTCCCTGCTGGGCGCCAACGGCTGGCAGTTCTGGCGACATATCGGCCTGCCCGTGCTGACCCCTGCCCTGCTCGGTACCTTCGTGATCCTGTTGGCCAATGCCCTGGGCGCCTATGCCACGGTCTACGCCTTGACCACCGGCAACTTCAACGTGCTGCCGATCCGTATCGCGGGGCTGGTCTCCGGCGACGTATCGCTCGACCCGAACCTGGCCAGCGCCCTGGCCGTTGTGCTGGTGGTGCTGATGACCGTGGTCACCGTGGTCCATCAACTGCTGCTCAAGAGGAGCTACCATGTCTCGCGCTGAAGCCGGCCCGGCCTCCCTCTACCACCGCGTGGTGGTGTACCTGTTGTTTGCGATCCTGGTGCTGCCGCTGATCGGTACCTTCGTCTACTCCATCGCCAGCAGTTGGTCGGCGACGATCCTGCCCGCCGGCTTCACCGTGAAATGGTACGTGCAGCTGTGGAGCGACCCACGCTTTCTGATCGCCTTCGGGCAATCGCTGCTGGTGTGCGTGGGTGCGCTGGTGCTGTCAGTGGTGCTGATCCTGCCATTGCTGTTCGTGGTGCATTACCACTTTCCCCGGCTCGATGCGCTGATGAACATCCTGATCCTGCTGCCCTTCGCGGTGCCGCCCGTGGTGTCGTCGGTGGGCCTGCTGCAGCTGTATGGCTCCGGGCCGATGGCGATGGTGGGCACCCCGTGGATCCTCATCGGTTGCTACTTCACCGTCGCGCTGCCGTTCATGTACCGGGCGATCACCAACAACCTGCAGGCGATCAACCTGCGCGACCTGATGGACGCCTCCCAACTGCTCGGTGCCAGCACCTGGCAGGCAGCGATCCTGGTGGTACTGCCCAACCTGCGCAAAGGCCTGATGGTGGCGCTGTTGCTGTCGTTCTCGTTCCTGTTCGGGGAGTTCGTGTTTGCCAACATCCTGGTGGGCACCCGCTACGAAACCCTGCAGGTCTACCTGAACAACATGCGCAACAGCAGCGGCCACTTCACCAGTGCCGTGGTCATTTCCTATTTCTTCTTTGTGCTGGTGCTGACCTGGGCCGCCAATATCTTGAACAAGGACAAAAGCCAATGAGCTTCGTCAGCGTCCAACACCTGCAAAAAGGCTACGCCGGCACCCCGGTGTTCAGTGATATCAACTGCGAGATCGCCAAGGGCGAGTTCGTCACCTTGCTCGGCCCGTCTGGTTGCGGCAAGTCCACCCTGCTGCGCTGCATCGCCGGCCTGACCACGGTGGACAGTGGCAAAATCCTCCTGGATGGCCAGGACATCGTGCCGCTGAGCCCGCAGAAACGCCATATCGGCATGGTGTTCCAGAGCTATGCGCTGTTTCCCAACATGACCGTGGAACAGAACGTCGCCTTCGGCCTGCGCATGCAAAAGGTCAATGCCGACGACAGCCACAAACGCGTGCAGGAAGTGCTGCAACTGGTCGAACTCAAGGACCTGGCGGGCCGCTACCCGCACCAGATGTCCGGCGGCCAGTGCCAGCGCGTGGCCCTGGCCCGGTCCCTGGTCACCCGCCCGCGCCTGTTGCTGCTGGATGAGCCGCTGTCAGCGCTGGATGCACGGATTCGCAAGCACCTGCGCGAACAGATTCGGCAGATCCAGCGCGAACTGGGGCTGACCACCATCTTCGTGACCCATGACCAGGAAGAAGCGTTGACCATGTCCGACCGGATCTTCCTGATGAACCAGGGCAAGATCGTGCAGAGCGGCGATGCCGAGACGCTTTACACCGCGCCGGTGGATGTATTCGCTGCAGGGTTCATCGGCAACTACAACCTGCTGGACGCCGACAAGGCCACCCAACTGCTGCAGCGCCCGGTCAACAGCCGTATCGCCATTCGCCCGGAGGCCATCGAGCTGAGCCGTACTGGCGAACTGGATGCGCTGGTGCGCAGCCACAGCCTGTTGGGTAACGTGATTCGCTACCGTATCGAAGCGCGCGGTGTGGAATTGGTGGTGGACGTGCTCAACCGCTCGGCCGACGACCTGCACCCGGACGGGCAACGCCTGGCACTTTCCATCGACCCCAGTGCCCTGTGTGAAGTAGCCTGAGGCAACGTTTCATTTGAGAGAGCATGACGGATGGCATTGGTAATTTTTGATCTGGACGACACCCTCATCCACGGCGACTGCGCCACCCTGTGGAGTGAGCAGATGGGCCGCCTGGGCTGGGTCGACCCTGAGTCGTTCATGCGCAAGAACAACGAACTGATGGACGCCTACAGCCAGGGCAAGCTGCGCATGGAAGACTTCATGGACTTCAGCCTCGAGCCGATGATCGGCCGCACGCCGGAAGAAATCGAGCATTTGGTAGAGCCTTGGGTCGAGGATGTGATCGAACCGCTGATCTACAGCGACGCCACCAAGACCATCGCCCGCCACCGGGCGAATGGCGACCGGATCCTGGTGATCTCCGCGTCGGGCACGCACCTGGTCACGCCCATCGCGGCACGGATTGGCATTGAGGAAGTGTTGGGAATCGAGCTGGACGTCAGCCATGGCGTGTACAGCGGGCAAACCGTGGGTGTGCTGACGTATCGTGAAGGCAAGATCACGCGGTTGCTGGAATGGCTGGAGCAGGAAGGTGAATCGCTGGAAGGCGCGTATTTCTATTCGGACTCGCGCAATGACTTGCCCTTGCTGCTGAAGGTGGACCACCCGCAGGTAGTAAACCCGGACCCGGTATTGCGCGAGCACGCCGAAAAGGCCGGCTGGCCGATCCACCATTGGACCTGACACAGCCCCTTCAGAGATTGAAGTGCGATCAAAATGTGGGAGCGGGCCTGATCGCGAAGGCGGTGTGTCAGATGAAATATTCTTCATTGATACACCGCCTTCGCGAGCAAGCCCGCTCCCACATGGACTGCATTTCAATCCAGGATCAGCTCAGGTTTTCGTCAATCACCAACACCAGCTTCCCGGAAATCTGATTGGTCGCCAACTCGGCAAACGCCGCTTCGGCATCCTTGATCGGGAAGGTCCTGGCCAGTTGCGGGCTCAGCCGCCCTTCAACGAACAGCGGCCATACATGCTGGCTCAGGTCGCTGAACAGGTCCGCCTTGAACTGATCACTGCGGCTGCGCAGCGTCGAGCCCAGTAGCTGAATACGCTTGCCCAGCACCTGTGCCAGGTCCAGTTGTGCGTCGCGACCGCCCATCAAGCCAATCAATACCCAGCGCCCATCGAGCGCTAGCAGCTTGAGGTCCAGTGCTGCGTAGTTGCCACCGACGGGGTCGAGGATCACATCGAACGGCCCGAAATCCCGCAGCCCTTCGATCCCGTCGGTCCGTACCACGCCGCCCTGGGCGCCCAGTTCCTCGCAGTAGGCCAGGCGCTCCGCCGAGCCGACGCTGACCCAGCACGGGCTGCCAAACGCCTTGCACAACTGGATCGCCGCCGAGCCCACGCCGCTGGCGCCGGCGTGCAGCAGCACTTTCTCACCCGGCTTGAGGCTCGCCAGCTGGAACAGATTGAGCCACGCCGTGCTGTACACCTCAGGCAGCGCTGCCGCTTCCACCAGCGACAAGCCTTCTGGTGCAGGCAGTACGTGGCGAGCATCGACTACCACCTCTTCGGCCATCCCGCCGCCAGCGAGCAGCGCGCAGACCCGGTCACCCACTTGCCAGGATGAGCCCGCGCCCACTTCACTGATCACCCCGGAACACTCGAGGCCCAACACAGGGCTGGCGCCCGGTGGCGGTGGATAGAGCCCTGCACGCTGTAATAAATCGGCGCGATTGAGGCCCGCAGCGGCCACGCGGATGCGAACTTGCCCTACATCGCAGGTAGGACTGGGTTCTTCCAACCACTCCACATGACCGTCAACGCCTTGCAATGCTTTCACAGTGCCTCCATAGTGAGTCTGGACTGAGCCCGTAGCTGTATCGCCGGGCTTTTTGCATTATGCGACCGGACCATATGGAACCGGCTCCCTCAAAGACGGCCTAATATGCGTTATCAATTGCCCCCGCGTCGAATCAGCATGAAGCATTTGTTCCCCAGCACCGCCCTCGCTCTTTTCATTGGTCTCGGCTTCGCGTCGATGTCGACCAATACGTTCGCAGCCAACAGCTGGGACAACCTTCAGCCGGATCGCGATGAGGTGATTGCCAGCCTTAACGTCGTCGAATTGCTCAAGCGCCATCACTACAGCAAGCCGCCGCTGGATGACGCTCGCTCGGTGATCATCTACGACAGCTACCTCAAGCTGCTGGATCCGTCGCGCAGCTATTTCCTGGCCAGCGATATCGCCGAGTTCGACAAGTGGAAAACCCAGTTCGACGACTTCCTCAAGAGCGGCGACCTGCAGCCCGGCTTCACCATCTACAAGCGTTACCTGGACCGCGTCAAAGCGCGCCTGGACTTCGCCCTGGGTGAACTGGGCAAAGGCGTCGACAAACTCGACTTCACCCAGAAGGAAACCCTTCTGGTGGACCGCAAGGACGCGCCTTGGCTGACCAGCACCGCCGCCCTTGACGACCTGTGGCGCAAACGCGTCAAGGACGAAGTGCTGCGCCTGAAGATCGCTGGCAAAGAGCCGAAGGCCATCCAGGAGCTGTTGACCAAGCGCTACAAGAATCAGCTGGCGCGCCTGGACCAGACCCGGGCCGAAGATATCTTCCAGGCCTACATCAACACCTTCGCGATGTCCTACGATCCGCACACCAATTATCTGTCGCCAGATAACGCGGAAAATTTCGATATCAACATGAGTCTGTCGCTGGAAGGCATCGGTGCCGTCCTGCAAAGCGACAATGACCAAGTCAAGATCGTGCGCCTGGTGCCGGCAGGTCCGGCGGACAAGACCAAGCAGGTCGCTCCGGCCGACAAGATCATCGGTGTTGCCCAGGGCGACAAAGAGATGGTCGACGTGGTCGGCTGGCGCCTGGACGAAGTGGTCAAGCTGATCCGTGGGCCGAAAGGCAGCGTGGTGCGCCTGGAAGTGATTCCGCACACCAATGCGCCGAACGACCAGACCAGCAAGATCGTGTCCATCACCCGTGAAGCGGTGAAGCTCGAAGACCAGGCCGTGCAGAAGAAAGTCCTCAACCTCAAGCAGGATGGCAAGGACTATAAGCTGGGCGTGATTGAAATCCCGGCCTTCTACCTGGATTTCAAGGCGTTCCGTGCTGGCGACCCGGACTACAAGTCCACCACCCGCGACGTGAAGAAAATCCTGACTGAACTGCAGAAGGAAAAAGTCGACGGCGTGGTCATCGACCTGCGCAACAACGGCGGCGGTTCCCTGCAGGAAGCCACTGAGCTGACCAGCCTGTTTATCGACAAGGGCCCTACCGTGTTGGTACGCAATGCTGACGGCCGTGTCGACGTGCTCGAAGACGAGAACCCGGGCGCCTTCTACAAAGGCCCGATGGCGTTGCTGGTCAACCGCCTCTCGGCCTCGGCCTCGGAGATTTTCGCCGGCGCCATGCAGGACTATCACCGCGCGTTGATCATCGGCGGCCAGACCTTCGGCAAAGGCACCGTGCAGACCATCCAGCCGCTGAACCATGGCGAGCTTAAACTGACGCTGGCCAAGTTCTACCGGGTTTCCGGCCAGAGTACCCAGCACCAGGGTGTACTGCCGGACATCGATTTCCCGTCGATCATCGACACCAAGGAAATCGGCGAAAGCGCCCTGCCGGAAGCCATGCCGTGGGACACCATCCGCCCTGCCATCAAGCCGGCGTCGGATCCGTTCAAGCCATTCCTGGCACAGTTGAAGGCTGACCACGACACCCGCTCCGCCAAGGATGCCGAGTTCGTGTTCATCCGCGACAAGCTGGCCCTGGCCAAGAAGCTGATGGAAGAAAAAACGGTCAGCCTCAATGAAGTGGACCGTCGTGCGCAGCATTCCGACATCGAAAACAAGCAGCTTGTACTGGAAAACATCCGCCGCAAGGCCAAGGGTGAGGACCCACTCAAGGAGCTGAAGAAAGAAGACGAGGACGCGCTGCCGGCTGAGGCCGAAAAAACCAAGCCGGAAGACGACGCGTACCTGGCCGAGACTGGCCGGATCCTGCTGGACTACCTGAAGATCACCAAACAGGTGGCCAAGCAGTAAATGATAGCGATTTAATGTGATCGCACCTTAGAGTGTCATCATATAGACATCATTCTGTCGTGAAATGAAGGACCGCAGGTTTCAAGCCTGCGGTCCTTTTTTTTCGATCGAGATCGCCATGACCATGACCGAACAGCTGGATGCATTGGGCTCTATCCTGGCTCAAGGTAGTTTGCACAGCCTGTTCCAACCGATCATCTGCCTGTCCGAACGGCGCATCCTCGGCTACGAAGCCCTCAGCCGCGGCCCTTCCAACAGCCCGCTGCACTCCCCCGTCGCCCTGTTCTCGGTGGCCAGCCAGGCCGGGCGTCTCAGTGAACTGGAGATGGCCTGCCGCGAAAGCGCCTGCCGACGCTTCAGTGAGCAGAAGTTGCCGGGCAAGCTGTTCCTCAATGTCTCGCCGGAATCCCTGATGGAAACGGCGCACCAGCCGGGACGTACACTGCAACTGCTGCGCGACTTTGGCATTCCTCCCAGCCAGGTGGTGATCGAACTCACCGAGCAGACGCCTACCGACGACTTCGACCTGCTGCAAACCGCCCTGCACCATTACCGCAACATGGGGTTCGCCATCGCACTGGATGACTTGGGCGCCGGGTATTCCAGCCTGCGGCTGTGGTCGGAGTTGCGCCCGGATTACGTGAAAATCGACCGTCACTTCATCGACGGCATCCACCAGGATGCGCTCAAGCGCGAGTTCGTCGGCTCCATCCTGCAAATCGCCAAGGCCTCACGCGCCCAGGTGATTGCCGAGGGCATCGAGTTGCCCGAGGAGCTGGCGGTGCTGACGGAGATGGGCGTGGACTTGGTCCAGGGCTACCTGCTCTGCCGTCCCCAGGAGCAACCGCCACAGGAAGCGCGCCTGATGCTGCCCAAGCCCGACAGCGCCAGCGTGGCACTCAACGACGAAGCCAGTGACCTCAGCGCCCTGCTCAGCGAACACCCAGCAGTGGACCAGGACACCGCCACTGCCCAAGTGCTCGAAGCGTTCCGTCGCCAGGCCAACCTCAATTCCCTGGCGGTACTGGACCCGTGCGGCCGCCCGATCGGTATCGTCCACCGGCACTTGTTGTCGGATGCGCTGCTCAAGCCGTTCGCCACCGACCTGTTTGCGCGCAAGCCCATCAGCCGATTGATGAGCACCGACTTCCTGGCGGTGGAACTGAGCCAGTCGCTGCAGCAAGTCAGCCGCCTGCTCACCAGTCGCGCACGGCAACGCATCGAAGAAGACTTCATCATCACGCTCAATGGCGACTACCTGGGACTGGGCCGGGTGATCGACGTACTCAAGCTGATCACCGAGCTGAAGATCCAGCAGGCGCGCTACGCCAACCCGCTCACCCTGCTACCGGGCAACGTGCCGATCCAGCAGTGCCTTACACGCCTGTTGCAACAACAACGGGAGTCGGTGATCTGCTACGTGGATATCGACAGCTTCAAGCCATTCAACGATATCTATGGCTACGGGCGTGGGGATGAGGTGTTGCTGTGCCTGGCGCAGTGCTTGAACGACCGCGTCGATCCCAGCCGCGACTTTGTGGGGCATATCGGTGGTGATGACTTTCTACTGGTGCTGGGCCCGCAGGATTGGCGCAAGCGGCTCAACCAACTGCTGGATGATTTCCACACCCAATGCCGGCGCTTCTACCGTGCCGAACACCTGGATGCTGGCTGTTTCGTGGCGTTGAACCGCCAAGGCGTGCGGCAGGAATTCGCGCTGTTGTCGCTGTCTATCGGCGTGGTGCATTTATACCCACAGGCCTGTGGGCAACTCGATGCCAGCCAGTTGGCGGAACTGGCGTCGAAAGCCAAGCACCATGCCAAGGATGTGGCGGGCTACAGCATCCATGTAATCGACAGCATGGACGTGCTAACCCAGGCGCTCTAGGCTTCGGCAGACTCGGGATATTCGTATTCGAACACCCGCACCACTTCCGAAGCGTGCCAGGAGGCAGCGGCCACACCATCGGATGGCCCGCTGAAACGCCCCAGGCGCTCCACGCATTCAAAAAAACCGGTACGCGGCAAGCGGCTGGCGCCCTGGCTGATCACCAGCGAGCTGCGCAATGGCTGCTCGGCCTTGGCGTCCAGCGCCGCCAGGTGCTCAAGGGCCGCCGCCAAGGTTTGCATGGCCGGCGTGGGGAACTGCAGGCGCTCCAACAGCGCACGGTAGGTCAGCAGATGGCGCTGGCGACGCGCCTGGTCCAGTTCGTTGAGTAACCCATCCCAGTGTTGACGGCTGATACGTAGGCTCAAGATTCATCCCTCCAACCTGCAACGCCCAATTCCCAGGCCAGGCTGCGGCGGATCGCGGCATCCGGCTGGCGTTCACCACTTTCAATCAATCCAAGATATGAGGGGCTGATACCCACGGTGCGCGCCAGGGTCTCGATAGCCAGGCCCTTGGCTTCGCGCAAGCCGCGCAGGTCTGCGAGTGGGCGCAGTTCCTCTCCGGGGGCGGCTTGGGCAGTCGATGCAGGAGAAGGTAGCGTGGGTTGTTGCTGACCGGCAGCTTTTAGCAGCGCCTGGTACTGATCCCATGGCAACACCGCGTATTCGGGTTCGCCATTCCGTGAAATTATCTGAATATCCATGACTGCCCCGTAGGATAACAACACTTACTATGTAAGCCCTTTCCTTAGGAGTGTAATCCTAACAGCCACAAAGGTCGCAGGGGGATATCCTGTGCCATTAGTTTTTTTGCGGATTTTCCTTGGACAGCAGCGCTGGCGTCGCTGGCAAGCGCTCAACCACCGCGAGCTTTTCCGGGCGCTGGGCGTCACGCCAGGCACGAAAGGCGCTCAGTTCGCCTTCCAGGGTCTTCATGACCCACGCCAGCACTGCGATGTCGTCAAGCATGCCGAACATGGGGATGAAGTCCGGGATCGCATCGATCGGGCTCAAGAAATACATCAGCCCCGCCACCACCGAGATCAACGCTTTAGGACTGATCGCACGGTACTCGCCGCGCCAGTAGGCCAGGCACAGGGCCTGGAGCAATTTGAGATCATCCTTGAGTTTGCCCAACCGATTGCCCTGGCTCGAGCCCTTGGCAGCCACTGCAAACAGCAAGGTGGGCAACCGGCCACGTCCGAGCAAGCGCGCGGCCATGGGCAGAAAACGGGTGAAATTGAAGGGTGGTTTCATTCGTCACTCCAGTTCCAGGCGACAGAAAAGGTTATCCACACAAATTGTGGATAACCTTGTGAACAGAGCCTATTTTCCGGGCTGAAAGCCACGTGGTACAAGGCCTACAGTCAGATCGGGCGTTTTTTGCGCACATAAAAAAAACCCAAGATTTCATTGACTTGGCGTTGATGTGCGGCTACCCGTACTCGAGTCTTATATCTGACTGTTACGCGCCACAGACGTTCGTTTGGATCTGCACAGGCTTCAATGTGAGAGCTGGCTTGCCAGCCCCCACATTGAAGCCGGTGCCCCCAGAAACAACAACGCCCCGTCTAGACGGGGCGTTGTATGTTCAGGCGCCGATTACTTCTTGGCGGCTGGTGCTGCAGGTGCTTCTGCCTTGGCTGGGTCCTTGATGGCCAGCAGTTCCAGGTCGAATACCAGCACGGAATTGGCTGGGATCGCCGGGCTCGGGCTCTGGGCGCCGTAGGCCAGGTCAGAAGGAATGTACAGCTCGACCTTCTCGCCCACGTGCATCAGTTGCAGGCCTTCGACCCAACCCGGGATCACGCCGCTGACCGGCAGGTCGATCGGGCTACCGCGGTCCACGGAACTGTCAAAGGTAGTGCCGTTGGTGAGCTTGCCGGTGTAGTGAACAGTCACCACGTCAGTCGGCTTAGGCTGAGGGCCGTCGGCTTTCTTGGTGATCTTGTACTGCAGACCGGAAGCAGTGGTGACGACGCCGTCTTTCTTGGCGTTGTCTTCGAGGAATTTCTTGCCGGCGGCTGCCGACTCTTCGCTCATCTTGGTCATGCGTTCTTCAGCACGCTTTTGCAGTGCGGCAAACGCTTCAACCAGCTCGTCGTCTTTGAGCTTCTGCTCTTTTTTGCCGACGGCATCTTCGATGCCTTGGGCTACTGCTTTGGAATCCAGGTCATCCATGCCTTCTTGGGCAAGGCTCTTGCCCATGTTCAGGCCGATGCCGTAGGAAGCTTTCTGCGCCGGGGTTTTCAGCTCTACGCTGGTCTGCGAATCACAACCCGCAAGTACCAGGCTAACCAGGGCCACCGCCGCCGCCAACCGATGCTGTTTCATGCTATTTCCTTGTTCATGCGCCAATAGGGCATTCGAATAAAGTCGCGAGCTTATCAGGCGGCCACGACCAATGGCTACCGGCATGTGAGCAGGAAACTTCTGATAAGTTCACGTGTTTAAAAGCATTTTCATTCATGATGGGGGCCCGCGATGGATCGTGGGACCGCCTACTACCAGGCTCATGGCCACTTGCCGCACCTGTGGCGTAGTGGCATAACAACGCGACAACTCGACAAGGATAGTTATCTTGCGCATTTTTTCCCGTGTTTTACTCCTGATATTCGTCACGGTGGCCCTATTGCTGGCCGTGGTGCTCTATTACACCGTCAACCCCAAGTTGCCCGACTACGTGCCCGTGGAACAGGTGCACTACCAGGACCAATGGAGTACCGCCGACCGCCAGACCTACTACTTCACGCCCCAGGGCACTCAAGTAAAAGGCCTGCACTACGACTGGTTCACCGCCCTGGAGCTGCCCTTTTCCGAGCAACGCTTCGCCACGCCGGAGTACTTGGCGCGCTTCGGTTTCCTGGTCGACCCCAAGCAAGTGCCTACCGCGCAGAATCCGGGCAACCTGCCCGTGGGTTTCGCCCGGCACAAGAACGCCGGCAGCAACGTTGACTACCTGGATATCACCTGCGCCGCCTGCCATACCGGCGAGCTGCATTTCAAAGGCCAGGCCCTGCGCATCGACGGTGGCTCGGCCCAGCATGTATTGCCCTCCAGTGTACCGACCCTGCGCGGCGGCAGTTTTGGCCAGGCCCTGGTTGCCAGCCTTGCCGCCACCTATTACAACCCATGGAAGTTCGAGCGCTTCGCCCGCCACGTACTGGGCGAGCGCTACGACGCGGAACACAAACACCTGCGCCAGGACTTCAAGCAGTCACTCAATCAGTTTCTGAAAGTGGCCTGGAACGATACCCACCGCGGCCTCTACCCCACCGAAGAAGGCCCCGGCCGCACGGACGCCTTTGGCCGGATCGCCAACGCCAGCTTTGGCGACGCCATTTCCCCGGACAATTATCGCGTCGCCAATGCACCCGTGGACTACCCGCACTTGTGGGATATCTGGACCTTCGACTGGGTGCAATGGAACGGCTCGGCCCAGCAACCCATGGCCCGCAACATCGGTGAAGCCCTGGGTGTAGGCGCGACACTGACCTTTTTCGACGCCGCCGGCCAGCCGCTCCAGGGCGATGCGCGCTACCCGTCCAGCGTGCGCGTGCGCGACCTCAATCTCATCGAAGAAACCCTGCAACGGCTCAAGCCGCCGACCTGGCCCGAGGCCCTGTTCGGCGCCATTGACAAACCCCTTGCAGCCCAGGGCCGCGCCCTGTTCAGCGAAAACTGCGCCGGTTGCCACGTGCCCAGCGTGACCCAGGAAAACGGTCGTCCAGTGCAGCAGCTGAAAATGCTGCCGGTGGACTACATGGGCACCGACCCGGGCACCGCCAGCAACATTGCCGACCAACGCTACGACCTCAGCGCGCTGCAGTGGGACCCGGCAGAACTGGCCAGGCTCAATGTCGAACTGCACCCGACACCGACGGAACCCTTGGACCTGAAGAAAATGTCCGTGGCCAAGGGCCTCGCCTACGTCACCGCCTTCGTCGAAGAGCATGCCTACCGCGCCGCGGGCGTGACCCCGGCCGAACGTCCGCGCCTGGACGGCTACGGCCTACCCATCGGCGTGCGTGAATTGCGCGCCTACAAAGCGCGGCCGCTGGCCGGCGTGTGGGCAACACCACCGTTCCTGCATAACGGCTCGGTGCCGACGATCTATCAGTTGCTCTCGCCCCAGGACGAGCGCAGCACCACCTTCTATAAAGGCACGTTCAATTACGACCCGCGCCATCTCGGCTTCGAGACCGCGTCGTTCAAGAATGCCTTCCTGTTCGATACCCGTATCACCGGCAACCACAACAGCGGCCACGAATTCCGTGCAGGCGCTCGTGGCAACGGCGTCATCGGCCGTGGCCTGCTGCCGCAGGAACGCTGGGCGCTGCTGGAATACCTCAAAGTGCTGGGCGGCCCGCTGGAGCAACAACTGCCATGATGATTCGATCCCGATACGACCAACCCTCCCTGCTCGCCCGCCTCTGGCTGCGCATCGGCGCGTTTCTCGGCAAGACTCTACTGTGGCTGGTAGGCCTCGGCCTGCTCGGTTGGCTGGCCGCTACCGCCTGGTACGCCTGGCAACACAGCGGACCGGTATCGCCGAATGAGCAGATCCCGCCAGGCGAAGCGGCGATGACCCAGGGCATTATCCAGACAGCGGTGCGCATCGTTGACCAGCATCGCGAAGGCACCCGCTACCTGCGCGATGCCCACGCCAAGGCGCATGGTTGCGTGAAGGCCGACGTCAGCGTGCTGGCCGATCTCGACCCGGCGCTGCGCCAGGGCGTGTTTGCCGAGCCGGGCAAGACCTGGCAGGCGCTGATCCGACTGTCCAATGGCAACGCCTATCCGCAGTTCGACAGCATTCGTGACGCACGGGGCATGGCGCTCAAGCTGCTGGACGTACCGGGCAAGCAATTGCTGGCCGACCAGCAGGCGCGCACGGAACAGGACTTCGTGATGTTCAGCCACCCGAACTTCTTTGTCAGCGATGTGGCGGAATATGCGCAGAACATCGGCGCGCAAGCGGATGGCAAGAAAGTGCTGGCGTTCTTCCCCAAGGCCGACCCGCGCACCTGGCAGGTACGCCACTTGTTCATCGCCCTGGCCACCTTGGCGCCAGCACCGGCGAGCCCTACACAGACTACGTATTTTTCGGTCTCGCCCTACAAGTTCGGTGCCGCCAACGCCAAGTTCCGTGTCGCGCCTGACCCGCAAAGCTGCCCGGAGTATGTGTTGCCCAAACAGAACCAGGACCTGCCGAATTTTCTGCGTAGTGCTTTGAGCCAGCAACTGTCTACCGACCGTGTACCGGCGTGTTTTGTGTTGCAGATCCAGCGGCAGAACCCGCAGAAGTTCATGCCCATCGAAGACACCAGCATCGAGTGGAAAGAGAGCGATGCGCCCTACGAGAGCGTGGCCAAGGTGCGTATCCCGGCGCAGGACTTCGACACGCCCGAGCAGAACCTGGCGTGCGATAACCAGTCGTTCAATCCGTGGTTTGGGGTGGGGGAGCATCGGCCGATCGGGGGGATCAATCGGTTGCGCAAGGCGGTGTATGAGGCGGTCAGCGACTATCGGCATAGTCGTAACTTGTAGTTTTTGGAGGCACACCTATCCGTTATCTGGGGGATGGCGGGTAGGGTTTGCGCTCTTGAAGCGGCGCACTTTTGAACAGCCGAGATGCCGGCCCAGTCACCCCGACACGCAGTGTGTCCGAGATCCAGCGCACAAGCGCGGCGGCCTTGAAACCGACCGGTTACTGAGCATCGAACTCGGTCAAAGCCAGCTCTCACAGAGCAGCCATCTGCGGCGCACACCCAGCCGTTTTTGCAATACACCACTCAGGCTGCCGTGCTTGTGGTCTTGATCGCAGGTGCCCTTCAAACAGGCTGGGCTTCCGGCTTTTCCACACTAACCTGCCGTCAAGGCGGGACCGTAAGCGGCCATCACCCAACTAACGGGCAGCCCCCCACGTAAAGAACCCGTATAAATCGCTCATTCCCCATAACGATTACGTCGTCCCTATTGAGCAACTAACCCTCCACGCTCTACCGTCACCTCCTACCCCCAACACCCGTAGGAAGTCATCGTGGAAAGTTCAACTCTAGGCATGGTCGTCCTGTCAATGATTGCGCTCTTCGGCACGGCTGCGTTTTGCTTCGAACACCTTGCCACCCGCAGCGAGAAGAAAAAGAAGGCCAAGTAAGCGGCGCGTCAAACATCAGCAGCACCCCAGTTTCAAAGGGATACCCGGGCGGCGGGCTATCCCTTTTTTTGTTTGTCGGGCAACACTTTATCTCTATGCCGTCTTAATACCGACCCGCGCAATCAGTGTCCGGACTTGATACCCGAGCGCTTAACCTCCCCGGCTTATTCATCAAGGGGAGTTTCACCGTGTTCACACTGACCTTCATTTACATCGCCAGCGGCTTATGTGCTGTCGGGCTGTTCGCTTACTTGGGCTACGCCCTCATTCGTGCTGAAAAGTTCTAGGGAGTTGGCCATGTACGACCTGATGTTTATCGGCCTCTGCCTGATGTTTTTTGCAGCGACTGCCATGGCCATCGTCGCCATGGGCAAGATTTGAACGGAGCCACGACATGTTAAGCACTTTGCTGGAATTTACGTTGGTCCTGGGGTTGATGACCGGGCTCGCCGTGCTGATGGGCAAGTGGCTGGCCCGGGTGTTCACCGGGGTTCACCACGCCCTGCCGGAACGTTGTACCTATCGCCTGCTGGGTATTGACCCACGCGAGACCATGGGCTGGGCCCGCTACGGCTCAGCGTTGTTGCTGGCGAATGCGGCGATGATGCTGCTCGGCTATGTGGTCCTGCGCCTGCAGGCAGTGATGCCGATCAATCCCCTGGGGCTCGCCGCACAAACACCGGACCTGGCGTTCAACACCGCCGCCTCCTTTATTACCAACACCAACTGGCAGGCGTACTCGGGTGAAACCAGCCTGTCGAACTTCAGCCAAATGGCGGTCATCACCTTTCTGATGTTTGTCGGCGCCACCTCTGGCGTGGTCGCGGCTGCGGGCTTCATCCGCGGATTGAGTCGTTCCAGTTCGGCCGATATCGGCAACTTCTGGGTCGACTTCACGCGCACGCTTTACCGTGTGATGCTGCCAGTGTGTGTCGGCATGGCGTTGGTCTATGTGTGGCAGGGCATGCCGCAGACCTTTGCGTCCCAGGCCCTGGCCACTACGCTGGAGGGCGCGCAGCAACAGTTGATCGTCGGCGCAGTCGCCAGCTTTGAATCGATCAAGCATATCGGCACCAATGGCGGCGGCTTCTTCAGCATGAACGCTGCACACCCGTTCGAAAACCCGACGCCACTGACCAACATCCTGCACATCCTCAGCATGCTGCTGATTCCCTCAGCGCTGACCTACACCTTCGGCAGCATGCTCTTGCAACGCCGTCAGGGCTGGGTGTTTTTCGGTACCTTCCTGGTGATGTTCATCGGCTTTCTCGCGCTGGTGTACGGTGCCGAGCAAAGTGGCAACCCGCTGCTGACCCAGGCCGGCGCAAACCAGGCCCTGTCGCTGGAACAAAGCGGCGGCAATATGGAAGGCAAGGAACTGCGCTTCGGTATCGCCGACAGCAGCCTCTTCATCGCGACCACCACAGCGGCAACCACCGGTTCGGTCAACGCCATGCACGACTCGCTGACCCCCATGGGAGGCTTCGTGCCCTTGGCGCAGATGATGCTCAACTGCGTGTTCGGCGGCGACGGCGTGGGCTTTATCAACCTGATCCAGTACGCCCTGCTGACGGTGTTCCTGGTGGGCATGATGATCGGCCGCAGCCCGGAATTCCTCGGCAAGAAGATCGAGGCCCGAGAGATGAAACTGGTGATGCTCTCGGTACTCGCGCACCCCATCAGCATCCTTGGTTTCACAGCCCTCGCCGCCCTGTGGCCGGACACCCTGGCGAGCCTCAACAACCTCGGCCCACACGGTTTCAGCGAAGTGCTTTACGCCTACACCTCCGGCACCGCCAACAACGGTTCGGCCTTTGCCGGGTTGAATGCCAACACGCCGTTTTTCAATACCACCATCGGCCTGGCGATGTTGATCGGGCGCTTCTTCACCATGCTGCCGATGCTGGCCGTGGCCGGTTCCCTGGCGATGAAAAAGACCGTGCCTGCCGGTGCCGGCACCATCCCGACCGCCACACCATTGTTCATGCTGCTGGTGGTGTTCGTGGTGTTGGTGGTCGGTGGCCTGACCTTCCTGCCGGCGCTCGCGCTCGGTCCGCTGGTAGAGCAACTGCAGTTGCTGTCCGGCCAGACGTACAACTGAGGACATGTGGATGACAACGCAATCGATATTTAAAGGGCTGTTGCGCCCGGTGCTGGTTTCGGCGGTGTTTTTCATGCTGCTGACGGGGCTGGCGTACCCGGCTTTCACCACCGTTGCCGCCCAGCTGTTGTTCCCGTTTCAGGCCCGCGGTTCATTGATTGAACACGACGGGCGGGTGATCGGTTCAACCCTGATTGGCCAACACTTCACCCAACCCGCGTACTTCCATGGCCGCCCGAGCATGACCCTCGGGGCCGACCCGCAGGACCCAAGCAAGAGCATCTCGCAGCCCTACAACGCAGGTTCCAGCGGCGCCAGCAACCTAGGCCCGACCAGCCAGAAACTGGTAGACCAGGTCGCCGCGCGGGCGCAGGCCTATCGCCAGGAAAACGCCCTCGCCGCCGATGCCCCCGTGCCAGTCGATGCGGTGACCGCTTCCGCCTCCGGCCTTGACCCGCATATCTCGGTGGCCAACGCTCGCCTGCAACTGGCACGGGTGGCTCGCCTGCGGCACCTCCCGGAACCCGAACTGCTGCAACTGCTCAGCGAGCACACCAGCGCCCGCACCTTGGGGCTGCTCGGCGAGCCACGGGTCAATGTACTGCAACTCAACCTGGCGCTGGATGCTCGTCAGCCCGCCATCGCGGTCAGTGAGTAAGAGATGATGAAGAACGCCCGTCTACCCCTGTTCGACCGACGCATCCTGCTCACTGCCGGTCTCGATGCGCTGAAGAAACTGCTGCCCCAGGCCCAATGGAAAAACCCGGTGATGTTCGTGGTGTACCTGGGCAGCATCCTCACCACCCTGCTGTGGCTGCAGTCCCTGGGCGGCCAGGGTGAAGCACCCAGTGGTTTCATCCTCAGCATCACGTTATGGCTGTGGTTCACGGTACTGTTCGCCAACTTCGCCGAGGCCCTGGCCGAAGGTCGCAGCCGGGCCCAGGCTGCCAGCCTGCGAGGCATGAAGCGCCAGACCCTGGCCAAATTGCTGCAGCAACCCCGTCACGGCAGCGCATGGCTGCCGTTGGAAGCCAGCCAATTGCGCAAGGACAACGTGGTATTGATCGAGGCCGGCGACTTGGTGCCGCTGGATGGCGTGGTGATTGAAGGAGTCGCGTCGGTGGATGAAAGTGCAATCACCGGCGAGTCGGCCCCGGTGATCCGCGAGGCCGGGGGCGACTTTTCCTCGGTCACCGGTGGTACGCGCGTGCTGTCGGACTGGCTGGTGGTGCGCATCAGCGTCAACCCCGGCGAATCCTTCCTGGACCGTATGATCTCGATGGTCGAGTCAGCCAAGCGGCAGAAGACCCCCAATGAAGTCGCGTTGACGATTTTACTGGTGGGCCTGACCCTGCTGTTCCTGCTGGTGATTGCCACGCTGAGCCCCTACTCGATTTTCGCCGTGGCCATGAGCGGCAGCGGCAGCGTGATCAGTGCCACGGTATTGGTGGCGTTGCTGGTGTGCCTGATCCCCACCACCATCGGCGGCCTGCTTTCGGCCATCGGCGTGGCGGGCATGAGCCGGATGATGTCAGCGAACGTGATCGCTACCTCAGGCCGCGCGGTCGAGGCAGCGGGGGATGTCGACGTGCTGCTGCTGGACAAGACCGGCACCATCACGTTGGGCAACCGCCAGGCCAGCCACTTTTTGCCGGCACCGGGCGTGAAGGAAGCCGATCTGGCCGACGCTGCGCAACTCGCCTCGCTGGCCGACGAAACCCCTGAAGGCCGCAGCATCGTGGTGCTGGCCAAGCAGAAGTTCGATATCCGCGCGCGGGACATCAACGCATTGGGCGCAAGCTTTGTGCACTTCACCGCGCAAACTCGCATGAGCGGCGTCGACCTGCCCCAGGGCCGGGCGATTCGCAAGGGCGCAGCAGATGCGATTCGCAGCCATATTGAAGCTCTGGGTGGGAGTTTCCCGGCAGCGCTGCAGGCAAAAGTCGACGAAGTCTCGCGTCGCGGCAGTACCCCACTGGTGGTGTCGGACGGTGCTAAGGCACTCGGCGTGGTCGAGCTCAAGGACGTGGTCAAGGGCGGCATCAAGGAGCGCTTCGCCGAGCTGCGACGCATGGGCATCAAGACCGTGATGATCACCGGCGACAACCGCCTGACCGCCGCCGCCATCGCCGTCGAGGCCGGTGTGGATGACTTCCTCGCCGAGGCGCGCCCGGAAGACAAGCTGCAATTGATCCGCGACTACCAGGCACAGGGCAAGCTCGTGGCCATGACCGGCGATGGCACCAACGATGCGCCAGCGCTGGCCCAGGCTGACGTGGCAGTGGCGATGAACAGCGGGACCCAGGCGGCGAAAGAGGCTGGGAACATGGTCGACCTCGACAGCAACCCGACCAAGCTGATCGAAGTGGTCGAGGTGGGCAAACAGATGCTGATGACCCGTGGCGCCCTCACCACCTTCAGCGTGGCCAATGATGTGGCGAAGTACTTCGCAATCATTCCGGCGGCGTTTGTGGCCACCTATCCACAGCTCGGCGCCCTGAACGTGATGCACCTCGGCAGCCCTAACTCAGCGATCCTCAGCGCAGTGATTTTCAACGCATTGATCATCATCGCGCTGATTCCACTGGCCTTGCGCGGGGTGACCTACCGGGCGATCGGCGCGGCGGCGTTGCTCAACCGCAACCTGCTCGTCTATGGCGTGGGCGGAGTGCTGGTGCCGTTTGCCGGGATCAAGCTGATCGACATGCTGCTGACGGGGCTGGGCCTGGTGTAACACCGCGCGCTGTGGCCTCGGCTTGCCGGCGATGGCGTCCTCCAGGGCCTCATCTTCGGCAAGCCGATGCCTAAAAGGACTTTGAACGGCTTCGACATACAGGCAGGTTTATGGCAACTATCAAAAGACTCGACGTCCCACCCGACGAACGCCCCGACCCCGACGCCCTGCTCGCCTGGGTCCAGCAGGAAGAACAGGCCGCCTTGCGCGGCAAACTGCGTATCTACTTTGGCTCCAACGCAGGCGTGGGCAAGACCTGCGCCATGCTCGCGGCGGCGCAACGTGCAGTCACGCAGGGCCGCGACGTACTGGCGGGCGTGGTAGAAACCCATGGCCGCGCGGAGACGGCTGATCTACTCCATGGCCTGGAGCAATTGCCCCGCGCCGCCCTCTTGCACCGCGAGTTCCCACTCGAAGAGTTCGACCTCGACGCCGCACTGCACAGGCATCCCGCTGTCGTGCTGGTCGACGAACTCGCCCACAGCAATGCCCCTGGTTCACGCCACCCCAAACGCTGGCAGGATGTCGAAGAATTGCTGGGCGCTGGCATCGACGTGTGGACCACGCTCAATGTCCAGCACCTTGAAAGCTTGAATGACTTGGTCAGCGGGATCATCGGTATTCGCGTACGTGAAACCGTACCGGATCACGTGTTCGACAACGCCCACGAAGTGGTGGTGATCGACCTGCCCCCCGATGATCTGCTGCAACGCCTCAAGGATGGCAAGGTGTACCTGGGCCCTGCGGCGGCGCGCGCGTCGCGGCACTTCTTCCGCAAGGGCAACTTGCTGGCCTTGCGCGAGCTGGCCTTGCGACGCACCGCCGACCGTGTCGACATGCAGATGCGCACCTACCGCCGCGAACGCTCGATCAATACGCTGTGGCCGGCCCGCGAGCGTTTGCTGGTGGGCGTAGCCGGCGACAGCGGCGATGAGCGACTGGTGCGGGAAGCCGCGCGCCTGGCCCAAAAACTCGAAGCCGACTGGATCGTGGTGCATGTGGCCACGCAGCAAGGGCACGGCGCCAAGCGTTACCTGACCGCCATGAAAACCCTGGCCCTGGCCAGTGAGTTCGGTGCCGACACTGCGACGCTGCCGGGCATGGACGTGGCCGAAGCCCTGGCCGCCTGTGCCCGCGAGCACAACGCCAATCGCCTGGTACTCGGCCATCACCCGCGCCAGGCGTGGCGGCTGTGGCACCAATCGGTCAGTGATCGGATCAGCCGACATCATCCGCAAATCGACCAGATCGTGATTGCCCACGGGGTACTGCCGGGCAAACCGCCTGTGATCGAAAAACCCGCACCGCAACCCGGTACACGGCTGGCCTACCTCTGGGCCAGCCTCGCCTGTTTCGCTGCCAGCGCCATCGCTGCGCTGCTGCTCCAGGTGTTCGACTTGGCCAACGTGGTCATGGTGTTTTTGCTGACTGTCGTGCTGGTGGCCTTGCGCTACGGACGCGGCCCCGGCGTGTGGGCCGCCATGCTTGCGGTGCTGTGTTTCGACTTTTTTTTCGTGCAGCCGCGCTACTCGTTCACCGTCAACGACACGCAATATTTCTTCACCTTTGCACTGATGCTCGGCATCGCCCTGATCACCGGGCAACTCACCGCCCGCCTGCGCCATGAGGCCCGAACCGCCGCTGCTCGGGAACGCCGGGCGACCTCGTTGGCCCGCCTGGCCCGCGACCTGTCGGCGGCGCTGACGGTGGAGCAAATCAGCGAAGTGGCATTGCGCACCTTCAGCGGCGTTTTCGAGGCGCGTGTCGGCCTGGCACTGCCAGACGCCGCCGATGGCGTGCACAGTGTCGCCGGAGGCGGGCTGCCGATTGACGACAGTATCGCCCAATGGACCTACGACCATGGCCAGGCCGCCGGTCACGGCACCGACACGCTGTCGGCAGCTCAGGGCTGCTACTTGCCGCTGAAAGCACCGATGCGTGTACGTGGCGTGCTGGTGCTGGAACTCGCCCAGAGCGAGCGCCTTAACGATCCGCAGGAGCGCCGCCTGCTGGAGGCGTGCATGAGCCAATTGGCGATCGCTCTGGAGCGGGTGCACTTCGTCGAAGTCGCCCAGAGCACCCTGGTGCAGATGGAGGGTGAAAAAATGCGCAACACCCTGCTGGCCGCCATTTCCCACGACCTGCGTACACCGCTGACCACCCTGATCGGCGCCGCCGACACCGCCCTGCCCCACGCCCCGCCCGGCCCATTGGCCGAGCTGCTGCAGGGCATTCACGAACAAGCCACGTCGATGCAGCGCCTGATCGAAAACCTGCTGGACATGGCACGCATGCAAGAGCGCGGCGTGCGCCTGAACCGCCAATGGCACTCCCTGGAAGAGATCGTCGGCAGCGCACTGCGCCAGTTGCGTGAACCGCTGGCGCGACACGTCGTGCACACCAGGCTGAGCGCGCATTTGCCACTGGTGGAGGTTGACGCGCTGATGATCGAACGGGTGCTGGTCAACCTCCTGGACAATGCGGCCAAGTACACGCCGCCCGGCACGGCCATTACCGTCAGCGCCGACAAGACGGCGGGCAGCATCGTGCTGGAGGTCAGCGATACCGGCCCCGGCTACGCGCCGACCCATCTGTTCGAACCCTTTGCACGCGGCCAGCAGGAGTCGTCCATCACGGGCATCGGCCTGGGCCTGGCACTGGCCAAACGCATCGTCGAGGCACACGGCGGCCATATTGAAACCAGCCCCGGCCACCAAAGCGGCATGCATTTCATCATCACGCTACCGGCGGGTAGCCCGCCCTCCATGGAACCCCTATGAGCACTGCACGTATTTTGATTGTCGAGGACGAAGCCAATATTCGCCGCTTTGTCGGGATCGCCTTGCAGGATGAAGGCTTTCAGGTGTTCGAGGCCGACAGCGTCAAACGCGCCTTGATTCACGCCGCGAGCCGCCAACCTGACGTGGTGATCGTCGACCTTGGCCTGCCGGATGGCGACGGCAAACAACTGATCAGCGAACTGCGTGGCTGGCTGTCGGTGCCGATTGTGGTGCTGTCGGCCCGTGATCGCGAAGAAGAGAAAGTCGCCGCCCTGGATGCAGGTGCCGATGACTACCTGACCAAACCTTTCGGCGTGCCCGAGTTGCTCGCACGCATCCGTGCCCAACTGCGCCGGCATGGACAGACCGGTAACGTGGTAGCCACCAGCAAGGTGGCATTCGGCGAAATCGAAGTTGACCTGGCGACCCATGAAGTGTCACGCCAAGGCCACTCAGTGCACCTGACGCCCATCGAATACCGCTTGCTCTGCGCCATGATTCGCGGCCAAAGCAGGGTGCTGACACACCGGCAGTTACTCCTGGAAGTCTGGGGGCTGGATTACGTCGACCGCGCGCATTACCTGCGCGTGCACATGGCGCATTTACGGCAAAAACTCGAGGCGAACCCTGCCCAGCCACAGCATTTCATTACCGAACTGCAAGTGGGTTACCGGCTGGTGGGTGTGTAGGCTCGGGCTCATGGCTGTTCATGCGACCGCCATGGGCGAGCAACCATTGGCGAAAACTGCGCACCGCCAAGGGCGGGTTGCGATGATGGGGTTGCATCAAATGCAGGCGGCCGCGGCTATGCATGGTGTGGGGCAAGGCCATTTGCAGGCGGCCGGACGCGAGGTCGTCCTCCAGCAGACTCTTCCAGCCCAACGCGACACCATGCCCCATCACCGCCGACTGCATCAGCAGTTGATAACTGTTGGTACGCAGCGCATGACGCGGGGTGTAGTAGTCGGCGCCGGCGTCAGCGAACCAGTCGGTCCAGGTCAGCCAGTCGTGATAATGGTCCTCGACAATCAACAAGGTGTGAGCGTGCAACAGGTGTTGCAGGTCGCGAATCGGACCGTGACGCTCGACGTAGCCGGGACTGCATACGGTAATGACCTGCTCGCTATCGAACACTGGCGACAACTCCAGGCCGTGTGGTGCCGGCAGGTCATCCAGGTGATAGAACAGGCCCAGGTCATATTCGCTGACGTCCAGGTGGCTGGGGCTTTCGCTGCACAGGATACGGATATCCAGATCCGGGTGTTCGCGCTGGAACTGTGGCAACAGACCGGCGAGCCAGATCGAACTGATGGTGGGGGTGCTGGCCAGGGTCAACTGGCGATCGGCGCCGCGACGGCGCAACTCGGCGGACTCGCGGTCGAGTTCGCGCAACAGGCGTTGGATGGTACGGAAGTAACGCACACCGGCGGGCGTCAGGCTCAAGCCCTGGGCCAGCCGATAAAACAGTGGGCGCGCCAGGTCTTCCTCGAGGCGCTTGACCTGGCGGCTGACGGCACTCTGGGTCAGGTTCAGTTCATGGGCCGCCTGGGTGAAGCTCAAATGACGGGCCGCCGCCTCGAAGGTCTGCAGGCAGTTGAGGGGTGGAAGATCGACGTTTCGGCGCGACATGGGCAGTTCCATTGGCAGTCACGGGCTCAGGTTTCCCCAGGCCCGCAGAGATCACGTTGGCAGGCATCCTGCCATTTGCCCGCTCACAGTGCGACCCTCGCCACGCGTTTGCTCCATTGCCGGCGGTGCTCCAGCTGTCCGTTTTCCCAGGCGGTCTGCTCCGCGTCGATGTAGAACCACTCGGCATCGGCGTGCACGCTCAAGCGACTCTCCACCTCTACCGCCCACTGATCGCGGCCAACTCGGTAGTGCCATTCGATATCAGCACGCGTCGACAGCGGATCCCAGGGCAGGGTGCGATATTGCTCGGTGCAACGCTGATCCACCGACAGGCCATGGTCGGTAAAACGCACCGCGCCCAGGTCATCTTCGATCTTCACGCAGACGGCACCGCTGCCCACGTCTTCGACCAGGGTGCGTTTCGGCGCGGCGGCGCGCAGTACTTCCAGGTTGGCCGGAGGCGCCGATTGTGGCGCTTCGAACGGACACGCCACCGCTTCGCCCTTGAACACCGGCAGTTGCAGGCTTTGCAGGGTCGGCAGCAAGGTCAGGGTGGTCAACTCGCGGCTCGGCCACAACAGCGGGAAACTCGCGGTGCTCAGGGCCAGGCGCAAACGGTAGCCGGCGGGCAGGCGCATGCCAATATGGTCGAGGTTTAATTGCACGTCCATCGGCTCATCCGGAACTACAGGTGTTACATAGGAAACATCCTCTCGAAGCGTGAGATTGAGCACGCCATAGCTGATCTGCGTGACCTGCCCATCCGGAGCCACTGCATTCAACCGGGCGATCAATTGACCACAGGATGTGTCACTCGCCACCCGCAGCTTGAGGCGCGCGTCGCCCAGCAGTGCCAGAGGTTCGGTCAACGGTTGAGAGTCAAAGCACAGCGAGTGGGCATCATCGCGACGCTGATCCGTCGGGCCATCGGGGCCAAACCAGATCGCGCAATATTCGCCCTGATGCAGCCCGGTATTCAGCGGCGAGCAAATGCTGCGCGGCGTGACCAGAAGGTCCGCGCCCGCATTGAGGCCGTGTTCGCCGAGGCTGAAATCAGTCCATTGCACCTGCGGATCCGGCCAGCCGGCCGTCTGCACCCAGATGCCCGGCCGTTCGGCATAACTGCCCTTTGGCGGCAGAACATCCTGTAGGTAAAAAGTACAGGCGGCGTCATCCATCACCCCATTATCGATGCCCTTGAGCCAGTGATCCCACCAGCGTTTGGCTTCTTGCAGAAAACCGATGGCCGGATTAGGCACAGCGAAATGCGGGTACTTGTGGATCCATGGACCGATCATGGCCTTCTTCGGCCCCGGCAGATTTTCCATCAGGCGCGAAACGGTATTGCGGTAGGCATCGCCCCACCCGCCCACGGCATAGACCGCGGCCTTGATCTGCGCGTAGTCCTCGCACACTGAGCCATGGCGCCAGTAGTCATCGCGGGTCTGATGCTGCAGCCACGTTTCGGCAAGCAACGGCATGGCGTCCAGACGTTGGTGCCAGAGGGTTTTCCAGTCATCGCCGACCAACAAGGGATCGGGCACGGCAGCGCTGAAGTTGAGCATGGTGGCGGCCCAACCGAAGTTTTCCATCAGCAGGTTGCCGCCTTTGTAATGGATGTCGTCAGCAAAGCGGTCATCGGTGGAGCACAGGGTAATGATTGCCTTCAGCGCCTCGGGCTGGCGTGCCGCGACTTGCAGGCCATTGAAGCCGCCCCAGGAGATGCCCATCATGCCGACGTTGCCATCGCACCAGGGTTGCTGGCATAGCCAGTCGATCACCTCGAGGGCATCCTCCTGTTCCTGCAGCAGGTATTCATCGGCCATCAGCCCCCGGGATTCGCCGTTGCCGCGCATATCGACGCGTACGCACACATAGCCCTGCCCCGCCATCCACGGGTGGGTCAACGCATCGCGCACAGCCGTGCCATCGCGTTTGCGGTACGGCAGGTACTCCAGGATTGCCGGGAAGGTCTGCAGGCCGGCAACTTCTGGCAGCCAGATGCGGGCGGCCAGTTGGGTGCCGTCTTTGAGGGGGATAAGGCAGTGCTCGATTTCGCGGACCTTGTAGGCAAACTCGGTAACGATTTCCATCGGTAACTCCAAACACGTTCATTGCGAACAAACAGCTCCCCTGCGCCCGGACGGGAGCGCGGGGAGACACACAGGGTGTGGCGCCTAGCGGGCGAATTCCGCGACGGGCCTGGCGCCACTCGGCTCGGGCTCAGTCGCCGGCCCGACGGTTTTCACAGTGAGCAGCGCCGGGTTCTTCAGCCAAAAGATGAGTGAGGTACTGGCCAGCAACACCAGGATCATTCCCGGCAAGCCACCGAGGTTGGAGAGCATCTTCACGCCGTCGATGCCCACGAACGCGACCATCACCCACGACACCGAGCCGATGATCAGGCCCCAGATGATCTTCAGCAGCGGGTTGCCGTCGAGGTCGGAATCAGCCGTCACGCCTTTGCTGCACAGGTTGGCAATCACGTCGGTGCTGGAGTCGGCCGCGGTGACGAAAGAGATGAACGCCACGAACAGCAGGAACGCGATCATCAGGCCACTGGCCGGCAATTGCTGGAACATCTGGTAAAGCACGTGCTCCACACCCTGCTCGTTCAGCACACGGTTGAGGCTGCCATCACCCAGCGCATCGAAGTACAGGCTGGTGCCGGAGAAAATGCAGATCCACACCGCGGTGAACAACGCCGGGTAGAACATGTTGATATGGATGAATTCGCGCACGGTGTAACCACGGCCGATCTTGCCGAGGAACAGCGCACTCACGGGCGCCCAGGCAAACCACACCGACCAGTAGAACACCGTCCAGCTATGCGGCCAGGTGTCGCCGCTGGCAGCGCCGGTGAACAGGCTGCGGCTGAAGAAGGTGTCAAGGTACACGCCAAGGGATTCGACGCCGAGGCTGAACATGTACAAGGTCGGCCCGCACAGCAGCACGAACAACCCCAGGGCCAGCATGATCCAGGTGTTGAACGATGACAGCATTACAATACCTTTCTGCAGACCGCTGGCGGCCGACGCGACAAAGGTGATGACGATGATTGCAATGATGATGGCCAGGCGGAACGGCGTGGTTTCCCCACCGATGTACTGGGCCAGGCCACCGGCCAGGGTCAGCGCGCCCGTGCCCAGGGACGAGGCCATGCCGGCCACCAGGGCGAACATCGCCAGGGTATCGATCAGCCCCGCGTAGCGCTTGACGCGCGCCTCGCCCAATAGCGGCTCGAGCATGGCGCCGATGGAGAAGTGGCTGCGACGGTTATAGAACACCAGCGCAAACACCAGCGAGGGCACCAGGTAGATGGCGTAGGGGGTGATGGTCCAGTGCAGGAACATCGTCGACATGGCAAAGCTCTTGGCCGCCGAACTGCCCGCCTGGATGGGCTGGCTGGTGGGTGGGCCGTACAGGTGATAGAGCGGTTCAGCCGTGGTCCAGAACAGCACACCCACCGCCAGCGTGGTGCACAGCGCCACCATGAACCAACGCCATTTGCTCAGCAACGGCTGGGCGTCTTCACCGCCTATGCGCACCTTGCCCAGCGCAGAGAAGTAGACGATGGCGGTCAGTACCACCATGGCAAACGAGCCAGCGCTGAACAGCCATGAGAAGTTTTTCAGGATCAGGTTGTTCAGTTGTTTGCTGACTGCAAGGAATGCATTCAGGTCGATGTAGCTGACAATCACCGCCGCCAGCAGGATCAGGAAAGTTGGCCAGAACACCAACGGACGCAGTGGATATTTCATCTAGAGCCATTCCCCTTGCAGACTATTTTTATGTGAATGAGCGGGTACGGCAGCATCCTGCTGCCAGTCACTCGCCTGGAAGTCTTCGCGTGGCTATAGATAACCGTTTAAGCGGCCGAGGGCGCAATCAACCAATCTGCATGGGGGTATTCCCTCACGTCATGGCGCACCAGCACAGTTCAGGACGAACATGCAGTGCACAACGGCAAGGCACCGGGAGGCTAAATCGCGGACGAAAAAAAGCCCGCTCAATGAGCGGGCTTCCTGTGGTGACCTGGCGTTCAGCGTTCCAGGTTACCGAATATGGCGCAGCGGACGGGACTCGAACCCGCGACCCCCGGCGTGACAGGCCGGTATTCTAACCGACTGAACTACCGCTGCGCGTAACACTTGAAGCGAATGGTGGGTGATGACGGGATCGAACCGCCGACCCTCTGCTTGTAAGGCAGATGCTCTCCCAGCTGAGCTAATCACCCTTCACTTTCGGTGTGGGCGGCATCATACACCAAAAATCCGCAATGTCTTGATTTAAATGCAATTTATTTGAAATATTTTCTCGTCATGGGTAAACCCCCATAAAAACGGGCTCCTGCCCCCTTAAACGCGAGTCTATTGCGTTTACCATCGGCTTGGCCGCACAATTAAAAACCATTCTCAATAACGCCTGAGCCACGCCTATGCCTGTGGGTGAACCGCCATTTCAACGGGAAATTACCCAGCTCTACAGCGAGCATCATGGCTGGCTGCTCACCTGGCTGCGACGCAAACTGGGCTGCCGACACAATGCTGCCGACCTGGCGCAGGATACGTTTGCACGCATCCTGAATGCGCGCGAATCCGTCGCCGGCATCCGCGAACCCCGAGCGTATTTGAGCACCACGGCCAGGCGCCTGCTCATCGACCAGGCGCGGCGCAAGCAGATAGAACAGGCTTACCTGCAGGCATTGGCCCTCACGGTTGACGCACTCGAGGGGTTTCAGTCCCCGGAGCAGATCCACACCACCCTCGAGGCCCTCGAACAGATCGCGTTTATCCTGGAAGGCATGCACGAGTATTCACGCCAGGCCTTCGTGCTGTATTACCTCGAAGAAATGACCCAACAGCAAATCGCCCGGCAACTCAACCTGTCGGAACGCACCGTGCGCAAATACCTGATCCAGGCGCTCATGCACTGCGGCCACAGTATGGACACTTGACTGAGCATGCCGGACACCCACCAGCAGATCGAAGAACAAGCCGCCGAATGGCTGCTGCGCCTGCACGACGGCGAACTGAACGAGGCCCAGCGACGGGCGTTCGAGTGCTGGAAACAGCAAGGCCCGCATCACGCCGCGGCTGCCGCCCGAATGGAAGCGGTCATTTCCAGCCTGCAGGCCTTGCGCGGCAAAAAAGCCCCGGCACGGGCGGCATTGAGCGCCGCGTTTGCGCGGCCCAAAAACCGTCGCGGCAAGAACGCCGTGCGCACACTGGTATTGGCGTGCAGCCTGGCAATTCCTGCAACGGCATGGCTGGCCAGCCCTTACCCGCCACAGTGGATGGCCGACGTGCGCAACGGCCCGGGCCAATGGCAAACCCTGCAACTGGCGGATGGCTCAACGCTGACCTTCAACGGTATCAGCGCGGCAAACCTGCATTTCGATGGCAAGCAGCGCCGCATCGAACTGCTGCAAGGCGAAATCCTGGTGGAGGTGGCCCACGACCGCACGCGGCCGTTTGTCGTGCAGACGCCTCAAGGCACGCTGCGTGCACTGGGCACACGGTTTGTGGTCAAGCGTGACGGTGATGTCACGGTGCTGAGCATGCTCGAGTCCCGCGTGGCCGCCCACAGCGCCAACGGCGAGCAAACGCTGGAAGTCGACGCAGGCTCGCAGGCCAGGATGCGCTCGGATGACGTACGCCTGACCGGCACTGTCGACCCGAGCAGTATCAACGAGGCGTGGCGCCGCCATCAGTTGGTGGTGGAGAACCGGCCGTTACCCGAAGTGCTGGACGAAATCGCCCGGCATCGCGCCGGCCGCGTGCAATTTGATCGGCGCGCGCTGCAAGACCTGCGAGTGTCTGCCGTCATCCCGCTGGACAACAGCGACCATGCCTTGCAACTACTGGCGCAAACGCTACCGATCCACCTGCAGGCCTTTACCCCATGGCTGATCGTGGTAAGCCCGGAGCCACGGCCCAATAAATAATTATTCGCATTTGCTTCCGGTTTTTTCGAGGCTGCCCGTCAAGGAAGGTAATTCGACACATAAAGGACTGCCTTCACCATGCACACCCCTGCCTACCCGCGCGGACGCTTTCGGCTACTGAAAAGCGCGCCGCTGTCCCTGGCGCTGCTCACTGCCACCCCATTGCACATCAGCCTGGCCCTGGCAGACGCCACCAGCATCACCACCCGGACCTACGACATTCCAGCCGGGCCGCTGGGCAGCTCGCTCAACCGCTTTGCCCAGCAGGCAGGCGTGGCCATCGTGTTCCAGTCCCAGGAACTGGAAGGCCGCAAAGCACGAGGTTTGAAAGGCACCTACACACTCCAGGACGGTTTCGACAGCTTGCTGCAGGGCAGCGGCTACCGCGCGGTAAGAGGCGATCAGGTCTATGCGCTGCAACCTGCCCCCACCACCGGCGACGGCACCATGGAGCTAAGCCCGACCCAGGTCAGCGGTAACCAGCTCGGTAACGTCACCGAAGGCACCGGCTCCTATACGCCCGGCACAATCGCGACCTCGACCCGGCTGGTGCTGACGCCCAAGGAAACCCCGCAGTCAGTCTCGGTGGTCACCCGCCAGCACATGGATGATTTCGGCCTGAACAACGTCGACGACGTGATGCGCCACACACCCGGCATCACCGTTTCAGCCTTCGACACCGAGCGTACCAACTACTATGCCCGGGGCTTTTCCATCAACAACTTCCAGTACGACGGCATCCCGTCCACGGCGCGCAACGTCGCCTATTCGGCGGGCAACACCCTGAGCGACATGGCGATCTACGACCGTGTCGAAGTGCTCAAGGGTGCCACTGGCCTGCTCACCGGTGCCGGCTCGTTGGGCGCGACGATCAACCTGGTGCGCAAGAAGCCCACCGCAGACTTCCAGGGGCACGCGACCCTCGGTGCCGGCTCCTGGGACAACTACCGCAGCGAGCTGGATGTCAGCGGCCCGATGACCGAAAGCGGCAACGTCCGTGGCCGGGCCGTGGCGGCCTACCAGGACAAGCATTCCTTCATGGATCACTACTCGCGCCAGAGCCCGACCTACTACGGCATCATGGAGTTCGACCTGTCACCCGATACCCTGCTGACCGTAGGCGGCGACTATCAGGACACCTTGCCAAAAGGCTCTTCATGGTCGGGCAGTTTCCCGCTGATCAACGCCCGAGGCGACAGCAATAGCGTCAAGCGCTCATTCAACAACGCTGCCGACTGGAGCAGTTGGGAGCAATACACCCGCACCGTATTTGCCATGCTCGAACACGACCTGGGCAATGGCTGGGTGACCAAGCTGCAACTGGATCACAAAATCAACGGCTACCACGCCTTGATGGGCTCGATCCAGGGCGACCAGCCGCAACCGGACGGCACCGCGCAACTCACCTCCGGCAAGTACACCGGGGAAACCGTCAGCGATTCCGCCGACCTGTACGTGAGCGGCCCATTCAGCCTGGGCGGTCGCGAACATGAACTGGTGATGGGCGGCTCCATCAGCGCCTCGGAATGGAAAGGCAAAGGCTATTGGAACCTCTCCCCGAATATCGTCGACTTCAACAACTGGCGCGGCCACGCCGCGATACCCGACTGGGGCCAGGCGCAATCGCTGACCGATGACACCGTGCGCCAGACAGGCGCCTATGTGACCACGCGCCTGAACCTCGCCGACGACCTCAAGCTGCTGCTGGGTGGCCGCGTGGTCAACTACCAGGTGACGGGCTACAACCCCAACTACCGTGAGTCCGGGCGTTTCGTCCCTTACATCGGTGCCGTGTACGACCTCAACGACACGTACTCGGTGTACGCCAGCTACACCGACATCTTCATGCCGCAGGAGAATTACAACCGCGACCGCGACAACAAGCTGCTTGAGCCGGATGAAGGCCAGAACTGGGAGCTGGGCCTGAAAGCCGACTTCCTCGACGGTCGGGTCAACGCGAGCGCAGCCTACTTCGAAATCCATGAATCCAATCGCGCACTGTCGGATGACCAGTACAACAACCAGACGCCCATCCCGAACAACTACGCCTACAAGAGCAGCAAGGCCGTCACCAAGGGTTACGAGCTGGAAATGTCCGGCGAGATCGCGCCTGGCTGGCAACTCCAGGCCGGCTACACCCACAAGGTGGTGCGCGACGACAAGGACGAGAAGATCTCCACCTTCGAACCTGAAGACCAGGTCAAGCTGTTCACCACCTACACACTCAAGGGCAACCTGGACAAGTTGACCGTCGGCGGTGGTGTGCGCTGGCAGAGCGTGGGCTGGCAGGACATCTACAACAACCCGCGCAAGCAATACGAAGAGTTCTCCCAGGACGCCTATTGGCTGGTGGACCTGATGACCAAGTATCAGGTCACCCAGAACCTGTCGGCCACGCTGAACGTCAACAACCTGTTCGACAAGCACTACTACACCAACATCGGCTTCTATAACTCCGCCGCTTACGGCGAGCCGCGCAACTTCATGGTGACCACTCGCTGGGATTTCTAGATTCCCAATAAAAAACGCCGCCGATCATCGGAAATGATCGGCGGCGTTTTTTCGGCTTGTGCAAAGCCCAGACAGCAAAAAGCCCGCTCAATGAGCGGGCTTTCTGTGGTGACCTGGCGTTCAGTGTTCCAGGTTACCGAATATGGCGCAGCGGACGGGACTCGAACCCGCGACCCCCGGCGTGACAGGCCGGTATTCTAACCGACTGAACTACCGCTGCGCGTAACACTTGAAGCGAATGGTGGGTGATGACGGGATCGAACCGCCGACCCTCTGCTTGTAAGGCAGATGCTCTCCCAGCTGAGCTAATCACCCTTCGTTTCGGTGTGGCGCGCATTCTACGGAGCGACCCTGGGTCTGGCAAGCACTTTCTTAAATCTTTTTTTTGATAGCTTCCAATGGCTTAGGCAGGGTTGGCCTGAGACGTTATCAAGAGAATAATGCCCCCCTTTGTATAGAGGAGAGACTCACCCCATGTGGTTCAAGAACCTGCTTATCTATCGCCTGACCCAAGATCTGCCTGTTGATGCCGAGGCGTTGGAAGCGGCCATGGCCACCAAACTGGCGCGCCCTTGTGCCAGCCAGGAGTTGACCACGTACGGTTTCGTCGCCCCCTTCGGTAAGGGTGAAGACGCTCCCCTGGTTCACGTCAGCGGTGACTTCCTGCTGATCGCCGCGCGCAAGGAAGAACGCATCCTGCCGGGCAGCGTGGTACGTGACGCGCTCAAGGAGAAAGTCGAAGAGATCGAGGCCGAGCAAATGCGCAAGGTCTATAAGAAAGAACGCGACCAGATCAAGGATGAAATCATCCAGGCCTTCCTGCCACGCGCCTTTATCCGTCGTTCGTCGACCTTCGCCGCCATCGCGCCGAAGCAGGGCCTAATCCTGGTCAACTCCGCCAGCCCGAAACGCGCCGAAGACCTGCTGTCGACCCTGCGTGAAGTGATCGGCACCCTGCCGGTTCGCCCACTGACCGTGAAGACCGCACCGACAGCGATCATGACCGACTGGGTTACCACCCAGAAGCCGGCCGATGACTTCTTCGTCCTCGACGAATGCGAGCTGCGCGACACCCACGAAGACGGTGGCATCGTGCGCTGCAAGCGCCAGGACCTGACCGGCGAAGAAATCCAGTTGCACTTGACCACCGGCAAAGTCGTGACCCAACTGTCCCTGGCCTGGCAGGACAAGCTGTCCTTCATGCTCGACGACAAGATGACCGTCAAGCGCCTGAAGTTCGAAGACCTGCTGCAAGACCAGGCGGAACAGGACGGCGGTGAAGAAGCCCTGGGCCAACTGGATGCGAGCTTTACCCTGATGATGCTGACGTTTGGTGATTTTATCCCTGCGCTGGTCGAAGCACTCGGCGGTGAAGAGACCCCACAGGGTATCTAAGCAACACAGCTCCCAAGTGGGCACAGTCAGTGTGTGAGCGGGCTTGTGTGGGAGCCGGGCTTGCCCGCGATGCAGGCACCTCGGTCTTCAGTTGAACCGAGTTGATGCTATCGCAGGCAAGCCAGCTCCCACACAAGCCCGCGCCCACATTGGATCCGGTTTCCAATCCGACCACCTCTCTAATAACAAGGACACCCCCATGCGCGCACTCGCCGCCTTGAGCCGCTTCGTCGGCAACACCTTCGCTTACTGGGTGTTGATTTTTGCCGTCGTCGCCTTCCTCGAACCCGGCTGGTTCATCGGCCTCAAAAGCGCCATCGTCCCGTTGCTGGGCCTGGTGATGTTCGGCATGGGGCTGACCCTCAAACTCGATGACTTCGCCGAAGTCGCCCGTCATCCATGGCGGGTGGCGTTGGGCGTGGTGGCGCACTTTGTGATCATGCCGGGCGTGGCATGGCTTTTGTGCAAGGCATTCCATCTCCCCCCGGAAATCGCTGTCGGCGTGATCCTGGTCGGTTGCTGCCCAAGCGGCACCTCGTCCAACGTGATGACCTGGCTGGCCCGAGGCGACCTGGCGTTGTCGGTGGCCATCGCCGCCGTCACCACCCTCCTCGCCCCACTGCTCACCCCGGCGCTGATCTGGCTACTGGCCTCGGCCTGGCTGCCGGTTTCGTTCATGGAGTTGTTCTGGTCGATCCTGCAAGTGGTGCTGCTGCCGATCGTGCTCGGCGTACTGGCGCAACGCGTGCTCGGTGATCGGGTTCGCCATGCGGTCGAGGTGCTGCCACTGGTGTCGGTGGTGAGCATCGTGATCATCGTTGCGGCGGTGGTTGCCGCCAGCCAGGCGAAGATCGCCGAGTCAGGCCTGTTGATCATGGCCGTGGTGATGCTGCACAACAGCTTCGGCTACCTGCTGGGTTACTTCACCGGTCGCGTGTTCAAGCTGCCGCTGGCGCAGCGCAAGTCGCTGGCGCTGGAAGTGGGCATGCAGAACTCCGGGCTGGGTGCCGCGTTGGCCAGTGCACATTTTTCACCACTGGCGGCGGTACCGAGTGCGCTGTTCAGTGTCTGGCACAACATTTCCGGTGCATTGCTGTCGACTTACTTCCGCCGCATGAGCGAAAAGGAAGACCGTCGCGTCCTCGAGAACACGCCACAAACTTGATCAGCCGAGCACTTTTCGGCACTCTACCGAGCTTCGCGGGGACGACCCCGCGACGCTCTCAAGCGCCTAATCCGGGGACGACCCCACCTAGTGTTAGGAGGTCATCATGTCCTGGGTCATTTTGTTTTTCGCAGGGTTGTTTGAAGTCGGCTGGGCCGTTGGCCTGAAGTACACCGACGGCTTCAGCAAGCCGCTTCCCACCGCCCTGACGATTGTCGCCATGGCCATCAGCCTTGGCCTGCTGGGGCTGGCCATGAAAGAACTGCCGCTGGGCACCGCCTACGCCATCTGGACCGGCGTGGGTGCGGTGGGCACCGTGATTGCGGGGATTATCCTGTTTGGAGAGTCCATGGCGTTGTTCCGTTTGGCCAGTGTGGCGTTGATCATTTGCGGGCTTATCGGCCTCAAGATCAGCACCTGAGCCACTGCCGCTATCGCGGCGATGCGGCGACCCGACAAGCCCGCTCCCACATTTGGATGTATAGATACAGTCAGAAGTGGGAGCGGGCTTGCCTGCGATGAGGGTCTTGAAGCCAGTAAAAAAACTACCTGACACTGCCCCTCAACACCCCCACCCTTTCCTGCAACTGCGCAGGCGTAGCGGCCTCTACCGTCACCGGCTCACCCGCCACCAACACCACCTTCGACCAGATGCGATGCAAGAACCCTTTGTTCGGATCGCGGCTGAAGAAACTTCCCCACAACCCTTGCAGCGCCATTGGAATCACCGGCACCGCCGTCTCTTCCAGAATGCGCGTCACGCCGCCACGGAACTCGTTCATCTCGCCATCGGCGGTCAGCTTGCCCTCCGGGAAGATGCACACCAACTCCCCTTCCTTCAGATACTGCGCAATACGCGTGAAGGCTTTTTCGTAGATCTGGATATCTTCGTTGCGCCCCGCAATCGGGATCGCCCCAGCGGTGCGGAAGATGAAGTTGAGCACCGGCAAGCGGTAGATCTTGTAGTACATCACAAACCGAATCGGCCGACGCACCGCGCCGCCAATCAACAGTGCATCGACAAACGACACATGGTTGCACACCAGCAACGCCGCGCCTTCATCCGGTATCGCCTCCAGGTTGCGATGCTCCACGCGGTACATGGAATGGCTGAGCAGCCAAATCATGAAACGCATGGTGAATTCAGGGACGATCTTGAAGATATAGGTGTTGACCGCGATGTTGAGCAGCGACACCACCAGGAACAACTCGGGAATCGACAGCTTGGCCACGCTCAGCAGCAGGATCGACACGATGGCCGAGACCACCATGAACAGCGCATTGAGAATGTTGTTGGCTGCGATCACGCGCGCGCGCTCGTTCTCGGCGGTACGCGACTGAATCAGCGCATACAGCGGCACGATATAGAAGCCGCCGAAAACACCCAGGCCGAGGATATCGAACAGCACCCACCAGGCCTGGCCGTAACTGAGCACGGCCAGCCAGTCGTTGGCCTGGACGTTCTGAGGGAAACCGCCGGAGTGCCACCACAGCAACAGGCCGAACACGGTCAGGCCGAATGAACCGAACGGTACCAGGCCGATTTCGACCTTACGCCCGGAAAGCTTTTCGCAGAGCATCGAACCCAGCGCGATACCCACCGAGAACACCGTGAGAATCAGCGTCACCACGGTCTCGTCGCCGTACAACCATTCCTTGGCGTAGGCCGGGATCTGCGTCAAGTAGATCGCGCCGACAAACCAGAACCACGAGTTACCGACGATGGAGCGCGAAACGGCGGGCGTCTGCCCCAGGCCCAGGCGCAGGGTGGCCCAGGACTCACTGAAGATATTCCAGTTCAGCCGCAGCTGCGGGGTCGACGCCGCTGCCCGTGGAATGCTGCGGCTGGCCAGGTAACCCAATACCGCCACGCCAACAATCGCCACTGACACCACGGGTGCGTAATGGGTGGACGACATCATGATGCCAGCGCCAATGGTGCCGGCCAGGATCGCCAGGAACGTGCCCATCTCTACCAGGCCGTTACCACCGACCAGCTCATCGTCGTGCAACGCCTGGGGCATGATCGAGTACTTCACCGGGCCGAACAGCGCCGAATGGGTGCCCATGGCAAACAGCGCCAGCAGCATCAGCTCCAGGTGGTTGGTCAGGAAACCCGTCGCGCCCACGGCCATGATCACGATTTCGCCGATCTTGATCGCGCGGATCAACGCATCCTTGTTGAATTTCTCGCCAAACTGCCCGGCCAATGCCGAGAACAGGAAGAACGGCAGGATAAACAACAACGCACAGAGGTTGACCCAGATCGAACGGTCACCGTCGATGGTGAGCTTGTAGAGAATGGCCAGGATCAGCGATTGCTTGAAGATGTTGTCGTTGAAAGCGCCCAGCAACTGGGTGATGAAGAACGGCAGGAAGCGCCGTGTGCGCAGCAAGGTGAATTGCGAGGGGTGGCTCATCGTCCGTGTTCCTGCGTGGCCTGTTATCGATTCAGGCCACGACTTTACCTAATCCTGCTTACTTATTCGCTAGTCCCGCAATGCACGGTGAAACAAAAAGCTCACCTTTATAGGCGCCCTGCACGGTGCGCTTGGCGACGATCAGCCACATCAGCGCCAACGCCACCACCAGCACGCTGCCCAATACACTGAAGAATGCCAGGTGCAGCAGGCTCGCCAGCTTGAGCGTCGCCAGGGCATACACGCCCAGAGGGAAGGTAAAACCCCACCAGCCGAGGTTGAACGGAATACCGGCGCGCAGGTAACGCAGGGTGATCAACACCGCGATCAGCATCCACCACAAGCCAAAGCCCCACAGCGTAATGCCCGCCACCAACCCGAGGCCGTTGGCCATGTCGCCGACACCGGGCAAACCATTGGCCGCGAAGATAGCCGGCGCATCGCCCCCTAGCAGCAACATGCCCAGCGCCCCTGTACCGATGGGCCCCAGGGCCAGCCAGCTCGACGCGGCCATATTGGCGTGGGGCAGTTTGTGCAAGGCCATGCGCAGCATGAGGATGGTCAGGATGCTGAACGCCACCGGCAGGGAGAACGCCCACAGCACGTAGCTGGTCACCAGCATCACCAGTTGCGAATGGGCATCCGCCAGGTGCGGTGCGAGCAGGCCACCACTGGCGGCGGCGACTTCCGCAGCGACCACGGGCAGCAGCCAGACGGCGGTCATCTGGTCGATGCTGTGTTCCTGGCGGGTGAACATCATGAACGGAATGAGCACACCGCAGGCCAGCGCCATGGCCACGTCCAGCCACCACAGGGCCTCGGCGAGCGGTATCACGTCGGCGCCCCAGCGCGGCAGGCCGAACAGCAGCAAGCCGTTGAGAATCGTCGCGAGCCCCATGGGGATCGTGCCGAAAAACATCGAAACCGTGGAGTGCCCGAAGATCCGCCGAGCCTCGTGGAAAAACATCACCCAACGGGCCGCGTACAGCACGCTGAACAACACAAAGAGGCCAATGGTGAACAACCACAGCGCTTGGGCGATGGCGTGCAGGCCTGGCAGGTTGACCGGTAGTTGCGCCAGGGCCAGTGCAAGCACACCAGTGCCCATGGTGGCGGCAAACCAGTTCGGCGTGAACTGGCGTATCACTTCCCGTGGACGGGTCAGGTGACTGAAGGGTTTGTAGCTGATGCTATTCGAGCAGGTCATGATGGCAATCCTCTTCCTCGCATGAGGTTGAGACCATGGTAGAACCGAATCGAATATCTATATAACGGGTAATATCTCTATCTGTTATCTACTTTGTCAATATAGCGTCAGACGCTGCCTTCGCATTCGATCACTAGAATCCGCGCCTGCCCTTGCGGGTGGGCCACGTGCTCGGTGCCGACACTGGCGTAGAAGATGTCGCCCACGCCCAACTCAGCCACCTGTTCGAAACCATTGTCTCGGTAGTGCATCTGCACCCGGCCGTCCAGCACCACAAACACTTCTTCACCGTCGTTGATATGCCAGCGATAGGGCTGGTCGGTCCAGTGCAGGCGCGTGGTGATGCCGTTCATCGTGGCGATGTCCAGCGCTTCCCAGGCACGGCTGCCAGTGAAGTCCTTGCTGCGGATGATCTTCATGCTCGAATCTCGATCAGGCGGATACGGGGCACTGATTATTACTCATCAGCCGCCTGTCGTCGCCCGCACGCGCGCCGACTCCTGCAGCAGCAACGCAAGCAATGCGCCGAGGGCCAGCACCATGAGGACCGCACCGTAGCCGTCGGTGGTGGCGATCAGGCCAAAGCTGCGAATCAGGTTGCCTGCCAGCAATGAAGGCAAGCAGAAGGCCAGGTAGCTCAGCACATAGAACGCCGACATCAACCCCGCGCGCTCATGGGGCAAGGCCAGCGGCACCACACTGCGCAAGGCGCCGAGAAAGCCCGCGCCAAAGCCGCTGCCGGCGATCAGGGTGGCGATGAAGAACAATGGCAGGCTGGCGCTGTGCACCGCCGTGAGGATCAGCGCTACACCGATGGCCAGCAACCCGGCGCCGAGACGTAGCACCTTGTCGGCCGGGCGATTGCGCAGGGTGAAGATCATCAGCGCACCGCTCAGGGTCAGTACGGCCACCAGGCCGCCACCGATCAGGTTGGAGGTGGACCCGGTGGCTGCCCGCACCAGCGACGGCGCCAGGGACAGGTAGAACCCGCCCATCGCCCACACCGCCACGTCCACCGGCAATGACAGCCACAACGCCCGGCGCGCCTGGGGCGGCACATGCAAGGTCGGGCGCAGCGACGCCAGTGCGCCGGGGATGCGGCTCACCGTTTCCGGCAGGCGCCATACGTAGAGGGCCTGCACCAGCATCAAGGCCAGCAACGTCCAATAGATCAATTGAGTCGGCAATGGTGCGAACTCCACCAGCATACTGCTGCCCATCGCGCCGCAGGCCATGCCGAGCAGCGGCGCCACGCTGTTGACCAGCGGGCCCTGCTGGCGGTCGGTATCGAGCAATGCGGCGCCCAGTACGGCGGTGGCCATACCGGTAGCGAACCCCTGCAAGGTTCGCGCGGCAATCAGCCAGGCCACGCTGTCTTCATTGATAAACAGCAGCATCGCCAACATATCCAGGATCAGTGCGGCAAAAATCACCGGCTTGCGTCCCAGGTGATCCGACAGTGAACCGACGGTCAACAGCGCCGCCAGCAGGCTCAAGGCGTAGACACCGAAGATCAGCGTGAGCATGCCTGCCGAAAAATGCAGGCCTTCCTGATACAGGTGGTACAACGGCGTCGGTGCACTGGAGGCCGCGAGAAACGTCAGCAACGTGATCGCGAGGAACACCAGGCTGGAACGATGAGAAACAGGACTGGACATGGGCACGCTCCGCTAAAGCTAATATTTTGCTTTTGCGGAGTGTGCGACCTCCCAGCGCTTAAAGCAAATTCTTTGTGTTAAGGTCACACTCATGGCGATAAAAGAAGGCCTTCGCCCGGGAGGCCGCAGTGCCCGGGTACAAGAATCCGTCCATTCAGCGGTGCGAGAACTGCTGGAAGCCCATGAGCGCTCCAGCGTCACCGTGCCGATGATTGCCGCGCGCGCAGGCGTCACGCCCTCGACGATCTATCGCCGCTGGGGCGACCTCTCCGTGTTGCTCGCGGACGTTGCCCTGGCGCGGATGCGCCCCGATAGCGAGCCCGCCAACACCGGCAGCCTGCGCGGCGATTTGCAGGCCTGGGCCGAGCAATACCTGGATGAAATGAGTTCGGAGCCGGGTCGCAACATGATGCGCGACTTGCAGTGCATGATCACGCCAGGGTACTGCGTGAGCATCCTGAGTGGGCAATTGCAGACCATCGTCGATCGCTATCCAGACGCGGCGCCACCGAGCGTGGACCACCTGATCAACCTGCTGGCGGCGCCGACGGTGTTTCGTATCCTGTTCTCCAACGCGCCGCTGACGGTGCAAGAACTGCACGCCCTGATCGAACTGGCGCTCAACGCCTGACACTTCCCGGTGGGAAGATGGCGGCCTCTACACAACTGCGTAGCACCAAGCCTAACCACGATGCGAAGCGAGCCGCTGTTGATCGTGATCTTGCTTTTGATCTCAGGCGCCCCATCAAACACGCTGGCCGGAATTCGACAGGGATTTGGGGGGTAAACCGGCAGGGATGCCGGTTTAGCCGCCCCGCGCCATGGAGGGCGCGTGGCGGCGGCCCCCCAAATCACTGTCGGATTACGGGCACACCGAGCCTAGGCGAGGTGCCGAGTGTTGGGGCAAGAGCGTTTTGCTTACTTTTGCGCTGTTCAAAAGTGAGCCGCTGTAAGAGCGGAACCCATAGCAGCCGTTGCCTAGATAACGGATATGTACCCGGTCTGATCCAACATTCAGGTCGGCTGTCAGGCCGCCTTCGCGAGCAAGCCCGCTCCCACAGTTGGATCGCGGTGTGACAGGCAGAGAGTGGTTGGCTGTCAGGCCGCTTTCGCGGGCAAGCCCGCTCCCACATTTTGGATCGCGGGGTGACAGGCAGACAGTGGTTGGGTGTCAGGCCGTCTTCGCGAGCAAGCCCGCTCCCACAGTTGGATCGCGGGGTGACAGTTAGATAGTGGTCGGCTGTAAGAGCGCTTTCGCGAGCAAGCCCGCTCCCACATTTTTGGATCGCGGGGTGACAGTTAGATAGTGGTTGGCTGTCGGGCCGCCTTCGCCAGGTCGTGAAACAATAAAAAACGGCCTCATTTGAGGCCGTTTTTCATTGCGGATCGCCGCTTACGTACGCATCCCGCGCCCGCTCACCAGCAACCGCGCGCAGCCGACATACAGCACCACGGTGGCCACGATCATGAAAGTGATCGCCACACTGATCTTGATGTCCGACACACCCAGAATGCCATAGCGGAAGGCGTTGACCATGTGCAGCACCGGGTTGGCCAGCGACACGGTCTGCCAGAACGGCGGCAGCAGGGTGATGGAATAGAACACCCCGCCCAGGTACGTCAGCGGCGTCAGCACAAACGTCGGGATGATCGAAATATCATCGAAGTTGCGCGCAAACACGGCGTTGATGAAGCCCAGCAGCGAGAAGATCGTCGCCGTCAGCACCACCACCAGAATGGTGACCCCGAGGTGATGCACCTGCAGGTGCGTGAAGAACAGCGACAGCAGGGTCACGATCACGCCGACCATCAGGCCACGCAGCACGCCGCCAAGGGTGTAGCCGATCAGGATGGTGTGCGGCGACACCGGCGACACCATCAGCTCTTCGATGGAGCGCTGGAACTTGCTGCCGAAGAAACTGGAGACCACGTTGCCGTAGGAGTTGGTAATCACCGACATCATGATCAGGCCCGGCACGATGTATTCCATGTAGGTGAAGCCACCCATGTCACCGATTTGCCGGCCGATCAGGTTACCGAAGATCACGAAGTACAAGACCATGGTGATCGCCGGCGGCAGCAGGGTCTGCGGCCAGATCCGGGTAAAGCGTTTCACTTCGCGATAAACGATGGTTTGCAGCGCGACGAGGTTGGGTTGCAGTTCGGAACTCATACCGCCACCTTCGCCAGATTTTTCTCCACCAGGGACACGAACAACTCCTCAAGGCGATTGGTTTTGTTACGCAGGCTCAGTACTTCGATGTTCTGGGCCGCCAACTGAGTGAACAGCGCGGTAATGCCCATGGCCTTGTCCACCTGCACTTCCAGGGTGTGGCTGTCGACAAGACGGCTCGGGTAGCCCAGCAATTGTGGCGACACCGACAGGTTGTTCTTCAGGTCGAGCAGGAAGGTTTCCACATGCAACTGGCCCAGCAGATTACGCATGCTGGTGTTCTCGACGATGGTGCCGTGGTCGATGATGCCGATGTTGCGGCACAGCTGCTCAGCCTCCTCCAGATAATGGGTGGTGAGGATGATGGTGATGCCCTTCTCGTTCAGCTCGGTGAGGAAGGTCCACATCGAGCGACGCAGCTCGATGTCCACGCCAGCAGTGGGCTCGTCGAGGATCAGCAGGCGTGGCTCGTGCACCAGTGCTCGGGCGATCATCAGGCGGCGCTTCATGCCACCGGACAACGAACGCGAAGGCACATCGCGTTTGTCCCACAGGCCCAGTTGAGTGAGGTACTGCTCGGCGCGCTCCTTGGCAACTTTCGCCGGGATGCCGTAGTAGCCCGCCTGGGTCACGACGATGTCGAAGGTCTTTTCAAACTGGTTGAAGTTGAATTCCTGGGGCACCACGCCGATGGAACGCTTGAGCGCCGCCGGGGATTTGTCCAGGTCATGGCCGAAGATATTCACCGAGCCGCTGGTCTTGTTGACCAGGGTGGAGAGGATACCGATGGTGGTGGATTTGCCGGCGCCGTTAGGGCCGAGCAAGGCGAAGAAGTCACCTTCGGCAACGTCCAGATCGATACCACTCAGGGCCTGGAAACCGTTGCCGTAGGTTTTGGTTAGCTGCCGGATGGACAGAGCGGAACTCATATCGGATTACGCACCAAAGAAGGGAATAGAAAGAGTAGATGGGGGCGCAGCCCAGGTAGTTCAACGGCGGCGCATGACAAGCATGGTGCTTGCCCGCGCCGCACAAGTACAGTCACCCGTATTAATAGTGGGTATTAAGTCAACGCAGTCATGACCGCCTTGCGATAGGCTGGACGTTGTTGCAGGCGCTGGTACCAGGCCTCTAGATGGGGCATTGCAGGCCGTTCGATGGGCATTTCAAACCAGGCGTAGATGAAACTGCCCAAGGGGATATCGCCCATGCCGATCTCTTCGCCCGACAGATACGGCTGTGTGGCGAGCGCTTGGTCGACCGTCTTGAGCACATCGATACAGGCTTGGCGCCCAGCGTGGATAGTGTCCCAGTTCTGTTTTTCCACCGGGGTGCGCAACACGCCCCAGAACACGATCTTGAACGGTTCGGCAAAGGTGGAAGTGGTCCAGTCCATCCACTTTTCTGCGTTGGCGCGGGCCTTCAGGTCGCTAGGGTACCAGCTCGAGGCCTGCTTGGCGCAGAGGTAACGCACGATGGTATTGGACTCCCACAGCACAAAGTCGCCGTCTTCGATCATCGGCACTCGACCGTTGGGGTTCAACGCCCTGTACTGCGGCGTGTCGACCACACCAAAAGCCCCGCCCGCATCAATTGCCTCATAGTCCAGGCCGAGCTCCTCGGCGCACCACAGTGCCTTCCTGACGTTTGATGAATTTTTACGACCCCAGATTTTCAGCATGACCGCGCCTTTTATTGTTGATGAACATGGCTTGATGAACGCAGCAGCATACGCCGGTTCACGCGCGGCTTAAATCGCTCTGCATGTCGCCGAGCAGCGCGGGCATGTCCTCGCCAAACAGGTGGGGGTAGCACTGCTGGATATGGGCGAAGAAAAATGCCTCGGGCACATCAGGAAATTGCCCGTGGTCCACCACGTACTCCATCGAACGCTGGCCCTGACGGTTGAACGCGTGGAAGACACTGTCATGGATGCCGTCGAAGTCCAGCGGTGGCACGTCGAACACCGCACACAATTGCTGGTTGAACGCGGGGGTGGCCTTGACCCAGCGATCATTGAGGTAAAGCTCGGTATAACCGTGCATGGCGAACACATCACTCTTGAGCAAGGCGATCAGGCGCGGCGTCGACAAGTGATTGCGCACGTCCGCCAGGCCGATGCGCGCCGGGATCCCGCAATGCCGGGCGCAGGCAGCCAGCAAAGTGGCCTTGGGCACGCAATAGCTTTCGCCGGTGGCCAGGGCGAAGCTGGCGTTCAGCGTGTCCGGATCACGGCTGAAAGTGTAGGGGTTGTAGCGAATCGCTTCGCGCACGGCGTAATAAAGGCTGACTGCCTGGTCACTTGCAGCCGCGCGGGTTCCGCGGTGTTTTTCGGCGAACTCCACCACCGCAGGGTGGTCACTATCGATGAAGCGGCTGGGACTCAGGTACGTATCCATGCGCGTGATCTCCGGGATAAGCCTGGAGTTTAACGACAGGTCTGCCACAGCGATAACGACGATTCGGCCAAATGTCGGCGCCTGAAGCCAGGTGCTCCCAGTACAACTTGTAACACCCTGATCACCCAGCTTGTTCGGATGCCGACTAAGCTCCCTGGTGGTTTCGCCCCTGGTTTCACGGAGGATTGAATATGCTGTTGTTGTGGATACTGGTTCTGGTGGTCGGCATTGCCTACCTCGCACACCGCCGCGTCGCCCCCCTGCCCGCGTTGGGTGTGGTTGCCGTCTACCTGCTGGCGATGGGCGCGTGGAGCCACGCACCGGGTTGGCTGCTGCTGATCTTCTGGGTGTTGATCGCCGCCGTGGCCGCTCCCCTGCTGCTGCCCGACCTGCGCCGCCAATACTTCACCAAGCCGCTCTTCAGTTGGTTCCAGAAAGTCCTGCCGCCCATGTCCGAGACCGAGCGTGATGCCATCGACGCGGGCACCGTGTGGTGGGACGGCGAGCTGTTCAGTGGGCGCCCCGACTGGGACAAGCTACTGGCCTACCCCAAGGTGCAACTGACCGAAGAAGAACAGGCGTTCATCGACGGCCCTACCGAAGCACTCTGCGCCATGGTCAGCGACTGGGAAATCGGCCAAGCCATGGACCTGCCACCCGCTGCCTGGGAGCACATCAAGACCCATGGCTTCTTCGCCCTGATCATTCCCAAGGAATATGGCGGCAAGGGCTTCTCCGCCTACGCCCACTCCCAGGTGGCGATGAAACTCGCCACCCGCAGCGGTGACCTGGCCTCCACCGTGATGGTGCCCAACTCCCTCGGCCCTGCCGAGCTGCTGCTGCACTACGGCACCGACGAACAACGCAACCACTACCTGCCACGCCTGGCCCGTGGTGATGACATCCCCTGTTTTGCACTCACCGGCCCGCTGGCCGGCTCCGATGCCGGCGCCATGCCTGATACCGGCGTGATCTGCAAAGGGGAATGGGAAGGCAAGGAAACCCTCGGCCTGCGACTGAACTGGGAAAAACGCTACATCACCCTCGGCCCGGTCGCGACGCTGCTGGGCCTGGCCTTCAAGGCCCATGACCCGGACCACCTCTTGGGTGAAGAGGAAGACCTGGGCATCAGCCTGGCGCTGATCCCCACCGACACCCCCGGCGTGGAAATCGGCCGTCGCCACCTGCCCCTGGGCGCGGCGTTCATGAACGGCCCCAACTCCGGCAAGGACGTGTTCATTCCCCTGGAATTCCTCATCGGCGGCCAGGAAATGCTCGGCAAGGGCTGGATGATGTTGATGAACTGCCTCTCGGTGGGCCGTTCTATTTCCCTGCCTGCGGTCGGCACAGGTGCGGCCAAGTTCACCAGCCTGGTGACTGGCCAATACGCCCAGGTGCGCGAACAATTCAATGTGCCCCTGTCGGCGTTCGAAGGTATCCAGGAAGCCATGGCCCGCATCGGCGGCAACGCCTGGCTGATGGACAGTGCGCGCATGCTGACCGCCAATGCCGTGGACATGGGGGAAAAACCCTCGGTACTTTCGGCGATCCTCAAGTATCACCTGACCGAACGCGGTCGCGAGTGCATCAGCCATGCGATGGACGTGCACGGCGGCAAGGGCATCATCATGGGTCCCAACAATTACCTGGGACGCAACTGGCAAGGCGCACCGATCTTCATTACCGTGGAAGGCGCGAATATCCTGTCGCGCAACCTGATGATCTTCGGTCAGGGTGCGATCCGTTGCCATCCGTTCGTGCTCAAGGAAATGGCCCTGGCCGGTCGCGAGGACCATGACCAGGCGCTGAAGGAATTCGACGGACTGCTGATGCAGCACATCGGGTTTGCCGTGAGCAACGCCGCCAGCACCCTCGTACTGAACCTTGGGGTGGGTCATTTCGAGAAGGCCCCGGGCAACCGTTTGAGCCAGGGTTATTTCCGCGCATTGAATCGTCAGGCTGCCGCGTTCGCGCTGCTGGCCGACCTGAGCATGATGCTGCTGGGTGGCGAACTGAAGCGTCGCGAACGCCTGTCGGCACGCCTGGGTGATGTGCTGAGCCATATGTACCTGGCATCGGCCGCACTCAAGCGTTATCACGATCTCGATTCACCGGACCACCTTGAACCGTTGTTCGCCTGGGCCATGGAAGAAAGCCTCGGGGAATCGGAGCGTGCGCTGGATGAACTGCTGAGCAACTTCCCGAACAAGGTGCTGGGTTGCCTGTTGCGGGTGATCGTGTTCCCGTTCGGACGTCGCCATACCGGGCCGTCCGATGCGCTGGATGCCGAAGTGGCGGCGGTGATCGGCCGTGCCAAAGGCGACCCGACCCTGGAAGAGTTGCTGGCCGGCTGCTACCGCCCGCAATCGTCGGAAGACCCCGTAGGCGCCCTGCAACATGCCTACGACCTGCTCGGCGCCAGCCATCCGTTGCAGAAGAAACTGCACACCGCGCTCAAGAGCGGCCAGGTCAAACCGACGGCCGGGGAACACGCCATCGATGCGGCACTGCACGCCGGCGTGCTGCAACCGGCTGAAGCGCAGACGCTGCGTGACGCTGAAGCCGCACGGCGCAAGGTGATCGACGTGGATGATTTCAGCAAGGAAGAACTGACCCAGGCTGAGGGTAAAGTCCGCTGAGTCGAGCGGTCATATAAATACGGGCGCGGGAGCTATATACTCTCGCGCCCGTTTTTGCTTTAGAGGACTTATCTCGTGTCCAACGTCGTTGCCGATCATCTCGTCTTGCTCGACCACTTGCGCAGCATCCTGGTTGCCGTCGGCGAAGCCGAACAGGTACCCGAGGAAAGCCACTCGCTGTTCCTGGAGCGTTTCGACGAATTGCGCGCCTTGCTGCCGATCGACCCGATCGAAAGCCAGTACCTGGGCCAGGACCTGATGAGCCAGGTCATCCTGCGCTACCCGCAGATTGCCCACCTGGTCCCGCGCGACCTGCTGTGGTTCTTTGGCGGTGACTGCCTGCACTTCATGCCCGATGAGGAACTGGACCTTTACCAGGCCCTGGAAGAGCGTCGCTTCGAAGCCGAACAGAACGACGAACCGTTCGACTGGAACCAGGAAAAGCAGCTGCTGGCCATGCCGGACGACCAGAGCAAGCACTGATTCCCCCTGTAGGCGCCGGCTTGCCGGCGTCTACCCGTTTTGTCGGCGCAATGTCGGTTCCTTCGCCATGCACGCCACCAGATAATCAATGAACACCCGCAGCTTCGGTGGCAAATACCGCGTTGGCGAATGCAGCAACCACGCCTCGCCATGGTAGGACGCAATGAAGTCCCACCCCGGCAATACCTGCACCAACCGCCCCTCCTCCAACGCATGCCGCGCCGTAAAGTACGGCAAGCTGCCAATGCCCAGATGCTGCAACACCGCATCCAGCCGTACACCGGTGTGGTTCGCCGCGTAGCGTCCGCGCACCGCGACCGTCACCGTCTTGCCAGCCTGGCGAAATTTCCAGCGTGAATCCCCCGGGGTTTCCCCCAGGTAGATGCAACTGTGCGCCAGCAAATCCTGGGGGTGGCCCGGTGTTCCGTGCTCGGCCAGGTACTGCGGGGTCGCGCACAGCAGATGCTCGATCGGCAATAACTGCCGGCCGACCAACCCCGGCGGCGGGCTGTCAGTGATGCGAATGCTCAGGTCGACGTTGTCATCGATCAGGTCCACCTGTCGGTCCTCCAGGATCAACTGCACGTCCACCTTGGGATAACGCCGCAAAAACTCCGGCATATGCGGGTGCACCACAAAGCGCCCCACCGCCTTGGGCACGCTGACCCGCACCAGCCCTTCGGCTTCGTGGGTGAACTGGCCGCTGATCTCCATCACCGAGCGCGCCGCGTTGACCATCTCCTGGCAACGCTTGAACACCTCTTCCCCGCCCTCGCTCAGGCGCAACTTGCGCGTGGTGCGTTGCAGCAACCGTGTCGCCAGGGCCTTCTCCAGGCGCGAGATACTGCGGCTCACCGAGGATGGCGAGGCGCCCATTTGCCGGGCGGCTTCGGAGAAGCTGCCGGTTTCCACCACTTTGACGAAAATCGCCATTTCGCCCAGCAGCGGCAACGGTAGATTGATGCTCATGGTGCACAGGTCCATTGATAGATGAGCGGATTATCACCCATCCGCGCACTATTTATACTGCCGGCAGAACCCTGATGCGGATGTAGATCATGACCGAGCGCCTGTTTTTTACCCACGACCACTTGACTGCCGAGCTTGAGGTGCTGAGTTGCACCCCTCATGAGGACCAGTTTGCGGTCATCCTGCAGTCGACGATTTTTCACCCCCAGGGCGGTGGGCAACCCTTCGATACCGGTTGGCTCGGTGACAGTGCTGTGCTGCGTGTCACCCAGGAGGCCGATCGTGTAGTGCACTACGTCGACCGCCCGCTGGAACCAGGCCCGATCACCGCGCGGGTCGATGAACAGCGTCGCGCCTTGCACACTCGGCTGCATTCCGCCGGACACTTGATCGGCAACGTGGGCGAGACGTTGGGCTGGATGCCGATCAAGGCCCATCACTGGCCAGGCGAAGGCAAGATCACCTTCATCCGTGGCGAAGCCGCGCAAGCCATGGAGGCCGAGACCATCCAGCATCACGTCAACCAGTGGATCGCTGCGGACTACCCGCGCCATATGAACCTGGAAGACGGCACCCGCCAAGTCGGCTTCGGCCAATTGCCCGCGTATGCCTGCGGCGGCACCCACGTGCAAACGTTGGGCGAACTTGGCCAGGTGACCATCCTGGCCCTTTCAGAAAAAAAGGGCGCGCTGTCGGTGCGCTACGAAATCGCCTGAGACGGCACATCGCCCCCTGGTGAGCGGGTGTGCCCCGTTCACCACAGAAAACCGGCCTGCCAGAGCAGGCTTTTTCACCTACACCACCATCGCCCCCGCCCGCCCCGACGCCACCACAAACGACTTGAGGGTCGACACCGTGGCCGCCGGATCACGCGGGTCGGTGATCACCCGCAACTGAGTGAGCATCTGGTGCTCATCCACTTCCACCGATACATACCCGCGCTGACGACTGTCGAAAAACTTCACATGGGGGTTGAGCGGCAGGATCTTGCTGAACGCCTCGAACGGCGGCCCATCCGACGTCACTGACGTACCGACGAACTCCGTGGCGACCACGGGCGAATCCGGATTATTGCCATCGGCATGCACATCCGTCACCCAGAACGAATGGATATCGCCGCCCCAGAACACTGGGTTGTCAACCCGATTGCGCACGATGGACGCCAGCATCCGTGAGCGGTTGGCCATGTAGCCGTCCCAGCCATCGGTCCAGCGCCCCGGCGTGTGGCTGGTCAAGTCACGCTGGGTCAGCGGCGCTACCAGCAGGTCCTGGGCGATAACATTCCACTGCGCCTTCGACTGGGCAAAGCCCTGATCCAACCAGGCCTCTTGTTGCCAACCGAGCATCGTGCGACCGGGGTCGCGCAAGTCGTGGCAGAGGTCATCGGCGATGTGCCCCTGATGGCTGCCATTGGGCAAAATACAGGGTTGTTCGGAGCGGTACTGTCGGCCGTCCAGCACATGGAAACGAGCCAACCGACCGTAGTCCAGGCGCCGATAAATGCGCATGTCCGGCCCTTTGGGCACACTGCTGACACGCAGCGGCATGTGTTCGTAATAGGCCTGGTAAGCCGCAGCCCGCTGTTGCAGAAATTGCCCGACCGGGATCTTCGGGTCCTGGGACCAGCGGTTGGCGTAGTCGTTCTGCACTTCGTGATCGTCCCAGGTCGCGACGCTGGGGGCTACGGCGTGCAAGGCTTGCAGGTCCGGGTCGGTTTTGTACAGGGCATAGCGGTTGCGGTAGTCACTCAAGCTCACCGCATTGCCGCTGCCATGGGGGCGAATGATCTTGCCCGAGCCCACCGCGTAGGAACTGTCGTAGATGTAGTCGCCCAGAAAAAACACCAGGTCAGGCTGTTCCTGCGCCAGGTGGCGATACGCACTGAAGTAACCTCGCTCCCAATGCGAGCACGAGACAAACCCCAAGCGCGCCGACGGCATGGCATCCAAGGCCGGCGCCGTGCGCGACTGCCCCACCGGGCTTTGCGCGCCGAGCCCTTCGAACTGATACCAGTACGGCCTGCCCGGCTGCAGCCCCGCCACCTCCACATGCACCGAGTGCGCCCATCGCTCGCTGGCCATGACCTCACCCTGGCGCACCACGCGGGTCATCGCGGCATCGCTGGCGACCCGCCAACGCACCGGCACCGTGCGGCTCAGCCCACCATGGCCATCGGCGGCATTGAACAGCGGCGCCAGGCGCGTCCAGATCACAAAACCATCCGGCAACGGGTCCCCGGAAGCCACGCCCAGGGTGAATGGATAGTCCACCCCGGCACTGCGGGCGAATGGGCTGAGGATCGAAAAGGTGGTTGCAACGGCCAGCCCGGCGAGTACCCGACGCCGGCCCTGATCAACCTCGCCCCTCACCGCCGACACTCCCAATCCTCACGCAGCGTGGCGAACACCAGCATGTCTTCATGCACGCCGTTCTTGAGGAATGCCCCGCGCAGGCAGCCCTCGTACTGCAAGCCGATCTTCTCCATGACCCGTGCCGACGCCTTGTTGCGACTGAAGCACTGGCTGCCCACACGATGAAGGCCGAGGTCGGCGAAGCCGTGGTCCATCAGCACGGTCGCCGCCTCGGTCGCGTACCCCAGGTTGCGCGCATCTGCCGCCGTCCAGCCGCCAAGGTGCCCATAGTGATGGGTCGCATTGATGCGCAAGCTGGCGATACCGATCAACGCGCCGGTGTCGCGCACATGCACACCGAGGCTCAACAGCCCTACCGAGCGAAATTTCGCCTGCATGCCCGCGATAAAATCCAGCGCCGTTTCCAGGGTGTAGGGCGACGGGATACTCGCAGTGTTGTCGGCGATCTTCGGGCCGTTGGCGAGGGCGCACAACGTCTCGGCCTGGTGGTTTTCCAGTGCGCGCATTAACAGTCGCGGGGTGGACAACTGTGGCAGTTCACTACGCATTTTTGGGGGGGCCTCGATGTAAAGTTTTCGAGAATGGCCCCGCCGGGTTTCAATTCTGTTACGTCACTAAAATGACTGACGAGTCTTCTGTAAGACGCGTCCTAGAGCGCTTAAAACGTCAATAAAAGTTAACCAATCGGTCATTTTTGGTTGTTAGCGTGTCGCCCCTAATTCAATAACGGGGTAACGGAATGAGAACCTGGGACGAACCGAAAAAACGCAAGGCGCACATCGAACTGATCCCGATGATCGACGTGATGATGTTCCTCCTGGTGTTTTTCGTACTCGTGAGCCTGAACGTGATTCCGGCCCTCGGCATGAAGACCCAACTGCCGAGTGCCAGCAGTTCGCAACAGCTCAAGCCACAGAACAAATTCATCCTGACCCTGGGTCTGGAAGGTCAGTTGCAGCTTGATGGCAAAGACCTCACGGTCGATGCACTGGTGCCGGCATTGAAAGCCGCAGAAAAGCCCGACACCAAGTCGACCATCATCGTTAACAGCGACAAAGGCGTCGAAGTTTCGCGCCTGGTGGAGGTGATGGACACCCTGCGTCTGGGTGGCTTTACCTCTGTGTCCATCGCCACGCGCAAGTCCTGATCATGTACGTCCTGTTCCGTGCGCGTCAGCTGCTGGGCAGTGTGCCGGCCCTGATCGCCCTGGTGCTGATTGCACTGGGAATCCAGTCCCAGACGTTGAAGGTCGAGCCCGTCTATGACGAGTCGGCGGTGGAGTTGGCGCTGGTCGAGCCAGAGCCGGAAGTGATCCCTCAGCCGGTGGTGGAACAAGCGCCACCACCGCCGGTCATCGAGGATGAAGAGGCCGAGCCCGCCCCGCCTCCACCACCGCCCAAACCGCTGCCAAAACCTGAGCCCAAGCCCAAGCCAAAACCGCTGCCCAAGCCGGTGGTGGCCAAGCCCGCACCTGCGCCCACGCCGCCACCGGTCGCGGCCAAACCCGCACCGACGGCTGTCGCCCAGGTTGCACCGACACCGGCGCCGCCCGCTCCGCCCAAGGTCGATGGCCAAGCCCTGGAAGGCGGTTACCTCAAGGGTTTGCGCAACGAGTTGGACACCTACAAGCAGTACCCCACCGGACGCCAGGCCTCCCTCGAACGCCCAACCGGCGAGGTGGTGGTCTGGCTGCTGGTAGACCGTCAGGGCCGGGTTCTCGATTCCGGCTTGCAGACCCAGGCCTCGAACATGTTGCTCAACCGGGCCGCTACCAACAGCTTGCGCCGTATCAAGCAAGTCAAGCCGTTCCCCGAGCAAGCCTTCGGGGGGCGCAATGAGCAGCGCTTCACCGCCACCTTCAACTACAGCGTGCAATAAGCACCCGACACCAGGACGACAGTGATGAGGTTCACACGGATTCATCTGGCACTCGTTGCCGCAAGCATGGGCCATGGCATGGTCATGGCCGACACCCGCGACAGCGACGTCGGGACCATTGGGGTCCAGGGCAAGGCCACGGCAGGTGGCGGCTACATGGTGCAGGAAGAAAGCATCAAGGGCCGCTCCACCGTCACCAAGGAGGCGCTGGATAAACAGACCGCCACAGGCAACGCCGTGGACAAGCTCAAGTACACCCCAGGCTTGAACATCTCCAGCGAAGACGCCACCGGCCTGTCGGGCTTCCGCTTCACCATGCGCGGCCTCAACTCCGACCAGGTGGGCATGTCGGTGGACGGCATGCCGATCAACGACTCTGGCAACTACGCGCTGTACTCCAACTTGCTGGGCGACCCGGAAAACATCGAGCAGATCTTCGTCACCCAGGGCTCGGCCGAAGCCGACGGCCCGCACATTGGTTCCAGCGGCGGCAACATCGGCATCGTGACCATTCGCCCGACCAAGGAAACCGGTGCGTTCGTCAAGCAGGTCATGGGCAGCAACGCCACGCGCAAGACCTTCGCCCGCCTCAACACCGGCGAGATCAATGGCCTGAGCAACTGGCTGTCGGCGTCCCATACCGAAGGCCAGATGTGGCGTGGCTCGGGCGCCGTGCGCGCGGACAAAGTGGAGTGGAACAGCTTCTTCGATGCAGGCGATGGCAACACCGCCAACCTGATCCTCAAGTACCACGAGCAAGACAACAACAGTTACAGCCAACTGACCAAGGCCCAATACCAGCAGAACGGCCGCAAGTACGATCCCTACCCGGCCACGCCGACCGTGGGCAGCAACGGCAAGTACAACAGCTATTACGCCCTGGCGCAGAATCCTTTCCAGACGTTCACCGCCGTGCTCAACACCCAGTTCAAACTGGCAGACAACCTCGCGCTGTCGGTGATTCCGTATTACTACTGGGGTAACGGCAGTGGCGTCGGCGCGTCCAGCTATGCACTGAACCGCGGCTCGAACCAGGGCGGCGTGTTCGACCTGGGCAACCTGCCCACCGGCGCCCAGTACAACGCGGACGGCACCCCGAACAGTGGCGTGTACTACCGCCCTTCACGCACGCAGACCTGGCGTCCGGGCATCACCACCAAGCTGAACTGGGACCTGGGCGATCACAGCGTGCAAGTGGGCTACTGGTACGAGCGCGCACGCCAGAGCCAGACCCAACCCTTCATTGCGCTCAAGGCCAGCGGCAAACCCGTCGACACCTGGCCGGACTCCAACGACGCCGTGGTCGATGCCAACGGCAATACCGTCCAGGGCCGCGACCGCTTCACCGTCACCCCGGCACAGAAGGTCTGGGCCCAGGACACCTGGTACCTCAACCCGGACTGGACCCTGGTGGCCGGCCTGGCCTACATGAACGTCAAGCGTGACGGCACCAACCACGGCAGCCTCACCGAACAGGCGGAAAAACGTAACCAGACCTACAACAAACTGCTGCCCAACGTCGGCCTTAAATACCAGCTGGATGAACGCGACCAGTTGTTCTACAGCCTGTCGCGCAACATGCGCATCCCGCAGAACTACGTGCTGTACGACAAGGGCGCCGGCTCCATCGATGCCAAGCCGGAAACCAGCTGGAACCACGAGTTGGGCTGGCGCTACACCGATGAAGACATGACCGTGGCCGCCACCTTGTTCTACATGCAGTTCAAGGACCGCCAGGTGTCGTCGCGCGACATCAACGGTGACTTTGCCGACATCAACGCCGGTTCCGTCAACAACAGTGGCCTGGAGCTGGAGTGGAGTGGCCTGCTGCCCAACCACTTCAATTACTACACCTCCTACACCTACACCAAGGCCGAACAGCAGGACGACCTGACCGTCTACAACGCGGGCCGGGCCATCCTCTTGCCGACCAGCGGCAAGCAGTTCGCCAACGTGCCGAAAAACATGCTGGCGGCCAACATCGGTTACGACGATGGCCGCTTCTACGGCACCTTCGGCGGCAAGTACACCAGCAAGCTCTACGGCGACCTGACCAACGATGAAGCCATCTCCGGCCGCACCGTATTCAACGCCGGCGCCGGTATCTACCTGCCGGTGGACAAGAAGGTGGTCAAGGACGCGACCCTGCGCCTGAACGTCGACAACCTGTTCGACAAGAAGTACCTGGACGGCGTGTATACCACCAAGACCAACGCGGCCACCTACGGCGGCTTCCGCGATGGCGACCCGGCCTACATCGTGGGCCTGGAGCGCACTGTGACGGTTTCCCTGGAAGCCAATTTCTAACGGCGAGGTAATTGAACATGGACATGAACCTGCTCCACGACATCACCTTTTATGTGATGTATGCCGCGATGGCCATCGCCATCTTTATCACCATCGAGCGCGGTATCTACTTCGCCTACGTACGCCGCCAGGCCCGAGCGCTGACCGACGTGCTCGGCGCCCACGTGCACAGCGAGCGCGACTTGCCGCAAGACCTGAAACGCCGCGACAGCCTACCGCTGAACATGGTGTTGCCGGTCCTGGCACAGAAAGCGTCGCAGGGGTCGCGCAAAGACCTGGATGACGTCATCGAAACCCAGTACCTGACCACCCGCGCACCGCTGGCACGCAGCCTGTGGATCATCGAGACCATCACCACTGCCGCCCCGCTATTGGGCTTGCTGGGCACCATTCTCGGCATCATCGACACGTTCAAGGCGCTGGCCACGGCGGGTGTGTCCGATCCAGGGCAGATCTCCGGTGGCATCGGCACGGCACTGTTTGCCACCGGCCTGGGGATCGCCATCGCGCTGTTCTGCGTGGTGTTCCATAACTTCTTCCAGGACAGCCTGGAGCGCATCAACGACCAGCTGAAGATCCTGCTGATCCGCGCCGCCACCGGCGCGCGCGTGCAGAGTGAAGTACCACACCTGGTGCCAACGCCCTTGCACAGCCGCACGGCGTAGACGTACCCGCGGGCGCGCAATGCGCCCGCTTTCTTTTGTGACAGGAATCCCTATGTCCGTTTCCTTGAAGTTGCGTGTTGCAGGCCTGGCTGGCGTGCTGATAAGTCCGCTGGCCCAGGCGGACTTTTCGATTCCAGGGTTTGAGCTGGTGCACACGGTGCCGGTGGATACCGCCCTCGGCACAGACGACTTGCGCCAGCCCGGCCCGGTATGGAGCGAACTCTTCGACGGTGCCAAGCGCCGCATTGATATTGGCCAGTTCTACGCCGCCGACCACCCGGGCTCGGTGATGGACCACGTGATCGAACGCCTGGAAGCCGCCGGCAAACGCGGTGTGAAGATTCGCTTTCTGCTGGAAGAAAAGGGTTTGAAGCTGTCGGAACCGGCCACGCTTGAGCGCTTGCGCGCGATCCCCAACCTGACCTTTCGCGTATTGCCCTACGCCCGTGTGAGCGGTGGCATCATCCACGCCAAATACATGGTGGTGGATGGCAAGCAGGCATTTATCGGCAGTCAGAACTTCGATTGGCGCTCGCTGGAACATATTCACGAAACCGGGTTGCGTATCAGTGATGCAGCCGTGGTGGGCCAGGTGCAGGCGGTCTTCGAGCAAGACTGGAACGCCCAGCAAGCGCTGACCGACAACCAACCGGTGCCGCTGCCTGCCGCGAGCCAGGAGCCACCGCGCACCGGCAACTACCTGGTCGCCAGTCCGCACCGCTACAACCCGCCAGGCGTCGGCGATTCACAGCTGGAACTGCCACGGTTGCTGGGCGAAGCCAAACAGGAAGTGCGTGTGCAACTGCTGGATTACGCGCCGCTTTCCTACGGCCCGGACAAGACCCGTCCGTACTACGCGGTGATCGACAACGCCGTGCGCGCCGCAGCGGCGCGTGGGGTGTCGGTCAAGCTGATGGTGTCCAACTGGAACACCGACAAGCGGGAGCTGCCCTACCTCAAGAGCCTGGCGGTGCTGCCTAACGTCCAAATCAAAATCGTCACTCTGCCGCAAGCCAAGCAAGGGTTTATCCCCTACGCGCGGGTGATCCACAGCAAGACCATGGAGATCGACGGGCAGGTCGCCTGGATCGGCACCAGCAATTGGCTGGGTGGGTACCTGGATAATTCGCGCAACCTGGAAGTGGTCATGCACAGCGAAGCGATGGCCAAACGTGTCGGGCAATTGCATCAGCAATTGTGGGATGGCCCCTACGCTAGAGCCTTGAACGTGACCGAAGAGTACCCAGAACCGCATCCTGGCCAGCATTGACCAAGGGCACCTGTGTAGTGGTAGTGTGTGGAAATGTTTCTGACAATTCGATCAGAAACTTCCTACTCACTACCTGCAAAGGAATGCGTCTCTCAATGCACTTTCCACTCAAGCAACTGGCGGCGGCCACCCTGTTCGCGGCGAGCCTCTCGGCCATCACCAGCTCCGCCTTCGCCAACATCACCCCTGACCAGAGCACGGCGATTCTCAAGAGTTTCAACGAAACGTCTGTCACCGATTTTCGTGGTTTCCTCAGTGCCGTGGCCAAGGGCGACCTGGGCAAGACCGGCGATGTCGGCCCGGCGATCAAGACCTTCCTCGACAACAAAACCCTGAGCGCCGACCAACAGAACGAAATCAATCGTCTGCTCGGCCTCTACACGCGGGTGAAATACGGCAAGGCCGCCACCGAAACCCTGCGCGAGCTGGTGGAAATCCCGACCTTTAACGTCGACGGTTTGCCCCAGTACAAAAACCCGGAATTCCTCAAGATCGCCGGGAAGATCCAGGACCTGGCCAAGGCCTTTGACCTGAACTTTCGCAACATCGACAACCGCGTCTACGAAATCTCCCTGCAAGGCAGCGGCGATGAAGTGGTCGGCATCCACGCCCACGCCGATGTGGTGCCGGTAACGCCGGAAAACTGGGTGCTGAAAGATGGCACCAAGCTCGATCCGTTCAAGGTCACGCTGATCGGCGACCGCATGTACGGCCGTGGCACCGAGGATGACAAGAACGGCATCGTGGTAGCCATGTACGCCATGAAAGTGATCAAGGAAGAGAAGCTGCCGCTGGCGCGCACCTTCAAGCTGCTGGTGGACACCACCGAAGAAACCTCCGGCGACGCGATCCCTTACTACTTCGAAAAAAATCCGACCCCGCCGTACAACCTGGCGCTGGATGGCGGCTACCCGGTGGTGATTGCCGAGAAAGGCTACGGCACAGTGATGGCGACGTTCCCACGCCGCCAGGGTGAAGGCAAAGGCGCGGAAATCATCGCAATGACCGGCGGCATGGCCACCAATCAGATTCCGTCGGCGTCGGTGGCTACTTTTGTCAGCGACAAACCTGCCGAATTGGCCGCCAGCCTGCAAAAAGCCGGCACTGAATACGCCAAGCGCAACGGTGGTGATTTTGAAGTGGCCGCCAAGGTCGATGGCAAAGACGTCAAGCTGACCGTCACCGGCGTGTCCGCTCACTCGTCCGAGCCAGAATCCGGGGTTAACCCGGTATCGCGCATGCTGGAGCTGATCCACAGCGTCGACGGCAAGATCGCCCTCAAGCACAACCACATCACCGACGCTGCGCGTTATGCGTCCGACAACTGGGGCCTGGATTACCTGGGCGGCAAGTTGGGCGTGGGCTTCTCCGATGAATTCATGGGCCCGCTGACCACGTCGCTGACTTTTGTCGGCCTGGATGACAACGCCTTCAAGCTGGCGGTGAACCTGCGCGTGCCGAAGGGCAAGTCGCCGGAGAAACTCAAGGCCGAGATCGCCGACAAGCTGAGCGCCTGGGACAAGAAATCCAAGGTCAAGGTGGACTTCACCTACTCGGTGGCCGAGCCAATGTACCGTAACCCGGAAGGCGAATGGGTCAAGGCCCTGCTCGCGGTGTCCACGGAAAACCTGGGCATGGAGCACAAGTTCGGTACCTCGGCCGGCGCCACCTCCGTGCATGAACTGCCCAACGGCGTGCAATTCGGCCTGGCGCGCCCGGAAGTGAAATACACCGGGCACACCGACAACGAGTTCAAGACCGTCGACCAGTTCCTGCTCGACCTGCAGATCGTGACTGAAATGATGGGCCGTATCGGCCAACTGCCGAAGCTCTGAACCAAGCGCTGATGTAAAGGAGCCCGCCGCGACGGCGGGCTCTTCACGCTTGCAGCATCAACATATCCTCGAAAAAACCACCGACCGGTTCGGTGGGATGGCACAGCTGGATTTCCAGGACCCAGGCCATTTCGCTCGGGGGGATCTCCAGGTCGGCCAGCTCCTTGTTCTCGAACAACGCGTGGGGGAAATCCGCGAGGCGATGGCCGGCGAGGTTGCGCGCCAGCCTCCAGCCTTTTGACTCCGCGCTTTGCTCGGCAAAGTCATAGAGTTCACGACCGGTAAGGCCGCGCAACCAGGCTTCGCGGGTTTCGTCGAACACGGCGTGCAGTGCGGTTCTGCACGCGAGGTGCAACGGTGAGTCACCGAACACAAAGGTATCGCCATAATCGCCTTCATAGCCGTCCCACACCGGGCCCAGGTCTACCACGGCGATATCGGTGGCGCGCAGCCTGCGCTGGCGGTCAATCCCTTCACGGGGTGGCCGGACCGTGTCGTCGCCAAAGCGGATATAGGTGGGGTGCCACGTGTGGGATGCGCCCATGGCCTGCAGTTGTTCGGCGGCCATGTCGAGGGCTTCGCCGGTGGTCATGCCCACCCGCAGTCGGCTGGCAATCGCCGCCAGGGCACGTATGGACTGTTCGCGCGCCGCCAGCATGCCGTCGAGAGAGTAGCGCGGGCCGACTTTTTCCCAGACCGGGTGCAGCAGCCTTGGCGTCGTTTCAGCGCTTGAGCGGCCGCTGGGCACAAAGGCTTCGGCGACAAACCGATGGCTGGGCAAGCCCGATGCAAGGCACTCCGTACGCACCTGGCTGATCATTGCGCCGTTACCGCACGCATACAGCTGGACCGTTTCCCAGTGATGCCCGTGGCTCAGCGCGACTTCCTGCACCCGCCCCTGCGAAGCGAGCACCGGGTGCCAGTGAAAACGCGGGTGGTCGATGACCGATTTGTCCAGGAACGCGTGGTCGTAGAAATCTGCCGGCTGCGCGCCTCCCCAGTACAACGTCACGTCGATATCACGCTTCAAGGCGGTCAGCAGGATCGGCTTGATGCCGGCGTAGCCGGTGCCGGTGGCGAACAAGACCACAGACGCAGCGTCATTGTCCTGCCAGGTGCAGGCACCAAAAGGCCCTTCCAGTTGCAACACGTCGCCCGCATCAAGGTCGTCCAGGATTGCCTCGGAAAACAGCCCGCCGCTCACCCGTCGAATCTGAAAAACCAGGCGGCCGTCGTCTTCAGCCGGCAGGTTGGCGATGGAGAAACACCGCGAGTCGCCATCGACCAGACGGACCTTGAGGTATTGGCCAGCCCGCACTGCCAACGGCCTGTCCGGCATCACCACCAGCTCAATGATGTCGGGTGCCACCGCGCGTTTACTCACAACCTGTGCCTCGACCACCAACGTAGGCGTGTCCAATGACCAGCCGGGAATTTCCAGGCGCATGTCGCCGCAGGCATGGCTCTGGCACAACAGCATTTCATTGGCCGCCAACGGATAGCACGGCGCGGGGGCATCCGGCGCCAGGTGTTTGGCCCGGTACTCCCCCTCTGCAACCACCACCTTGCACGATCCACAGGCACCGCGCCGGCAGGAGAACGGCACGAACAGGCCATTGGCGAGCATCGCATCCAGCAACAGCTCGTCACCGGCCTCAACGGTTTTCCCCGAGGGGGACAGTTCGATGACATGACGTGTATTCATAACAACCTCGGGGGTGAGTGAGGCTTGATTGTTGCGCTAGACTAGGCCCATTAGAACCTCCAGTTTTGGATACTTCAGATGGTCCAGATGCGTAAATGGCGTCCGCTGCTCAACCTCGACGACAGTGGCAGCCAGGCGTCCTACCGCAAGATTGCCGAAGGCCTGGTGACCGCGATCCTTGACGGCCGATTGCCGCCTGGCACCTTGCTGCCGGGCACGCGGGAAATGGCGCAGTTGCTCGACGTCAACCGCAAGACCGTGATCCTGGCCTACGAAGAAGCCCTGACCAAAGGCTGGCTGGTCAGCGAGCCGCGACGCGGGACCTTCGTCAATGCGCAGTTGACGCCCAAGCAATTGCCGAGTCGCGCGCAGCCGTCCTTCGCACCGCCCATCCTGGCGCAGGCGGTCGTCCCGTATTTCGCCCAGAACGCCCAGGTGACGGCACTGCAGCATCGACATGGCGCGCTGTTTTTCGATAACGGCACCAGCGACCACCGCTTGCTGCCCCAAGCCGTCCTGCATCGCTACTACCGCAATGCCCTGCGCAGCAGTTTCGCCTCGAACTCCGTGCGCTACGGCAGTGAGGCCACCGGCTACCATTTGCGCTGTGCCCTGGCCGAGATGCTGCGCAACAACAGGGGGCTGAGGGTCAGCGCCGAGAATATCTGCCTGACCCAAGGCACCCAGATGTCGCTTTACCTGACAGCCAGCCTGCTGCTGAAACCCGGCGACGTGGTGCTGGTGGAGCGGCTGAGCTACCCGCCGGCCTGGGAAATTTTCCGCAAACTGGGCGCGCAACTGGTCACGGTGGACCTGGACGAAGAAGGCTGTCGCACGGACCAGATCGATCGCCTGTGCCGTGCACATAAGGTGCGGATGATCTATCTCACGCCACACCACCAATTCCCCACCACCGTGAGCTTGCACGCGGCGCGGCGGCAACAGCTATTGGCCTTGGCGGCGCAGCATGACTTCTGCATCATCGAAGAAGACTACGACCACGAGTATCACTTCAACGGGCGGCCCTACCTGCCCCTGGCCAGCGACCGCTCGCAGCGTCATGTGATCTATGTCGGTTCGTTATCCAAGGCCCTCGGCTCGACGTTTCGCTGCAGCTATGTGGTTGCACCTACTGATGTGATTGAAACCTTGCACATCAACGCCGCACTGATGCTGGGCGATGCCGATGCGATCGCGCAGAAGATGCTCGCGGACCTGATCAATGATGGCGAATTGAAGAAGCATCTGCGCCGTGTTTCCAAGGAATACCGCGCCCGCCGCGAAGCCTTGCAGACCTGCCTGCACGAGGCCTTCGGCGAGCGGATCAGTGTGCGGGAACCGGAAGGCGGGCTGGCGCTGTGGGTGCGGTTCGAAGATCAGATAAACGTCGATCAGACGGTGGCAAGCGCCCTGGACCATGGGCTGGTGGTACGCAGTGGCAGGCAGTTTTCGCCACTGGACCAGCCGGAAAATGCACTGCGCCTGGGCTTCGCGTCACTCAATCAGGAAGAAATCCGTGAGGCCACGTTGCGTCTGGCCAAGGCAGCCAATGTGCGCACCTACAAAAATGCCGATCATCACTGATCGGCATTCGGTTAGAGCGGTAGCAGGAAGCGGGATCTCTCTTCGGCCCGGGCAAGTTCCGGAAACTCCAGCAACAGCGCGCGGTTGCCGCGGCCGATATGCTCCATCACCGCCCGTGTAATGTACTCACGCACCATGCCCGTCGAGACGTAATACATGGCCCAGGCTTGCTCAGGCGTACAGTGGCCGATCTGTTCTTCGATTTCCTTGTACGCCTTGTCATCGTTCGAATTAACGTCACGCTGATAATAGCCTTGGCCCATGATTGACCTCCTTCACTGGAACATCTGCGACTGCTGCAGAGCCAAGCGCCCGACAGGCCTATGGATTCGTGCGATCAGGTCCCACTCTTCACCTTGGTCCACACCCGCGTACGGATTCGCTCCAACTTCAAGGGCAGCGGTTCAAGGGGAACCAAGGTGGCAATCGTCTCTTTGGACGGATAAATCCAGGGGTTGTCGCGCAGCTTCTGCTCGACCAACGCGGTGGCATCCTTGTTGGCGTTGGGGTACAGCGTGTGGTTGGAGCTCTTGGCAATCACTTGCGGGTCCAGCATGTAGTTGATAAACGCCAGACCTTGGCGGGCATGCGGCGCATCCTTGAGCAGCACAAAGTTTTCCGACCACACCAGCCCACCTTCGCGAGGCAAGCTGTAGGCGATTTTGCGGCCGGTGTTATTTTTCTCATTGATGGTTTGCGCCATCAGCGCCCCGTTCGCCCAGCCCACCACCACACAGATATTGCCATCGGCAAAGTCGGCGTCCGTTCGGGATGAATCGAAGTAGAGCACGTAAGGGCGGATCTTCAGCAGCAGCGCCTGGGCTTTCTGGTAATCCTCAGGGTTCTGGCTGTTGCTCGGCAGCCCGAGGTAATTCAAGGCAATCGAAATGATTTCACTTGGGGAGTCGAGCATCGCCACGCCACACGACTTGAGCTTGCTGATGTTCTCTTCCTTGAAGATCAAGTCCCAGCTGTCCACCGGGGCATCGTCACCCAGGGCGGCCTTGACCTTATCCACGTCATAACCAATGCCGGTGGTGCCCCACAAGTAGGGGACGGCGTAACGGTTACCCGGGTCATTGGCTTCAAGCAGCGCCAGCATCTCCGGATCGATGTGTGAGAAATTACTCAGTTGAGAGCGGTCCAGCGGCGCAAGTACGCCTGCCTGGATCAGGCTTGGCAAGACATTCGAGGTGGCAACGACGACGTCATACCCAGTGCGCCCGGCCATGAGCTTGCTCTGCATGATCTCGGCACTGTCGAAGGCATCGATATGCATCCGCGTACCGGTCTTCTGCTGAAATTCCTTTGGCGTTTCCGGCGCGATCAGGCCGAACCAGTTGTACAGGTTGACCCGTGACTCGGCCGCCGAAGCCGGCGCACTGGCACACAGGCAGATTAACGCGGACATAAAAATGGCGCGCAAATGGGGTTGACTCATATAGCTATCCTTGTCAAAAACGACAGGCCATCATGGCCTTCATCCACTGGGGGGTGAATATACTCGGCACGTCCGATTAGTAAATACCTAGAAGTACTTAGCTCAACGCCAGGAATACCTAACCCTAAAGAGGTAGTAAATGTCGCTCGACCTTCATAACCTCGCCTGGCACCGGTCGGCCGGGACGCTGATCATGCAGCTGAACCGCCCAGCCTTCTGGGGCTCACTGGTCCGCGTGTTAAAGGAATATGTCCAGATCGACAACTGGGTCGTGCTGATCTTCAGTGATCAGCAGGTACGGGTCATCAGCATGACCGAAGTCGCCGATGCGGAAGAAGTGGACGCCCTGATCCAGCGCTATTTAAAAGGTCTGTACCTGCTCGACCCGTTCTACATTGCCAACCGGGAAAACCCGCAGAGTGGTTTTTTTCACCTGTCCGACATTGCGCCGGAGCACTTCCTGACCACCGAGTATTACCACCAGTATTTCGCCCAGTACGTCAGCGTGGATGAGGTGCAATACAACGTACAACTCGACGCCGACAGGACGCTGTGTATTTCATTGGGCAGCAACGTGCGGTACAGCCCGCAGCAGATCACGATGCTGGACATCATCAAGCCTTGGGTGATGGCATTGATGCATCAACGCATGTGCTTTGAAAGTGACGCGGAAAAAAGCCAGGCCGAGCCGCCGCCATGGTCAGAAGCGATCGCGCAACTCGGCGCACTCATCACAGCGCGTGAAAAAGATGTGCTCAGGCTGCTATTAAGTGGTTTTTCCAACAAAGAGATCGCCGGCAAATTGAAACTGTCGACAGAGACCATAAAAGTCCACCGTCGCAACCTCTACAACAAACTGAGCATCAAGTCTCAATCCGAGTTGTTTGCGCGGTTTTTCATGCACGGGCAGGACGCCCTGGCAACGCATTAAGCGGCGCCGCAGCGAGCCTGCGGCGTTTCCCCACAAATCACGCACACACAAAAACGCCGATCATTGCTGATCGGCGTTTTCGTTGAATATGGAGCGGGAAACGAGACTCGAACTCGCGACCCCGACCTTGGCAAGGTCGTGCTCTACCAACTGAGCTATTCCCGCAAATGGCGTCCCCTAGGGGACTCGAACCCCTGTTACCGCCGTGAAAGGGCGGTGTCCTAGGCCACTAGACGAAGGGGACACACAACTGAAACACATGGTGTGTATTTCAGTGTCCAGGGATTAAATCCGAAGATTATGCCCTGGTTTCACTCAGTGTCGCCCGAGGGCCACACTGCTTAAATTTGGAGCGGGAAACGAGACTCGAACTCGCGACCCCGACCTTGGCAAGGTCGTGCTCTACCAACTGAGCTATTCCCGCATAATGGCGTCCCCTAGGGGACTCGAACCCCTGTTACCGCCGTGAAAGGGCGGTGTCCTAGGCCACTAGACGAAGGGGACACACGTACAACATTCACTCCCTACCGCGTTTCGCTGTGTGCTTTACGCTGTAAGTGGCGCGCATTCTATGGATGGATTGAAAGGTCGTCAACCCCCAAGGATAAATTTATTTAAATCAATGACTTCGCCCTGCTTTACGGGCTTGCGGGGGGATTGTGCCCGTCCGGGCTTTGACGCCTATATTCTGGCGCCCGACAAGACGCTATAGTTCGTTCCGGCAAATGATGGCAATGTGCACCTACCCAGGCAACGCCTACCTATATAGAAGCGCACTGCCTGGGCAACTGGTCGATCAGTCCTATCCGCCGGAAGGCCCAGTCACTACACTCCACTGTAAACCCTATAAAGAGGTCACACCGGTGACACCACTCATGATCACCCTGCTGGTAATAGCCGGGATCGCAATACTGATCGCCATTGGCTACATGAACCACGTGGTGGAAAACAACAAGCTGGAAAAGAAGCGCACCGAGATCGAGTTAAACGATCGCCTGCGCCGTTGCGGTGAAATCACCGAGACCTTTCCCGGCCAGTTGATGACCCCGGCGCTCAAACTGTTGCTGACCCGCCTGGAGCTCAACGTCAACCAGCGCCTGTTGAACCTCAATAAAGGCAGTGCGCCGATCAAGGCCCGCATCACCGAGCTGAATACGCTGGTGGCCCAGGGCGAATCGATCCCGGTGAACAACCCGCCCGCGCCGATCCAGACCGAAGCCAAGGCCAAGGACGTGCGTTTCTTGCTTGAAGCCCTGCATGGCCAGGTCACCCGTGCTGCCCAGGACGGCTTCCTGCCGGCCAATGAGGCCAAGCACTGGATCAGGGAAATCCGCCATATCCTGGTGTTGCTGCATATCGAGTTCTTCAACAACCTCGGCCAGCACGCGCTGCAACAAGGCCAACCCGGCCAGGCGCGCCTGGCCTTCGAACGTGGCGTGCAGTATCTGCGCAAACAGCCGGAGCCGGTGATCTACAGCGCACAGCTGCAGCAGTTGGAAAGCCAACTGGCCCGCGCCAACTCAACAGTGCTGACCAACAGCAAGCCGGCCGAAGACGAGGTCAACGAGCTGACCGAAGGCCTCAAGGTGGTCGACGCCGACGCCGAGTGGAAGAAGAAGGTCATCTACGACTGATGCCCCTCCTGTACACAGGTACCTACACAACACTTTAGCGACCAACGCTAACTGCGATGCGAACCGAGCCGACCTTGATCGAGCTTTTGATCTTGCTTCTGATCTGAGCCGCCCCATCAAACGCGCTGGTCGGAATTCCGGGCTCTTTTCCAAAAGTGACCCGCTGTAAGAGTGGAACCCATCGCAGCCGTTACCGCAGAAATGGATAGGTACCCGGCCTGATCCAACCTCCAGGTCGGCTGCCAGGCCGCTTTCACGAGCAGGCCAGCTCCCACCGTTGGATCGCGGGGTGACAGTTAGACAGTGGTTGGCTGTCAGGTCGCCGGAGGGAGCACGCTCCCTCGCCACAGGCAAAGCACCGTACCCGGCGCGGTGTAGCCCCCAGTTCGCTACATGCCATCACTTTGCATCTATCCCCCCGCCCCCGACTAGCGTACAAAAGTGCCCCTAACTCCATGAAGTCAGAGGCCTGCTATGCCTGTCGCCGTCATTGATGGACAACCGCTGCACTACGTCGACCAGGGCTGCGGCCCCGTCGTCCTGCTGGGTTCAAGCTACCTGTGGGGCGCCGATATGTGGGCGCCGCAGATCGAAGCCCTGTCGCAACAGTACCGCGTCATCGTTCCCGAACTGTGGGGCCATGGCGAATCCGGTCCGTTGCCCGCGCAAACGCACGCCCTCGACGACCTGGCGCGCCAGGCCCTGGCCTTGCTGGACCAGTTGGATATCCCCCAGATCAACCTGGTGGGGCTCTCCGTGGGTGGCATGTGGGGCGCACGCCTGGCGTTGCTGGCACCGCAGCGGATCAACAGCCTGGTACTGATGGACACTTACCTGGGTGCCGAGCCCGAGGCCACGCGCCAGTACTATTTCTCGCTGTTCAAGATGATCGAAGACGCCGGCGCCATCCCCGAGCCCTTGCTGGATGTGGTCGCACCGATTTTCTTCCGCCCGGATATCGACCGAGAATCAGCGCTGTACCAGGATTTTCGCTCGCAATTGCAGGGCTATTCCAAAGAGCGCCTGCTGCACAGCATCGTGCCCCTGGGTCGGTTGATCTTCAGTCGCGAGGATGTGCTGGAGCAATTGCCACGCCTGGACGCCGACACCACGCTGGTGATGTGCGGCGAACAAGACAAACCGCGCCCGCCCGTCGAATCAGAGGAAATGGCCGGCCTGATTGGCTGCAGCGTGATCCTGATCCCGCAAGCGGGCCATATCAGCGCAAGGGAAAACCCGGACTTCGTCAACGAAGCGCTGCTGACCTTCCTCGCCAACAACGCCTGACCGCCCTCCCCTGTGGTCGCTGCGTCAACGCCGCGATCACAGGCGGAAGTGCCCTACCATGCCCTTGAGCTCCGCGCCCAACTGCGCCAGTTGAATACTCGACGCGGCGTTGCCCTGCATGCTTAGCGCCGATTGATCGGCACTGGCGCGGATACTGGTGACACTGCGGTTGATCTCTTCGGCCACCGAGCTTTGCTGCTCGGCCGCAGCGGCAATCTGCTGGTTCATCTGCTGGATCAACGATACCGCCACTGCGATGCTGCCCAAGGCGCTCTCGGTTTCCAGCGCATCGCTGACCGCCAGCTTCACCAGCTCACCGCTCTGCTGGATCTGCTGCACCGATGACTGGGCCGCGCTGCGCAAGGTACTGACCAGGCGCTCGATTTCCTCGGTGGATTGCTGGGTGCGCTTGGCCAGGGCCCGCACTTCATCGGCCACCACCGCAAAGCCGCGCCCCTGCTCTCCGGCGCGTGCGGCTTCGATGGCAGCGTTGAGGGCCAGCAGGTTGGTCTGTTCGGCCACGCTTTTGATCACACTCAACACGGTGCCGATATGCTGGATTTCTGCGCTCAGGCTCTCGATGCTGGCGCTGGCACTGGTGCTGGAGGTGGCGAGCAATTCAATGCGCTGCAGGCTCTGGCGCACCACTTGCTGGCCGCTGTCGACTCTGTCATCCGCCGTCTGTGCGGCTTGCGCGGCCTCTTCGGCGTTGCGCGCCACGTCGTGCACGGTGGCGGTCATCTGGTTCATCGCCGTGGCGACCTGTTCGGTTTCTTCTTTCTGGCTGCTGACTTCGACATTGGTCTGCTCGGTGACGCTGGACAATGAATGCGCCGAGCTGGCCAGTTGCTCGATACCGGCTTGCAGGCCGCTGACCATCTGGCTCAACCCGTTGCCCATCTGTTGCATCGCCTGCATCAGTTGGCCGATTTCATCGCGACGGCTGACCTCCATGCGCCCGCTCAAGTCGCCGGCGGCAATCTGCTGGGCCACGGCGATCACACTGCGCAGCGGCGCAACGATCAGCCGGGTAATCACCCAGGCCGCGATCAACCCCACCAGCAGCGCCAGGGCCGAAGAGCCGATGATCAGCATTGCGCTTTTCTTCAACTGCGCCTGCATCGACTGGTCTTCGGCGTCATAAGCCTGGTTGACCCGGCTCACCACCTGGTCTGCCCGATCATGCAACTGCTTGTAGACCACTTTCTCCTGGGCCAGCAGGCCGGTGTACTCACCGAGCTTTTCACTGAACGCGGCGATATGCCCAGCCACTTCGTTAAGCACGGTCTGGTAGCCGGGGTCCTTGACCGAGGTCTTCAGTTGCTCCACCTGGGCCAGGGCCTGGTCGGCCTGCTCGATCTTGCCCTGTTCGGTTTCTTCCTCACTCGCCTTGCGGCTCTGGTCCAGGCGTACCCGCGCTTCGTTCATGGCTTGCAGCATCAGGCGCGACACCTGGCTGACCTGCCCGGCCTGCTCGATAAACTCGGCCCCCTCCTTGCCCTGGCTTTCCTTGAGGCCATAGGCGCCGTCGTCCGCCAACCCGGCCTGCAATACGTCGAGGTTATTGGCCACGCTGGACACAGACCAACTGGCCATTTCCAACGCCAGGTCCTTGGTCTGGGTCAATTCGACGAACTCATCGAATGCCTTGCGGTAGGCGGCCAGGGCCTGTTCGACATCCGTCATGACCGGCACGTTGGCCGCCGACTGGGCCTTGAGGCTGGCGGCGAGAGCGGCCAAGGCATCGACACTCTCATGCAGGGCGTCAACGGCCTTGGGGTCGGCATGCAACGCGTAGTCCTGCTCGATCAGGCGCACCTTGAGCAGGCCACTGTTGAGCGACGACATGGTCTTGAGCCCTTCGAAGCGCTGGCCAACGGTTTGCAGGGACCACACGCCGATAGCCGCGACCAAGGCCGTCAACAGCAGCACCAGGGTGAAGCCCAAGCCCAGTTTTTTTGCCATACCGAGGTTGGCGAAGCGTCGTTGCACGGCCGAAATCATTGCACTTGAATCCTCTTGCAATGGCAGATGCCATCAAGCCCGGTTTATACAAGCGAGATTCGCAACCACAAGGCACTGAACACAAGTCGTTGGCGCCACAATAATGGCAAAAAGCTACACCCTCGTCGTTTTCAGAATGGTCGAGGTCGATCTGACGGGTCCCATGGCTCGGAAAAACGCCAAGGCGCGTTGATCAGCAGCATAGGCCACATTGATGCGCAGCCACTCACTGGGCTCGCTGGTCGGGCTGAACAGTGCCCCCGGCGACAATAAAACGCCGAGCCGCCGGGCGCACGCCTGCAACCGCGACCGATCCCCAGCCCCCGGCCGCGCCCACAGGAACATCCCGCCAGCGGGCGTGGCGAACACCTCCCACTCCTCATCTTCGAGCACCTGCAACGTGGCGGCCATTTGCGTACTCAGCCGCTTGCGCAGACGCTGCACCCATTTGCGGTAGGTGCCATTCGCCAGAAGCGTGGCCACCACGGCCTCGGCAAACCGCGAGGTGCCAAAGCCGGTCAAGGTCTTGAGGCAGGTCAACTGCGCGATGATCGCCGTGCTGGCGCTCAGATACCCCACGCGCAAGGCGCTGCTCAGGGTCTTGGAAAAGCTCGCGACGTAAATCACCCGGTCATCATGGGGCAGTGCCGAAAGCCGCGTGCAACTGGCATGTTGCAAGTCGCCGAAAACATCTTCTTCGATGATCAGGAAGTTTTCGCGACGCGCCAGCTCCAGCAAACGCTCGGCCACCGCGCGGCACAAACTCGAGCCGGTGGGGTTGTGGTACAGGCTGTTGATGAACAGGCACTTGGGCCGATGCTGCCGCAGCAGCGTTTCCAACGCCGGGATGTCCGGACCACCGCGCGTACGCGGTACTTCCAGCAGTTGCACACCGTGGAACGCCAGTTGCCGATAGAGGTTGCCGTACCCTGGTGTTTCCACCACCACGCAATCACCGGCCTTGAGCAGTGTGCGTATCAGCAGGTCCTGGGCATGGCTGGCGCCGGCCGTCGTGAGGATACGGTCAAGGTTGGTGGCGATGTGGGTCTGGGTCAGGCGCTTGAGCAATTGCTCGCGCAACGCCGGCAGACCCAACGGGGTGCTGTAGTTGAACAGGCCCGCCGTGTCGGTACGGGTGACTTCGCGAATCGCGTAGCTGATGTCATCGCTTTCGCGCCAGGCATCCGGCAACCAGCCGCAGCCCAGTTTCAGCTCGCCCAATGGGTTATCGGCGAAGGCTCCCCAGTCTCGCTCGGCACCTTCGTACCACTGGCTTTCATGCGGCGTCGGCGGCTGGGCCACGCTGAAACCTGCCCCCGGTTTGGAAACCAACATGCCCTGAGCGACCATTCGCTCGAATGCCTCAATCACGCTGGACTGGCTGAGCAGGTTATCGAGGGCCACCTGTCGAACGGACGGTAAGCGTGTGCCAGGGCTCGCCCCGCTCGTGCGAATCCATTGCGCCACTGCGCTGATGATCTGCTGAACCACCGGTACAAGGGCTTGTCGATCGATCCCTAAATCCATGCGCCACTCACTTCAACTGTCTGTTATTCAACCCTGGACAGTTAAGCACAGAAGCCCCCGAAGACCGCTTGCCAAGTTTTATTAAAGTATTGATTTTATTGAGTTATTTACCTGCTGATACACATTCTGACAGGGCACACTGCCAGCTGTGGAAACGCCCCACAGTCCCCCAAACCTTTTCGATTGGAGGACAACCTGAGGTCCTAGATAGCCGTCGCACCGCCATCTACCGCCAAGGCTTGGCCCGTGGTAAAGGCCGCACCATCGCTGCACAGGTACAGCACCGCACTGGCAATTTCCTCGACCTTGCCAATGCGCCCGACCGGGTGCATGGCGGCGGCAAATTCGGCCTTGCGTGGGTCGGCTTCGTAGGCACGCCGGAACATATCGGTATCGATCACGGCCGGGCAGACAGCGTTGACGCGGATTTTCTTCTTCGCATACTCGATGGCCGCCGATTTGGTCAGGCCGATCACCGCATGCTTGGACGCCGCATAAATGCTCATTTTCGGCGCCGCGCCCAAACCCGCGACCGACGCAGTGTTGACGATCGCCCCGCCGCCCTGCGCGAGCAGCAGCGGCAATTGGTGCTTCATGCACAACCACACGCCTTTGACGTTGACGCCCATGATCGCGTCGAACTCATCCAGGCTGCCGTCCGCCAGCTTGCCCTTCTCGATCTCGATCCCGGCGTTATTGAAGGCGTAGTCCAGGCGGCCATAAGCGTCGATGGTCTGGGCCATCAATTGCTGCACATCCGCCTCGAGCGTGACGTTGCAACGAACGAACAGCGCCTCACCGCCAGCCTGATGGATCAATGCGACGGTGCCTTCGCCGCCCGCGACATCCAGGTCGGCAACCACTACTTTCAAACCTTCGGCGGCGAAGGCCAACGCGGTGGCGCGGCCAATACCGGCGGCGGCGCCGGTTACCAGGGCGACCTGGCCGGAAAACGTCATGCTCATGGAGGATGTCCTGTGGGGAAAATAACCGTGGGTCGAGTCTAGCCAACGCAGCATGGGGCGCGTCAGCACTATCAGAAGGCCGTGTGAGGCTGCATGAATCGCAGTGATAAGAGCCACGGCACAACTATCAGCAGCGCCTATCGGGCGGCATTCGCGCCTTCTGTGAACCTTGCTCACAGCCCGCTCAAGGTCTATCACTTCAGGTTCATTTCCAGAAGAGTCGCTGCCATGACCGCCCAGACCAATCGCCAATTCCTGCTCGCCAAGCGCCCGGTCGGCGCGGCCACCCGGGAAACCTTCACCTATCAGGAAGTGCCGGTGGGCACGCCCCAGGACGGCCAGGTGCTGGTGCGCAACGAATATCTGTCCCTCGACCCGGCCATGCGTGGCTGGATGAATGAAGGTAAATCCTATATTCCGCCGGTCGGCATCGGTGAAGTGATGCGTGCCCTCGGCGTGGGCAAAGTGATTGCCTCGAACACTCCGAAGTTTGCGGTCGGGGACTACGTCAACGGCGCCTTGGGCGTGCAGGATTACTTCCTGGGCGAGCCACGGGGTTTCTACAAGGTTGATCCGAAACTGGCACCCCTGCCCCGTTACCTGTCTGCCCTGGGCATGACCGGCATGACCGCTTACTTCGCACTGCTGGACACCGGCGCGCCCAAGGCCGGCGAGACGGTGGTGATCTCCGGCGCAGCCGGTGCCGTGGGTAGCATTGCCGGGCAGATCGCCAAGATCAAGGGCTGCCGTGTAGTGGGTATTGCTGGCGGCGCAGACAAGTGCAAGTTCCTGGTGGATGAACTGGGCTTCGACGCGGCCATCGATTACAAAAGCGAAGACGTGCCCGCTGCGCTCAAGCGCGAGTGCCCGAAAGGTGTAGACGTGTATTTCGATAACGTCGGCGGCGATATTCTCGACGCGGTGCTCAGCCGCCTGGCGTTGAAGGCGCGCGTGGTGATCTGCGGCGCCATCAGCCAATACAACAACAAGGAAGCCGTGAAGGGCCCGGCCAACTACTTGTCACTGTTGGTCAATCGCGCGCGCATGGAAGGCTTCGTGGTGATGGATCACGCTGCCAACTTCGCCGCCGCCGGCCAGGAAATGGCCAGCTGGATGGCCCAGGGCAAGCTCAAGAGCAAAGAAGACATCGTTGAAGGGCTGGAGACGTTCCCGGAGACGTTGATGAAACTGTTCAACGGGGAAAACTTCGGCAAACTGGTGCTCAAAGTCAGCTGACACACTGCGCAACCAGCGCTAACCACGATGCGAAGCGAGCCGCTGTTGATCGTGATCTTGCTTTTGATCTCAGGCGCCCCATCAAACACGCTGGCCGGAATTCGACAGGGATTTGGGGGGTAAACCGGCAGGGATGCCGGTTTAGCCGCCCCGCGCCATGGAGGGCGCGGGGCGGCGGCCCCCCAAATCACTGTCGGATTACGGGCACACCGAGCCTAGGCGAGGTGCCGAGTGTTGGGGCAAGAGCCTTTTGGTTACTTTGGGGCTCTTTTCCAAAGTGACCCGCTGTAAGAGCGGAACCCATAGCAGCCGTTGCCTCAATAACGGATATGTACCCGGTCTGATCCAACATCCAGGTCGGCTGTCAGGCCGCCTTCGCGGGCAAGCCCGCTCCCACAGTTGGGACGCGGGGTGACAGGCAGAGAGTGGTTGGCTGTCAGGGCGCTTTCGCGAGCAAGCCCGCTCCCACATTTTTGAATCGTGGGGTGTCAGGCAGAGAGTGGTTGGCTGTCAGGGCGCCTTCGCGGGCAAGTCCGCTCCCACAGTTGGGACGCGGGGTGACAGTTAGACAGTGGTTGGCTGTCAGGCCGCCTTCGCGAGCAAGCCCGCTCCCACATTTTCTACAGTGTTCGCCTCAGGTTTCAGGCGATTTCGGCGACCACTGCCGCCAACGCCTTGGCCGGATCGGCCGCCTGGCTGATCGGACGGCCGATCACCAGGTAATCGGAACCCGCGTCCAGTGCCTGACGCGGAGTCAGGATGCGGCGCTGGTCATCTTGGGCGCTGCCCGCCGGGCGGATCCCCGGGGTCACCAGTTGCAGCGACGGGTGCGCAGTTTTCAGCGCCTGGGCTTCCAGCGCCGAGCACACCAGGCCATCAAGGCCGGCTTTCTGCGCCAGGGCTGCCAAGCGCAGCACCTGCTCCTGAGGCTCGATATCCAGGCCGATACCAGCCAGGTCTTCGCGCTCCATGCTGGTGAGCACGGTCACACCAATCAGCAGGGGTTTAGGCCCGCTGCGCTGCTCCAGCACTTCACGGCAGGCCGACATCATGCGCAGGCCACCGGAGCAGTGCACATTGACCATCCACACGCCCATTTCGGCAGCAGCCTTGACCGCCATGGCAGTGGTATTCGGGATATCGTGGAATTTCAGGTCGAGGAACACCTCGAAACCTTTGTCGCGCAGGGTGCCGACGATTTCCGCGGCGCAGCTGGTAAATAGCTCCTTGCCGACCTTGACCCGGCAAAGCTTCGGGTCCAACTGGTCAGCCAGCTTCAGTGCGGCGTCACGAGTGGGGTAATCCAGGGCGACGATGATAGGAGTCTGGCAGACGGACATTGGAATGGGCTCTCAGGCAAGTCGAAATCGGCGCGGATTGTAGCGCAAGCAGCGCCGTTGCGGGATCCGATGATCGGTAAATACTGACCAAGCGCCATTAGGCGGGCGTTTTCGGGCAATTATTTCAAAGCTGATACATTCACGACATGCCCCCAACACGCCCCACGGCTAGCCTCGCCCGCACGACCCACCGAGCAGCACTTCCAGCCATGGGGCTGGGCGCCTATGCTGACCGCAACAACAGGGCAGATGATCGCATTATGCATACCCCTCCCGTCTCCATGAACGACGAGCAAAAAGGCGCGGTGATCGCCGATGACAAGCGTTGGAACACCCGCGCGCTGATCGTCGACGACGATGTGCCGATCCGCGAACTGCTGATCGACTACCTCGCGCGCTTCGGCATTCTCGCCACAGGCGTCACCGACGGCACCGCCATGCGCCAGGCCATGCAGGCTGAAACCTTTGACGTGGTGGTGCTCGACCTGATGCTGCCGGGCGAGGATGGCCTGTCGCTGTGCCGCTGGTTGCGTGCGGAATCGGACATCCCGATCCTGATGCTCACCGCCCGCTGCGAACCCACCGACCGCATCATCGGCCTGGAACTGGGCGCCGACGACTACATGTCCAAGCCCTTCGAACCGCGTGAACTGGTCGCGCGTATCCAGACCATCCTGCGCCGCGTGCGCGATGACCGCACCGAACAGCGCGCCAATATCCGCTTCGACAACTGGCGCCTCAACAGCGTGCTGCGCCAACTGGTGGCCGACGATGGCCTGGTGGTGCCGCTGTCCAACGCGGAATTCCGCTTGCTATGGGTGTTTATCGAGCGCCCGCGCCGGGTGTTGAGCCGCGAGCAATTGCTGGATGCGGCACGTGGCCGCTCCATCGAAGCCTTTGATCGCAGCATCGACTTGCTGGTCTCGCGCCTGCGGCAAAAACTCGGGGATGACCCCAAGGCACCGCAACTGATCAAGACCGTACGCGGTGAAGGCTACCTGTTCGACGCCCGGGATATCGGCTGATGCGCAACGCCTTCAACACGCTGTTCGGTCGACTGTTTGGCGTGTTGTTGGTGGCCATTGTCCTGGCCCACGTGCTGGCGATCTCCTGGTTTCGCTATTACGGCCCGCCCCCTCCACCACCGCCTCAGGAAGTGTTCGTCGAGCAGCCGGACGGCTCCATGAAGCCACTGCATAAAGAGCACCGCCGCCCCTGGTTCGGTGGCCCAGTGGTGCCGCTGACGTTCCAGTTCATCTCGCTGATCATCGCGGCCTGGTATGGCGCCAAGTTGCTGAGCCGGCCGATCCAGCGCCTGAGTGAAGCCGCTGAGCGCTTGAGCCTGGACCTCGACAGCCCGCCCCTGGACGAGTCGGGGCCACAGGAGGCACGGCAGGCGGCATCGACCTTCAACCTGATGCAACGGCGTATCCGCGAGCAGGTCAGCCAGCGTGCGCGCATGCTCGGTGCGGTTTCCCATGACCTGCGCACCCCGCTGTCACGCCTCAAGCTGCGCCTGGAACAAATCGAAGACACCAAGCTGCAGGGCCAGATGCGGCAGGACCTGGACGACATGATCGGCATGCTCGACGCCACCTTGAGCTACCTGCACGAACAACGCACCGGCGAAACCCGGCATTGGCTGGACGTGCAAGCGTTGGTCGAGTCGATGAGCGAAAACGCCCAGGACCAAGGCTCCGATGTGCAATCTTCCGGCACCTGCGCGCCACTGCAAGTGCAGCCCATGGCCTTGCGTTCGTGCCTCAATAACCTGATCGACAACGCCTTGCGCTATGCCGGCACGGCGCGCATCGAGCTGACGGACAGCCGCGAAGCGTTGATCATCCGCGTGATCGACCACGGCCCCGGCATCGCCGCCGACAAGCGTGAGGCCGTGTTCGAGCCGTTCTATCGGCTGGAGGGGTCACGCAATCGCAACTCCGGCGGCGTCGGCCTGGGCATGACGATTTCCAAGGAAGCGGCCGAACGCCTCGGCGGTCGACTGGAGTTGGAGGAAACACCAGGCGGTGGCTTGACTGCGGTGATGTGGCTGCCAAGGACCTGAGTGCCAACCCCCACATTAGCCCTCACATAACAGTTACAGCGGCTTGTCTTCGCGGCGCCCCTGGGCCTGGGTCGCACTCCAATCCATCAGCAGGCTGTAGGCCACCGCCAGCAAGGTCGGGCCGATGAACAAACCGATAAAACCAAAGGCAATCAAGCCGCCGAACACCCCGAGCAGCACGATCACCAGCGGCAGGTTGCCGCCTCGGCTGATCAGGTAAGGTTTGAGCACGTTGTCTACGCCACTGATGATGAACGTGCCCCACACACCGAGGAACACCGCATAGGTGTAATCGCCCTTCCAGGCCAGCCAGGCCGTGGCCGGGATCCACACCAGCGGCGGGCCCATGGGGATCAGGCTGAGCAGGAAGGTGACGATGCCCAGCACCAATGCACCCGGAACGCCAGCGATCAGGAAGCCGATCAGCGCCAGTAAGGCCTGGGCGGCGGCGGTGCCGATCACGCCATTGACCACCCTTTGTACCGTCCCCGCCACCAGTTCGATGTAGTAGCCGGCACGGTCACCGATCAAGCGCTCCAGCAGACGATGGACAAACATCGCCAGGCGCGGCCCGTCGCGATAGAAAAAGAACACGAAGACCAGGCTCAGGGTCAGTTCCAGGATGCCACCGCCGATCTGCGCACTGCGCGCCAGCAACCAATTGCCGACCTGCCCCAAGTACGGCTTGATGCTGACCATCAAGGCCGCGCCCTGCTGGTCGATGCTGTCCCACATCGCCACCAGCCGTTCGCCAACAAAGGGGATCGAACCCAACCAGGTGGGTGCCTCCGGCAGGCCATCGACCTGGATATCCTTGATCAAGGCCGTTGCATCGCGCACATGGTCCGCGAGGTTAAAGCCCAGCCACACCAGCGGCAGCGCCACCAGCAACATCCAGCACAACGTGAGGATGCCGGCTGCCAGGGATTCGCGCCCACCCAGCCAGCGGGTGAGCAGGACCATCAGCGGCCAACTGGCAAACGCCAGCACCGCGCCCCAGAACAGCGCCGACCAGAACGGCGCCATCACCCAGAAACTGGCACCGAACAGCACCAGCAGCAGGATTTGCACCAGCAGGCGATCGTTATTGAGCATGGGGTATCTCTGAAAAAAGGCTGTAGGAAGAGAGCTTAGGCGAACGGCGCGGGTCCGTTCGCCCTGTAACGGTCAGCGTATCAGATGCAGGTGCAGGCCTTTGGTTTCAGCGGTGCCGGTTCCCATGCGCGCGGCGCGTACGCCTTTGTCGACCAAGGCCTGGCGCCACGCTTCGGCGTTCGGGCCGGTCAAGCTTACGCGCAAGGTCGCGTCAAGGTTCAACCCGCGGGAAATCAGGGTCAGCCAGGTGTCGTCAGGGTCACCGCCGAGCGCGGGAAAATCCAGCTCACCGGTGCTTTTCAACTCACGCAGCAGGGTCGCCGAGGTGGGCAACAGGTTGCCCAGCGGCGCACTGGCATCCAGTTGCTCCACATGCAGGTAGGCGCGGCGATTGCCGCGGGTGATGCCGTACAGCGCCACCAGGGAGTTGTCCTGCGGGGCTGCCAGGCGCAGCAGCAGGTATTCCTGTTGGCCGTCGGCACCGACCAGCTTGGCGTTGCCGAATACTTCATTGGCCCACAGGCTGCTTTCGCCACAATCGCGGGCCTGGCACCAGAACAGCAACTGCGCGCCCTGCGCCTGCAACGCTTCGCGCGTTGCGGTAAACGCCGCGCTGGAGCTGTGTTCGGCGGGCAGTTCATAGGTAATGGCCGTGGCTTGCCCACGGGCGGTGGCCTGGCCTTCGTAACGCAGTTGGCCGCTGATCTTGCGAATCGCGCCCATGGGGTAGATGCGTTCCTTCTCTTCGGCCGGCCGGTAGTCGACGATCTGTGAGTCGACCTGCCGGGACACTGCAGGTAAATCCTGACTTCCCGGCACATCGGCGGCGAACACCAGGGGGCTGAAACAGCACAGCCCGAGGGCACGGAGACATCCTTTACGTAGGCTCATCGGATAAATAAGCCCTGGCCATCGGTGCGCACAGCGGTGTTGAGATGGTTCATGGTTGACTCCCTTTCAATCCGCCCAGCCTCGGCAGTTGACCGCCCCAAGTCAAGGCGCGGAGAAGAACCGATTGAAACAGTCTGCAACAAGGACCGCGCCGGACTCATCATTCAGGTGTAAATGATGGCCACCCGGCAGCGTAGTGACCGTAAAAGGTAGCTGAGAAAGCAATTCGGAATGTTTCGCCAGCATGCCCTCAGCGGCGACCACCAGTTGCGTAGGGCAACTCACTCGCCGCACGAAGGCCATGGCTTGCTCGTCGGTCAGACGCATCGGCGAAGCCAGGGTCAAGCGGCTGTCGGTACGCCAGGTGTAACCGCCAGGCACCGGCATCAAGCCCCGTTGGGCCAGCAGCTCTGCGGCTTCGCGGCTGACCGCCACCACGCCTTTCATGCGCGCCTCGACCGCTCGATCCAGGGTGTTGTAGACCGGCTTGCGTTTGTCCTGCAGGTTCAGCTGCGCCTGCAAGGCCATGCCCAGGCGCTCGGCAGCATTCTCGCCGCTGGCAGTCGGCGGGATCACACCGTCGATCAATCCCAGGTGCGTCACGCGCTCCGGCAACGCACCGGCCAACACCAGCGACACGATGGCGCCGAGGGAGTGGCCAAGTAATGCAAAACGTTTCCAGCCCAGTTGCTCGGCCACTTGCAGCACATCGAAGACGTAATCCCACAGCGCATAACCGGCGCCCGTAGGACGATGCGCCGAATGCCCATGCCCGGCCATGTCCAGTGCAACGATGCGCAAGCCCTGGAGCTTGGGCGCCAGTCGCGCAAAGCTGTTGGCGTTGTCAAGCCAGCCATGCAGGGCGATCACCGGCAAACCGTCTTCAGGGCCGAACAGATGGGCCGCCAGTTCGATATGCGGCAGGCCCAGGCGCACTTCTTCGACGGGTGTGCTCATGCGCAACTGCGCTCGCGGGCTTCCCAGCGGGAGAACAGGTTCTTGATCAACGTCGCGGTGTCCTGTGGGCGTTCGAGGGGGAACATGTGGCCGCCGGGCATGGTGAGCATTTCCCCCATGGGCAGGCGCCCGACACCACTGGCATGGTGACGCATCACCACCCGGCTCTGCCGGCCCCGCACCACCGCCAGCGGCACCTTCAACTGGCGCACCTGGCCGGGGCTGGTGTGGGGCACGCCCCGGTAGATGCTGATCTCGGTGGCCGGGTCGAAACGCAGCCGCAGGCGGTCACCCACCTGATGCAGCCCGTGTTGCAGGTAGGCGTCGAAGCATTCCGGGTCAAAACCACGGAACAGGGTCTTGCCAGCGAAGTAGCTGCGCGCGGCGTCCAGGTCGCTGAATTCTTCGCGACGGCCGAGGGTGCGGCCGGCCGGGGTCAGGCGGTCGATGAACCCGAAGCGCTTGGCTGCGCGGATCACCCAGCGGTCGGCGCGGGTCAGCACCGGAGAGTCGAGCATGACCACCCCGCGATACAACTGCGGGCAACGCATGGCTGCGTGCAGGTGCAGCACGCCACCGAGTGAATGGCCCACGCCCCACACCGGCTCCGGTTGCTGCTCCAGGTGATGGATCAGTTCGTCCACCAGGTTCTGCCAGTTATCGTCCACCGGAAAACGGGGGTCGTGACCGTGCTGCGGCAGGTGAGCCACCGCGTATTCCGGGGCCAGCGCGGCAAATAGCTTGCCGTAGGTGGCCGAGGGAAACCCATTGGCGTGGGCAAAAAACACGTGCTGCGACATACCGGACCCATCTAAAAAAACAGAGATTGATTGTCACCATGCCCGGCCGGCACAGCAATGACTGTAACTGCCAGGAATGATGACACTCACGCCACGCCTATCGCGCCGGTGGGTTCTCGCCCAGCGGCACCACGGCCATGGTCAGGCGCGAGACGCAACTGGCCTTGCCATCGTCGCTGGTCAAGCGGATGTCCCAGACCTGCGTGGTGCGACCGATATGAATCGCCTTGGCCACCGCCGTCACGCGCCCGCTGCGCACACCGCGCAAGTGGTTGGCGTTGACCTCCAGCCCTACGCAATAGAACTTGCTGGCGTCGATGCACAAGTAGGCCGCCATCGAGCCGACGCTCTCCGCCAGGACCACCGACGCACCGCCATGCAGCAAACCATAGGGCTGATGGGTACGGTGGTCGACCACCATGCTGGCGGTCAGGGAGTCATCGTCGAAGCTTTCAAAGCGGATATCCAGCAGTTCACCGATGGTGTTTTTCTGGATCGCATTGAGTTGATCGATATTCGGTTGGGTGCGCCACAGGCTCATGCCGTTGTCCTTTTTGGTTTTATGATGGTCCTAATCCTGCCACAGAACAGATTCGGAACGCTCGCTCCAGGCCTGGAATTGTGCACCGTAAGTCGATTCGATCACGTTGCGCTTGATCTTCAGGGTCGGGGTCAGGAAGCCGTTCTCTACCGCCCAGTTGTCTTTCACCACCACCAACTGGCGCAGGCGTTCATGTTTATCCAACGCCTGGTTGACCTGTTCCAACCAGCGTTCAAGGCTGCTGCGCAGCGCATGTGGGTCCTCGTGCACCGCCGACAGCACGCACAGGCCTATCGGTGCGGTGAGGCCATCGCCCACCACGCACACCTGCTCGATACACACATGTTCGGCCAGGCGGTTTTCAATCGGCGCCGGGGCCACATATTTGCCTTTGCTGGTCTTGAAGATTTCCTTGAGACGCCCGGTGAGACGCAGGCGGCCATCGGCATCCTGTTCGCCCTTGTCCCCTGTACGCAGGAAACCATCGGCGGTGATCGTCTCGGCGGTTTTCTGCGGGTCCTTGTAGTAGCCGAGCATGGTCGCACCACTGCGCACCTGGACTTCGCCCACGGGATCGATGCGGACTTCCACACCGGGGCATGGCAGGCCGATCCAGCCGAGGGTCTGCTGGCCGGGACGGCACACATGGGAGTAGCCGCAGCTCTCGGTCATGCCATACACCTCAAGCACGTCCAAGCCCAGGCGTTGATACCAGCTCAGCAGCGCTTCAGGCACGGGCGCCGCCCCGGACAGGGCGATACGCAATGCGTCCAGGCCCAGGCCGGCGAGCACCTTGTGGCCCACGCGCTTGCCGATGAAAGGCAGGCGCAGCAGCGTGTCCAGGCGCTTCGCCGGGATTTTGGCGTACACGCCCATCTGGAATTTGGTCCAGATACGCGGCACGCCAAACAGCGCGGTGGGACGTGCCCTGCGCAGATCGGCCAGAAACGTGTCCAGGCTTTCGGCAAAAAACACCGTTTGTCCCGTGTAGATCGCCGCCATTTCCACAAACATCCGCTCTGCCACATGACACAACGGCAGGTACGACAGCAGCCGGTCGCCCTCCCCCAACCCAAACAACTCGGTGCCACGGGTCGCCGCAAACCCCAGGGCGCCGAAGCTGTGCATCACGCCTTTGGGCAGGCCAGTGGTGCCGGAGGTATAGATGATCGTGGCCAGGTCCGCAGCGGCGGGCTGTGGCTCGTCCTGGATCGGTGAGCAGGCTTGCAGGTCGGCCCAACTGAAATCGAATGCGCCCGACGGGCACAACGGCAAGCTGACTGTCGGCACACTCGCCGGTACTCCGGGCGCCATGGCGCTCCAGTCGTCGAGTTTGCCGATAAACACCAGTGCCGCCTCGGAATGGGTGAGCACATGGGCGACGGAGTCGGCAGTGAGGTTGGGGTACAGCGGCACCGAGACATGCCCGGCCATCCAGATCGCCAGGTCGGCGATGATCCAGTGGGCGCAGTTCTTCGAGATCAGCGCAATATGAGAGCCCCGGGGCAACTCCCGGGCGCGCAGCCAGTGCGCGGCGCAACGCGCCTGGTGGCCGACGTCGCCCCATGTGAGGCGGTGCACTTCGCCACCGCCTACGGGTTGGACCAGAAAGGTTTGGCGCGGATGTCGCGCTTCACGTTCGAAGAAGACCTGCAACGGCAAACGAAAAGCGACGGGCATGGGACGCGCTCCTTTGTGGTCCGACGATAGCCAACCAAGCACTTGCTCGGTTGACTATATAGCACACACAAAGCAGCGAAAACGCCTACGGATTCTTCACACCGACCAGGCTCATCAGCCCCGCCAGCGGGAAATCCCCTTCCAGTTCCGCCAGGCTGGCGGTGTACATCGGCTGCGGCTGACGCTGATGGCCATGCTGCAGGAAGCTGATCAGGCTGCCCACCAACGGTTGATGGCTGACCAGCAGCACGTTGTCATCGCTGTCGAGTTTCTCCAGCACCTGCTGCGGGTTACCCTCGGGGGTCAGCCACGGCACCGTGCGAATATCCGGTTCGAAGCCCAATACCTCACGCACCAGGTGCGCGGTCTGCTGCGCTCGCACATAGGGGCTGGCGATGATGGCGCTGAGCGGCTGGCCGATCAGGTGCGCAGCACTGCGCAACACTTCGGCGCGGCCATGCTCAGTGAGGTTGCGCTCGGCATCCGTGCGCGCATGCCCTTCGGCCTCTCCGTGGCGCAGTACCCACAGCTTCACAGCTTCGGCTCTTCATCGCGCACCGGGTGCGGCGCCGGCGGCACGCTGTGGGCGGCTTCGCCCTCAGGCGCTCGCGGGGTTGGCCAGTCGGCGAACGGCCAGGGCTTCTGTTCGGTATGGAAGCTGCCGAAACGGCCGATCTGCGCGAGGAACTGGCTAAGACTGTCGCCCACGTTCATCAGGCCCAGGTTCGGTGCGCCGTAGACCAGGCGGTAGATCAGTTGCACCACCACCAGCGCACCAAGCAGGAACTGCGCCACCTGCCAGACCAGCGCGAACACCAGCATCCAAAGGATGCGCAGGGCAATGGATTCGTACGTGGGGGCTGCTTTGGGATCGTTCATGACGCGTTCCTCAGTTGAAACCACTGGTGGAAATAAAGTCGACATCGGTTTTGGGTTCGGCGCGCATCAGCAACTCGATGACCTGGTTCAAGGTGCGCCCTTCAAACAGAATCGCGTGCAGCCCGGCGACCAGCGGCATATAGACGCCGACCTCCTGAGCCTTGGCCTTGAGCACCTTGAGGGTGTTGACCCCTTCGGCCACTTCGCCCAGGCGCGTCACCGCGTCTTCCAGGCTCAGGCCCTGGCCCAGGGCGAACCCGACCTGGTAGTTGCGGCTCTTCGGCGAGGAGCAGGTGACGATCAAGTCGCCCACGCCCGCCAGCCCCAGGAAGGTCATCGGGTTGGCGCCCTGGTTCACCGCAAAGCGGGTCATCTCGGCCAAGGCACGGGTGATCAACATGCTTTTGGTGTTTTCGCCCATGCCCAGCGCCACGGCCATGCCGGCAATGATCGCGTAGACGTTCTTCAGCGCACCGCCCAGTTCTACGCCAAAGCGGTCGCTGCTGGCGTAGACCCGGAAGGTGCGGCCATGCAGCACGGCCTGGACACGTTCACAGAGTGCTTCGTCTTCACTGGCGACCACCGTGGCGGTCAGCGCGTGCTCGGCGACTTCCCGTGCCAGGTTCGGCCCGGACAGCACGCCAATGCGCGCCAGGGGCGCGATCTCTTCAAGGATTTCACTCATCAGCTTGAAGGTCTGCGGCTCGATGCCCTTGGTCAGGCTGACCAGCAGCTTGCCCGCCAAACGTTCGGCGTGGGGCGCCAGCACCGAGCGCAAGGCACTGGAGGGCAACGCGACGAAGCACAGGTCGCAGGCCGTGAGGGTTTCCAGCAGGTCCGTCACGGGTTCGACCGCGGGATGAATCTTGATGCCTTTGAGGTAACGCGGATTTTCCCGGTGCACCCGAATGGCCTCGGCTTGTTCGGGGTCGCGCATCCACTGGCGCACAGCGTGGCCGTTCTCGGCCAGCAGGTTTGCCACGGCGGTACCAAAACTTCCGCCTCCCAGGACCGCGATAGGGCGCTGTTCAGTCATATGCAATCCGTTAATCCATACCAGTGGCGATGGCGGCATTATACGGGCCGACCCGCTTGCGGCCAGCCCCCGAATGAATTCATGCGTTTGTCGGAAAATGCCACGTTTACATGAAGTAATTGCAAGTCCTACGACTGGCAAAAGGCCCCACCTCAGTTAACATGGGCGGCTATCCGCAATTATCAAGGCCGTGCCGTGTATCTGGGCCCTCCTCCTCGTTCATCTGTGTGGCTGATGCTATTGGGCATGCCGTTGTGCAGCAGCGCAGCGCTGGCCGACGACCTGTTCCTCGACAGCCAGCCGCTGCCCCAAGTGTTGACCGCCACGCGCCTCAAGCAATCGGCCGCCGCCGTGCCCGGCAGCATGACCGTGATCGACAGCGAGCTGATCAAGGCCAGCGGCGCGCGGGACATCAGTGAGTTACTGCGCCTGGTACCCGGGATGATGGTCGGCTACACCACCGGCAACCAGGCGGCCGTGAACTACCACGGCACCAGTGCCAGCGATGCGCGGCGCATGCAGGTGTTGATCGACGGCCGCTCGGTATACCGCGCGGGCCTGGCCACCGTCGACTGGAGCGACATTCCGGTGGCCATGGAAGATATCGAGCGGATCGAAGTCTTCCGCGGCCCCAACACCGTCAGCTATGGCGCCAATGCCTTGATGGCGGTGGTCAACATTCTTACGCGCTCACCGGCCAACAGCCACGGCACGCGGGTCAAGGTGGTGCGCGGCGAACTCGGGATCAATGACTTCTATGCCAGCCAGGGCGTGGGCTGGGAAACCGGTGACTTGCGCCTGTCCCTCTCCGGTCAGCAGGACGACGGCTTCGACAGCGATGCAGCGGGCGCCGACCGCCGTGACAGCCGCCGCCTCAACCGCTTCAGCCTGGCGATCAGCCAGACGTTGAACGCGCAACAGAGCATCGACTGGCAACTGGATGCGAAGGAAGGTACTAACCAGCGTCCTTATACCTACAGTCCGGTATTTGCCGGGATTACCGAAGGTGGCAACAATTCCGACGTCACGGCCAAGGACTACGCCGGCTCCCTGCGCTGGAACTTCGACTTCAACCCTGACCACAGCCTGTACATCCAGGGCTCGGCGCAACAGTGGGACCGCCGGCAAATCTGGAAGGCCTGTGATGCCAAGGTGTCCTTCAGCCCGGAGCTCACCCAGTTATGGCAGCTGAACCCCAACTACGCCGAACTGCTCGCACGGCATATGGACACCTACAGTCAAGGCAGCGCGCCACCAGGTAGCGCCGCCGAGCAGGCCCTGGCCAACCAGGTGCTGCAGCAGTGGCGCGACGGTGCCAGCCAAAGCGTGTGCGGTGATATCGACCAGAGCACCCGTGAAAGCCGATACGACCTGGAGATTCAGGACACCCTCAGCCTGTCCGACAGCCTGCGCCTGGTCAGCGGCATGAACTACCGCTACGACCGGGCAGACTCCGATACCTACTTCGACGGTACCCTGGACGACACCACCTGGCGCCTGTTCGGCCAGTTGGAATGGCGCGCCAGCGAGCATTGGCTGCTGCAAGGCGGCGCCATGTATGAAGACACTCACCTGAGCGGCAACTCGCTGACGCCTCGAGTGGCGGTCAACTACCTGATCAACCCGCGCCATGGCTTGCGCGCGGTGTATTCCGAAGCGATTCGCTCGCCGGACATGTTCGAGAACAACGTCAACTGGAGTTATCGCGTCACCAACCTCAGCTCCCCCGCCTACGGGCAGACCACCGGGCAATACTTCGTAAAGACCCGGGGCCCGGGCAACCTCGATAAAGAGATGATGAAGTCGCGGGAACTGGGGTACAACGGCTTCTTTGCCGACATCGGGCTGAACATGGACGTGAAGTTGTTCTACGACGAGATCACCGACATGATCAGCTCACCGCTGCGCAACAACCAATACATTGCCAGCAACGCCAACAGCGCACGGTTCACCGGCGCCGAATCCCAGTTCGACTGGCGCGTGAGCAACGCCGACCGACTGCGGCTGACCTATGCTTACGTCGATGCAGACACCAGCAACCCGCGGGACAAAGCGCAGACCGCACGCAATAGCGGCTCCGCCGGCTGGTTGCGTGAGTGGGGCCATGGCTGGTCCAGCGCGCTGTTCTACTATGGCGATGACGCGCTCAACCAATATCGCTTCGAACGGGTCGACCTGCGGGTGGCCAAGCGCATTGCCCTGGGCAAAGCCAACGTGGAGCTGGCCGGCATGTTGCAAGAACGCCTGGATAACCAGCCCACCACCTGGGCCGATAACAATTATGACCATCGCCACGTGCTCTACTTCAGCGCGGAGTTAGAGTTCTGACATGGGCGACTCGTCACGGATGACCTGCCTCTTGATCACCACGCTCTGGCGACGCGCGGTGCTGCTCGTGTGCCTGCTATTGCCCGCGCCGGCCTGGAGCGCCGATATCCTGCTGACCGCCGCCGAAGACGGCGCTGGGGTGCAGGCCTTTGCCCAGGCCCTGGCGCAGCAACGTCCCGAAGACCACGTCACCTTCACGGTCCTCAAGGACTTGCCAGCCCCTGGTCGACTGCCGGCCAACACGCGGTTGATCCTGCTCGACCTGCCCGGCCTCGACTGGCGCCTGCAGGACAACCAGGGCCCGCCAACCCTGGTGCTGCGCATCAGCCGGCTGCAGGCCCACCAGCGCCTGGGCAGCACGCAGCACCCGCGCATCAGCCTGCTGTGGAGTGACCCGCCGCTGGATCGCCAACTGCACCTGATCGCCAGCATCCTGCCCCAGGCGCGGCGGATCGGCGTGCTCTACGGCGACGACAGTGAGTTCCTCCTGCCCGAGTTGCGCCAGCACGCCACCCCCCTGGGCCTGGAGATCGTGCCTCAGCGCTGGGACAACATTAATGACAGTCGGCCACTGCAGACCCTGTTCCGCAACAGTGACGTGTTGCTCGGCCTCGACGACCCGCAGTTGTACAACCCGAAAACCGCGAAGAACCTGTTGCTGAGCAGCTATGCCCAGCAATTGCCGCTGGTGGGCCCGAATGCGGGCTTCGTGCGAGCGGGCAGCCTGGCCAGCACCTACAGCGATCAGGCCGACTGGTTGGCCGTGCTCGACCGCCTGCTCGACCACTCACCGGCCAACTGGCCACGCTCGCTCTACCCGGAACACTTCAAAGTCGTGGGCAACCCGCAAGTCGCGCGCTCACTGGGGATCGAACAGGTGGACGAAACCAGCGTCGCCACCCGATTGGCCGAAGGAGAAAAACGCCCATGACCTTGCGTCGTCGCTGGGACATCAACACCCGCACGCAGCTCATCACCCTGGGCCCGGCGCTGTTGCTGACGTTGCTGTTGATCAGCTTCTTCACCTTCGTGCGCATCCAGGACCTGCGCCAGGAACTGGACCACACGGGCCAACTGATCGCCAACCAACTGGCGCCTGCCACCGAGTACGGGGTGATTTCCGGCAACAATGATGTGCTCGACAGCCTGCTGCGCGCCACGCTGGCCACGCCTCACGTGCGCTTCCTGGAGATTCAGGACAGCAGCGAGAACATCCTGGTGTACGTCGAGCAACCCTCGGAGAAACACGACCGCTCGCTGTCGGTAAAAGTCTTCCAGGCGCCGATCCGCCTGCAACACATTCAGTTGGGCAATGATTTCTTCCAGGACAACCTCAACGAATCCAAGGCACCCCGTGCGGACTACCTGGGACGGGTCATCGTCGGCATGTCCAACGACGCGTTCAGCCAGCGCCAGCAGGAGATCCTGTTCAAGGCTGGCATCCTCGCGCTGTTCGCCCTGCTGTTTACCTTCCTGCTCGCCAGGCGCCTCGCCGCCAGCCTTTCGCAGCCGATCAGCGCTATGGGCCATGCGGTGAAGGCCATCCAGCAAGGTGACTACAAGACGCCGCTGCCGATCGTGGATGACTCGGAGCTGGGCGACCTGTCGCGGCATATCAACAACCTCGCCGAAGGTCTCAACCAGGCCAGTCGCGAACAGCAACAAGCCATGGCCCAATTGATCCAGACCCGCGAAGAGGCCGAGCGCGCCAACAATGCCAAGTCGGATTTCCTGGCGATGATGAGCCATGAGCTGCGCACGCCCATGAATGGCGTGCTGGGCATGCTGCAGTTGCTGGAAACCACGGAGATGACCGAGGAGCAGGCCGAATACGCGGCGTTGGCCTCCGAGTCGACCGAGCATCTGCTCAAGGTCATCAACGATATCCTCGACTTTTCGCGCATCGAACGGGCCGCCCTGGAACTGGAGCACATTCCGTTCAACCTGGCCGACCTGATCAACAGCTGCGCCCAGGCGTTCCAGCACAGCGCCCAGCAGCGCGGGTTGGCGCTGGAGCTGTCGATTCCGCCAGGGATGGACACCTTGCGGGTGCAGGGCGACCCGACGCGGATCCGTCAGATCCTGGTGAACCTGATCGGCAACGCGCTGAAGTTCACCGAGCACGGCAACGTCAGTATCGAGCCGCATTGGCAGGCCCTTGACCATGAACTGGTGTGGTTCACCTGCACCGTGCGCGACAGCGGCATCGGGATTTCCGCCGAGCGCCTGGAATTGATGTTCGATGCGTTCCAGCAGGCCGACAGTTCCATTTCAAGACGTTACGGCGGCACCGGCCTGGGCCTGCCCATCGCCCGCACCCTGGCTGAACGCATGGGCGGCACCCTGCGCGCCCAGAGCGAAGAAGCCCGCGGTTCGGTGTTCACCCTGGAAATCCCCCTGGCCATCGACCAGCACAACGTACCGGCCATTGCCAGCGACGCTGACGGCAAGGCCAGCGCTGGCAATGGCCGCCATGTCCTGCTGGTGGAAGATAACCCGGTCAACCGCGCCGTGGTCGAAGCCATGCTGCGCAGCCTGGGCTTTGAAGTGAGCCTGGCCGCCGACGGCGCCGAGGCGATTCGCAGCGCTGAAAGCCTGATTTTCACGGTAATCCTGATGGATTGCCGGCTGCCGCTGATCGATGGCTACGAAGCCACCCGGCAGATTCGCCAATTGCCGGGCTGCGCCGACCTGCCGATCATTGCCCTCACGGCCAACGCCTTGCAGGGCGACCGCGAAGCCTGTTTGGCGGCCGGAATGAACGATTACCTGGCCAAGCCGTTCAAACGCACGGATTTGCAGCAAATCCTGCAACGCTGGGTGCAATAGCGCCGCGCCATCAGCCAACTCCGACTGGCGTGAAAGACGAAAGTGCGGCAGTCTTAGGCACCCGAACGGGCCCATAAACAGGCCCGGTTTAAAATTTCAGTGAACAAGTGTACATTCAGTACCTTGCCGCTGTGACTTTCACTACAACGCAATAGTCTATGTGTAGGCTGCCGACATGAGGCATGAACGCTTCATTCGGTTCGGGAAGATTTGCCCTACCCTGCCGCATGGGATTATTGAGGAGCTCGCATGACCAAACAAAACGCCTTTACTCGGGAAGACCTGCTGCGCTGCAGTCGCGGTGAGCTGTTCGGCCCAGGTAACGCGCAACTGCCCGCCCCGAACATGCTGATGGTGGATCGCATCACCCATATCAGTGAAGAGGGTGGCAAGTACGGCAAAGGTGAATTGGTCGCCGAGCTGGATATCACCCCGGACCTGTGGTTCTTCGCCTGCCATTTCGAAGGCGACCCTGTCATGCCAGGTTGCCTGGGCCTCGACGCCATGTGGCAGCTGGTCGGCTTCTTCCTCGGCTGGCAAGGCCTGCCAGGCCGCGGTCGCGCCCTGGGTTCGGGCGAAGTGAAGTTCTTTGGCCAGGTCCTGCCGACCGCCAAGAAAGTCACCTACAACATTCAAATCAAGCGCGTCCTCAAGGGCAAGCTGAACCTGGCCATCGCCGATGGTTCGGTGAGCGTCGACGGTCGCGAGATCTATACTGCCGAAGGCCTTCGGGTCGGCGTATTCACTTCCACTGACAACTTTTAAGGGTTATCCGCATGCGCCGCGTCGTTATCACTGGTCTGGGTATCGTTTCTTGCCTGGGCAATGACAAAGAGACCGTCACCGCTAACCTGCGTGCAAGTCGCCCTGGCATCCGCTTCAACCCGGAATATGCCGAAATGGGTCTGCGTAGCCAGGTTTCCGGCTCCATCGACCTGCCCCTCGAAGAACTGATCGATCGCAAGATCTATCGCTTCGTCGGCCACGCTGCCGCCTACGCCTACCTGGCGATGAAAGACGCGATTGCCGACTCAGGCCTGAGCGAAGACCAGGTATCGAACGTACGCACCGGCCTGATCGCCGGCTCCGGCGGCGCATCGACCCTCAACCAGATGGAAGCGCTGGATATCCTGCGCGAAAAAGGCGTGAAGCGCGTTGGCCCTTACCGTGTCACGCGGACCATGGGCAGCACCGTTTCGGCCTGCCTGGCCACGCCGTTCCAGATCAAGGGCGTGAACTACTCGATCTCCTCCGCATGCGCCACCAGTGCTCACTGCATCGGTACTGCCGTTGAGCAGATCCAGCTGGGCAAGCAGGACATCGTGTTCGCCGGCGGCGGTGAAGAAGAGCATTGGAGCCAGTCGTTCCTGTTCGACGCCATGGGCGCACTGTCCACCCAGTACAACGAAACCCCGGAAAAGGCCTCCCGCGCCTACGACGCCAAGCGTGACGGTTTCGTCATCGCCGGCGGTGGCGGCATGGTGGTGGTCGAGGAGCTGGAACACGCCCTGGCCCGTGGCGCCAAGATCTACGCGGAAATCGTTGGCTACGGCGCGACGTCCGACGGCTATGACATGGTTGCCCCAAGCGGTGAAGGCGCCATCCGTTGCATGCAGATGGCAATGTCCACCGTAGACACCCCAATCGACTACCTGAACACCCACGGCACCTCGACTCCGGTCGGCGACGCCAAGGAAATGGAAGGCGTGCGTGCGGTATTCGGCGACAAGGCCCCGGCCATCAGCTCCACCAAGAGCCTGTCCGGTCACTCCCTGGGCGCCGCCGGCGTTCACGAGGCGATCTACTGCCTGCTGATGATGGAAGGCAACTTCATGGCCGGTTCGGCCAACATCGACGAGATTGATCCGGTTGTGGCTGACATGCCGATCCTGACCAAGACTGTTGAGAACGCGAAAATCGACACCGTGATGAGCAACAGCTTCGGCTTCGGTGGCACTAACGCCACCCTGGTGCTGAAACGCTGGCAGGGTAAATAAACCCCGCAGGTTGATCACATGAAAAAGCCCCGACTGGTTCGGGGCTTTTTTGTGGGTGACTCAATTCAAAACCGAGTTGCCTGCTCGGCGAGCAAGCCCGCCCCCACATTTGACCGAGTACATCCTGAAGGAATGCGCTCGAGTGTAGGAACGGGCCTGCTCGCGAAGGGGCCACCTCGGTCTACTGCCCTACACCGAGAATCGCGCCACCATGGTGTTCAGGTCCACCGCCAACCGCGACAGCTCCTGGCTCGCCGCACTGGTCTGGTTCGCCCCCGTCGAGGTCTGGTGCGCCAGGTCGCGGATATTCATGAGGTTGCGATCCACCTCACGCGCCACCGCCGCCTGCTGCTCCGACGCACTGGCGATAACCAGGTTGCGCTCATTGATCAAGGTGAACGCCGAGGCAATCTCCTCCAGCGCCGTGCCCGCCGACTTGGCGATGTCCAGGGTCGAGCGTGCGCGGCTGTTGCTCTGCTGCATCGAGCTGACCGCCTGATCGGTGCCTTGCTGGATCCCGCTGATCATCTGTTCGATTTCCCGGGTCGACTGCTGGGTGCGATGGGCCAGGGCGCGCACCTCATCGGCCACTACTGCAAAGCCACGCCCGGCATCCCCGGCGCGTGCGGCTTCAATCGCGGCATTCAGCGCCAGCAGGTTGGTCTGCTCGGCAATCGAGCGAATGACGTCCAGTACCTTGCTGATGCCGTAGACCTTCTGGGCCAGGTCCTCGACCTGCATCACGTTGTCGGTGACATCGGTGGCCAGCGCCTCGATCGACACCACCGTCTGGTGCACCTGCTCGCGCCCATGCTGGGCAATGCGATCGGACTCGCGTGACGCCTGGGACGTGGCCACGGCATTGCTCGCCACTTCCTCCACCGCAGCGGTCATCTGGTTGACCGCCGTAGCTGCCTGTTCAATTTCCTGGCTTTGCTGGTGCAACCCGCGGGTGGCGTCTTCGGTGACGCAGTTGAGCTCCTCGGAAGCCGAGGCCAGTTGGTTGGATGACTCGGAAATACGCCGGATGGTATCGCGCAGGTTCTCCTGCATGCCCTTGAGCGCCTGCTGCAGGCGCGCTGGCTCATCGTTGCCACTGAGGCTGATCTCACCCGTCAAATCGCCACTGGCTACGCTTTGGGCCACTTTCAATGACTGCGCCAAGGGCAATACGATGCTGCGCGTCAGCCATACCGCCAGGCCGATGGTGATCAGCGCCGTGAGTGCGATCATGCCAATCACCCAACTGCGTGACTGGGTGAACACGGTTTGCGCCAGGCTAGCTGCCTGGTTGGCACTGGCTTTGTTGAGGTTGACCAACTGATGCAGCGTCGCCGCCAGCTCATCAGCGAGCTGGTTCATCTCGCCATTGACCACACGGATCGCGTCGTCCAACTGGTTGGCCTTGGAAAACCCCATGACCTGCTCCTGGCGTTGCAGGTATTGCTGCTCCTGGGCCTTGAAGCGATCAAACAGCGTACGCTCCTCAGGCAACACGATCAGCGCCTCGTAGAGCGCCTGGGCCTGGTGCAGGCCGTTTTTCAGGTCACCCAGCTTCTGCTCGTTCTGCGCCAGCGCCTGGGGATCGCGGTTGACCAGCAGACGCAAGGTCAGTGCACGAATACGCAGCAAATCCTGGCTCATCTCCCCCACCGCCATGACGCTGGGCAGCCAGTTGTTTTCCACCTGGTCCGACTGCTGGCGCATATTGCCCATCTGCAGCAGGGCAAAGCCGCCCAGGGCAAACACCATCAAGGCCAATATGCCAAACCCCAAGCCTGCGCGCGGGGCGATATTCAGACTTCTGATACTCATGCCTTGGCTCCTTCCAATTGCGCTGCATCCAATTGCAGCTGGCTCTTGAAAGGTATCGGCGCCTTATCGCCTTTGCGTAAGACGAAAACGCGATATCAACGCCGCTCACCATCGCGAGCAGGTTCAGGCAGGATGGCCAGGAAGTTGTCACGCGCGACTTTACGGGCGACCGCCTCAGGCAATGCATCCAGGAAAGGGTCAAAGCGGCGCATTTCATTACCCAGCTTATTGAAACGCCCCACGACGTCCGAACCCAACATAAAGCGCTCCGGGAAGCGCTCCACCAGCGTTACCCACTCTGGGCGTGGCTGACCCGCGTCATCCAGCAAGTATGGCGTGAGCATGCTCCAGGACAGGTCGATGTACAGGTTGGGATAGGCCTCGAGCATGCGGCTCAAGGTGGGCAGCAAAAAGTCCATCTGCACCTGGTGGCGGTGAATTTCCTTGCTGGTGCCAGCATGGGCCCAGATGAAGCGGGTATGGGGATGGTTGCGCAGCGGCTCCTCCACCTCGGCCAGGTACAGCGGGTTGCGCTCGCGCTTGGAGGTGATGTTGGAGTGCAGCATCACCGGCAGGTCGTTTTCCGCCGCCAGGTGATAGATGCGCGTCATGGCTTCGTTATTGGCGCGCGGTGTGTCACCCGCGGTGATGGCCGTGAGGTCGTCATGACGGGTGAAGACTTCGCCGATGCCTTGCCACAACCCTGGGTTGAGGTCGAGCATGCGCTGGATGTGGGCAGCGGAGTTCTTGTCATTGGGGTTGAAGCCGGACAGGAACGGATGAAAGTGCTGGCGCTGCTCGGGGGTCAGTTTATTGACCGCTGCGGCCACGATCACATCGGTGGCGCTGTACCAGTAGGCATCCGCGTCATCACCGGCGTAATAGCGCGGGCGCTTGGGTTCGTCTTCGTGCCATTTCTTTGCGACCGGTATGCCGGAAATCATCACGTGATCGATGCGGTTATCGGCCATCGCCTTGAGCAGCTTGTCCATGCCCGCGGTTTCCTGGAAGAAGTCGACGTAATGCAGGTGCGCATCGCTGTAGGCATAGTCACGGGCCTGCACGGCAAGGCTGCTGGCGGCGAGCATCAGGGCAAGAGTCAGGCGGGTCCAGAGCACGGTAAAACCTCGATAAGGGCTGATACGGGTAGACCTTGCGCGCCCCGCCGGGGTTCATCCAGCAAAAAACGCGGAACACCGCAGTGCCAGCATGCTCTATAACTGCATGACCTTCATCCTGCCATCCTGTGAGGTTTACCATGCCTGTTACCGTAAATACCCTGAACCAGGACAATTTTCGCCACAGCCTCAACATCGACAACCACGAGTTGTTCACCGACCTGCCCAAAAGCCTGGGTGGGGATGATTCGGCGCCCTCCCCCCATGACTACTTCGACGCCGCCCTGGCCTCGTGCAAAGCCCTGACGCTCAAGCTGTACGCGCAGAAAAAAGACATCCCGCTCACCGGCGTGACCGTGGAGGTCACCCATGACGCCGCCGAAGAGCAAAAGGGCAAATACACGCTCAACGTCAAGCTGACGCTCAAGGGCGTACTCACCGATGAGCAGCGTGATGAACTGCACCGCGTGGCGGATCGCTGCCCGGTGCACAAATTGATGACCACAGCCGAAATCAGCATCGACACGCAACTGTCGGAAGGCGCGTTCAGCCAATAGCGGCAACCTCCCGTCGAGCGGGTTATGCTCAGCAGTACCTAACCCGCTCAGACTGGGACGCACCATGACCCCCTTCACCGTGATCCGCCCTCGCCCCGAAGATGTCGAGGGCCAGCCCATCCTGCGCCCGCTGCCCTCGCGGGAATGCCGCAGCGTCGGGCCTTTCGTGTTCTTCGATCATATGCTGCCGACCCGCTACGCGCCGGGTGATGGCATGAACATCCGCCAACACCCGCATATCGGGCTGTCGACCCTGACGTATCTGTTTGAAGGTACGTTGCAGCATAAGGACAGCCTGGGCTCGGACCAGGTGGTGCAGGCCGGTGATGTCAGCTGGATGACCGCCGGTAGCGCGATTGCCCACGTCGAACGCACACCCGAGGCGGTCAGGGCCAAGGGTTTCAGCCTGCATGGGCTGCAGGTGTGGCTGGCCTCCCCCAAGGACCACGAGACGGGCCCCGGGCACTACAGCCATCACCCGGCGGCGAGCCTGCCGGCGAGTGACAACCTGGGTGTACAGATCCGCCTGATTGCAGGCAGCGGGTTCTGCCTCAAGTCACCGGTGCCAGTGCTATCGCCCACCCTGTATGCCGAGGTGCAGATGCAAACGGCCACGACCCTGCTGATTGCCGATGAGCATGAAGAACGCGCGGTGTATGTGCTGGAGGGTGACGCCCAGTTGGACGGTGAGGCGCTTGAAGTTCACAGCCTGGTGGTGTTGCCGGCCGGTCAGGAGATGACACTGTTTGCCGAGAGTGGTTGCCACCTGGTGGTGTTGGGTGGCGCACCGCTGGATGGGCCTCGGCGGATCAAATGGAATTTTGTCGCGAGTGATCCGGCGGTGATCGACCAGGCCAGGCAGCGCTGGGCGGCCGGGGATTGGCCGACGGTGCCGGGTGAGTCTGAAAGAATCGAGCTGCCGTTGAGATAGCCATCCCAGGCCAGCCAGCGCCCACATCTACCGGTGTGCACCGATCAAAATGTGGGCGCTGGGCTTGAGCGCGATGAAGCCGCAGCAGGCGCTGAAGAATCAGGCCTTGAACACTTCATCCAACAGGTTATGCATCGACTGGAATGCCCGCTTGGCGGTCTTCGCGTCATACATCATCTTGCCCGGCACATTCGCATGCGGATCGGTGAAGGAATGTACCGCGCCGCCGTAGCTCAGCAATTGCCAATCCACGCCGGCCGCATTCATTTCATCTTCGAACGCAGGCAGTTGCTCTTTAGGCACCAATGGGTCGGAAGCGCCGTGCAGGACCAGCACTGAGCCCTTGATGTTTTTCGCGTCCGCCGGGTTCGGCGTGTCGAGGGTGCCGTGGAACGAGATGGCAGCCTTGAGCGGCGCACCGGTGCGCGCCAGTTCCAGGGAACAGCAACCACCGAAACAGAAACCGAAGGTCGCCAGTCTCGACGTATCAACGCCAGCCTCGGTCTGGCCCTGCAGTTGCTCGAACGCCGCCTGCATGCGCTTGTTCAACAATGCACGGTCGTTCTTCAACGGCATCATCGCAGCGCCGGCTTCATCGCCATTCGACGGGCGCACGGTCTGCCCGTAGAGGTCGGCGATCAGCACCACATAGCCCTTGCCGGCCACGCTCTTGGCGATCTCTTCGGCACCCGCCCCCACACCCATCCAGTTCGGCGCCATCAGCAGGCCCGGCAACGGGCCCTTGTGGCTGGCATCGAACGCGAGGCGGCTCTCATAAGACTGGCCATCAATCTGATAGACCACGGAACGTACAGTGACTTGGCTCATCATTTACTCCAGTTGAGGTGCGTCAGAACGAAAAAACCCGCCGAAGCGGGTTTTTCTACAACGGTGTCAGACCGACAGTTCAACCAACAGCTTGTTCAGTCGGCGCACATAGGCGGCCGGGTCTTTCAAGCTGTCGCCAGCGGCCAGGGCCGCCTGGTCGAAGAGGATGTGCGACAGGTCGCCAAAGCGCTCTTCGCTCTGCTCGCCGTCGAGTTTCTCGATCAGCGGGTGAGCCGGGTTGAACTCGAAGATCGGCTTGGAATCCGGAACCTTCTGGCCGCTGGCTTCCAGGATCTGGCGCATCTGCATGCCCAAATCCTGCTCGCCGATGGCCAGGATCGCCGGGGAATCGGTCAGGCGGTGGGAAACCCGCACTTCGCTGACGGCATCGCCCAGGGACGCCTTGATCCGCTCAACCAGGCCTTCTTTGGACTTGGCGACTTCCTCGGCTTCTTTCTTCTCTTCTTCAGAGTCCAGGTTACCCAGGTCGAGGTCACCACGGGCCACGTCGACGAAGGACTTGCCGTCGAACTCGTTGAGGTAGCTCATCAGCCACTCATCGATACGGTCGGTCAGCAGCAGCACTTCGATGCCTTTCTTGCGGAAGACTTCCAGGTGCGGGCTGTTCTTGACCTGAGCGTAGGTTTCGCCGGTGAGGTAGTAGATCTTGTCCTGACCTTCCTTGGCGCGTGCCAGGTACTCGGCCAAGGACACGACCTGCTCGCCGTCGTCGCCCTGAGTCGAGGCAAAACGCAGCAGGCCAGCGATTTTTTCCTTGTTGGCAAAGTCTTCCGCCGGGCCTTCTTTCATGACCTGGCCGAAGTTTTTCCAGAAGCCTTTGTATTGCTCAGGCTCGTTCTTCGCCAGTTTTTCCAGCATGTCGAGCACGCGCTTGGTCAGCGCCGACTTCATGGAGTCGATGATCGGGTCTTTCTGCAGGATTTCCCGCGACACGTTCAAGGACAGGTCGTTGGAGTCGACCACACCCTTGATGAAGCGCAGGTACAGCGGCAGGAAGGATTCCGCCTGGTCCATCACGAACACGCGTTGTACGTAGAGCTTCAGGCCTTTTGGCGCTTCACGCTGGTACAGGTCGAACGGAGCACGGGCCGGTACGTAGAGCAGCGAGCTGTATTCCAGCTTGCCTTCGACCTTGTTGTGGCTCCAGCTCAGCGGGTTTTCGTAGTCGTGACCGATGTGTTTGTAGAACTCCTGGTATTCCTCGTCCTTGATCTCGGTACGCGGACGGGTCCACAGCGCGCTGGCGCGGTTGACCACTTCCCATTCCTGGGCAGGCGCTTCTTCGCCTTCAGCGGCCGCCTGTTCTTTCGGCAGCTCGATCGGCAGGGCAATGTGGTCGGAGTACTTTTTGACGATGTTGCGCAGGCGCCAGCCATCGGCGAATTCGTCTTCACCGGATTTCAGGTGCAGCACGATACGCGTGCCACGGTCGGCCTTGTCGATCGTGGCGATTTCGAATTCGCCTTCGCCTTTGGACGACCAGTGCACGCCTTCGCTGGCGTCGAGGCCGGCGCGGCGGCTGAACACTTCAACTTTGTCAGCCACGATGAAGGCCGAGTAGAAGCCCACGCCGAACTGGCCGATCAGGTGCGAATCTTTCTTCTGGTCGCCCGACAGGTTCTTCATGAAGTCGGCGGTACCGGATTTGGCGATGGTCCCCAGGTGGGTGATCGCGTCTTCGCGGCTCATGCCGATGCCGTTGTCTTCGAGGGTGACGGTCTTGGCGTCCTTGTCGAAGCTCACGCGGATTTTCAGTTCGGCGCCACCTTCCAGCAACTCAGGCTTGGACAGGGCTTCGAAACGTAATTTGTCGACAGCGTCAGAGGCGTTCGAGATCAATTCGCGAAGGAAGATTTCCTTGTTGGAATACAGCGAATGGATCATGAGGTGCAGCAGTTGCTTCACCTCGGTCTGGAAGCCCAGGGTTTCCTTTTGAGTTTCCACACTCATGGTCATCAAACTCCAATTGGATGGCAGTGGCCGCATCCGTGAGGGTTAGCGGCGGGTTGTCATCAAAGTTGGGGGCTAAGACCAGGATTTCAAGGGCGGCTCGATTCCTCGATCTTGAAATGCGCGCGGGCGGTGGCGATCGGCTCGGCCGCCGTGCTTTGCCAGGCGGTGATGGCCACATTGGCCACGCGCCGGCCCTGGCGCCACACCTGGCATTTGGCGTAGGTGTCGCGAAACTGGCCGGCGCGCAGGTAATCCAGGGAAAAATCGATGATTTTCGGAACGCCTGGCGCACCGGTGAGCACCAGCAGGTGCAGCGCGGCGGACAGCTCCATGAAGCCGGCGATCACTCCGCCGTGGAGCGCCGGCAATATGGGGTTACCAATATTGTCCTTGTTGGCCGGCAGGCGGAACAGCAACTCATCCCCGAGCCGCGTGCATTCAATGCCGATCAGCTTGGCGTAGGGGATCAGGTTGAGCAGCGCCTCGTAATCACCCCGTTCGTGGGCCTGCTCCAAGCGCGTCTTGAATCGATGTGTCATGCCTGTCCTCCCTTGACCGTATTGCTCAACCCTTGCGCACCCTTGAGGCGCTTGCCCATGCGCATAAACGTGCCCACCACATGAGCGATGGGTTGTTGCGGATCATCCTGGTAGGCAAAGCCACGGGTGAAGATCACGTCGGTGGTCAACCGGTAGCATTGGGCGAAGCCGTACACCGGCTGGTGTGGCGCAGCGGGATGCATGTAGTCAACGCGCAGGTCGAGGGTCGGGCACACCTCGAATTCCGGCAATACGCAGAGGGTGGCCATGCCGCAGGCGGTGTCCATCAGGGACGTCAGCGCGCCGCCGTGGATAACGCCGGTGCGCGGATCGCCGACCAGATGCGGGGCGTAAGGCATGAGCAACGTTATGCCCTCCTCACTGGCCTGATAAGCGGTGATACCCAGCACCTGACAGTGGCGCAAGGCGGACACAAAGCGCGTCGCACGCGCCAGCAAAGGATTTTCGGTCATTCGATACAGACTCTTATTTGTGTGGATCCGCGCAATAGAGGTGACGGCTGGAAGTTCCTCGGCGAGCGTCGTTTATATATCTGCGTAATAAAAGGAACTAATGCTGAACCCCCATGCTCGAAAGGCCAGTAGATATCTTCAATAAGGAGAAACACCCCATGCGCAAGACGTTAGCTATTTCCATGATGTTGGCCGCTGCCCTCGGTCTGGCCGCCTGTGACAAGAAATCCGAAGACAAAGCCCAAGACGCTGCTGCGCACTCCGAGCAAGCTCAGAAAGATATGGCGAAGGCTCAGGATAAAGTGAACGACGCTGCGAAAGAAAACGCCGATGCTGCCAAAGCTCAGGCTGAATCGAACGAAGCCGCCGCGAAAGAAGCAGCACCTGCTACCCCTGCCACCGGTTCTTGAGACCGCGGCTTGTAATAGCTTCGCTGCAAAAAGAAAGCCCGCTTAGATAGCGGGCTTTACTTTGCCTGGTGTTTTTATCGCCAGGGATAATCAAGCGGTCTCTTTAACCGCTTCCGCCGGCGGTGTATCCGTCTGCGTGTACACCATCACTTGCAGTACGTCGGAATGAAACTCCCGGCGATACAGCACCAGCACCACCCCACTGCTCATCAACATGAACAACCAGGGGCTGACAAACCACGCCAGCATGGTCATGCCGAAGTAATAAGAACGCAGGCCAAAGTTGAACTGGTTGGCGGCCATGGAAATCACCCGCGCCGCGCGCAGTGCGAACGCTTTGCGTTCCTGCTCCGACACATGCCGCTCACCGACCATTGGCGCCGAGCCGACCAGCACCGCCGCGAAGTTGTACTGGCGCATGCACCAACTGAACGTGAAGAACGCATAGACAAACACCAGCGCCAGGCAGAGCAGCTTGATCTCCGACATGCCCTGGGAGGCCTGCTGCACCATGGGAATGTCTGCCAGCAGCGACACCGCGCGCTCGGAGGCACCCAGCACGGTGAGGATACCGGCCAGGATGATCAAGGTACTGGAGGCAAAGAACGAGGCATTGCGTTCCAGGTTGCCGATCACACTCGCGTCGGCGATGCGGTTGTCGCGCAGCAGCATGCGGCGCATCCAGTCTTCGCGGTACAGGTGCAGCACACTGGCCAGGCACGCTGTATCCCGAGCCTTCCACGTGGCATAACGGGTGTAGCCGCCCCAGCACAGGACGAACCAGAGCGCGGCAAGCAGGTGGATCTGATTGGCTTCGACGAACGACATGCGGGTCCCTATGACGAGCGCGACCCGTGTGGGAGCTGGCTTGCCTGCGATGGCGTCTGCTCAGTCACTGCTGAGCTAACTGGCACACCGCTGTCGCAGGCAAGCCAGCTCCCACACTGACCGCGTTTCAACTTGAAATTTTCTTAACCTGTTCGACGTTAACTCAGGCGAAAAGACACTGCCTGACACCCAAAAAAAATGCCCCGTATCGATTGATACAGGGCATTTCGGTAAAGCCTTTAGCGGATCAAGCGATGGCTTCGCTGCGCTTACCGAGCATGCGATCAACCACCACCGCCACAGCCAGGGTCATCACCGATGGCACCAACCACGCCAGGCCCTGCTCGCTCAATGGCAGGTGCGCCAATTGCGACGGCAGCCAGTCGGCCAGGCCAGCGCCCTTGAGCGCGTCGATGCAACCAAAGATGAACGACACCAGCATCACCGGACCAACAATGCGGCCTTGCTCCTGCCAGAAGTCTTTGCAGAAGCTCAGCGCCACCAGCACGATGCACGGCGGATAAATCGCGGTGAGCACCGGGATCGAAAAGGCAATCAGCTTGGTCAGGCCCAGGTTCGATACGAACAGCGAGAACAGCGCAAGGATCACCACCAGGGTCTTGTAGGACAGTGGCAGGATTTTGCTGAAGTACTCGGCGCAGGCACAGGTCAGGCCCACGGCAGTAACCAGGCACGCCAGGGAGATCAACACGGCCAGGAAACCGCTGCCCAGGGACCCGAAGGTATGTTGCACATAGGCGTGCAGCACCGCCGCGCCGTTACTGGCACCGGCGGCCACGGCATGGCTGCCCGAGCCCAGGCGGAACAGGCTGACATACACCAGCGCCAGGCCCACGCCGGCAATCAGGCCGGCAATGATGGCGTAGCGGGTGATCAACGTCGGTGACTCGACACCACGGGAACGAATGGCGTTGACGATCACGATGCCGAACACCAGGGCGCCCAGGGTATCCATAGTCAGGTAACCATTGATGAAGCCTTGGGAGAACGGTGCAGCCACGTATTCCGGGGTGGCAACGCCCACCTCACCGGCCGGCAAGGCAAACGCGGCGATACCGAGGATGGCAAGTGCGATGATCTTCAGCGGCGCGAGAAAACGACCCACTGTGTCCAACAGCCGACCTGGATACAGGGAGACAAAGAACACCACCAGGAAGTACACCGAGCTGTAGAGGAACAGCGCCAGCGGGCTCTCGCCGGTCAGCGGCGCCAGGCCCACTTCGAACGATACGGTCGCGGTACGCGGGGTGGCGAACAGCGGCCCTACCGCCAGGTACGCCGCCGCCGCCAGCAGGCCACCGGCGATCTTGCCGATCGGGCTGCTCAACGCGTCCATGCCGCCGCCAACCTTGGCCAGGGCGATCACAGTGACCACCGGCAGGCCGACCGCGGTGATCAGGAAGCCCAGCGCTGCCATCCAGACATGAGGCCCGGACTGCAAACCAACGATAGGCGGGAAAATGATGTTACCGGCGCCCACGAACAGGGCAAACGTCATGAAGCCCAACGCCAGGACATCCTGGCTTTTCAACACTTTCATTTGAGGAAATACCACACTACTGAATCGGAATTTAGAGGGGGATTCCCTATGGATGAGGGAAATACTGCCAGCCCTTATGGGAGCCGACCGGTCTAGCGCGCGGCTTCCTTTTGGGATGCGGACGCATAAAGAGGCGGCTAGAGTACAGAATTGGGCTGACAAACGCACTGTTGCGGGGCGCACTGTCCGATAAGCGACACTTTCATGTCGCGTTTTCATACCTAATCTGGCAGTAAAGGCAAAATGTGGGCGTGGGCTGGCCCCCGATGCGGTGGGCCAGTCGCTTCGTGCGTGACTGAAACGCCGCTATCGGAGGGCAAGCCCCCTCACACATTAGATTTTCACCCACCGTCTAAACGCACAAAGGCCACCCGAAGGTGGCCTTTGCTGGTAGAGCGTCAGCTAAGCGCGAGGCTTACTTGACAGCCCAACCGGTCAGCTCGGCCAGGGCCTTGCCGATGTCTGCCAGCGAACGCACGGTTTTTACGCCTGCGTCTTGCAGCGCAGCGAATTTCTCGTCTGCAGTGCCTTTGCCGCCAGAGATGATTGCGCCAGCATGGCCCATGCGCTTGCCAGCAGGGGCAGTCACACCAGCGATGTAGGAAACAACCGGCTTGGTCACGTGTGCCTTGATGTAGGCAGCCGCTTCTTCTTCAGCCGAACCGCCGATCTCACCGATCATCACGATCGCTTCGGTCTTCGGGTCTTCCTGGAACAGCTTCAGGATGTCGATGAAGTTGGAGCCTGGGATCGGGTCACCGCCGATGCCGACGCAAGTCGACTGACCGAAACCGGCGTCAGTGGTTTGCTTGACAGCTTCGTAGGTCAGGGTGCCGGAACGGGAAACGATACCGACTTTACCTGGCAAGTGAATGTGACCTGGCATGATGCCGATCTTGCATTCGCCTGGAGTGATCACGCCTGGGCAGTTAGGGCCGATCAGGACTACGCCCAGCTCGTCGCACTTAACTTTAGCGTCCAGCATGTCCAGGGTAGGAATGCCTTCAGTGATGCAGACGATCAGCTTGATGCCGCCGAATGCTGCTTCCAGGATGGAGTCCTTGCAGAATGGCGCTGGAACGTAGATCACACTGGCAGTGGCGCCAGTGGCAGCTACAGCGTCTTTCACGGTGTTGAACACTGGCAGGCCCAGGTGCTCGGTGCCGCCTTTACCAGGAGTTACACCACCAACCATCTTGGTGCCGTATTCGATGGCTTGCTGGGTGTGGAAACTACCTTGCGAACCGGTAATACCCTGGCAGATAACTTTGGTGTCTTTATTGATCAGGACGCTCATTATTTGCCCTCCGCAGCTTTGACAACTTGTTGAGCAGCGTCGGTCAGGCTGGTAGCCGCGATGATGTTCAAACCGCTTTCTGCCAGTACTTTAGCGCCCAGTTCAGCGTTGTTGCCTTCAAGGCGAACAACAACCGGGATTTTAACGCCGACTTCTTTCACTGCACCGATGATGCCTTCGGCAATCATGTCGCAACGAACGATGCCGCCGAAGATGTTGACCAGTACTGCAGCGACGTTGGAGTCGGACAGGATGATCTTGAAGGCTTCGGTTACGCGTTCTTTGGTAGCACCACCGCCCACGTCGAGGAAGTTGGCTGGTTTGCCGCCATGCAGGTTGACGATGTCCATGGTACCCATGGCCAGGCCAGCACCGTTGACCATGCAACCGATGTTGCCTTCCAGCGCTACGTAGTTCAGTTCGAACTTGGCAGCGTGCGCTTCGCGCGGATCGTCTTGCGACGGATCGTGGAAAGTCTTCAGCTTAGGCTGACGGTACATGGCGTTGGCGTCGATGTTGATCTTGGCGTCCAGGCAGTGCAGATCGCCGTCAGCCTTGATCACCAGCGGGTTCACTTCCAGCAGAGCCAGATCGTGATCCTGGAACAGTTTGGCCAGACCGACGAAGATCTTGGCGAACTGGGCAACTTGCTTGCCTTCCAGGCCCAGCTGGAAAGCCAGCTCGCGACCCTGGAATGGCTGAGCGCCAACCAGTGGGTCGATAGTGGCTTTCAGAATTTTTTCTGGGGTTTCGTGAGCGATCTTCTCGATGTCCACGCCACCTTCGGTGGAAGCCATGAACACGATACGACGGCTCGAACGGTCAACGACAGCGCCCAGGTACAGCTCTTTAGCGATATCAGTGCACGATTCAACCAGGATCTTGGTGACTGGCTGGCCATTGGCATCAGTCTGGTAAGTCACCAGACGCTTGCCCAGCCACTGCTGTGCGAAGGCCTTGGCGTCTTCTTTGCTGCGAACCAGCTTAACGCCGCCCGCTTTACCGCGACCACCGGCGTGGACCTGGGCTTTGACAACCCACTCGCTGCCGCCGATTTTGTCGCAAGCTTCTGCTGCTGCTTCCGGGGTGTCTACTGCGTAACCCTTGGAAACTGGCAGGCCGTATTCAGCGAACAGCTGCTTACCCTGATACTCGTGAAGATTCATGCTTTTTACCGTCTTCGTTAGGTACTGCGCATTCGGCGCTGCGCTCATTATGAGTGCCGCGCCACCTGTGACTGCTGCTTGCGCAACTTGCGGGGCTCAAGGCCCGTAAAGCTGCGCAAGGCTGCGTCCAGCGGATATTCCGCGGTGAGTCTTGCGCGCAAGGCTCACGACGGGCAACTCCGCCGTGGTTTCTTATTATCTCGCTTAGCGCTTCTTCTTGTTGGCGATGTGGATGGCGCCGCCATTCACTGCCAACGCGGCTTCATGCAGCGCTTCGGACAAGGTCGGATGGGAGAAGACCATCATGCCCAGGTCCTCGGCGCTGGTGCCGAATTCCATACCGATCGCGCCTTGCTGAACCAGTTCTGCAGCGCTTGGGCCAATCACATGGACGCCCAATACGCGGTCAGTCTTGGCATCAGCGATGACTTTGACAAAACCACCGGTGTCGTTGGCTGCCATGGCACGGCCAGAAGCGGCAAACGGGAAGGTGCCGACGTTAACTTCAACGCCTTCAGCTTTCAACTGCTGTTCGTTCTTGCCGACCCATGCAATTTCCGGGTGGGTGTAGATAACCGACGGGATCAGGTCGTAGTTCATCTGGGTTTTGTGGCCCTTGATGCGCTCGACAACCATGATGCCTTCTTCGGAAGCCTTGTGCGCGAGCATCATGCCGCGAACCACGTCGCCGATGGCGTAGACGCCAGGCACGGTGGTAGCGCAGTGATCGTCAACGTGGATGAAGCCACGCTCGTCGATGTTCACGCCGCTGTCGGAAGCCAGCAGGTCGGTGGTCACTGGACGGCGACCCACGGCGACGATCAGCTTGTCGAAAGTGATGGTCTGCTCGCCGTCTTTGTCGGTGTAGGTCACGACAACTTCTTCGCCGTTGACTTTAGAACCGGTGACACGGGCGCCCAGCTTGATATCCAGACCTTGCTTGGTCAGGGTTTTCAGCGCTTCCTTGGACACCGCGGTGTCGGCAGCCAGCAGGAACGTATCCAGGGCTTCCAGCACGGTGACTTCGGCACCCAGGCGGGACCATACCGAACCCAGTTCCAGGCCGATCACGCCAGCGCCGATCACGCCAAGGCGCTTGGGCACTGCTTGGAATTCCAGGGCGCCGGTCGAATCGACGATCACGTTCTGGTCAACCGGAGCCGGTGGAATGTCGATTGGACGCGAGCCTGGCGCCAGGATCACGTTCTCGGCTTCGATGACTTCTACCGAACCGTCTGGCTTGGTGATTTCAACTTTCTTGCCGGCCAGCAGCTTGCCGTGGCCTTGCAGGGAAGTCACGCCGTTGGCCTTGAACAAGGTAGCAACGCCGGAAGTCAGGCCTTTAACGATGTTGGCTTTACGGCCGACCATTGCAGGGACGTCCATGGTCACGCCAGCATGGTTGATGCCGTGGATCGCGAAACCGTCTTGGGCCTCGTGGAATTTCCAGGAGCTGTCCAGCAGCGCCTTGGAAGGAATGCAGCCAACGTTCAGGCAAGTACCGCCCAGCGCCAGTTTGCCTTCCTTGTCGGTGTATTTTTCGATGCAAGCAGTCGAGAGGCCCAGTTGTGCGGCCTTGATGGCGGCAACGTAGCCGCCAGGACCTGCACCAATCACTACAACGTCAAATTTCTGTGTCATAAAAAGGTTCCCATTTTAGCTGCAAGCTACAAGCTGCAAGCCACACGTTGAAAGCACCGATCGCCCGCTTCGAGCTTGGAGCTTGCAGCTTGCAACTTGCAGCTGCTTTTTAGATATCCAGAAGGAGACGAGCCGGGTCTTCCAGCAGGTTCTTGATGGTCACCAGGAAAGTCACGGCTTCTTTACCATCGATCAGGCGGTGATCGTAAGACAGTGCCAGATACATCATCGGGCGGATCACGACTTGGCCGTTGATGGCCATCGGACGCTGGATGATGTTGTGCATGCCCAGGATCGCAGCTTGTGGCGGGTTCACGATCGGGGTCGACATCATCGAACCGAAGGTACCACCGTTGGTGATGGTGAAGGTACCGCCGGTCATCTCGTCGATGGTCAGCTTACCGTCACGGGCTTTCTTGCCGAAGGTCGCGATGCCGCCTTCGATTTCAGCCAGGCTCATCAGCTCGGCGTTACGCAGTACCGGAACTACCAGGCCACGGTCGCTGGACACGGCAACGCCGATGTCTGCGTAGCCATGGTAAACGATGTCGTTGCCGTCGATGGAAGCGTTGACTGCCGGGAAGCGTTTCAGCGCTTCGGTGGCCGCTTTCACGAAGAACGACATGAAGCCCAAACGTACGCCGTTGTGGCTCTTCTCGAACAGGTCCTTGTACTTCGAACGCAGGGCCATGACTTCGGTCATGTCGACTTCGTTGAAAGTGGTCAGCATCGCCATGTTCGACTGTGCTTCAACCAGACGCTTGGCCACGGTGGCACGTACGCGAGTCATCGGTACACGCTTCTCGGTGCGGTCGCCAGCGGCGAACACAGGTGCAGCGGCAGCCGGGGCAGCAGCCTTGGCAGGCGCGGCAGCTGGAGCGTTTTTCTTGGCTTCAACCGCGGCAACCACGTCTTCCTTGGTCACACGGCCGTCTTTGCCAGTGCCTTTGATGGACGCCAGGTTGATGCCGTTCTCGTCAGCCAGCTGACGGGCAGCCGGTGCAGCGATTGGGTCTTCAGCGCCAGCAGCCGGAGCGGCTGCAGGGGCCGAAGCAGCAGCCGGTGCAGCGGCGGCAGCAGGAGCGGCGGCAGCAGCGCTGCCCTCTTCGATCGAGCCCAGCACCTGGTTCGACAGAACGGTAGCGCCTTCTTCGGCAACGATTGCGCCCAGCACGCCGTCAGCTTCGGCCAACACTTCCAGAACGACTTTGTCGGTCTCGATGTCGACGATCAGGTCATCACGCTTTACGGCGTCGCCTGGTTTCTTGTGCCAGGTGGCAACGGTGCCATCGGCAACCGATTCCGGGAATGACGGGGCTTTGATTTCGATAGCCATTATCTGTGGGTCCTTAAAATTCGGTTTCAGTCAGCGCGAAGGCGTTAAACAGTGAAAGCATCTTGCAGCAGTTTTTCCTGCTGCTCGGCGTGCATCGACGCATAACCACACGCAGGTGCAGCGGAAGCATCACGGCCGGCATATTCCAGGCCCAGGGCCTTGTTGTGGTTGCCGATGCTGCGACGCAGGTGATGCTGGCTGCTGTACCACGCGCCCTGGTTCATCGGTTCTTCCTGGCACCACACCACGTTCGTGAGGTTGGTGTAAGGCGCGATGGCCTCCATCAGGTCGTCTTCCGGGAACGGGTAAAGCTGCTCGATACGCACGATGGCGATGTCTTCGCGGCCTTCGGCACGGCGTTTTTCCAGCAGGTCGTAATAGACCTTGCCACTGCACAGGACCAGGCGAGTCACCTTGGCGGCATCCAGCGCATCGATTTCTGGAATAACGGTCTGGAACGAACCATCAGCCAGATCTTCCAGGGTCGAGATGGCCAATTTATGACGCAGCAGCGACTTCGGCGTCAGCACTACCAGCGGCTTGCGCAGCGGGCGGATCACCTGGCGACGCAGCAAGTGGTAGATCTGGGCCGGGGTTGTCGGCACGCACACCTGGATGTTGTGCTCGGCGCACAGCTGCAGGTAACGCTCCAGACGGGCCGAGGAGTGCTCTGGCCCCTGACCTTCATAACCGTGTGGCAGCAGCATGGTCAGGCCGCACAGGCGACCCCACTTGTGCTCACCGCTGGTGATGAACTGGTCGATAACCACCTGGGCACCGTTGGCAAAGTCGCCGAACTGGGCTTCCCAGATCACCAGCGCGTTTGGCGTGGTGGTCGAGTAACCGTATTCGAACGCCAGTACGGCTTCTTCGGACAGGAACGAATCGTACAGGTCGAAACGTGGCTGCCCTTCGTACAGGTTCTGCAACGGGATGTAGGTGCCCGCGTCTTTCTGGTTGTGCAGAACCGCGTGACGGTGCGAGAACGTACCACGGCCGATGTCCTGGCCGGTCATGCGGATCGGGTGACCTTCGAACGCCAGGGTCGCGTACGCCATGGTTTCGGCGTAACCCCAGTTGATCGGCAGGCCGCCGGCTTGCATCTTCTGACGGTCTTCGTAGATCTTCGCGACCTGGCGCTGAACCACGAAGCCTTCTGGAATTTCCAGCAGCTTGGCGGACAGTTCCTGCAAGGTCTTCAGGTCGAACGACGTATCGTGACGTGCAGTCCAGGCGTGGCCCAGGTACGGACGCCAGTCAACGAACAACTCTTTGTTCGGCTCCTTGACCAGGCTTTTTACTACATGCAGGCCATTGTCCAGGGCGTTGCGGTATTCATCGACTTTCGCCTGAACGCGCGCGTCGTCAACCACACCGGCCTTGGTCAGGCTTTCGGCATACAGCTCACGGGTGGTGCGCTGCTTGGTGATCTGCTGGTACATCAACGGCTGGGTGCCGCTTGGTTCGTCGGCTTCGTTGTGACCGCGACGGCGGTAGCAAACCAGGTCGATGACCACGTCACGCTTGAACTGCATGCGGTAATCGATGGCAAGCTGTGTCACGAACAGCACGGCTTCCGGATCATCACCATTCACATGGAGGATCGGCGCCTGGATCATCTTGGCAACGTCGGTGGCGTACTCGGTAGAACGCGCGTCCAGCGGGTTGCTGATGGTGAAGCCAACCTGGTTGTTGATGACGATGTGAACGGTACCGCCCGTCTTGAAGCCGCGAGTCTGCGACATCTGGAACGTTTCCAGGACCACGCCTTGACCGGCGAATGCCGCGTCACCGTGGATGGAAATCGGCAGGACTTTTTCACCGGTGGTGTCGTTGCGACGATCCTGGCGAGCACGCACCGAACCCTCGACCACTGGAGAAACGATTTCCAGGTGGGATGGGTTAAAGGCCATGGCCAGGTGCACTTCACCGCCGGTGGTCATCACGTTGGACGAGAAGCCCTGGTGGTATTTAACGTCACCGGAACCCAGCTCGACCTTCTTCTTGCCTTCGAACTCGTCGAACAGCTCACGCGGGTTCTTGCCGAAGGTGTTGACCAACACGTTCAGGCGACCACGGTGGGCCATGCCGATCACGATTTCCTTGGTGCCATAGGAACCGGAACGCTGGATCAGCTCGTCGAGCATCGGGATCAGGCTTTCGCCGCCTTCCAGACCGAAACGCTTGGTGCCTGGGTATTTGGTGCCCAGGTATTTTTCCAGGCCCTCGGCAGCGGTTACGCGCTCAAGCAGGTGGCTGCGCACGTCGGCGGAAAGCACCGGACGACCACGCACACCTTCCAGGCGATGCTGGAACCAGTGGCGTTGCTCGGAATCGGTGATGTGCGTGAACTCAGCGCCAATGGTGCGGCAATATGTCTGCTGCAACGCTTCGTGAATTTCGCGTAGGCTCGCTTCCTCTTTGCCGATGAACAGGTCGCCGGCACGGAAGGTCGTATCAAGATCGGCATTGGTCAAGCCGTAATGATTGATCGACAGGTCAGCAGGTGCAGGACGCTTCCAGAGCCCCAGCGGGTCAAGCTGGGCCGCCTGGTGGCCACGCATCCGGTACGCCTGGATCAGTCGCAATACTTCAACTTGCTTCTTCTCGTGCTCACTGCTCACGCTTGCGGCAGAAACCGGCTGGGCGCGGCGCTGGTTCTTTGCCAGCAGCACAAACTGATCGCGAATTGTTGCGTGCGATACATCGGTGGCAGCGTTGCCGTCTGAAGACAACGTCTGAAATTTGGTGCGCCATTCTTCTGGCACAGCGTTAGGGTCGTGCAGGTAGAGCTCATAAAGCTCTTCCACATAGGCAGCGTTACCACCTGAAAGATAGCCGCTGTTCCACATGCGCTGCATCACGCTTTCTTGCATGCTTGGTCACCCTCGATTTGGGGACACCACCGGCGGAAACACCGAGTTTGCTTGCAAAAGGCCAAGTGCAGCGACCAAAACAAGCCACTTAGGATCACGCTGATAGTTCGGGTACCAACCCGAATGCCCCTGCTTGTCTCATTTCTTCAAAATAAGAGCCGCGGCTTTGTAAGTCGCTGCTCAAGTTAAAACTACGGCGCCGGTTGAAGCCTGCGCCGTAGCATTTACGGGCACAACGGTCCTGCTTTTACTACAACGTCAGTTACACGCCGTTTTGCAGCAGCATGTTACGGATGTGACCAATGGCCTTAGTCGGGTTCAGGCCTTTGGGACATACGTTGACGCAGTTCATGATCCCGCGGCAGCGGAATACGCTGAACGGATCATCCAGCGAAGCCAGACGCTCGGAGGTCTTGGTATCACGGCTGTCTGCCAGGAAGCGGTACGCTTGCAGCAGGGCAGCTGGACCCAGGAACTTGTCCGGGTTCCACCAGAAGGACGGGCACGAAGTCGAGCAGCAAGCGCACAGGATGCACTCGTACAGACCGTCGAGCTTCTCGCGCTCTTCCGGGGACTGCAGACGCTCGATGGCCGGAGCCGGCGTGTCGTTCTGCAGGAACGGCTTAACTTTCTCGTATTGCTTGTAGAAGATGCTCATATCGACGACCAGGTCACGGATAACCGGCAAACCTGGCAGGGGACGAACGATCAGCTTGTTGCCTTTGACGACGGCGGACAGCGGCGTGATGCACGCCAGGCCGTTTTTGCCGTTGATGTTCATGCCGTCGGAACCGCACACACCTTCACGGCAAGAGCGACGATAGGAGAAACCTTCGTCCTGCTCTTTGATCAGTGCCAATACATCCAGCACCATGAGGTCTTTACCACCGGTATCGACCTGGAATTCCTGCATGAACGGCGCAGCGTCCTGATCAGGGTTGTAGCGATAAACACTGACTTTCAACATGGCAGCCACCCTTAGTAAGTCCGAATCTTCGGTTCAAAGGTCGGAACTGTCTTCGGCGAGAAGTTCACGGCACGCTTGGTTACACGCTTGTCACCCGGGAAGTATAGGGTGTGGCACAACCAGTTTTCGTCGTCGCGGTCTTCATAGTCTTCACGAGCGTGAGCACCACGGGATTCTTTACGAACCTCGGCGGCGATCGCAGTCGCTTCAGCCACTTCCAACAGGTTTTGCAGCTCAAGGGCTTCGATACGAGCGGTGTTGAACGCTTGGCTCTTATCGTTGATCTTGACGTTGGCAATACGCTTGCGCAGGTCAGCCAGCTGGGCGATACCCTTCTGCATGTATTCGCCAGTACGGAATACACCGAAGTAGTTCTGCATGCAGCTTTGCAGCTCGCGACGCAGGGTCGCTACGTCTTCGCCATCAGTGCGCTCGTTCAGCGCGTTCAGGCGCGCCAGGGCGGCCTCGATGTTGGCGTCGGTAGCGTCGTCGTACTCGATACCGTCGGTCAGCGCCTTCTCCAGGTGCAGGCCAGCAGCACGGCCGAAGACCACCAGGTCGAGCAGCGAGTTGCCGCCCAAACGGTTGGCACCGTGAACCGATACGCAAGCCACTTCGCCTACCGCGAACAGGCCGTGGATGATTTCATCCTCGCCTTCGGCGTTCTGGGTGATCGCCTGGCCATGAATGTTGGTCGGCACGCCGCCCATCATATAGTGGCAAGTCGGAACAACCGGAACCGGAGCAACCACCGGGTCAACGTGTGCGAAGGTCTTGGACAGCTCGCAGATACCAGGCAGGCGGCTGTGCAGTACTTCTTCGCCCAGGTGATCGAGCTTCAGCAGTACGTGGTCGCCGTTCGGGCCACAGCCGTTACCGGCGATGATCTCTTTAACCATCGAACGGGCAACCACGTCACGACCAGCAAGGTCCTTCGCGTTCGGAGCATAACGCTCCATGAAACGCTCGCCGTGCTTGTTGATCAGGTAACCACCTTCACCACGGCAACCTTCTGTAACCAGTACACCAGCGCCGGCGATACCGGTCGGGTGGAACTGCCACATTTCGATGTCTTGCACCGGCACGCCGGCACGCAGCGCCATGCCAACGCCGTCGCCGGTGTTGATCAGGGCGTTGGTGGTGGAGGCGTAGATACGGCCTGCACCGCCCGTCGCCAGCACGGTAGCCTTGGCGCGGATGTAGGTGGTTTCACCGGTTTCGATGCAGATGGCGATCACACCGACGAACTCGCCTTGCGCGTTCTTCACCAGATCCACCGCGTAGTACTCGTTCAGGAACGTGGTACCGGCTTTCAGGTTGCCTTGGTAAAGGGTGTGCAGCAGCGCGTGACCGGTACGGTCGGAAGCCGCGCAGGTACGGGCAGCCTGCCCGCCTTTACCGTAATCCTTCGACTGACCGCCGAAAGGACGCTGGTAGATACGGCCTTGCTCGGTACGGGAGAACGGCAGACCCATGTGGTCCAGCTCGAACACCGCGGCCGGGCCTTCCTGACACATGTATTCGATAGCGTCCTGGTCACCGATGTAGTCGGAACCCTTGACGGTATCGTACATGTGCCAGCGCCAGTCATCGTTCGGGTCGGCAGACGCGATGGCGCAGGTGATGCCACCCTGGGCCGATACGGTGTGGGAACGGGTCGGGAACACCTTGGTGATCACGGCAGTCTTGTGACCGCCCTGGGCCAGCTGCAGTGCAGCGCGCATGCCAGCACCGCCGCCACCAATAATGATGGCGTCGAATGAAATAGTTGGAATGTTAGCCATGGATCAGATACCCCAAAGAATCTGCACACCCCAGACGAAGTAAGCGAACATCGCGACGCCGCATACTGCCTGGAAGAGGAAACGTACTGCAGTCGCGGACTTGCCCAGCGCCATCGGCGTCAGGTAGTCGGTCGCGATGGTCCACATGCCAACCCAGGCGTGTGCGCCCAGGGCAACAAGGGCCAGCAGACTGAAGATTCGCATCGCATTGTGGGAAAACAGGCCGTGCCATTGTTCATAGCCGATGCCCGGGTTTGCGACGAGGTATCCGATCAGGAAAATGAAATAAGCCGCGAGAACGACCGCAGACACACGCTGTGCCATCCAGTCATAGAGGCCCGAACGCGACAGATTCGTAACGCTGGTTACCATATCCAAACTCCTGCGAGAACGATCAGCACCACGGAAATGGCGATGATGATTTTCGAGCCAAGGCGGCCGCCTTCCAGCGTCTCACCGATGCCCATGTCCATGATCAAGTGGCGCACACCGGCTACCAGGTGATACAGAAGAGAGGACAGGAGGCCCCATGCTACGAACTTGGCCAGCGGGCTGGTCAAGCATGCCTTCACCTCGGCGTATCCTTCCTCGGAACCCAGGGATTTGCTCAATGCATAAAGCATGATGCCCAAGCCCAGGAACAGGATGATGCCGGAAACACGGTGCAGGAACGACGTAACGCCGGTGATGGGGAGTTTGATGGTCCTTAGGTCTAGGTTTACAGGTCGTTGGCTATTCACGGCTTTTTTTCACACTGAAGAGCCCCTAACAATCAGGGCAAAGTTGTTGGGGAGTGCACTGGTCAGGTAAGCACCACCCAGGGAGTGCGACCCCCAATGAAAGCAAGCCCAAAAGCCCTTGGCGGTCGGTGGCCGAGTATAGACAGTTAGGTTACTAATGACAACGCGCACTCCTCACCCTAATAGCGGATTGCGCTGGGGGAATAAAAGGCGTAAATGGCAGTCAATTTCGAGGAAAAAGTACGGTTAAAGCCTTCTGGCGCAAGACTTTAGGCAAATTGACATCTGGATTTATATCAATATAGTGGTGCGGGCCCTGCGTGGGGGGTCTGTCTGATGATTTGAAGCATAAATAGGAGGCCACATGGCTGACAAAAAAGCGCAGTTGATCATCGAGGGCGCAGCCCCCGTCGAGCTGCCCATTTTAACCGGCACCGTTGGTCCCGATGTTATCGACGTACGGGGCCTGACGGCCACGGGCCGTTTCACATTCGACCCAGGCTTCATGTCGACCGCCTCTTGCGAGTCGAAGATCACCTATATCGATGGCGATAATGGCATTCTGCTTCACCGCGGCTACCCGATCGAGCAACTCGCCGAACAGTCGGACTACCTGGAAACCTGCTACCTGCTGCTAAATGGCGAATTGCCAACAGCCGAGCAAAAAGCCCAGTTCGTCAGCACCGTGAAGAACCACACCATGGTTCACGAGCAGTTGAAGACCTTCTTCAACGGCTTCCGTCGCGACGCCCACCCAATGGCCGTCATGTGCGGCGTGGTCGGCGCCCTGTCGGCCTTCTATCACGACTCCCTCGACATCAATAACCCGCAGCATCGCGAAATTTCCGCGATCCGCCTGGTTGCCAAGATGCCGACCCTGGCCGCAATGGTTTACAAGTACTCCATGGGCCAACCCATGATGTACCCGCGCAACGACCTGACGTACGCGGAAAACTTCCTGCACATGATGTTCAACACACCGTGCGAGATCAAACCGATCAGCCCTGTGCTTGCCAAGGCAATGGACCGGATCTTCATCCTCCACGCCGACCACGAGCAGAACGCCTCCACCTCTACCGTGCGCCTGGCAGGTTCTTCGGGTGCCAACCCGTTCGCCTGTATCGCCGCCGGTATCGCCGCACTGTGGGGCCCTGCCCACGGCGGTGCGAACGAAGCCGTGCTGACCATGCTCGATGAAATCGGCGATGTCTCGAACATCGACAAGTTCATCGCCAAGGCCAAGGACAAGAACGACCCGTTCAAGTTGATGGGCTTCGGTCACCGCGTCTACAAGAACCGTGACCCGCGCGCCACTGTCATGAAGCAGACCTGCGACGAAGTGTTGAAGGAACTGGGCATCAAGAACGATCCGCAACTCGAACTGGCCATGCGCCTGGAAGAGATCGCCCTGACCGACCCGTACTTCATCGAACGTTCGCTGTACCCGAACGTCGACTTCTACTCGGGGATCATCCTCAAGGCGATCGGCATTCCAACCAGCATGTTCACCGTGATCTTCGCCCTGGCGCGGACCGTGGGCTGGATCTCCCATTGGAAAGAAATGCTTTCGAGCCCGTACAAGATTGGCCGCCCACGCCAGCTGTACACCGGCTACGAGTCGCGTGACATCACCAAGCTGGAAGATCGCAAGTAAGCAGTAGACCGCTTCCTTGCACTGAATAAGGCCTCCTCTGGAGGCCTTATTTGTTTCTGCCCCCGCCCCTCCCTGCAGGCGCTGGCTTGACGGCGCTAAGGCACTCAGGGACAGCTCCAGGTTCAAGTGTGTCATCGCCGGCAAGCCGGCTCCTAGAGTGGGTGGCGCATCGGGCACCGATGATGAGCAATTTATTGCTGCAGGATTTGAGAAACAGTTTTGTCGTATCCGTTACCAATAAAAGCAAAAAAATGCCCCGGTCTCTCGACCGGGGCATTTTTTTTGTAGCCGTTAGTCCTTAGTGGTTAACCGCCCCACTCGCCCCCAGGCCAGTCTGCGAACGCACAAACTGCGGGAAGTACAGCGCACGCTCTTTCTCTGCCGCCGCCGACTTGTCGGTGATGGAGAAGAACCAGATACCGACGAACGCAATGATCATCGAGAACAGCGCTGGGTATTCGTACGGGAAGATGGCTTTTTCGTGGTGCAGGATCGAGACCCAGATGGTCGGGCCCAGGATCATCAGGCCAACCGCACTGACCAGGCCCAGCCAGCCGCCAATCATCGCGCCGCGGGTGGTGAGGTTTTTCCAGTACATGGAAAGCAGCAGCACCGGGAAGTTACAGCTGGCGGCAATGGAGAACGCCAGGCCGACCATGAACGCGATGTTCTGGCTTTCGAACAGGATACCGAGGCCGATGGCCAGCACCGCTAGCGCGATGGTGGTGATCTTCGACACACGAATCTCATCCTTTTCGTTGGCCTTGCCTTTCTTGATCACGCTGGCGTACAGGTCGTGAGACACCGCCGAAGCACCCGCGAGGGTCAAGCCGGCAACCACTGCCAGGATGGTGGCAAAGGCCACGGCCGAGATGAAGCCCAGGAAAATACTGCCACCCACCGCATTGGCCAGGTGCACCGCCGCCATGTTATTGCCGCCCAGCAAGGCGCCTGCTGCATCCTTGAACGCCGGGTTGGTGCTGACCAGCAGGATCGCGCCAAAGCCGATGATAAAGGTCAGGATATAGAAGTAGCCGATGAAGCCAGTGGCATACAGCACGCTCTTACGGGCTTCCTTGGCATCGCTTACGGTGAAGAAGCGCATCAGGATGTGCGGCAGGCCAGCAGTACCGAACATCAGTGCCAGGCCCAGGGAGAATGCCGAGATCGGGTCTTTCACCAGGCCGCCAGGGCTCATGATCGCTTCACCTTTGGGGTGAACCTTGATCGCCTCGGAGAACAGCGTGTTGAAGTCGAAGTTGACGTGCTTCATCACCATCAGCGCCATGAACGAGGCACCGGACAGCAACAGCACTGCCTTGATGATCTGCACCCAGGTAGTCGCCAGCATGCCGCCGAACAGCACGTACATGCACATCAGGATACCCACCAGGATCACCGCTACGTGGTAATCAAGGCCGAACAACAGTTGAATCAACTTGCCCGCGCCCACCATCTGCGCGATCAGGTAGAACGCCACCACCACCAGCGAGCCACAGGCCGACAGGCTGCGGATCTGGGTTTGCCCGAGGCGGTAGGACGCCACGTCGGCAAAGGTGTACTTGCCCAGGTTACGCAGGCGTTCGGCGATCAGGAACAGAATGATCGGCCAGCCCACCAGGAAGCCGATCGAGTAGATCAGGCCGTCATAACCGGAGGTGAATACCAGCGCGGAAATCCCCAGGAAGGACGCCGCCGACATGTAGTCACCGGCAATCGCCAGGCCGTTCTGGAAACCGGTGATCTTGCCGCCGGCCGCGTAGTAGTCGGCCGCCGACTTGTTGCGCTTGGAGGCCCAGTAGGTGATGCACAGCGTGGCGCCGACGAACGCGACAAACATCACGATCGCTGAGATGTTCAGCGGTTGCTTGTGCACTTCACCGGTCAATGCATCCGCCGCCCAGACGGCGGGTGCAAAGAGCGAAGCGCCGAATACTGCCAGTAGACGCCGGATCATTGCGCAGCCTCCTTGAGAATCGCATTGTTCAGGTCGTCAAACTCGCCATTGGCCCGGCGCACATAGATGCCGGTCAGGATGAAGGCGGACACAATCAGCCCGACGCCCAGGGGAATGCCCCAGGTAATCGACGAACCGGGGCTGAGCTTGGCCCCCAGCACTTGTGGCCCATAAGCGATCAACAGGATGAAAGCGGAGTAAAGCCCTAGCATGATCGCCGAGAGAATCCAGGCGAACCTTTCCCTTTTTCTCACCAGCTCCTTGAAACGCGGGCTGTTTTGAATCGAGAGGTAAATGCTGTCGTTCATTGTTTTTATCCTCGCAGCACAGCTTTTTTATTATTGGAACGTATCCACTGTATGCGGCTGCGGAACAGGTTCCAGACGACCTTAGTAGTAGAACGACATCGCGACTTCGCAAGTTTTTCAATCAACAAATAAACAATCGCCTGAATGCAGGCAAAAAAAAGGGGAGCGAGCATGCTCGCGAATGCGGTGTATCAGCCAATACACAGGCCGACTGACACATTGCATTCGCGAGCAAGCCCGCTCCCACGTTAGGCCTGCGGTGTAACTTCTAGAGGGTCAACGGTTATTTACCGACCCACTCGGCCACACGCTCGGGGTGCTTGGCAACCCAGTCCTTGGCCGCCGCGTCAGGCTTGGCGCCCTCTTGAATGGCGAGCATGACTTCGCCGATTTCATCCTTGGAGGCCCACTGGAATTTCTTCAGGAAGGCCGCAACTTCCGGCGCTTTCTTCTCCAGGCCCTTGCTGCCGATGCTGTTGACGGTTTCAGCAGCACCATAAATCCCTTTTGGATCGTCCAGGAAACGCAGTTTCCACTTGGCGAACATCCAGTGTGGCACCCAACCGGTGACCGCAATGGATTCCTGCTTGTCTTCGGCACGGGTCAACTCGGCGATCATCGCCGCACCCGAGCTGGCTTGCAGCTTGTAATCCAGGCCATAGGCCTTGATGGCTTCGTCGGTCTTGAGCATCACGCCTGAACCGGCGTCGATGCCGACGATCTTGTTCTTGAAGGTGGTGTCGGTCTTGAGGTCTTCGATGGACTTGGCCTTGACGTACTCCGGCACGATCAGGCCGATCTTCGCATCCTTGAAGTTGGGGCCGTAGTCGACCACCTTGTCCTTGTTCTTGGCCCAGTACTCACCGTGGGTAACCGGCAGCCACGCAGAGAGCATGGCATCGAGCTTGCCGGTGGCTACGCCCTGCCACATGATCCCGGTGGCGACCGCTTGCAGTTTGACGTCATAACCGAGCTTGGCCTTGATCACCTCTGCCGCCACGTGGGTGGTGGCAACGCTGTCGGACCAGCCATCCACGTAGCCGATGCTCAGGGTTTTGCTGTCGGCGCTGGCCAGTGTGGAGCTCATCGCAACTACCAGAGTGGCAGCTGCGCCCAAGAGTCGTCGCATCTTCATAGTACTTCCCCGAAAGTGCTGCGCCCGACGGATGCCGAGCGACGTCAACCTGTTGTTATGTGGTGCACCGCGCCCCCTTCACGCGCATCGATCACGGTAGTGCGCCGTCAGCGGAGTACTGACACTTCGATCATCAACCTGCCAGGCCATTCGACCTTCTCTGTCAGCGACATCCTACAAGCAAGGAACGACATCACATCGCCAGCAGGACACTTTGTAGGACTTACCCTCGAAATCCCGCCCGAACTTTGCATGTCAAAATTATGCAGCCCCACTGGGACGGGCCAAATCCGGGTAAGATGCGCGCCTTTGCTCCTCCAGATAAGCCGACCATGCCCGCGACTGCCCGCTTCCCTGCCCTGTCCTATGTATTTGCCTTGATCCTCGGCCTGCTGGCCCTGATCGGTTACTGGTATGGCCTCGGCCGGCCCGTGGTGCTGCCCGATGTCGCCAGCGCCACGCACAAGATGCAGTGCGCGTCCTACACGCCTTTCGATAAAGACCAATCGCCGTTTGACCAGCCGCTCACCCTGCGTCCGGAACGCATGGACGCCGACCTCGCCCTGCTGGCGACCCGCTTCGAGTGCATCCGCACCTACACCATGGTCGGCCTGGAAGCCTTGCCGGAAATGGCGCGCAAACATGGGCTGAAGGTGATGGCCGGCGCCTGGGTCAGCAGCGACCCGGTGGCGACCGCCAAGGAAATCGACCAACTGATCGCCTCGGCCAATGCCAACCCCGATGTCGTGACCTCGGTGATCGTCGGCAACGAGGCCCTGCTGCGCAAGGAAGTCACCGCCCATCAGCTCGTGGCGCTGATCCAAACGGTTAAACGCCAGATCAAGCAGCCGGTGACGTATGCGGACGTGTGGGAGTTCTGGCTGCATCACCCGGAAATCGCTCCAGCGGTGGACTTCATCACCATCCACCTGTTGCCGTACTGGGAAGATGACCCGTCCGGCATCGACCAGGCCCTCAAGCATGTGGGCGATGTGCGCCAGACCTTCGGTAACAAGTTTGCGCCCAAGGACATATTGATCGGTGAAACCGGCTGGCCCAGCGAAGGCCGCCAGCGTGAAACCGCAGTGCCGAGCCGGGTCAACGAGGCCAAGTTCATGCGTGGTTTCGTGGCCATGGCCGAGGCGAATGGCTGGCGCTACAACCTGATCGAAGCCTTTGACCAGCCGTGGAAGCGTGCGAGTGAAGGCGCCGTGGGGGGTTACTGGGGGCTGTTTGATGCAGACCGCCAGGACAAGGCCATCCTCGCCGGGCCGGTCACCAATGTGCCGTACTGGCCGCTGTGGCTGGGCATTGGCGGGCTCATCCTGCTGGGCACCTTGGCGCTGGGTGGTCGTGTACGCAGCGTGCGCGCCGCCCTGGCCCTGCCGCTGCTGGGTGCCGTCGCGGCTTGCTCGCTCGGCACCTGGGCCGAGCTGACCCGCGTGACCGCGCGCTTTAATGATGAATGGGCATGGGCAGGCCTGCTGGTGGTGCTGAACCTGCTGGTACTGGCGCACGCAGCATTGGCCCTGAGCTCGCGGGAAGGTTGGCGTGGACGCACATTCGACTGGCTGGAGCAGCGTTCAGGCTGGCTGGTGGCAATTGCCGGGTTTGCGGGAGCCGTGATGATGCTGGCGCTGGTGTTCGATCCACGCTATCGCAGTTTTCCGAGCGCGGCACTGGTGCTGCCGGCCCTGGTGTACCTGGTGCGTCCAGTGACCGGACCACGCCGGGAGATTGCGTTGCTGACCTTCATCATCGGTGCCGGCATTGCGCCGCAGCTTTACCGTGAAGGGGTGCTGAACCAGCAGGCATGGGGCTGGGCGGTGGTTAGCCTGCTCATGGTGATCGCGTTGTGGCGTTGCCTGCGGGTGCGTCGGGCTTAATACCGCTATCGCCGGCAAGCCAGCCCCCACCTTTGCTCGGGTTCACACGATTAAAGGTGGACGCTGGCTTGCCGGCGATAACGCGCCATCAGACAGCCCTGGGTTTACGCACCAACCGCAACCCCGCAATCACCACTGCGAACACCGCAAACGTGGTGTTGTACAACGCCAGCGCCGGCAGCCCGAATACCATCCCCAGCACTGCCAACCCCCAGCCCGCGCGACCCGGCACAAAAAACGCCAGCATCGACGTGATCAGCGCCGCCCACCCCAGCACCTTGAAGTGGATCATCAACCCCAGGTTCGAACGCAGCTGGCATTCCCAGCGGCTGGCCTCGTCCGCGCAGATGCCGACCCATTGGCCTTCCTCCATAAAGCCGTAGCGTGCGCCATAACTGGCGGCCAGCCATAACGGCAGGGCAATAAGCAGCAAAATCAGCGGCAAACGACGGGTCATGGGGTACTCCGATAGGCAAAAACGGCGCTCAGCTTAATGCCCCGGCGGCCGTTAGCAAGGCGCATACACACAATTAGTGTTCATCAAGGCGTGGCAAAGTGTATCGTCTCGCTACTATTACCCCGATTCCGACGTTTTTTTCCGACATTTAGTGCTGAGTGATGGCACTTCGGCGAAGACGCGGTGGTCATAGCCTGCGAACTTCATTAAGCACGTTTCCTCCTAGGGATTAAGTCATGCTCCGTTCCTTGCGCTGTGCTGCCTTACTCGGCAGCCTTTTTTTGAGTGCGTCAGCACTGGCCGTCGACATCGACCAGGCCAGCTATGGCTACCCTTTGACCAACCCGTTCGAAGCGACCATCGCCACTACCCCGCCCGACCTTCGGCCCAAGTTGCCAAGCGACGACGAGATCAACCAGTCCGACTACACCCTGAACATGCGCCCCGAGCGTGAGTTCAGCCTGCCGGACAACTTCTGGGCGGTGAAGAAACTCACCTACCGTATCGCCAAGCAGGACCGCGCCGCGCCGCTGATCTTCCTGATCGCGGGCACTGGCGCACGGTTCGACAGCAGCATCAACGAATACCTGAAGAAACTGTATTACCAGGCCGGCTACCACGTGGTGCAGTTGTCATCGCCCACCAGCTTCGACTTCATCAGCGCCGCCTCGCGCTTCGCCACCCCGGGGATCACCCAGGAAGACGCCGAAGACATGTATCGCGTGATGCAGGCCGTGCGTGCGCAAAACGCTTCGCTGCCGGTAACCGACTTTTACCTCACCGGCTACAGCCTCGGCGCCCTGGATGCGGCATTTGTCAGCAAGCTCGACGAGACCCGCCGCAGCTTCAACTTCAAGAAAGTGCTGCTGCTGAACCCGCCGGTCAACCTCTACACATCGATCACCAACCTCGACAAGCTGGTACAGACCGAGGTCAAAGGCATCAACAACACCACCACCTTCTATGAGCTGGTGCTGAACAAGCTGACCCGTTACTTCCAGCAAAAGGGCTACATCGACCTGAATGACGCCCTGCTCTACGACTTCCAGAACTCCAAACAGCACCTGACCAACGAACAGATGGCCATGCTGATCGGCACCTCGTTCCGCTTCTCGGCGGCCGACATCGCCTTTACCTCGGACCTGATCAACCGCCGTGGCCTGATCATCCCGCCGAAATACCCGATCACCGAAAGCACCAGCCTCACGCCGTTCCTCAAGCGTGCACTGCAATGTGACTTCGACTGCTACCTCACTGAACAAGTGATCCCGATGTGGCGCGCCCGCTCCGACGGCGGCAGCCTGCTGCAACTGGTCGACCAGGTCAGCCTGTACGCCCTCAAGGACTACCTGCATACCAACCCGAAGATTGCCGTCATGCACAACGCCGACGACGTGATCCTCGGCCCTGGCGACCTCGGTTTCCTGCGTAAAACCTTCGGCGATCGCTTGACCGTCTACCCGCTGGGCGGCCACTGCGGCAACCTCAATTACCGCGTCAACGCCGACGCCATGCTGGAGTTCTTCCGTGGCTAAATATCTTCTGCTGCTTGCCGCCTTGATGTGCGCAGGCGTGGCCAATGCCGACAACAGCAAGGCCCATGAGCCGGTCAACGTCGACGCCGACGGTTTCAAGGAGCCGCTGACCAAGCTCAAGTTCAACCCTGGCCTGGACCAGCGCGAATTCGAGCGCTCGTCGCTCACCGCACTCAACGTGTATGACCCGCTGGAATCGTGGAACCGTCGCGTGTACCACTTCAACTACCGGTTCGACCAATGGGTGTTCCTGCCGGTGGTCGATGGCTACCGCTACGTCACGCCCAGCTTCCTGCGTACTGGCGTGAGCAACTTCTTCAACAACCTGGGCGACGTGCCCAACCTGTTGAACAGCCTGCTGCAGCTCAAGGGCCACCGCTCCCTGGAAACCACCGGCCGCCTGCTGGTCAATACCACCATCGGCATCGCCGGCCTGTGGGACCCTGCTACCGCCATGGGCCTGCCGCGCCAGAGTGAAGACTTCGGCCAGACCCTGGGTTTCTACGGCGTGCCTGGCGGCGCGTACCTGGTGCTGCCGATCTTCGGCCCATCGAACCTGCGCGACACCACCGGCCTGATCGTCGACTACGCCGCCGAAACCCAGATCAACTACCTCAACGTCTCCGAAGTCAGCTCCAACCACCCGGAAATCTGGGCGCTGCGTGCAGTAGACAAGCGTTATCAGACCAGCTTCCGTTATGGTCAGATGAACTCGCCGTTCGAGTATGAGAAGGTGCGTTACATCTACACCGAATCGCGCAAGTTGCAGATTGCGGAGTAAACGCCCACAAAAAAGGCCATTCGATTGAATGGCCTTTTTTTTGCCGCCCGTGTCAGGCCTTCAGCGCTTTCCACGCTTTGCCGGCCACGCTGACCACCGCCAACACCACTGCACCGGCAATAATCCCCGCCACCCCATTCAGTAACGTCGGCACCAGCCACGCCACCCCGCCCGCGCCCTGACTGACCGTCTCGATCCAGTGATGCACCACCGGCACGCCATGGGTGAGGATCCCACCGCCCACCAGGAACATCGCCGCCGTCCCGATCACCGACAGGCTCTTCATCATGTAGGGCGCCGCACGCAGGATGGCGCCGCCGATACTACGCGCCGCCTGGCCAGGCTTCTGGGTCAGCCACAGGCCCAGGTCATCCAGCTTGACGATGCCAGCCACCAGCCCGTAGACACCGATGGTCATGACGATGGCAATGCCGGACAGCACGATCACTTGCTGCATCAACGGCGCGTCGGCCACGGTGCCGAGGGTGATCGCGATGATTTCGGCGGAAAGGATGAAGTCGGTGCGGATGGCGCCTTTGATCTTGTCCTTCTCAAAGGCCACCAGGTCGGTTGCCGGGTTGGCTACGGCCTCGACCAACTGCGCGTGTTCAGCGTGGTCCTCGGCCTTGCTGTGAAGGAATTTATGCGCGAGCTTCTCGAAACCTTCGAAACACAAGTACGCGCCGCCGAGCATCAGCAAAGGGGTCACCGCCCATGGCGCAAAGGCGCTGATCAGCAAGGCGGCCGGCACCAGGATCAGTTTGTTGACGAACGAACCCTTCGCCACCGCCCACACCACAGGAAGTTCCCGCTCCGCGCGAACGCCAGAGACCTGTTGGGCATTGAGCGCCAGGTCATCACCGAGCACGCCAGCGGTCTTCTTCGCCGCCATTTTTGTCATCAGCGCTACGTCATCGAGTACTGCGGCGATATCGTCGATCAACACCAACAAGCTGCTTCCTGCCATGAATCGGGCTTCCATTAGAGAGAGATGGGCGGAGCATAGCGCGGCGCAAAGCTTTGCGGGCACATTGTTGAGGCTCGCGGATGGCCGGTGCTACCATGCGCAACCGCCTGTACTGGCAAGGAAACCCCTGGTTTATGAGCACCATTCGCGAGCGCAACAAAGAAAAGATCCTGCGGGCGGCCAGCGAGGAGTTTGCCGACAAGGGCTTCGCCGCGACCAAAACCAGCGACATCGCCGCCAAGGCCGGGCTGCCCAAGCCTAACGTCTACTACTACTTCAAATCCAAGGACAACCTCTACCGTGAGGTGCTCGAGAGCATTATCGAGCCGATCCTGGCCGCATCCACGCCATTCAACCCGCAAGGCGCGCCCAAGGAAGTACTGAGCAACTACATCCGCTCTAAAATCCGCATCTCCCGCGACCTGCCTTTTGCCTCCAAGGTCTTCGCCAGCGAAATCATGCACGGCGCCCCGCACTTGAGCGCTGATCAGGTCGAGCAGCTTAACGCCCAGGCCAAGCACAACATCGCGTGTATCCAGGACTGGGTAGACCGCGGCCTGATCGCGACGATCGACCCCAATCACTTGATGTTCAGCATCTGGGCGGCCACGCAGACGTATGCGGACTTCGACTGGCAGATCTCGGCGGTGACCGGCAAGGCCAAGTTGGATGAAGCGGACTACGAGGCCGCGGCGCAGACGATCATTCGGTTGGTGCTCAAGGGGTGTGAGCCGGACTGAGGGACGTGGTGCGGTATCGCAGGCAAGCCAGTTCCCACACTTGATCCGCGCAGACACAGCCTGTATGAACACCGCGAAACCAATGTGGGAGCGGGCTTGCTCGCGAAGGGGCCAGACCAATCAGCAAAAAATCAGGCTGACACCCCCGCATCCGCCATCAACCCCACCCCCTCGATCGCCGTGATCGCGCACTGCTCATCAATATCCGACGTGTCCCCGCTGATCCCGATCGCCCCCAGCACAGCCCCCTCCTGACTCCGAATCAACACCCCACCCGGTGCCGGCACCACACTGCCCTGCCCCAGGCTATTCAGCGCAGCGATAAACGCCGGGCGTTGCTGCGCGTCCAGCGCCAGCAGGCGTGAGCCCTTGCCCAAGGCAATCGCGCCCCAGGCCTTGCCAATGGCGATCTGCGGACGCAGCAGGCTGGCGCCGTCTTCGCGTTGCAGGGTGATCAGGTGACCGCCGCTGTCGAGCACCGCAATGGTCAGCGGCGCCGCCGAAATGGTGCGCCCTGCGGTGAGGGCCTGGCTGGCCAGTTGGGTGGCGAGTTTCAAGGTTAAAGCGCTCATGGTGCCGTCCTTCTTTTGTTATTGGGAATGCGGTGGAGGTCTGGATGATCAGATGCTCGATCAAACAAATAGAACACAATGACTTTTATTTTTGTATACAATATTTTCGCACAAAGGCTCCATACGTCGAAAAAAGCAGTTCCGACGAACGCAAAGGCCAGTTTATAAAATGCATTGACCTGTGCCGCCCGCCGTGAATACACTTTGACCAGACACCACTTGTATACAATTACAAAACGCAAGAGGCACCAAAACCATGAGCAAAATGAGAGCAATCGAAGCCGCCGTCCTGGTGATGCGCCGTGAAGGCGTGGACACCGCCTTCGGTATCCCAGGCGCCGCGATCAACCCGCTGTACTCGGCCTTGCAGAAGGTGGGTGGCATCGATCACGTCCTTGCTCGCCACGTTGAAGGCGCCTCCCATATGGCCGAGGGTTACACCCGCACCAAGGCGGGCAATATCGGCGTGTGCATCGGCACTTCGGGCCCGGCGGGTACCGACATGGTCACCGGCCTGTACAGCGCCTCGGCCGACTCGATCCCGATCCTGTGCATTACCGGCCAGGCACCCCGCGCCCGTATGCACAAGGAAGATTTCCAGGCCGTGGACATCACCAGCATCGTCAAGCCGGTGACCAAGTGGGCGACCACCGTCCTCGAACCCGGCCAAGTGCCGTATGCCTTCCAGAAAGCCTTTTACGAAATGCGCTCCGGCCGCCCCGGCCCGGTACTGATCGACCTGCCATTTGACGTGCAGATGGCCGAGATCGAATTCGACATCGACGCCTATCAGCCATTGCCCCTGGCCAAGCCATTGGCAACCCGCGTGCAGGTGGAGAAAGCCCTGGCCCTGCTGGACCAGGCCGAACGCCCGCTGTTGGTGAGCGGTGGCGGCGTGATCAATGCCGACGCCAGCGAGCTGCTGGTTGAATTCGCCGAACTCACCGGTATCCCGGTGATCCCGACCCTGATGGGCTGGGGCACCATTCCGGACGATCACCCACAGATGGTGGGCATGGTCGGCCTGCAAACCTCCCACCGTTATGGCAACGCGACGCTGCTCAAGTCGGACGTGGTGCTGGGCATCGGTAACCGCTGGGCCAACCGTCACACCGGTTCAGTCGAGGTCTACACCGAGGGCCGTAAGTTCATTCACGTCGACATCGAGCCAACGCAGATTGGCCGCGTCTTCACGCCGGACCTGGGCATCGTTTCCGACGCCGGTTCCGCACTGACCATGTTTATCGAAGTGGCCCGCGAGTGGAAAGCCGCCGGCAAGCTCAAGGACCGCAGTGCCTGGCTCAACGACTGCCAGCAACGCAAGGCTACGCTGCACCGCAAGACCCACTTCGACAATGTGCCGGTCAAGCCACAGCGCGTTTACGAAGAAATGAACCAGGTGTTCGGCAAAGACACCTGCTACGTCAGCACCATCGGCCTGTCGCAGATCGCCGGTGCGCAATTCCTGCATGTGTACAAGCCGCGCCACTGGATCAACTGTGGCCAGGCCGGCCCACTGGGCTGGACCATCCCCGCCGCCCTCGGCGTGGTCAAGGCCGACCCGAGCCGCAAGGTGGTCGCACTGTCGGGCGACTATGACTTCCAGTTCATGATCGAAGAGTTGGCCGTGGGCGCGCAGTTCAAGCTGCCGTACATCCACGTGGTGGTGAACAACTCCTACCTGGGTCTGATCCGCCAGGCCCAGCGCGGGTTTGAAATGGATTACTGCGTGCAGCTGTCCTTCGACAACCTCAACGCCCCGGAACTCAACGGCTATGGTGTGGACCACGTCGCCGTCGCCGAAGGCCTGGGTTGCAAGGCCCTGCGCGTGTTCGAGCCAAGCCAGATCGCGCCAGCACTGCGCCGTGCCGAGGAAATGATCGAAGAATTCAAGGTTCCGGTGATCGTTGAGATTATTCTGGAACGCGTGACCAACATTTCCATGGGCACCGAGATCAACGCCGTCAATGAATTCGAAGATCTGGCACTGGTCGGCAACGATGCGCCGACTGCCATTTCCCTGCTCGATTAAGGAGAACCCTATGCCGCGCTTCGCCGCCAACCTGTCCATGCTGTTTACCGAACAGGACTTCCTTGCACGCTTCAAAGCGGCCGCCGATGCTGGCTTCGAAGGGGTCGAGTACTTGTTCCCGTATGAATTCAGCTCTGCCGAAATCAAGGCACAACTTGACGCCCATGGCCTGACCCAGGTGCTGTTCAACCTGCCGGCCGGTGACTGGGCCAAGGGCGAACGCGGCCTGGCGTGTCACCCGGACCGGGTCGAGGAATTCCGTGCCGGGGTCAAGCTCGCGATCGCCTATGCACACGTGCTGGGCAACACCCAGATCAACTGCCTGGCAGGTATTCGCCCCCAAGGTGTCGATGACGAGACCCTGGAAAAAACGTTCGTCGCCAACCTCAAGTACGCCGCCGACAAGCTGCAGGCGGCGGGCATCAAGTTGGTGATGGAAGCGATCAATACCCGCGACATTCCAGGCTTCTACCTCAATAACACGGCGCAAGCCCTGTCGATTCGCGAACAGGTGGGCAGTGACAATCTGTTCCTGCAATACGACATCTATCACATGCAAATCATGGAGGGCGACCTGGCCCGCACCATGGCCGCGCATCTGGGCGAGATCAACCACATCCAACTGGCGGATAACCCGGGCCGTAACGAGCCGGGCACCGGCGAGATCAACTACCGCTTCCTGTTCGAACACCTGGACCGCATCGGTTACCAGGGGTGGGTCGGCTGCGAGTACAAGCCGTTGACCACCACCGAAGCGGGTCTGGGCTGGCTCAAAACCCATAACGCCATCTAACTGAGACAACACAATCCCCATGTGGGAGCGGGCTTGCTCGCGAAAAGCGGTGTATCAGTCGACGCCTATGTTGAATGAAAGACCTTAGCGAGCAAGCCCGCTCCCACATTTAGACCTCCTGTGTTTGGCAGACCAAGTCAGGTCTGCCCATCGAATAAAAAGAGGAATTGATCATGGCTAAAATCGGATTCATCGGCACTGGCATCATGGGCCAACCCATGGCCGCGAACCTGCAGAAAGCAGGTCACCAACTGTTCCTCTCCGAGCACCACGGCAAGGCCCCGCAAGCACTGATCGACGCCGGTGCCGTGGCCCTGGCCAACCCGCAGCAAGTGGCGCAGGAAGCCGAGTTCATCATCGTGATGGTGCCCGACACCCCGCAGGTCGATGACGTGCTGTTCCGCAAAGACGGCGTAGCTGCTGGCCTGTCACCGAACAAGGTGGTGATCGACATGAGCTCGATCTCCCCCACCGCCACCAAGGCGTTCGCGGCGAAGATCAACGAGACCGGCGCACAGTACCTGGATGCCCCCGTGTCCGGTGGTGAGGTCGGCGCCAAGGCCGGCACCCTGAGCATCATGATCGGTGGTGAGCCGCACACCTTTGAACGCGCGCTGCCGCTGTTCCAGGCCATGGGCAAGAACATCACCCTGGTGGGCGGCAATGGTGATGGCCAGACCGCCAAGGTCGCCAACCAGATCATCGTCGCGCTGAACATCCAGGCAGTGGCCGAAGCGCTGCTGTTCGCCTCCAAGAACGGCGCCGACCCGGCCAAGGTGCGTGAAGCGCTGATGGGTGGGTTCGCTTCGTCGAAAATCCTCGAAGTGCATGGCGAGCGCATGATCAAGGGCACCTTTGATCCGGGCTTCCGTATCAACCTGCACCAGAAGGACCTCAACCTGGCCCTGGCCGGCGCCAAGGAGCTGGGGATCAACCTGCCGAACACCGCCGGCACCCAGCAGGTGTTCAGCACATGCACCGCACTAGGTGGCGGCAACTGGGACCATTCGGCGCTGATCAAGGGGCTGGAGCATATGGCGAATTTTTCGATTCGCGATAAGTAAGCCTCACTTGAAAGGCAACCCAGTGTGGGAGCTGGCTTGCCTGCGATAGCGGTCTTTCAGCTAGAGATCTGCTGCCTGACACACGGCTATCGCAGGCAAGCCAGCTCCCACCTTTGATCTCCATTCCAAGCCTCACCCCTAATAACAAGAATCCCCCCGGGAGCCCGCTTATGTCGGTCGATCCGCAACACCTGCTTCGCGAGCTGTTTGCCACAGCCATCGACGCCGCCCACCCTCGGCAAGTCCTCGAACCCTACCTGCCCGCCGACCGCAGCGGCCGTGTGATCGTGATCGGCGCCGGCAAGGCCGCTGCGGCCATGGCCCTGGTCGTGGAGAACTGCTGGCAGGGCGACGTCACCGGCCTGGTGGTGACCCGCTACGGTCACGGCGCGCCGTGCCAGAAAATCGAAGTGGTCGAAGCCGCCCACCCCGTGCCCGACGCCGCCGGCCTGGCGGTGGCCCAGCGCGTGCTGGCATTGATCAGCAACCTCAGCGAAGACGACCGTGTGATCTTCCTGCTGTCCGGCGGCGGCTCGGCCCTGCTGGCGCTGCCCGCCGAAGGCATCACCCTGGCCGACAAACAGGCCATCAACAAAGCCCTGCTCAAGTCCGGCGCCACCATTGGCGAGATGAATTGCGTGCGCAAGCACCTCTCGGCCATCAAGGGCGGCCGCCTGGCTAAAGCGGCCTGGCCGGCCACGGTGTACACCTATGCGATTTCCGATGTGCCGGGCGACCAGGCCACGGTGATCGCCTCCGGCCCCACCGTCGGCGACCCGAGCACCTCGCAACAGGCGCTGGCGATCCTCAAGCGCTACAACATCGAGGCCCCCGCTTCAGTGCGCAGCTGGTTGCAGAACCCGGCCTCGGAAACCGTCAAGCCCGGCGACCCGGTGCTTGCCCGCAGCCACTTCCAATTGATCGCCCGCCCGCAGCAATCCCTCGAAGCGGTGGCGGTCAAAGTACGCCAGGCCGGGTTCAGCCCGTTGATCCTCGGCGACCTCGAAGGCGAAGCGCGGGACGTGGCCAAGGTGCACGCCGGCATCGCCCGGCAGATCGTGCAGCATGGCCAGCCATTGGCGGCACCCTGCGTGATCCTCTCCGGTGGCGAAACCACCGTGACCGTGCGCGGCAATGGCCGTGGCGGGCGCAATGCGGAATTCCTGCTGAGCCTCACCGACAGCCTCAAGGGCCTGCCCGGCGTCTATGCCCTGGCCGGTGACACCGATGGCATCGACGGTTCGGAAGACAACGCCGGCGCCCTCATGACCCCGTGCAGCTACCGCCGCGCCGAAGCCCTCGGCCTATCAGCCAGCGACGAGTTGGATAACAACAACGGCTACGGCTACTTCGCCGCCCTCGACGGGTTGATCGTCACCGAGCCGACGCGCACCAACGTCAACGACTTCCGCGCCATCCTGATCCTTGAGACTGCCAAACATGACGCCTGACAAGAAGGTCAAAATCCTCGCCACCCTGGGCCCGGCCACCCACGGTATCGACGACATCCGCGAACTGGTGGAAGCCGGGGTGAATATCTTCCGGCTCAATTTCAGCCATGGCGACCACGCCGACCACGCCCAGCGCTACCAATGGATTCGCCAGGTGGAGCGCCAGTTGAATTACCCGCTGGGCATCCTCATGGACCTGCAAGGGCCGAAGCTGCGGGTCGGGCGTTTTGCCGAGGGCAAGGTGCAACTGGTGCGCGGCCAGGCCCTGCGCCTGGACCTGGACCCGACTCCCGGCGACCAGCGCCGGGTCAACCTGCCCCACCCGGAAATCCTCAAAGCACTGGAACCCGGCATGGACCTGCTGCTGGACGACGGCAAACTGCGGCTGCGGGTCATCACCAAACACGCTGATGCCATCGACACCACGGTGCTCAATGGCGGCGAACTGTCTGACCGCAAAGGCGTCAACGTCCCCCAAGCCCTGCTGGAACTGAGCCCACTGACCGCCAAGGACCGGCGCGACCTGAGCTTTGGCCTGGAACTGGGCGTGGACTGGGTGGCGCTGTCGTTCGTGCAGCGTCCGGAAGACATCCGCGAAGCCCGCGAGCTGATCGGCGACCAGGCCTTCCTGATGGCCAAGATCGAAAAGCCCTCGGCCGTGCAGCGCCTGCAGGAAATCGCCGAACTGAGCGACGCGATCATGGTGGCCAGGGGCGACCTGGGCGTGGAAGTGCCGGCCGAGAGCGTGCCGCAGATCCAGAAGGACATCATCAGCGCCTGCCGCCAGTTGGGTAAACCGGTGGTGGTGGCCACGCAGATGCTGGAGTCGATGCGCTTCTCCCCGGCGCCAACCCGTGCCGAGGTGACGGACGTCGCCAATGCCGTGGCCGAAGGCGCGGACGCGGTGATGCTGTCGGCGGAAACCGCGTCCGGCGAATACCCCCTGGAAGCCGTGCAGATGATGAGCAAAATCATCCGCCAGGTGGAAAACGGTCCGGACTACCAGGCCCAGTTGGATGTCAGTCGGCCCAAGGCGGATGCCACGGTGTCGGACGCCATCAGCTGCGCGATCCGCCGCATCAGCAGCATTCTGCCGGTGGCGGTGCTGGTCAACTACAGCGAGTCCGGCAGCTCCAGCCTGCGCGCGGCGCGGGAACGGCCGGTGGCGCCGATCCTCAACCTCACGCCGAACCTGTCCACGGCGCGGCGCTTGAGCGTGGCGTGGGGGGTGCATTCGGTGGTCAATGACCGCCTGCGCCAGGTGGACGAGGTGTGTTCCACGGCGCTGGAGATTGCGCAGGCGCAGGGCATGGCGGAGCGCGGGGATACGTTGGTGATTACGGCGGGGGTGCCGTTCGGGCAGCCGGGGTCTACGAACTCACTGCGTATCGAGACGTTGATTTAGCGTCTGTAAGGGCCTCATCGCGGGCAAGCCCGCTCCCACATTTGATCGATGTTCGACATGAAAATTCGGTCAACTGTGGGAGCTGGCTTGCCTGCGATAAGGGCAACTCGGTCTGACTGAATGACCCCACATGCACAACCCAACCTGCCCCGACTGGGCCGAAGCCTTGCTCAATGGCTTCAGCCAGATCTTCCTGCAACGCCAGCCACTGTGTGGCCTGCTGTGCCTGCTGGCCATCCTGGTAGGCGCGCCGACCTTGCTCGGCGGTGCGCTGCTCGGTGGCGTGGCGGGCTTGCTCACGGCCCAGCGCCGGGGTTACCCGAAAGCCGAGCGCCAAGCCGGCCTGTACAGCTACAACGGCGTGCTGCTGGGCGTGTTGATCAGCCAGCATTTCGCCTGGTCGGCCTTGCTGCCGCCGCTGATCCTGGCGTGCGGCGGCTTGAGCGCGATCCTCACGCGGCAATGGTTGAAGCACGCCAGCCAGCCCGATGACTTGCCAGCGTATACCGCGCCGTTTGTGTTTCTCGGTTGGTTGCTGATAGGCACGGTGCCTGAAAGCACCTTTAGCCTGAGCGAACCCGATACCGTGGCCATGCTCACCGCCCCGTTCACTGGCCTGGCGCAAATCATGCTGCTGGACCAGCCGTTAGCCGGTGCCCTGATTGCGCTGGGCCTGTGGCTGGCCAACCGCCGCGCCGCCGTATGGGCCTTGATCGGCGCCAGTGCCGGCGTATTGATTGCGCTGTGGCTGGAGGAACCCGCCGGCGCCCTGCTCGGCCTGCACAGCTATAACCCGGCCTTGGCCGCACTGGCCCTGAGCCAGGTGCGCCGGCAACCCTGGCTGCCGCTGCTCGGCATCCTGCTGGCGGTCACCCTCACGCCGGGCTTTGCCGCCCTGCATCTGCCAGCGTTGACCGCGCCGTTCATCCTCGCCTGCTGGCTGGTGCGCGCAGGTGCTCGCGTGCTGCGCAAACCCCGCATGGACAGGCCCTTCGAATCCCCCTAGGCTTGCTCGATATTCGATTCAGGCGGGATTTATGGACAGCAACAACGACTGGCGCCAGCGGCTCTACGTCATGGTTTTTCAAAGCGATACGGTCGCCGGGCGGCGCTTCGACGGCATCCTGCTGCTGATCATCCTCGCCAGCCTGGTGATCGTGATGCTCGACAGCATCGACCAGATACACCAGAACTACGCCGATGTGCTGGCCTATATCGAGTGGGGCTTCACGCTGATCTTCTTGATCGAGTACGGCCTGCGCCTGTATTGCTCGCCCAAGCCATTGCGCTATGCCTTCAGTTTTTATGGGTTGGTGGATTTGCTCGCCATCGTGCCCGGCATCCTCGCCCTGTACTACAGCGACGCCCAGTACCTGCTGATCATCCGCATCATCCGGATGTTGCGAATTTTCCGGGTGCTCAAGCTCAGCCCGTACCTCAAGCAGGCCAACTACCTGATGGCGGCGCTGCGCGGCAGCAAGCAGAAGATCGTGGTGTTCCTGGTCAGCGTGTGCACCCTGGTGACGGTGTTCGGCACCTTGATGTACGTGATCGAAGGCCCCGAGCATGGCTTTACCAGCATCCCCAAGGGCATCTACTGGGCTATCGTGACCCTGACCACCGTGGGCTTTGGCGACATCGTGCCCAAGACGCCGCTGGGCCAGGTGATTTCGTCGTTGGTGATGATCACGGGTTACTCGATCATCGCCGTACCCACCGGTATTTTCACCGCCGAACTGGCCAGTGCGATGCGCGGTGAACAACTGCAAGCCGACTGCCCGGTGTGCAAGAAAAACAGCCATGAGCCGAACGCGGCCTTCTGTTCGCGCTGCGGCAATGCACTGTTCAAGAAAATGGAATAAGCAAAGTGCGTTTTAATCTTTAAACGTCTATGCGCTGCCAGCTATAGTCGCTGGCAAAATGCCCTCACTCAATCGACAACCCTCTCGAACAACAAGGAATGAGCAGTGAAAAAATTCGTTAGCGCCTCTCTCCTGGCCGCCGGCCTTGCTCTGGCGGGCGCCGTCCAGGCGGCCCCCGTCACACTGCTCAACGTCTCCTACGACGTGATGCGCGACTTCTACAAGGACTATAACGCCGCCTTCCAGAAACATTGGGAAGCCGAGCACCCGAACGACAAGCTGACCTTGCAGATGTCCTTCGGCGGCTCCAGCAAGCAAGCACGCTCGGTGATCGATGGCCTGCCGGCTGACGTGATTACCATGAACATGGCCACAGACATCAACGCCCTGGTCGACAACGGCAAACTGGTGCCGGACAACTGGGTCACCCGTCTGCCGAACAACAGCGCGCCGTTCACCTCCGCCACTGTGTTTATCGTGCGCAAAGGCAACCCGAAAGCGCTGAAGGACTGGCCGGACCTGCTCAAGGATGGCGTGCAGGTGATCGTGCCCAACCCGAAAACCTCGGGTAACGGCCGCTACACCTACTTGTCGGCCTGGGGTTATGTGCTGAAGAACGGCGGTGATGAAGAAAAGGCCAAGACCTTTGTCGGCAAGCTGTTCAAGCAAGCACCGGTGCTCGATACCGGTGGCCGCGCCGCCACCACGACCTTCATGACCAACCAGATCGGCGACGTGCTGGTGACCTTCGAGAACGAAGCAGAGATGATCGCCCGTGAGTTCGGCCGTGATCAGTTCGAGGTGATCTACCCAAGCGTCTCCGCGGAAGCCGAGCCGCCCGTGTCGGTCGTCGACAAAGTGGTCGAGAAGAAAGGTACCCGCGTGGCTGCCGAAGACTACCTGAAGTACCTGTGGTCGCCGCAAGGCCAGGAAATCGCCGCCAACAACTACCTGCGTCCACGTGACCCGAACGTGCTGGCCAAATACACCGACCGCTTCCCGAAAGTCGACTTCCTCTCGGTAGAGAAGACCTTTGGTGACTGGCGCACGGTGCAGAAGACGCACTTCAACGATGGCGGTGTTTTCGACCAGATCTATTCCGGTCAGTAAGGGAACAAACGCGGTCAGTGTGGGAGCAGGCAAGCCAGCTCCCACATTTTTTTGTCCGGCGACTACATCGGAGGGGTCACGCCATCCTTCCCGGCCGAGATCGCCTGCGCGGTAATCGTCCCGTCCGCCCCCTTCGCCGCAAACATCACCACCTTCACCCCCGGCTTGAGCAAGCTGCGATCGCCCGGCTCCAGGTTGACGATCGGCACGTCCTCCGGCACCACGATCTTCTGTTCGCCACCTTTGTATTTCACCGTCAACGTGCGCCCGTTGCTGACCACCAGGTCGCCTACCGTGCCGTTGGTCATGCTGCTGCCTTCTTTCAAGTCAAACGCGCGATGCCCGTCGCCCGTGCCGGCCATGGCCGGAGGGAACACGTGCACTTCAAGCGCCGTCAGGCTGCCGTCGGCGTTGGGCATGGCGGCGGAGCCGATGTAACTGCCCGGCTTGATCTCGTCGATCTTGGCGAGGGTGACCGCGCGTACCTGGGTGTCCGGGTTCAGGTGCACGATGACGTCTTCGCCACTGTTGACCTTGACGTGCATCGCATCGCCCTCCATCGCCGTGATAGCGCCGCGTACGCCCACGCGCGGGGCGTCGGCAGCCTGGGCCAGGCCCACCGCCATGGCGGCGGCAAGGGTGGAAGCCAGGAGCATCTTGTTCAACGTGATTTTCATGACGATCAATTTCCTGTTTCGGCAGTTGTGTCTGAATGTATCATCACCCCTCGCGCAGAAAGTTAACGATTCACTCATCATTACCGGGCATGAGTGTTATCACTGCCAGCGGCCTACCCGGGCTACGGTGTTGTCTTTAGGCTCGCCCCACTTTCCTTCGCTTTTATGAGAACACCATGAACGCTACTTCCCACGCTACAAGCACCATGACCCGGAGCATGGTGATGCTGTTTGCGTTTTGCTGCGGCGCCATCGTTGCCAACATCTACTATGCGCAACCGATCATCGAGCTGATCGCGCCGGACATTGGGCTGACGCCAGCGATGGCAAGCCTGATCGTCTCGTTGACGCAAATCGGCTACGCCCTGGGCCTGTTTTTCCTGGTGCCTCTGGGCGACCTGCTGGAAAACCGCAAGCTGATGATTGCCACCACCGTACTCGCTATCGCCAGCCTGCTGGGTGCAGCGTTTACCGAGCAGCCGAACCTGTTCCTGCTGGTGTCGTTGCTGATCGGCTTCAGCTCGGTGTCGGTGCAGATCCTGATTCCGCTGGCCGCGCACCTGGCGCCCGCCGAGTCCCGTGGCCGCGTGGTCGGCAGCATCATGGGCGGCCTGTTGCTGGGCATCCTGCTGGCGCGGCCGGTGTCCAGCGTGATGGCGGACCACTTCGGCTGGCGCGCGATGTTCATGGCGGCGGCGGCGTTGATGGCGTTTATCAGCGTGGTATTGATGCTGACCATTCCCAAGCGTCAGCCGGATCACTCCGCCAGCTATGGGCAACTGCTGGGCTCACTGGGCACCTTGCTGCGCAAGCAACCGGTCTTGCGCCAACGAGCGTTCTACCAAGGCTGCATGTTCGCCACCTTCAGCCTGTTCTGGACCGCCGCGCCGCTGGAACTGGCGCGCAACCACGGCCTGAGCCAGAGCGAAATCGCGCTGTTCGCCCTGGTCGGCGCACTGGGAGCCATCGCCGCGCCTATCGCCGGGCGCCTGGCCGATGCCGGCCACACCCACCGCGCTTCACTGCTGGCGATGCTGTTCGCCGCGCTGAGCTTCCTGCCAGCCTTCGTGCACCCGCTGTACAGCGTGATCGGCCTGGCCGTGACAGGCGTGGTCCTCGACTTCTGCGTACAGATGAACATGGTGTTGGGCCAGCGTGCCATCTACGCCCTCGACGCCAACAGCCGCAGCCGCCTGAACGCGCTGTACATGACCAGCATCTTCATCGGCGGCGCCTTCGGTTCGGCGATTGCCAGCAGCGTGTATGAACACGGTGGCTGGCTGGGGGTGATGCTGGTGGGCAGTGCCTTCCCATTGCTGGCACTGCTGCGGTTCTTGAGCGCATCGCGCCGGGGTGCCGCAGTCATAGCCTAGCTCCCACAGGGTTCGGCTCAGAAACGCCCCCACGTCTGCAACGCCGCGTCCGCCAGAAATGAGGAGCGGCGCTTGACCTTGTGCTCGCGCACATACCGGTCGCTGCGCTGGATGACATAACCGGGCAAGGGCACATTGACCTTCTCGGTTGTGCCCATTCCAACCACGCATAAATCCTATGCCCCCCACCCCGCTTCCAGCCCCTCACCGGCGCGCCCATCATCCCCTCCAGCCAGCCCGGCTGATCACCCGAGGGAATACCACCATGACACTTCAAGCCACGCTCGATGCCTTGCGCGCCGACTTCAAGGCCGGCAAGCCGCCTTACAACGCCCCGGCGCATATTCATCCGATCATGGAACGCGCCACTGCCGAGCTGATTGCTTCCGGCGCGGCGCAACGTGCGCTGAAGCTGGGCGACAAGGCGCCGCTGTTCAGCCTCAAGGACGCCGACGGCACGCTGGTTTCCTCGGCCGAGTTGTTGGCAAAAGGCCCACTGGTGCTGACCTTCTACCGAGGCGCATGGTGCCCGTACTGCAATCTGGAACTGCAGGCGCTGCAAGCCTTTCTGCCTGCGCTTGAAGCCGCCGGCGCCCACCTGCTGGCACTGTCACCGCAGACCGCCGCCAACAGTCGCAAGTCCACACGCCTTACCGGCCTGCAATTCCCGATCCTCAGCGACACCCACAGCGACGTCGCCGATGCGTTTGGCTTGCGCTTTGAACTGCCGGATTACCTGGTCCAATTGTACAAGGCACTGGGCAACAACCTGCCGTTGATCAACGATGACCCGGCCTGGACCCTGCCCATGCCCGCCCGCTATGTGATCGGCCAGGACAGCGTGATCCGTTACGCCGAGGTCAACCCGGATTACACTCAACGCCCAGAACCGTCAGCGATGCTCGACGCCCTCACCCGCTAACCCAAGGACAACCGATGGACCGCCTTAGCGCCATGGAAACCTTCGTCCACGTTGTCGAAACCGGCTCGTTCTCGGCGGCCGCCAAGCGCTTGGGTATCGGCCAACCCGCCGTCTCCAAAAGCATCGCGCAGTTGGAAGCGCGCCTGGCAGTGCGGTTGCTGTTGCGCTCGACCCGGGGCCTGACGCCGACCGAAGCGGGCCTGGCATTTTTTGATAAAGCCAGGCGTGCCATCGATGAGGCCAACGAGGCAGACGAGGCCGCCCGTGGCGCTGGTGCCGGGCTGTCGGGCAACCTGCGTATCAGCGCGGCGGTGACCTTCGCCCGCATGCATATCATTCCTCGCCTGGGACCGTTCCTGGAGCAGTACCCGAATGTGAACATCGAGGTGGTGCTGGATGACCGGAACCTCAACCTGGTGGAAGACGGTATCGACGTTGGCCTGCGCATGGGCAACCTGAATGACTCCAGCCTCACCGCGCGCAAGATCGGTGAATCGCCTTGCGTGATCCTCGCTACCCCGACCTACTTCGAACGCTTCGGCGAACCCGCCACCCCGGCGGATTTGCTGCAACACCAGGCGATCATCTACACCCGTGGCGAAGGCTCGCACTGGAGCTTCACCCAGGGCGACACGCACCACCCCATCGTCGCTCACGGTCGCCTGCGCGTCACCGCAGCCGAAGGTGTCCGCGCAGGCGTGCTCAGCCATATGGGACTGACCCTGTCATCCACCTGGATGTTCGCCCCGGAGCTGGCCAGTGGCGAGGTCAAGACCGTGCTGACCGACTGGAAGTTGCCGCCCAGGGCCCTATGGGCGGTGTTCCCCACCGGACGCATGGCGAGTGCGAAAGCGCGGGCGTTCGTGGAGTATGTGGAAGGGTTATTGAAGAGCTAGGCATGCGATTCTCTGGCAACCCCATGCATTACATCGAACAATGCAAGGGGTACAGAGTGGCCAGATTCTATGTCTTTAATTCAAGAGACCAGCCCAATCACATCTTCAGGTTTGATGAGGTGGTGACTCTTGACCAGGAAATCCGTTTGGCGATTCCCCGTCAGGTCCACGCCAACGAAGTATCGACCGGTCTGTCGGTTGAACTTCAAGACTGTATCGCCGATACGACCCGTGTAGGAGCCGACGAGTTGTAACTGTCCATTCGCCTCTCGCTTGATTGCGCTCAGGTCGATTTTGTCCCTGCCACTGACAAAGTCCATGATCAGATCAGCCTGGAGGGAAGTCGAGTCACTCGCCTTGCCGTAGGCGTACGTATTAGCACCGCCCACTCCCCAAAAAATATCTGCGCCTGCGCCGCCTTTGAGTACATTGTCCGCAAGGTTGCCAATCACCAGATCATTCCCAGAGCCACCGACGGCATTTTCTATAACAACACCTTTTGCTATTACAACATTGTTGAACAAATCGCCCACACTGGACGCTGCCCCCGCCCGTAGATCAATACGCTGGTTTTGCTTGAAACCGGAGAAGTCCAGTGTGTCATTGCCGCCAGGATCCTGGATTGTAAACCTTGGCGATCTGCTGAAAGGACTCAGGCTGACGGCAGGATTGCCCGTGTTGGAATTGAAGCCGTAGACGGTGTCCGAATTGCCCGGCGTCGGATCAGGTCTCGGAACCACAGGATCCAGGCTTTTACCCGTGACAAGATCGGCAGGTTGGATAAGCCCCTTGGCTTTAATGAAAACGTCCGCTTTGGCGTTACCGGTCAGGTCGAGACTCAGGCTTGCCTGTCCGGTTCGATGGTCGTAGCCCAGAACCACCTCTCCCGCCGAGCCGGTGAACAGCTCCACCACCTTAACGTTGGAAACCCTGGCAGCTTTGAGCACACCCGAAACATCAATCTTGTCTGTTCCACTTTCAAAATCCAGTATTTCGTCCGGCCTCAAAAGTGTCGACTCGCTCAGGCTATCGAAAACAAACACATCCGAGCCACCACCGCCGCGCAACATGTCCGCACCGCCACCGCCCTTGATTCTGTTGTGAGTGTCATTACCTGTCAGATCATCGTCGCCAGCGCCGCCTATTGCATTTTCAACGACCACTCCGCTGGCAATCGACACGTTCCCTTTTAATCCGCCGACATCAGAAAATGTTTCAGGGTTCAGGTTGATAACCTGACGCTGCTTAAACCCAGAAAAATCCAGGGTGTCGTTACCACCGCCATCCCAAACGCAAAAGAGGGGCGCATCACTGGAAGAGGTAAGACTAAGATCTTCACGTTGCGTGTTGGAATTGAAACCGTAAGTGGTATCCGTATTACGTGTATCGCGATTACGACCATATTTCCCCTGTACGGAAGCTATATCGTCCAAGAGTGGCCCGGCACTTGAACGCCCATTGAAATCATGACCAGGCTGATGGGTTTCCCTCCAATAACTCATCACGGTTCGAGCTTTGGTATCTTGTGCATAGCGTGCATTCCCCTCGTAACCTCCCTCAAGGCTGTCATAGTCACCAGGGTGTTGAAGACCGATGGCATGGCCAATCTCATGAATGACGGTTGTCATGAAATGGTTACCCCGCCCGGGCGAGTCACTCACGTTTTTAGTTCCTATTTTCGCCCAAACATCACCACTGTAATAGCTAGGGAATTGCGCGACGCCGCCAGCTAACGTTGAGTCTTTAATAAAATTTATTGTTCCATCAACCTGAGTCGAATTTTCCTTGAACCTGATATTTGTGACGTCTTGCCAGGCTTGTAGTGCCTGGCGGATTCGAGCCTGCTGCCCTGCAGAGAAGCCCGCATCTATCGTGAAGGACAACTCGATTCTTCCATCGCCATTGCGATCGCGGTGATTCCAGCCTCCTCGCGCAATGTGCTTGCCCGCATCCTCCGTACTAAGGGATGGTTTCGCATTGACAGGTGGTCGCGCGTCGTTGTTCGAGAAAGAAGAGGGTTTTCCCTGCAAGGTAGGAACAGCCCTGAGCGCCGGCGTGTTATTCGACAGTATTCCAGTGTTCATAAATAGCTATATCTCTTTCATATCAATCACTGCCCCCCAAACATTTGGCGAGCACTGGCAAAGCCCTTTTGCCGACCCGAAAAAAGTCGCATACAAAGAGATAACTAACCAACGCGAAAATTTTTCAAAAAAAAACCATCATAGGCGAAACAAACACGGTGCAAACACCCTGTATCAATGTCGACAGCCCTTAACGGTGCGTGCTTCTTTCTTTGCGTGAAAAAGCACGCTGTTACTGCCTAAACGGCCTGACTAAATAGCCATCACGGAATAAACAAACGCCAAATCTCTTCTAACAACTTGGCCATATCCCGTTCCTTCGCAGATAACTCACTTACACGTTAAATCGTACCGTCGTCCACACGTTCTGATGACTGCGCCAAAGCAAAACAGGATCGGCTACAACACACATCCATCCCTGCCCACGGTGACATTACGCGGCAGACTCGACCTGTGCACCAGCAACCACGCATCCAGCGTATGCCCCACGTGGGTCAGTACGCCCACCTGCGCGCCAGTGTCCTCGATGCTCTGCAACGCCAGCGTCAGGTCATTGTGATTGCGCGGTGCCTGCGGCTGCGGCGGCATGGAGCAATCCAGCACCAGCACGTCCAGCGGGTCGCGTTGCAGCCAGGCCAGGGTCGCCGGCGGCAGGCCGACGGTGTCGGTGAGGTAGGCGATGCGCCGCCCCTCGCCTTCCAGCAGGTAACCGAGGGTCGGTTTGGAATGCTGCAACGGCAACGCCGTGACGCTCAGTGCGCCAAACTGGCGGGTTTCGAATTCGCTGAATGGCTGGCTGAAATCCAGGATGCCCGGATGCTTGTAGAGGTCGGACAAACCCTCCGGATCCGCCGGCCCGTGTACCGGAATCACCAGCCCTTGCCCCCAGCGCAGGTGCAGCAGGCCCTGGGCATGGTCGGCGTGATAGTGGGTCTGGAAAATCCCGTTGAAACTGCGCGGCGGGAAGCGTTCGGTGAGGTCGGGCAGGCCGCTGTCGATCAACCAGCGCTGGTCGCCGCATTCGATCAGTGCGCTGCACGGGCGCCGGCGCAAGGTGGCATCGCTGCGCGCCAACCCGCACGCAGCACACTCGCAGCCATACACCGGGACTTGCCGCGCGTCGCCGGTGCCCAGCAGTGTCAGGCGCATGCCGAGTGCCCGTGGTCCAGGCAGCACAGCAGGCGTTCGACCGTATGTGCCAGCGGCCCGGAGTTGTCCAGTACAAACAACCCCGCGCCGTTACCGGCGATCAAGTCAGCCGTGAACCGCGCATTGCGTGCCAGGCGCGCCTCGATGTCCACCAACGCCTCGCGCCCGCGTGCGATCAAGCGTTGGCGCAACACAGCCTGATCGACCGTGAGCAGTAACACCAACGACGTGGGGTAACGTTCACGCGTCTGGGCCAGGTGCGCCCGGGAGCCGTTGACCAGCACGTCATCCCCCGCCGCCAGCCAGTCGTCGATCGCCCTGGGAATGCCGTAGGACAAGCCGTTCGCCTGCCAGCTGAGGGCAAATGCGCCGTCGGCCTGCAACGCGGCAAACTGCTCCGGGCTCACTCCCTGCGCCGCCTCGCCCACCGCTTCCGCCGAGCGGGTGATGACGCGGCGCACGATGCGGCAACCGCGCTCGGCCAGACGGGGACGTGCGGCATCCAGCAGGCTGTCCTTGCCCGAGCCGGAGGGCCCGATGAGATAGATCAACCTGCCTGCCATCAAAACACCCTCTTCGCTTGTCGCCATACTTGTTGCACCACCGGGAGCCCTTCGCGGCTGCGGGCCTGGACCAGGTCGGCGCGCAGGCCAATCGCAATTTCTCCGCGATCCTCGAGGCCGGCCGCTTGCGCGGGCGCCAGGCTGATCATCTTGACCGCTCGCGACAGGTCGCCGCCGTCCTGCTGGTCGGCCAGCACAAACGCAGCCTGCAACAGGCTGGCCGGGTAGTAGTCGCTGGAAAGTATATCCAGCAATCCCTCGGCTGCCAGGCCCGCGGCGGCCACATTACCCGAGTGCGACCCACCGCGCACCACGTTCGGCGCGCCCATCAAGACTTTCATGTTCAGTGCCTGGCAGCCCTTCGCGGCTTCCAGGGTGGTGGGGAATTCGGCAATGGTCATGCCGTAGCGCGCCGACTCTTGCACATGCGCGAGGGTTGCGTCGTCATGGCTGGCCACCGACAGGCCGCGCGCCAGGCAATGCTCGACGATGGCCGCCCGGTAGCGGTCGCTGTACGCCAGCGAGTTGGCCTTTTGCAGCACGATGAACGCGTCCATGGTTTCGTCGTTCAGGTGGTACTTGCCCATGTAGTACTCACGGTACTTGGATTCGAGCACGAACTGGCGCTGGCCCGGCGAATGGTCCATCACCGACACCAGTTGCACCAGCGGGTTTTCCACCAGGTCGCGGAACACACTCAGGGTGTCCGGGTGACACAACTCGCAGCGCAGGTGCAGGTGGTGCTCGGCGCGGGTCAGGCCGGCGCCTTCCGCCTGGGCGATAGCGTCGAGCATCGCCGGCAGCTTCTTCATGCGGTTGCCCTTGGGGTTCACGTCGCCGATGGACACCGCGTCGAAGACCGTGGTGATACCGGCCGCGATGATCTGTGCATCGTGGCTGAGCACCGCCGAAGTCGACGGCCAGTCCACGCCGGGACGCGGGGTCATGTGTTTTTCCAGGTTGTCGGTGTGCAACTCCACCAGGCCCGGCAGCAGGTAATCACCGCCCAGGTCCTGGGCCTGGGGCAACTGGCTGCGGCCTTCGGCGATGTCGACGATCTTGCCGTCGCGCAGTACCAAGGCCCCCAGGAACATGCGATCCGCCGTGACGATCTGGGCATTACTGAGGATCTGTTCAGCGGGCATGGGCGTATTCCTCTGGTGCAACAGGCGTTGGGGTCATGTCGAGATGGCGGTCGGCGACGGCTTCACGAACTGCGCGGTCGTGGAAGATGCCGATCAGCGCGGCACCGCCGGCCTTGGCTTCGTTCATCAGTTCCAGCACCACCTGGCGGTTGTTGTCGTCCAGGGATGCAGTGGGTTCATCCAGCAACATCACCGGCCAATCGACCATGAAGCCGCGAGCGATGTTGACGCGCTGTTGCTCACCACCGGAGAAGGTGCCGGGCGCCAGTTGCCAGAGGCGCTGGGGGATGTTCAGGCGGGTCAGCAGGTGTTCGGCGCGCGACTGCGCATTCGCCTTGGACCAGCCACGGGCCAGGGCCGGCTCCATCACCACATCCAGGCAGGCGACACGGGGGATCACGCGCAGGAATTGGCTGACGTAACCGAGAGTCTGTTGGCGCACCTGGAGAATGTCGCGGGGTTCGGCGCCGACCAACTCCAGCCACTCGCCGGCATGTTGCACACGAATGCTGCCACCCGCCGGCAGATAGTTGCCGTACAAGGTGCGCAGCAAGGTGCTTTTACCCGCGCCGGACTGGCCGTGCAGCACCAGGCATTCGGCGCCCCGCACACTGAACTCAACCCCACGCAGCACGTTGAGCACCACGCCGCTCTGCTGGTGCAGGGTGAAGGTTTTCGAGAGGTCACGGACCTCGATCAAGGCATTCATCATGGCTGCAATACCGAAGACACCAGCAGTTGAGAGTAAGGGTGCTGTGGATCGTCGAGGATCTGGTCGGTGAGCCCGGTCTCCACCACCCGCGAGCGACGCATCACCATCAGGCGGTCGGCCAGCAGGCGTGCAACGGCCAGGTCGTGGGTGACGATCACCACCGCCAGATCCAGCTCACGCACCAGGCCGCGCAGCAGGTCTAGCAGGCGGGCTTGCACCGACACGTCCAGGCCGCCGGTGGGCTCGTCCATAAACACCAGGCGTGGGCTGGAGACGAGGTTGCGGGCGATCTGCAGGCGCTGCTGCATGCCGCCGGAGAAGGTGCGCGGCAAGTCATCGATGCGTTGCGGGTCGATTTCCACCTGGCCCAACCAGTCGAGGCCGGCGCCGCGCAGTTGCTGGTAATTGCGCACGCCCTGGGCCATCAGGCGCTCGCCGATATTCGCGCCGGCCGACACGCCCATGCGCAACCCATCGCGGGGGTTCTGCTCGACGAAGCCCCACTCGGTGCGCAGCAAGGTGCGGCGCTCGGCTTCACTGGCGCTGTAGAGGTCGAGCCATTCGCCGTCCTTGCTGCGGTAGCCGATGCTGCCGGCCTGCGGTGGCAGGCGCCCGCTCAACAGCGAGAGCAAGGTGGATTTGCCCGAGCCGGACTCGCCGACGATACCCAGCACTTCGCCGGGGTACAGGTCGAAGCTGACGCCTTGGCAACCCTTCTCCGGGCCATAGAGCAACGACAGGTCACGCACGTGTAGCAAAGGCTGGCTCACTGGGTTTTCTCCTTGACGCGTTGCGCGCAGTACCACGTGTCAGAGCACACAAAGCGCTGGGCCCCGGCGTCGTCGAGAATCAGCTCATCGAGGAACGATTCGTGGCTGCCGCAGATGGCGCAGTTGTGTTCCCACTTCTGCACGGCGAACGGGTGGTCTTCAAAGTCGAGGCTGGTGACTTCGGTGTAGGGCGGCACGGCGTACAGACGCTTTTCGCGACCGGCGCCGAACAGCATCAGCGCCGGGCTCATGTCGAGCTTGGGGTTGTCGAATTTGGGAATCGGCGACGGGTCCATCACGTAGCGCTCGTCGACCATCACCGGGTAGGCGTAGCTGGTGGCGATATGGCCGAAGGTGGCGATGTCCTCGTAGAGCTTCACGTGCATCACCCCGTAGTCGTTGAGCGCATGCATGGTGCGGGTCTCGGTTTCCGAGGGCTCGATGAAGCGCAGCGGCTCCGGGATCGGCACCTGGTAGACCATGATCTGGTTGGCCTGCAACGGCGTCTCCGGGATACGGTGGCGGGTCTGGATCACCGTCGCTTGCGGGGTCGCATCGGTCGTGGCGATACCTGCGGTGCGGGCGAAGAACCGACGGATGGAGACCGCATTGGTGGTGTCGTCCGCCCCCTGATCGATGACCTTGAGCACGTCGTCCGCCCCCAGGATGGCGGCCGTCAATTGCATGCCGCCAGTGCCCCAGCCGTAGGGCAATGGCATCTCGCGGCCCCCGAACGGCACCTGGTAACCGGGGATCGCCACGGCCTTGAGCAAGGCGCGGCGGATCATGCGTTTGGTCTGTTCGTCTAGGTAGGCGAAGTTGTAGGCCGTGTCATTCATGGCTTGGGCCCTCGGCCGGTTGGCGCAGTTTGCGGATCAGTTCCAGTTCGGACTGGAAGTCCACGTAGTGCGGTAATTTGAGGTGCGAGACGAAGCCTGCGGCCTCGACGTTGTCGCAGTGAGCCAGCACGAACTCCTCGCGCTGGGCCGGGGAGACGATCTCTTCGTTGTATTCCCCGGCGCGTAGCGAGCGGTCGACCAATGCCATGCCCATGGCCTTGCGCTCGGCATGCCCGAACGCCAGGCCGTAGCCGCGGGTGAACTGCGCCAGTTCGGTGGCCGAGCCGACGAACTGGTTGACCATCTCGCATTCGGTCACTTCGATGCTGCCCAGGCAGATGGGGAAACCCAGCTCTTCGGGCTCGATCCACACGTCCACCTCGCCGATACGGATCTCGCCGGCAAACGGGTGGTTGCGGCCGTAGCCACGCTGGGTCGAGTAACCCAGCGCCAACAGGAAACCTTCATCGCCACGAGCCAGCGCTTGCAGGCGCTCGGCGCGGCTGGCGGGGTATTCCAGCGGGTCACGGGTGATGTCGGCGACGCTGGCGTTGTCGTCGGCTTCGTTCTTGATCAGGCCTTCTTTGGCGAGTAGACCCAGTACGCGTGGGCAGGCTTCCAACGCCGCGCCCGGCGTGGTCTGCGGGCCGGGGTGCTGGCCCTCGGCGAGCAGCGCAAAATCCAGCAGTCGATGGGTGTAGTCGAAGGTCGGGCCGAGCAGTTGGCCGCCGGGCACGTCCTTGAACGTAGCCGACAGACGCCGGCTCAACGACATCTGCGCAGTGTCGATCGGCAGGCTCGGGCTGAAGCGCGGCAGCGTGGTGCGGTAGGCGCGCAGCAGGAAGATCGCTTCCACCAGGTCCCCCGCCGCTTGCTTGATCGCGAGCGCGGCGAGCTCTTCGTCGAACAGCGAACCTTCGGTCATCACCCGCGCCACGGCCAGGGGCAATTGCTCGCGGATTTGCGTCACGCTCAATTCAGGAATCGCCGTATCGCCACGGCGCTTTTTTGCCAGCAGGCGGTGGGCATTGTCGATGGCCTGTTCGCCACCTTTGACGGCTACGTACATCAGGCGTGCTCCTCTGCGATGCGGCTGCTGCGCGGCAGCCCGATCAGGTGATGGCCGGCGGCAAACAGCACATCCAGGCCACGGGGGAAGGCTTCGCGGCGCCGGCGCTCGTGCCAGAAGGCGGTTGGCACCGGCAGGTGCACCTGGCGCTGGGCCTTGATGCCCGGGCCGCGCCAGATCAGGCCGCGACCGGCTTCCAGGTCGGTGAGCTGCACGAGCAAGGTGCAGGATTGATCGGGGTAGCGGTCATTGCCGTGGTCAAAGCCGCTGAGGTCGAGCAGGTCCTGTTCATCGAGCAGCGCGAACGCGGCGTCCTCACGGTTTTGCGTTAGCGGGCAGCCGCAGTGGAAGGCCAGGTTGGCGCGGATCAGCGGCGTGTCGAAACGGGGTGCCAGCCACAGCGGCGTGTCGCCATCCAGCAGCGCCAGGCATAAGGCGTACGTGGCGGGCGCCAGGCCGTCGAGGCACGGCGCAGACGGCAGGTGCTGGATCAGGCCCGGTTCGGCCAAGGCTTTGAGCGCAGCGCGAAAACCGCGTTGGGCATCGAGTACCGGGTCGACAAACGCCGGTTGCAACAGCTGAGCATTCATCAGTTTTCTCCTCGCACCAGGGTGAAGAACTCGACCTTGGTGGCCGCGGTGTCGGCGTCTTTTTGCGCCCGCCGTTGTGCCTGGGTATTGGCCAGCGCGGTGATCAGGTCGCTGAGCCAAGTGCTTGGATGAGCGCCTTGCAGATGGGCATCCGCCAGGGCGGCCAGCTCGGCATGGACCTTGTCGCGCCCGGCCAGGTAGCTGTAGCCGGTGCGCCCATCGGCCAGGCGCACCACGCAACGGGTCACGCTCATTTCGCCGACGTTGAACGGCGCGCCATTACCGCCCATGCGGCCACGCACCAGGGTCATGCCGATTTCCGGGGCGCGGATCAGCTGATATTCGGCATCCTTCAATGCCGCTTCGTGAGGTTGCAATTCATTGAGCTGGGCGCGGGCAAGCACACCGATCCAATGTTGACGCTGGGACAGGCTCATCAAAGGCTCCATCAAGTCACCACCTGGTACTGGAAGCGGTCCGAACGGCTGGTGGACTGCGCCAGCTCCACCGGGCGGCCGTCGTGATCGCAGGAAAGGGTAAAGACGGTGAGGGCCGGCAAGTGCCGGGGCATCAGCAGCAGCGCGGCTTCATCACGGTTGGGCAAACGCGCGCCGATCAGGCTTTGGGTGCGCGTCAACGGCAGGTCGCGCTCACGCAAGTACTGGCGCAAGGAACCACCGTTGTAGTCGGCCAGCAGCGGCGCACGGCTGGCGCAGTAACGATGGCGGATCAGGCTGACGGGCTGGTGGTCGAGCTTGCGCAGGGTTTGCAGCTCGATCATGGGCGCCATCTCGGCAATGCCCAGGTGCTGCGCTTCGTCGCGACTGGCGTAGCAATAGCGGCGCTTGAGCAACACGGCCTGCACACCCACGCCCTGGGCGGACAATGACTGGCTGTAGGAGGTCTCGGCGCCCATCGCGTAAATCAGGGGGCGGTCGAGCACCTGGGTGCCCTTGCCCTGGCGACGCAACAGGCTGCCTTCGAACACCAACTCGTCGATGGCGCGGCGCAAGGTATGGCGGTTGACGCCAAAGCGCTCGGCCATGTGCACTTCGCCGGGCAGGAAGTCGCCGGCCTGGTAGCTGCTCAGTTCACGGCGCAGGATATCCGCGAGTTCGCGGTACACCGGCTCATCTTGTCTAGACAACTGCATGTTTAAAAAAAGCGCCGCGCGGGCACCCCTCCGATGTCAGATGAACCGCTTGCGCAGGCGTTGGGACAGCACGTCGATCAAGCTCACCACCACGATGATCACCAGCAGCACCGCGCAGGTTTGGACGAACTGGAAAGCGCGGATGTTTTCCCACAGGATCACGCCGATCCCGCCCGCGCCGACCATGCCCACCACCGTGGCCGAACGTACGTTGGCTTCGAAGCGGTACAGCGCGTAGCTCACCCACAGCGGCATCACCTGGGGGATCACACCGTAGATCACTTCCTGCAAGGCACTCGCGCCGGTGGCACGTACGCCTTCCACCGGGCCTGGGTCGATGGCCTCGACGGCTTCGGCAAACAGCTTGGCAAGCACGCCGGTGGTGCTGATCCACAGGGCCAATACCCCGGCAAAGGGACCAAGGCCGACGGCGACCACGAACAACATCGCGAAGACCATTTCGTTGATGGAACGGAAGGCGTCCATCACGCGGCGCAGCGGTTGGTGGATCCACCATGGGGTGATGTTGTCGGCGCACAAGATGCCCAGCGGCACCGAGCAGACGATGGCCAGCACCGTGCCCCAGAGGGCGATTTGCACGGTGACGATCATCTCCTTGAGGTAGGCGCGCCATTCGTGGAAATCCGGCGGGAAGAAGTCGGCGGCGAAGGTCGCCATGTTTCCGGAATCGCGGTACAACGCCAGCGGGTTCATCTCAGCGCCATGCCAGGCCCAGGCCAGCAGGACCAGGAACAGGCCCCAGCCAAGGTACTGCGGCCAAGTGCGTTTGCCGACGGCTTCAGCGTGCAAGGTAGTCATTGGATCGCCTTAATCTCAGTGTGGGAGCGGCTTGCCTGCGATAGCGGTCTGCCAGGTACACAGGTGTTGGCTGATGCACCGCAATCGCGGGCAAGCCCGCTCCCCCGGGGGTTAGCCGTTGGCTGCGGTCTTTTTGTCCAGCTCGGAGATGCGCTGTTGCAGCTTGGCCAGGTCGGCATCGATGTCGGCGAGCTTCTTGGCCTTGTCAGCCGCTTCCAGCTTGTCGTCGGCGCTGATGGTGGTGCGCTGCTTGAACAGCTCCAGTTGGCGGATTGGCAACAGCTGGTCGTCGTTGGAAGCGAGGAATTTGCCCAGTTGCATGTTCTTGAGCACGGCCTTCTCTTCATCGGTGTCGCCGTAGTGGGCGAAGAAGTCGCGGATCTTGGTCTTCTCGCTGTCGCTCAGCGCCTTGCTCCACACCATCGGGTCGGCAGGGATCAATGGCGATTTCCAGATCACCTTGAGCATGGCGGCCTTGTCAGGCTGGGTGACCTCAAGACGGTCCCAACTCTCGGTGTTGAAGGTGGCCACGTCCAACTGCCCCTTGGCCACACTCAACGCGTTGACTTCATGGCTGGAGTTCAGCGTGCGTTTGAACGCCGTGGCGGCATCCACATTGTTCTTGGCGAACACGTAGTAGCCCGGCACCAGGTAGCCCGAGGTGGAGTTCGGGTCGCCGTTGCCGAAGGTCAGGTTCTTGGCGTTCTTGAGCATGTCTTCGACGTTGTTGATCGGGCTGTCCTTGCGCACGATCAGCACGCTCCAGTAACCGGCAGCACCGTTGGCGGCGGCGGTCTGGGCGAAGATCTCGCCGTTGGAACGGTCCACCGCCTCCATCGCCGCCTTGTTGCCGAGCCAGGCCACGTCGACTTTGTTGAAACGCATGCCCTGGATCAGGCCAGCGTAGTCAGAGGCGAACGTGGCGTTGATGGTCAGGCCGGTCTTCTTGTGCATGTCATCCAGGAACGGCTGCCAGATGCTCTTGAGGTTCTGCGAGGACTCGGTGGACATGATGCCGAAGTTGATGGCTTTGTCGGCGGCCTGGGCATTGCCCATGGCGACGCTGGCCAGCAGCACGGCAGACAGAAACACGTGGCCGATACGGTTGAACATGGACGGGATTCCTGTGGGTCGTGAGTAGGGTTTCAAGCGCGCGCCAGGGCCAGCCGAGGGGTGACGGTGGTGTGGCGGGCCTGGTCGGAAAACATCAGGCTGGTGTCGACGTCGGCACCGTACAAATCATTGAGGAACTGGCTGCTCATCGCGCTGCCCTGCCCGTCGAAATGAATACGCCCGCCCTTGAGCGCCACGGCCCGTGGGCAATAACGCATGGCGTAATCGACTTGATGCAGGGTCACCACCACGGTCTTGCCGTCGCGGCGGTTGATGTCGGCGAGGATCTCCATGACCTTGCGCGCCGACTCCGGGTCGAGGGAGGCGATGGGTTCATCGGCCAGGATCACCTCGGCGCGCTGGGTCAACGCGCGGGCAATCGCCACGCGCTGCTGCTGGCCGCCAGACAAGGTAGACGCACGTTGTGCAGCCAGATCGGCCAGGCCAACGCGTGCCAGGGATTCGAGGGCAAAGGCCTTCTCTTCGGCATTGAACAACCCCAGGTTGCCACGCCAGCGCGGCATGCGGCCCAGGCAACCGAGCAGCACGTTGTCGAGCACACTCAAGCGATTGACCAGGTTGAACTGCTGGAAGATGTAGCCGATGTCCGCCCGCAACCGCCGCACCTTGCCATTCAAGCGCCCACTGGCCTGCACTTCCCGGCCCAGCACCTTGACGCTGCCGCCGTTGCTCTTGTCGCAACAGGCCAGGCCCGCCAGGTGACGCAACAATGTGGACTTGCCGGAACCGGAAGCGCCAATCAGCGCGACCATCTCACCCGAGGCAATGGTGAGTTCGAGGTCGACCAATGCGGATTTCTTCGCAAAGGTCTTGTTCAAGTGATCGACATGGATAGCGTGAGTCATGGGCTTCTCTGTCTTGTTTGAACAGCCAGGGGATGGCTGCGGTTGAGTTCAAACGACAGTAGGCGCGGGAGGTGTCAGTGCTATTACTTGCACATGACTGGAGGGGGTCGGTTGGATGAAGGTTTTGTGAAAGGTTGAACGTGCCGGAAATCAGCTTGACCCTGTGGTGACTCACCCTGTGGCGAGCAGGCTAGCCACAGGGATTGCCGTGTATTCAGATATCCTGCGTTCAGGACCCGCCCTACACTGTTTTCGGGTCGCGTCCGAGTAACCTCGCCGCCAACCTTCGCGGGTCGCTGCAAAATCAGAGAGCAGATGATTGAGATTGCGCAGTTGTGGGTTAATGAAACACTGAACCGGGAGTGCCCGGTGGACTGACAGCCGATGAGGTCTACTGTGGGACCTGGCTTGTCGGATCGCCGCATCGCTGCGATGGCGGTATCCCTGTAATCGATTCGGCGCCTGATACGCCGCCATCGCGGGCAAGCCCGGCTCCCACGGGGTGCTTCATTTGGTGGGATAGCGCGTTTCACCGGCATGAAAAAGGCGACCCGAAGGTCGCCTTTTTTCATTGTGCGTACTGCTTGCTCAGCCCCGGCGGCACGCCCTGCACGTCGGTCTCTTCCCAGGGCCCGTTCGGGCTGATGGAGCGGCTCCAGCCGTTGCTCCAGCGGTAATAGGTGCGCTGGCGGTAGAAAGTGTCGGGCTGTTCTTCCAGCACGTACACCTGCATCTTGCCGTCCCAGTGGCTGGCGGCGCCCGGTGGTGGGGCGAAAGTCGGCGATTTGGTCGGCACAGGTTTCGGCGCTGGAGTCACCGGGCCCGAGGGCTTGGTGCTCGGCTGGGTCGACGGTCCCGAGGGCGGGATGGTCGGGCCGGTGGGTGCCGCAGGCGGGCGGTGGACCGCACAAGCGCTCAGGCCCAATACCAGGCTGAGCAAGGTGATGCGTGCAAATGCGGTCATAGGCGTTTCCTCGATTTACGGGTCCGGACTGTCGATGGTCAGCTGCTGCAAGGCAGTGGTGGTGCTGGCCAAGGGTTGGCTGCGGCCGATCCACTCGCCAGCGGTTGGAATACCTGCCCGGGATATGCGCGCAACCAGTTGGACTTCAGGGAAGTTCGACAGTTTCAACTGCGGCATCATCGCGTCGGCATCGCCCAGTTCGACGGTGATCGGCAGCTCGGCAACGGTGACGCGCTTGGCCGCCAATGGCGCCGGTGGGCCGGAGACGGCACGGGCGAAGATGAACACGCTGTCGGTTGGCAGGGCCTTGGCTTTCGCCTCGGCAGACAGGTCCACACGGACTTTCATCACCGCCTTCTGCGCGACGGTGCCGCCGCTTTCCTTGAGTTTTTCCGCAGCGCGGTCGATGCCGCCCTGCAGGGCTGCGCGAGAATTGTCTTCGGGGGGTAACTGGGCCAGCAGGCGATTCCAGTAGTCGATCGCCTCCTGATAACGTTGGCCTTCAAACGCAGCGATACCGAGCAGGCCCAGGCTGGTGACTTCTTTCGGGTCGAGCTTCAGCGCTTCATCCGTCAGAGCCTGGACCTTGGGCGACCACTGCTTATTGTCGGCAAAATACTGCGCCTGGGCCCACTGGCCGAGCAGTTCCGGCTGGCGCCCGGCCAGGGCCACCGTGCGTTCGAAAACCTTGGCGGCATCGGCGGAGCGATCCTGGGCCATGTAGGCGCGACCGAGGAAGTACAGGCCTTCCGGCGAATCCGGCTGGGCGGCGGCCGCGCGTTCCAGGCGGTGGGTCATGTCTTCCATGGACACCGGCGGCTGGGAGAATTCGCGGGTCAGTTCGACCTTGTCGCTCGCCCCATAGTGCAGGTACAGCGCGACACCCAGGACCGGCACCAGAAACGCCGCCAAAAAAGGCAGCGGCTTGCCCAGACGCGACTCACGTGGTTGTTCCACGCCTTCGGTGTCGGCCAGCAATTCACGGGCGGCTTCGGCGCGACCGGTGTCGAGCTGCGCGGCATTCAGCACGCCTTCGTCCTGCTGCACTTGCAGCTCGGCGACGCGTTCCTGGTACAGCGCCACGTTCAACGCGGTGCGGTCTTCTTCACGCTGGGCGCGGCGACCGCGCAGTACAGGGATCAGCAGGAAACTCAGGGCAATCAGAAGCAGCAAGCCGGCTGCGAGCCAGAAATCAATCATCAGTCTTGGTGTCCAGCAATTGGTCGAGGCGTTTACGCTCTTCAGGGGACAGCGCGTCCGAACCATCGGTAGGCGCGGCGCGGCGACGGCGGACGATCACGGCCATCACCACCACTCCCGCCAGCAACAGCCCGGCGGGGCCGAACCAGAGCAGCGCGGTCTTGCCGGTGAGGGCCGGTTTGTAGCGCACGAAATCACCGTAGCGGTCGACCATGAAGTCGATGATCTGCTGGTTGTCCTTGCCCTCCCCCAGCATCCGGAAGATCTCTTTGCGCAAGTCGGCAGCGATGGGCGCGTTGGAGTCGGCGATGTCCTGGTTCTGGCACTTGGGGCAGCGCAGTTCCTTGGTGAGTTCGCGGAAACGCTCGCGGTCGCCGTCCTTGGCGAATTCATAAGTGTCAATGGCGGCGTGGGCCATTCCGGCCAGCCCAAACGCCAGGACCGCAGCGGCTAGTAGACGCTTCATGGCGTGGCCTCATCGACCAGCGCCTGGTACTTGGCGGCCAGTTGCTCGCGCCAGACCACCTCGTCGATCACACCGACGTACTTGTCGCGGATCACGCCCTTGGCATCGATGAAGAAGGTTTCCGGGGCGCCGTAGACGCCGAGGTTCAGGCCGAGGTTGCCGTCTTCATCGCGAATATCCAGCTGGTACGGGTTGTGGAACTCCGCCAGCCACTTCAAGGCTGCGGCGTTGTCGTCCTTGTAGTTGATGCCGTAGATCACCACGCCCTTCTCGGCCAGTGTGTTCAGCACCGGGTGTTCGACGCGGCAGGAGATGCACCAGGTGGCCCACACATTTACAAGCGCAGGTTTTCCAAGAATATCAGCTCTCGTAAGTTGCTTAGTACCCTGCACATCTTTCAGTGAAAACTCAGGAAACGGCTTGTTTATCAGCGCTGAGGGCAGTGTAGTGGGATCACCCTTTTTAAGCTGTACAACTACAATCGTGGCGAATGCGCCAAGTACTGCAGCTATCAAGCCCACGACTATCCAACGCTTACCATCAATACTCATTAGCTAATCCCTTGAGCGGTCAGACCAATCGCTTCACGCACCCGGCTCTTGACCTTAACCCGATAACGACGGTCCAGCGCCGCCAGCAAACCGCCAAAACCGGTAAGCAAACCGCCGAACCAGATCCAGCGCACGAACGGCTTCACATGCACGCGTACCGCCCAGGCGCCCTCGCCCAGCGGTTCACCCAGCGCCACGTAGAGGTCACGGGTGAAACCAGCGTCGATGCCGGCCTCGGTCATCATCGAACTCTGCACGGTGTACAGGCGTTTCTCCGGGTGCAGCACGGCGATTTCCTTGCCATTGCGCACGACGCGCACCGTGCCTTTGTCTGACGTGAAGTTCGGCCCTTCGAAGTGCTTGGCGCCTTCGAAAATGAAGTGGTAACCAGCCAGGTCCATGGACTCGCCCGGTGCCAGGCGCAGGTCGCGCTCGGCGCTGTTCTGACTGGAGAGCACCACGCCCAGGGCGCACACGGCGATGCCGATATGGGCGATCTGCATGCCCCAGTAACTGCGGGTCAGGGTCGGCAAGCCTTTGACCAGGCCTTTGTGGCGGGTCTTGTCGACGATGTCGCGCACGCCCGCCAGCAATACCCAGGCGGCGAGCAGGAAGGTCGCGAGTACTGCCCAATTGAAGTCGCCATAAGCGATACCGGCGATCACCGCCAAGGCCACGCTGCCGAGCAGTACCGGCATCAGCATGCCGGCCAGCCATTTGACCGGGGTGTCTTTCCAGCGCACCAGCACACCGACCGCCATCACCACCATCAACAGGCCCATCAATGGGATAAACAATGCATTGAAATACGGCGGGCCGACGGACAGTTTGGCGCCGCTCAAGGCGTCCAGCACCAATGGGTACAGGGTGCCCAGCAGGATCATCGACGCGGCGACCACCAGCACCAGGTTATTGCCCAGCAACAGGGTTTCCCGTGACCACAGGTTGAAGCCGACCTGGCTCTTGACCACTGGCGCGCGCAGGGCGAACAGGGTCAGGGAGCCGCCGACCACGAACAGCAGGAAGATCAGGATGAACACGCCACGCTCAGGGTCGGACGCAAATGCATGCACCGAGGTCAGCACACCGGAACGCACAAGGAATGTGCCGAGCAGGCTGAGGGAAAATGCGGCAATCGCCAGCAGCACGGTCCAGCTTTTGAACACGCCGCGTTTTTCGGTGACGGCCAGCGAGTGGATCAACGCCGTACCCACCAGCCAGGGCATGAAGGAAGCGTTTTCCACCGGGTCCCAGAACCACCAGCCACCCCAACCGAGTTCGTAGTAGGCCCACCACGACCCCAAGGTGATACCAATGCCGAGGAAGGCCCAGGCCACAATGGTCCACGGCCGCGACCAGCGTGCCCACGCTGCATCCAGGCGCCCGCCGAGCAAGGCGGCGATGGCGAAGGCGAAGGCCACCGAGAAACCCACGTAGCCCATGTAGAGCATCGGCGGGTGCACGATCAGGCCGATGTCTTGCAGCAATGGGTTGAGGTCATGCCCGTCCACCGGGATCTGCGGCAGGATGCGGCTGAACGGGTTGGAGGTCATGATCAGGAACAGCAGGAAGCCGATGCTGATCATGCCCATCACCGCCAGCACGCGAGCCAGCATGACTTGCGGCAGTTGGCGCGAGAACACCGAGACGGCAAAGGTCCAGCCGCCGAGGATCAACGCCCACAGCAGCAACGACCCCTCATGGGCGCCCCACACGGCGCTGAACTTGTAGTACCAGGGCAAGGCACTGTTGGAGTTATTTGCCACATAAGCGACGGAGAAGTCGTCGGTCATAAAGGCGTAGGTCAAGCAACCGAAGGCGAACAGCAGGAACGCGAACTGGCCCCAGGCCGCCGGTTGCGCCAGGCTCATCCACAGGCGATCACCACGCCAGGCGCCGAGCAACGGCACCACCGCCTGGACGACGGCAAAACACAGCGCGAGGATCATCGCCAGTTGGCCCAGCTCCGGAATAAACAGTGCGGACGTCATCACTTAGCCCTCCTTGGCAGGCTGTGAATTAGCGGTTGGGGCCGACTGGCCGCTGTCTTTCAAAGCCTTGGTCACTTCCGGCGGCATGTATTTCTCATCGTGCTTGGCCAGCACTTCATCGGCCACCACCACGCCGTCGGCGTTGAGTTTGCCCAGGGCAACGATGCCCTGGCCTTCGCGGAACAGGTCAGGAAGGATGCCGCGGTAGGTGATGGTCACGGCCTTGTTGAAGTCGGTGACCACAAAGGTGACGTCGAGGGAGTCGGAAGAGCGTTTCAGTGAGCCCTTCTCCACCATGCCGCCAGCACGGATGCGTGTATCGACAGGCGCCTCGCCATTGGCGATCTGGGTCGGGGTGTAGAACAGGTTGATGTTCTGCTGCAGGGCGCTCAAGGCCAGGGCCACGGCAATGCCGACGCCGGCCAGGATGGCAAGGATGATCAACAGACGCTTTCTACGCAGCGGATTCACTTATCGGTCTCCCGGCGCAGACGACGCGCCTCTTGTTGCAGGTAACGCTTGCGGGCCAGGATCGGCGCGGCGACGTTGAGGGCCAGCACCGCCAGGCAGATGCCATAGGCCGTCCAGACATAGAGGCCGTGATGGCCCATGGCGAGAAACTCGCTGAAAGAAGCAAAACTCATCCACGTGCTCCCAGGCTGGTTTGCACTTCGTCTTGGACCCAACGGGTGCGGGCTTCACGCTTGAGCACTTCAAGGCGCATGCGCATCAGCAGCACGGCGCCAAAGAAGCAGTAGAACCCCAGCACCATCAACAGCAGCGGCGCCCACATTTCCACGGGCATGGCCGGTTTTTCGGTGAGGGTGAAGGTGGCGCCCTGGTGCAGCGTGTTCCACCACTCCACCGAGTACTTGATGATCGGGATGTTGATCACGCCGACAATCGCCAGCACCGCACAGGCCTTGGCAGCGCTGTCACGATTGCTGATCGCGTTGCCCAGGGCAATCAGACCGAAGTACAGGAACAGCAGGATCAACATGGACGTGAGGCGCGCATCCCACACCCACCACGAGCCCCAGGTCGGTTTGCCCCAGATCGCGCCGGTGACCAGCGCCACGGCGGTCATCCACGCACCAATCGGCGCCGCGCATTGCAGGGCGACGTCCGCCAGTTTCATTTTCCACACCAGGCCCACGACGCCGCACACCGCCAGCATCACATAGCAGGACTGGGCGAGCATCGCCGCGGGAACGTGGATATAGATGATGCGAAAGCTGTTGCCTTGCTGGTAGTCCGGCGGCGCGAAGGCCAGGCCCCAGACCAGGCCGATGCCGATCAGCAACACGGCGGCGACGCTCAGCCACGGCAGCAGCTTGCCGCTGATGCCATAGAACCATTTGGGCGAGCCGAGCTTGTGAAACCAGGTCCAGTTCATTGCTGTTTCCATCACGGTGGCCTCTTGTCTTGGCAAGAAGCTCTCAGGGTCTTTACTGGTTAAGGGTATTAAGCCTAACCAGACCTCATTATTCGCCGATGCTGATCTTCAGCCCAGCTGCTATAGCAAAGGGTGTCAGGGTTACCGCCAGGGCGGTCAGGCTACCAAGCCACAGGAGGTAACCGGTCGCCGGCATGCCCATGAGCGCGGCTTGCAAAGCGCCGCTGCCCAGGATCAATACCGGGATGTACAAAGGCAGAATCAACAGGGCCAGCAACAGGCCACCCCGCTTCAAACCGACGGTCAACGCTGCGCCCACCGCCCCCAACAGGCTGAGCACCGGCGTTCCGAGCAACAAGGACAGGAGCAACACCGGCAGGCATTCAACGGGCAAGCCCAGCATCATCGCCAGCAGCGGCGAGAGCAAGACTAGCGCCAAGCCGGAAAAAGCCCAGTGTGCCAGTACCTTTGCCAGTACCAGAAGTGGCAAGGGGTGCGACGAAAGGACCCACTGTTCGAGGGACCCGTCTTCGAAATCACTGCGAAACAGCCCGTCCAGCGAGAGCAAGACCGATAAAAGCGCGGCGACCCACACCAGTCCGGGGGACAAGGTTTGCAACAGTTTAGTCTCGGGGCCGACCGCCAACGGGAACAACGCGATAACAATCGCGAAAAACACCAGGGGGTTGGCCAGTTCGGCCGGACGACGGCACAGCAACCGCGCTTCGCGGGCGACCAACAGGGCGAAGACGCTCATGCCGACCACCGTCCCAGATCCAGGTCCCGGTAACCCGCGGGCATGCGGGCAAGCGTGTGATGGGTGGTGAGCACCACCAAGCCGCCCTGTTCGCAATGGCGGGCCAGGTGTTCTTCCAACTGGGCAACCCCGTGTTTGTCGAGGGCGGTGAAGGGCTCGTCGAGAATCCACAGCGGCGGGCCCGGCAGGTACAGGCGCGCCAGGGCCACGCGGCGCTGCTGGCCGGCGGACAGGGTGTGGCAGGGAACGTCTTCGAAGCCCTTGAGGCCGACGGCGGCCAGGGCCTGCCAGATGGCGTCGCGGGAAGCAGGACGATGCAGGGCGCTGAGCCAGCTGAGGTTTTCTTCGGCGGTGAGCACATCCTTGATGCCGGCAGCGTGGCCGATCCAGACCAGGTTGCGCGCAAGCTCACTACGTTGCTCGCTCAACGGCTTGCCGTTCAACCGCACAACGCCTGCCGTCGGCTGCATCAACCCCGCCAACAGGCGCAGCAGACTGGTCTTGCCGCTGCCATTGGGTCCGCTGACCTGCACCATGTCGCCACCCGCCAGTCGCAGCTCGAGGTGCTCGAACAACAGGCGCAGGTCGCGTTCACAGGAGAGCGCTACGGCTTCTAGAAGAGGGCTGGTCAAAAGATCGCGGGCCTTTACGGTTCAAGTCGGCGGTGCAGCGGCCGTTAAAGAGAAATGCACAATAACGGCTTTGGCGACCGATTTTAGAGAGCTGGATCAAATAGTTGTGAGGTTTTTACCGCTCTCTTTGCAGACGGGCGGCATTATACATGTGATGCCCTACTCTAAAGAGGGCAATTTCCCCAGAGACGACGCGCGCGATGACCGGTGAGATCAACCTTCCTACGCTTCCACCCGCCCCTGCAGCCGGGCCCGGCCCTGCGCCTGCGACCGGCGAGTTGCTGAAACTGCTGGAGCCGCAGATCGGCCTGATCGACCCTGGGAAAACCGCGAATGCCGAAGTCATCGCCCTGAAACAAGGCGGCGAAGCCTTCCAGTTGCTGCTCAAGCTGACCCTTGAAGGCGGTCGCCAGACCCTGGTGCAGGCGAGCAGCCCCCAGCCGCTGCCGCTGGGCAGCAATGTGGCCGTGAGTCAGACGCCGGCCGGCAACCTCACCCTCAGCTTGCAGCAGGCCCTGAGCGCCAATGTCGCCGCCCTTACCCGCATCGATACCAACCAGATGCCGGTAGGCACGCTGTTGCAGGCCAAGGTGTTGACCACCCAGATGCTGCCCCAGGGCACGGCGCAACCGGCGATCTACCGTTCGCTGGTCACGGTACTCAACAACGCCCTGGCGGGCGCGACCTTGACTGTGGAAAGCCCGCAACCCCTGCGCGTCGGCAGCTTGCTCAGCGCCGTGGTGCAGAACGCCCAGACCTTGAGTTTTGTGCCACTGAGCGGGCTCAAGGATCAACTGGCCGTCAGCCAGCAACTGTCGACCCAGCAAAGTCGCCAAGGCTCGCTGGACGCGGTGTTCACCGCGCTGCAGAACCTGCCCCGTGGCGACAGTACCTCCGCCGACCTGCGCGCCGCCGCCGACCGTCTGCTCGCCGCCTTGCCAGACCTGGCCCAAGTCAGCAACCCCAAGGTACTGGCGCAAGTCATCCAGAACAGTGGTGCGTTTCTTGAAGCCAAACTGCTCGCGGGGCAAAACCCTCAGATCCCACCGCTGGATATGAAAGGCGCACTACTGCGCCTGGTCGCGGACTTATTGCCCGCCGTGCCTGCCAGCACCAATATGAATGCCATTCTCGCCGCCAATACCCTGGCCCAGGTGCTACCCAACTTCGTGCGCAGCCCCCTTAACACCCTCGGCCAAGTCAGCGCCCGACAGATACCAAGCGGCTTCCCGTTGCCCGAGCGGCTGATGGCAAAACTGGAAGGCGAAGGCGACCTGGAAAACCTGCTGCGCCTGGCCGCCGGGGCGATCTCGCGGCTGCAGAGCCACCAGCTGTCGAGCCTGGAGCAAACCGGCACCACCGCCGACGGTCGCCTGCAGACCACATGGCAGTTGGAAATCCCGATGCGCACGTTGCAAGACATCGTGCCGCTGCAGGTCAAATTCCAACGCGAAGAGCCGACGCCGGACAAGGACGAGCCCGAGCGCAAGGACAAGAAAGATGCCAAGCAAATGCTCTGGCGCGTCGAACTGGCCTTCGACATGGAGCCGCTGGGACCGCTGCAGGTCCAGGCGCAACTGAGCCAGGGCAAGCTGTCCAGCCAGCTATGGGCCTCCCGACCGTTCACTGCCAGCCTGATCGAAAGCCACTTGGGCAACCTGCGCGAACGCCTGGTGACATCAGGCATCAACGTCGGCGACCTCGATTGCCACCTCGGCACCCCGCCACGTGGGCCAAAGACCGGACTGGAGCAACGCTGGGTGGACGAAACCGCATGAAGAACCCCACGCCACCGCGCCAGGCCATTGCCCTCAAGTACGACGGCCAGCAGGCACCGACCCTGACGGCCAAGGGCGATGATGCCCTGGCCGAAGCCATCCTCAAGCTGGCGCGCGAGAATGAAGTGCCCATCTACGAAAACGCCGAGCTGGTGAAGCTGTTGGCGCGCATGGAGCTGGGGGACAGTATTCCGGAGGAGTTGTACCGCACGGTTGCCGAGATCATCGCGTTTGCGTGGACGTTGAAGGGCAAGTTCCCGGTGGGCTATGACCCGAATGCAGGGCCGGTGGAGAGGGATGTGACGGAGCGTGGGGATGACTACTGACTCACCGACAACACAAAACTAACAGTGGGAGCGGGCTTGCTCGCGAAAGCGGTGGATCAGTCAGCGCATTTAGTGGCTGAAACACCGCATTCGCGAGCAAGCCCGCTCCCACATTTTTGATCTGTGTTCAGTTCAGGACTTCACTCAGCGGGATGAAGTTGACGGTATCGCCAATCTCCAGCGTCGTGCCCTCCAGCACCTCCACAAACCCTTGCGCCCACGCCGCGCTGCGCAGCACGCCGGAGCTCTGGTTGCGGTAGATGATCGCCTTGCCCTGCTCGATACGCCCGCGCAGGTACTCGCGGCGGTTGCCCGGCTTGGGCCAGGTGAACCCCACCGGCACTTCAAAACGCAGCGGCTCGACGTCCAGCACGCCCTGGCGGCGCAGCAGATAAGGGCGTGCCAATAGCGCGAACGTCACCAGCGTCGAGGCCGGGTTGCCCGGCAGGCCGATCACCGGCACGCCACGGAAGTGGCCAAAGGTCAGCGGCTTGCCGGGTTTGATCGCCAGTTTCCACAACGCCAACTCACCCTCTTCACGCAGGGCGATGCCGAGGAAATCCGCCTCGCCCACCGACACACCGCCTGTCGACAGAATCAGGTCGACACTGCCCAGGCTCGCCAGTTGCGCACGGGTTTTCTCCAGGTCATCCGGGAGAATGCCGGCATCGATCACTTCACAGCCCATGCGGCTGAGCCAGGCACACAGCACCCGACGGTTGCTGTTGTAGATCTGGCCCGGCCCCAGCGGCAAACCGGGTTCGACCAACTCGTCGCCAGTGGACAGCACGGCCACGCGTGGGCGGCGGATCACGGCCAGGCCGTCATGGCCGAGGGACGCGGCCAGGCCCAGTTCAATCGGACCCAGGCGCGTGCCGGCCGTCAGCACCCGCTCGCCGACCGTGGTTTCCTGCCCTTGGGGGCGGATGTTCTGGCCCAGGTGCAGGGGTTCGGTGAAGCTCACGCGCTCATCGGCGTGGACCACGGCGTTTTCCTGCATCTCCACACAGTCGGCACCTTCGGGTACCGGTGCACCGGTGAAGATGCGCGCGCAGGTGCCAGCGGCCAAGGGCTGCGGCGCCTGGCCCGCGAAGATGCGTTGGCTGACCACCAGCGGTTCACCGGTCCAGTCCGCCAGGCGCACGGCGTAACCGTCCATGGCGCTGTTCGGCCACGGCGGCAGGTCGAGGGTGGAGACCAGGTCTTGAGCCAGGACACGCCCATCGCAGTCCGCCAGGGGCAAGGTTTGCTGCTCGCGGATCGGCGCGGCTTCGGCCATGGCCAACAGCTGTTGCAGTGCGTGTTCCACCGGCATCAGGGCACCGGTCTTGCCGGGCTTACCCACGGGATTCACAAGGCTCGGCCTGTTTCAGGTGCGGCACGAAATTGCACGGGCGATGACGGTTGTCCAATTGTTCGGCGAGGATGCCGTCCCAGCCGGTGCGCACCGCATTGGTGGAACCCGGCAGGCAACACACCAGGGTGCCATTGGCCAGGCCGGCCAAGGCGCGGGACTGCACGGTGGAGGTGCCGATATCGGCCACGGAGATCTGGCGGAACAGTTCGCCAAAGCCGTCGACCTGTTTGTCGAGCAGGCAGCTCACGGCCTCGGGCGTGCTGTCGCGGCCGGTAAAGCCGGTGCCGCCAGTGATGAGCACCACTTGCACCACGTCTTCGGCGATCCAGTGGGCAACCTGGGCGCGGATCTTGTAGAGGTCGTCCTTGAGCAGCACGCGCTCGGCCAGGTTGTGGCCGGCGGCAGTGAGGCGGTCGACGAAGACCTGCCCGGAGGTATCGGTTTCGAGGGTGCGGGTGTCGCTGACGGTCAATACAGCAATATTCAGGGGTACGAAGGGCGCATCTGCCTTGGCTTTCATGGCACGGTCCGGTTGTCGAAGGAACAGCCCGATGTTATATCACAGGCCCCTATTTACCTGCCGCAGCGGAACCGCCATGTCGATTGATTCTTCACCCCTGCCCTGCTCGATTCTGCTGCTGTCCGGGGGGCGCGGCCAGCGCATGGGCGGCCAGGACAAAGGCTTGCTCGACTGGCGTGGCCTGCCCTTGATCGCGCACTTGCAGCGCCTGGTGCGCCCGCTCACAGACGATTTGATCATCTCGTGCAACCGCAACCATGACCGGTACGCGCCGTATGCCGACCAACTGGTCAGCGACGACAGTCCGGACTTTCCAGGCCCACTCGCAGGCATCCGCGCCGGGCTCGACGTCGCGCGCCACGCGCACCTGTTGGTATTGCCGTGCGATGTGCCGCAGATCGACGCCGACCTGCTCGCCAACCTGCGCGAGACCGCGCGGCGCCACCCGCGACAACCGGTGATGGTACGCCATGGCCAGTTCTGGGAACCGCTGATCTGCAGCGTCCCGACCGCCCTGCGGGACGCAGTGCAAAGCGCCTGGCACGCCGGTGAGCGCAGCCCGCGCAAGATCTTCCTGCAACTGGGCGGCGTGGGCCTGGAGTGCCCGGCGGATGACCCGCGCCTGGCCAACCTTAATACGCCAGAGCTGTTACAGACGCCGTCGGGCGTGTCAGAATGAACCTCGCACAAGGAACTTTGTCGACGCCGTATGCGTCACAAGGTCAGCTATTTAAAAGAATTCTCTCGGAGACGAACTCATGACTCAACGGACCATCGCCGCTCTCATGCTTGCACTGGGCCTCGCCACCCTCGCCGGTTGCGCCTCGCCAACAGTGATCACCCTGAATGACGGGCGCGAAATCCAGGCCGTCGACACCCCGAAATACAACGAAGATTCGGGTTTCTACGAATTCGAACAACTTGACGGCAAGCGCACCCGTATCAACAAAGATCAGGTTCGCACCGTTAAAGACCTGTAAGTCTTAGCGCTTGTCCACAAGGCCCGCCTCGCGCGGGCCTTGTCGTTTCTGAGGGTTACCAGTCGAGGGTGATCTGGCTGCGGAAGCTGCGTTCGACACCGGTGACCGGGTCGATAAAACGTACGCCCTGGGCCAGCAGTTTCAGCGGGTTGGTGTAATCGTCCACGGCGTCCTTGATCACGTCGGGGTAGAACGGATCGTTGCAGATACTCGCGCCGAGTGCGGTCATGTGCACGCGCAGCTGGTGCTTCTTGCCAGTGACCGGGAACAGGCCGTATCGCCACAGATCACCGTGCTGTTCCCGCACCTCCACAGCCGTTTCGGTGTTACTGGCGCCGGGACCTTCCTGCATGCGGAAGAACGGCTCGCCATCCACCAGGCGGCTCTTATGCACCAGGGGAAAGGTCAGGTGTGGCAGGGCGGGCGCGATGGCCTCGTAGAACTTGTCGATCTGGCGGGTGGGAAACAGTTGCTGATAAGCCGAGCGGCTGGCCGGGTTGGCCGAGAACAGCACCAACCCCGCCGTATGCCGGTCAATGCGGTGCAGGGGCACCAGCGACGGATTGTCCAGACGACGAATCAGGCGGCGCAGCAAGGTTTGCTCGACGTATTCACCGGCCGGAGTCACGGGCAGGAAATGCGGTTTGTCGGCCACCACCAGGTGCTCGTCGGCATACAGGATGGTTTCCTGCACCGGGATGACTTTCTCGTTGGGCACTTCGCGAAAGTAATAGATGCACAGGCCTTCCTTGTAGGCCAGGTCCTGGCTGATCGGGCTGCCGTTGATGTCCAGCACCCGGCCGCGGGCGATGCGGTCCAGCCAGTGTTCACGGGCAATCGCCGGGAAGTGCTCGCACAGGCAATCGAGCACCGTCGCCCAGGAACCGGGCGGCAGGTACAAGGTACTGGCTTGGTGCTGGGACGCGGAAAAACCGGATATGGACATGGAATTGCTCGAAGCCTGGAAAAAAACAGGCAGGCATTATCCCGCATGGAGCGCGATCGAGCCTAGGGCGGATATCAGGCCTTGGCCAACTCCGCCCGCAAGACCTTCGAGGCACTGGCGGCGTCTGTGAATTCCTTGAGCCAACGCAGCACATCCACCGCTTCCCAGCGGCCCGGATCGTACAGCGCGTACAACAAGCCCTGGTAGCCCACCACATCCAATTGCTTGTGGTAACCGGCGCGCTGGAACAGCGCCTCGATCTCGGCGAAGCAGGTATTGAAATGCACTTTGTTGAACGGCGTCTTGCCTTCCGTGACCAGGCCATCGAGGCGCAGCTCGTTCACCGCATCGCGCACGACGTCGGCGGACATGCGATTGACGCTGCTTTTCAGTTGTTCGACATTCACCACGGGCGTTCCCTCTATTCAATCGCTGTACAAACATACAGTAACTTAATATTTGGAAACCTGCCATCGCATAACGCTCAACGAAGGAAGGCCACCACCTGTTGTGTGTCGAACGGCCAATCCAGTTCCGCCCCGGTGTCCACCCGGCGCAGTACCGGAATCCGCAGGCCGTAGACGTCGGTCAGGTCTTCGGGATCGGTAATATCCACCAGTTCAACGAGCAACCCGTTATCGACGAGCGGCATGATCTCGGCTTCGGCAATCTCACAAAGATGGCAACCCAGGGTGCCCAATAGCTGGCATTCAGGAAGCATGGCGAATGGACCTGATGAGAAAGTAGGCCAACATTCTAAGCCCGGTGGCGGCGTGAAGCCCACCCTCACAAAAACCCTGACCCAGGTCAGCATGGCCTATAACTGATTCAGCGATTCTCGCGGCTTTTTGCCTGCCCCCTTGCAACGGAGATGCGTGTGTTTGCCAACCTGCTGATCATTCTGGCCTCATCCCTGGTGGTCATTGCGCTGTTTCGCCGACTGCAGTTGCCGCCCGTGCTGGGCTACCTGTGCGTCGGCCTGGCCGTGGGGCCCACCGCACTCGACTGGGTGAATGACAGCGAAGAGCTGCCCGACCTTGCCGAACTGGGCGTGGTGTTCCTGCTGTTCTCCCTGGGCCTGGAGTTTTCCCTGACGAAGATGCTCGCCCTGCGCCGCGTGGTGTTTGGCCTGGGCAGCTTGCAGGTGTTGGGTTGCGCCGCCCTGCTGGGGCTGTTGCTGATGACCCTGGGTGTAGCGCCGGGTATTGCGCTGTTGTTGGGTGCGGGGCTGGCATTGTCATCCACGGCCATCGTCAGCAAGGAGCTGACCAGCCTAGGGGAAATCTTCAGCAGCCATGGCCAGAACGCCATTGGCGTATTGCTGTTCCAGGATGTGGTGGCGGTGTTGCTGCTGACCCTGGTGCCGGTGTTTGCTGGCACCGGCGAACAAGCCTGGTATTGGGCACTGCCGCTGACCTTGGGCAAGACCGTGGTGCTGTTCATAGGGCTGCTGCTCGCCAGTCGCTGGCTGCTGCCGCGCTTGTTTCATGAGGTCGCCGCCTCCCATTCGGCGGAGCTGTTTGTGCTGCTGGCACTGGTGATCGTGTTGCTCACCGCCTGGCTCACCCACCTGCTGGGGCTCTCCCCTGCCCTCGGGGCTTTCCTGGCCGGCATGTTGTTGGGAGAAAGCCACTACCGCCATCAGATCGAGGCGGATATCCGCCCGTTTCGCGACATCTTGCTGGGGCTGTTTTTCGTCAGCATCGGCATGCTCATCGACCTGCAACTGTTTGTCAGCCATAGCCTGCTGATCCTCGGCTTCACCCTGACACTCATGCTCGTCAAAGGCTGCGTGGTGGCCGCGCTGGTCAGGCTGCGCGGCAGTGACAGTGAAACCGCTTGGCGCAGTGGCCTGGCACTCGCCCAGGGCGGCGAGTTCTGTTTTGCCTTGATGGCGCAGATGCAGCAGAGCCGGTTGATCCCCGACGAATTCAACGGGTTGCTGCTCGCGGCCACCTTCTGCTCAATGCTACTGACGCCACTGCTATTGCGCGCCGCGCCGGGCATTGCCCTGCGCCTGCACCGCAAGCCCAACCAGCAAGTGCAGCTGGAAGAAATCACTGCACTGAACGCCGAGTTACGCGGGCACGCGGTGATCTGCGGCTATGGACGCGTCGGCCAATCGATCGGGCGTTTTCTGCGCAAGGAACAACAGGCGTATATCGCCCTGGATGACGACCCTGAACGGGTACAGGAAGCGGCCACCGAAGACAGCAGCGTGCATTACGGCGACTGTCGGCGCGGCGCCCTGCTCAGCGCGGTCGGCGTGGAGCGCGCGCGGCTGGTGGTGGTTGCGGTGGACAACAGCGATGTCGCCCTGGCGGTGCTCAAAGAGGCGCGCCGGATCAACGCCGAGGTGCCGATCTTGGTGCGCACCCGCGACGACAGCCAGCTCGCCGAGCTGAAAGCGGCGGGCGCCAGCGAAGTGGTGCCCGAGTTGTTGGAATCGAGCCTGATGCTCGCCTCCCACGCCTTGATCCTGCTGGGCCTGACGGACGAGCAAGTACAGGCGCGAGTCGATGAAGTGCGGCAGAACCGCTATCGCCTGCTGCACGGCTTTTACTCACACCCGAACGCACCGGACGAAGCGCCGATCAATCCTGACTGACCGCGCCGATCTTGTGGATCGACAGGTCCGCGCCGTAGTACTCCTCTTCCTGGCTCAGGCGCAGCCCATGCACGCGCTTGATCACGCCGTACACCAGCAGGCCGCCCACCAATGCCACCAGCACGCCAAGGGCCGTGCCGATCAACTGGCTGATCAGGCTGACGCCGCCCAACCCGCCCAGGGCCGCCTGGCCGAAAATGCCGCAAGCGATGCCGCCCCACACGCCGCACAGGCCATGCAGGGGCCACACACCGAGTACATCGTCGATCTTCCAGCGATCCTGGGCAGCGATGAAAAACCATACAAACAACCCACCGGCAACGGCGCCCGTGACCAGCGCCCCCACCGGGTGCATCAGGTCGGAACCGGCGCAGATCGCAACCAGGCCGGCCAACGGGCCGTTATGCAGGAAGCCTGGGTCATTGCGGCCGATGATCAACGCGGCAACGGTGCCACCCACCATCGCCATCAGCGAGTTGACCGCCACCAGTCCACTGACGCCGTTCAACGTCTGCGCGCTCATCACGTTGAAGCCGAACCAGCCAACGATCAGGATCCACGAGCCCAATGCCAGGAACGGAATGCTCGACGGCGCAAACGCTACCAGGCGTCCTTCCCGGTAACGCCCGTTGCGTGGGCCGAGCAACAACACCGCCGCCAGCGCCAGCCAGCCGCCCATGGCGTGGACCACCACCGAGCCGGCGAAATCATGGAAACTGGCGCCAAACGTCGCGAGCAGCCAGGCCTGCAGGCCAAAGTTGCCGTTCCACACCATGCCTTCGAAAAACGGGTAGATAAACGCTACGATCAGTGCCGTCGCGCAGAGCTGCGGTGCAAACCGGGCGCGCTCGGCGATACCTCCGGAAATGATCGCCGGGATTGCCGCCGCAAAGGTCAGCAGGAAGAAAAACTTCACCAGAGCGTAACCATGGTCGGCACTGATCACCGCCGCCGGTTGCATGAAGCTCACCCCGTAGGAGATCCAATAGCCTATAAAGAAATAGGCCAGGGTCGAGATGGCGAAGTCGCTGAGGATTTTCGACAAGGCGTTGACCTGGTTCTTCTGGCGCACCGTACCGACTTCCAGGAACGCAAAGCCTGCGTGCATGGCCAGGACCATGACCGCACCGATCAGGATAAACAGGGTGTTGGAACTATGGACGAGCGTGTCCACTGCACTTTGCAAATTTTCCATGGAGGTTGGCAGGCCTGCAGTCAGGGCAAAAAGCACCAAAGCGGTTCAAGCCCAGGTTGCGCGCACTAAATTGGCCCCACCGGCCCCACCCCTCTTCAGAGGGTGTGAACCGCTTTAGCGCAGCGATCAACACAATAGGCCCTTGCCGAGAGGGTTTTTCCGCGAGTTTCAGTTATTTAGGGTAAGGTTTTTCAAGGCATTGCCCAGGGCCGCCCGGATTCAGCGCAGGCCCCGGGGCCTGCGCACCAAGGCAAAGCAAAAGCTGTACCAGAGAATTGAACTGAACCTTCACCGACGCCGGTGACTCGAAAACAGACGTACAGATCAGCCAATCACGGAGATAACCATGGCCAGAAGAACTGCAAAGACTGCTCAAGAAATACTGATGGCGGATTTTCAAACCCTGGTGACTGACACCGAAAGGTTGCTGGACGACACCAAGGTCCTGGCCGGCGACCAAGCCGATGAGTTGCGGGCCAAGATTCACGACACGCTGTTGCAGGCCCGCGAAACCCTCAAGCAGACTGAAGATTCCCTGCGCGAACGCGGCCAGGCAGCGGTCACCGCGACCGAAGACTACGTGCAGGCCAACCCTTGGCAGTCGGTGGGCATTGCCGCCGGCGTGGGCTTTCTGATCGGCCTGCTGGCCACAAGGCGCTAATCATGTCTATCGGCGAAACTGGCTCGGCCACAGGTACTACCTCAAGGCGTCTGGGCGCGGCCGTGCTGGGCTTGCTGCACAGCCACGTCGAATTGTTTGGCATCGAGTTGCAGGAACAGAAGGCCCGCACCGTCAGCCTGCTGCTGTTTGCCGGCTTGGCGCTGGTGTTTGCACTGCTGTTGCTGGTGGGGTTGTCGACACTGGTGATGATCCTGGTGTGGGACACCGGCTACCGCCTCACCGGGATCATCTGCCTCTGCGTGTTCTACAGCCTGGCCGCAGCGTTCTGCGGGGTGCGCCTGAAAGCGGCGGTGTTCGATGAGTCCACGCCGTTCCACGCCACCCTCGAAGAACTGGCCAATGACCGGGAGCGCCTGCTGCCATGAGCCTGACTGAAATGCCTCAAAACACTTCACGGCGGGAAATGCGCAAGGCGTTGATTCGCCTGCGCATGGAAATGCACCGCCAGGAAATCCGCCACGAGTCCCAGCAATTGATGCTGCCCCTGAACAAGGTCCGCAACATGGGCCAGAACTGGCAGGACAGCCTGGGGATCAAGCACGCGCCGCTGTGGGGCGTGGCGGCCGTGACGCTGATGGGTTTCTTCACCGGCAAAGGCGCCAAGGGTGGCGGCATCGGCAGCCTGACGCGCATGGTGCGCCTGGGTGCCGGCTTGATTCCACTGATCAAACTGGCCATGCAGGGCACTTCGCGCAAAAGTTGAGCCTGGCTGGCTGCATTCTTGCTAACAGAATCGGCCCGGCCCTCGTTTTCGAGGGCCGGGCCTTTTTTTCGCCACCGCTCTTAAGGAGGCCCCGTGATCGACGGGCAACCGCTCGCCTGCTTCCAGCCGTTTATCGACACCGCCACCGGCCGCATCGCCGGCGTCGAGGCCCTGGGCCGTCTGCGCCAGGCTGACGGCCGCCTGCAGTCCGTGGGCCCGCTATTCGCCGACCCGCGCACGCCGGGCGTGACCTTGCGGCGTCTCGATCGGCAGATCCGCGACAACGCGCTGAGCCGTTTGCATGAAGCGCCCGAAGACTGGTTCCTGAGCCTGAACATCTCGCCACGCTGGATCAACCGCCTGCGCCCGGGGCAAGCCCTGCCAAGCCTCAAGCAGATCCACAACCATGGCGTCGACCCACGGCGCATCGTGTTCGAGATCACCGAACTGGGGGGCGACATCCAGCGCCTGGCTGACGTGGTGGTGCGTTATCGCGAAGCCGGTGCGCGCATCGCCATCGACGACTTTGGCGCAGGCTATTCCCAACTCGACCGGGTGCTGGCGCTGCAGCCGGATATTCTCAAGCTGGACATGCGCCTGTTCCAGGAGGCCGCTCGAGGCGGACCGAGCAGTGAAGTGGTGCGCGCACTGGCGCAAATGGCGGAGAAGACCGGGTGCTGGATTATTGCCGAGGGCGTAGAGACCGAAGCACAGCTGAACTTCGCCCTGGAGTGCGGCTCGCGCTACGTGCAGGGCTACCTGTTCGCCCAGGCGCAGTTGGACTGGTTTGCCGCCGACGCCTTCGTGCCGCGCTTTGCGCAGTTGCGCAGCGCCTATGTGCAGCAAAAACTGGCCGAGCGCGGGCGCATCATGCAACTGCGCCACCAGTTGGCCGAACTGATGAAGATCCTGCAAACCTGGGCCCAGGCGCAGGCGCCGTTGAGCAAACTGCCCCAGTTACCCGCCTTTCCCTGGCTGCTGCGCTTTTACCAGTGCGACCGGCATGGCACCCAGCTGACGCCCAATTTCGAATGGCGCCAGGACGCCTGGCAGGCCGACAGCCGCTACCTGGGCCATAACTGGTCGTGGCGCCCGTACTTCTACCACCTGTTGGCCGAAGGGTGGGAGGAGCGCCGCCTGACCCTGTCCTCGACCTACCGTGATGCAACCACCAACCAGTATTGCCTTACCGCCGGACAATTCTTCGATAACGGTCAGCGTTTGCTGTTAATCGATATCGACGCGGCCGGGCTGTAGATTTTCGCTTGCCCAGGCCGCGCTGAACCGGGAAGCTGGGAGGGTCATTCACCGCACGGAGAGTAACCGCCTTGGATTGGCCCACCCTGCTGACTCGCGAACGTCTAGGCAAACCGCTGCACAGCCCGGAAGAACTGGGGCGTAGCCCGTTTCACAAAGACCATGACCGTATTATCTTCTCCGGCGCATTCCGTCGCCTGGGCCGCAAGACCCAAGTGCACCCGGTCTCCAGCAACGATCACATCCATACACGCCTGACCCACTCGCTGGAAGTGAGCTGTGTGGGTCGCTCGCTGGGCATGCGCGTCGGCGAAACCCTGCGCAGTGCCCTCCCCGACTGGTGTGACCCGAGCGACCTGGGCATGGTGGTGCAGTCCGCCTGCCTGGCCCATGACATCGGCAACCCGCCGTTCGGGCACTCCGGCGAAGATGCCATCCGCCACTGGTTCCAACAGGCTGCCGGACGCGGCTGGCTGGACGACATGAGCAGTGCCGAGCGCAATGACTTCCTCAATTTCGAAGGCAACGCCCAAGGCTTCCGTGTGCTGACCCAACTGGAATACCACCAGTTCGACGGCGGTACGCGGCTGACCTACGCCACCCTCGGCACGTACCTGAAATACCCCTGGACCGCCCGCCACGCTGACTCCCTGGGCTACAAGAAACACAAGTTCGGCTGTTACCAGAGTGAACTGCCGATTCTCGAGCAGATCGCCCATAAGCTCGGCCTGCCGCAACTCGAGGAACAGCGCTGGGCGCGGCATCCGCTGGTGTATCTGATGGAGGCGGCGGACGACATCTGCTACGCCTTGATCGACCTGGAAGATGGCCTGGAAATGGAGTTGCTGGAATATGCCGAAGTCGAGTCGCTGCTGCTCAACCTGGTGGGCGATGACCTGCCACAGACCTACCGCCAACTCGGTGCCCAGGACTCGCGCCGACGCAAACTGGCAATCCTGCGCGGCAAGGCCATCGAACACCTGACCAACGCTGCGGCAAGTGCCTTCGTCGAACAACAGGATGCCTTGCTTGCCGGCACCCTGCCCGGCGATCTGGTCGAGCACATGCATGGCCCGGCCAAACGCTGCGTACTGGACGCCAAGGACATGGCCCGCAAGAAGATCTTCCAGGACAAGCGCAAGACCCTGCATGAGATCGGCGCCTACACCACCCTGGAAATCCTGTTGAACGCCTTTTGCGGGGCGGCGCTGGAGCAGCATGGTGGGCGCACGCCGTCGTTCAAGAACCGGCGCATTCTCGACCTGCTGGGCAACAACGCGCCGAACCCTGAATGGCCTTTGCACGCCTCGTTCCTGCGCATGATCGACTTTATCGCGGGCATGACCGACAGCTATGCCACCGAGATGGCACGCGAAATGACCGGGCGTTCCAGCCCGCAATAACGCGCACGATCAAGCGGCCTGTTCCCTGAAAGGAATCGACCTACGAAGGGAACAGAGCGGCCTGATCGAATTCGCACAAGCACACGATGAATAATCACGCACGCTCCGGGCGACCCAAAAGAACTGTTCCTACACGCCCTTCATCGACGCTTGACTCACCGTGTGCTCCCAATGCCCAGTTACCCGCTTCATATCCTGCTGGTGGAGGATCATCCGTTTCAACTCCTAGCGACCCAGTACCTGCTCAGGAGCTTCGGCTTTGCACGGGTGACCCCGGCCGACAGCGCCGAACAGGCGATCCGTTTGATGTCGCGGGCGCAGGTGCCCTTCGACATCATCCTGTGCGACCAATGCCTGCCCGACCTGCCGGGGCTCGAGCTGATAGAAATCGCCAGTCGCCGACGCTTTACCACGACCGCCATCCTGTTGAGCGGGTTGCCTGTGGTGGAACTCGCCAACCTGATCGCACAAGCCGTGGAACGTGGCTTGCCGCTGCTTGGCTATTTATCCAAGCCGTTGAACAAAGACGAACTTGCACGCTTGATCTGCCCCTTACTCAGGTTAAAAATGTAGGACTTTAAACATTATTACCCTGGGAAAGTTGCCTGGAACACGCCACTTAGTTCCCTGGCAGCACGATCTAACCGACGCATTTTCAAACCCCTGACAGATCGGTGCACAAAGCCTCAGTAACCGGTAGGCCTTTACCTTTTTTAATGTAGGACTTTTCCTGTTTTATATCTGTTCCCCCCTGCGCTCATGCGCCTGCCTCCTCTTCTGAGCTAATGTGCCCGCTTTATTTGCACTTGCACGGAATGTGATCATGAACTCAGTTTTTATTATCGACGACCACCCGGTTATACGGCTTGCCATCCGTATGTTGCTGGAGCACGAAGGCTACAAAGTGGTGGGCGAAACGGATAACGGATGCGACGCCATTCAAATGGTCCGCGAATGCCAGCCTGACCTGATCATCCTTGATATCAGTATTCCCAAGCTGGATGGGCTCGAAGTGCTCTGCCGATTCAACGCGATGAATACGCCGATGAAAACCCTGATCCTGACGGCCCAGTCCCCCACGCTCTTCGCCACACGCTGCATGCGCTCGGGCGCCGATGGCTACGTGTGCAAGGAAGGCGACCTGAGCGAGTTGCTGAGCGCTATCCGCGCGGTGTTGTCCGGCTACAACTACTTCCCCAGCCAGGCATTGACGACCAGTGGTGTCGATGGCGTGGAATTCCAGGAACTTGAATTGTTCAAGACCGTCAACGACCGGGAACTAATGGTGTTGCAACTTTTTGCACAAGGTCGCACGAACAAGGAAATTGCCAAAGGTATGTTTCTGAGCAACAAAACAGTAAGCACCTATAAAAAGAGGCTGATGCAGAAACTTCAAGCCAAATCCTTGGTAGAACTTATCGAGATGGCAAAACGAAACGCGCTAGTGTGAGAAAGCGGATGCCCAGGCGTATAAAGGACTATCTGATTACATTGAGTGCCGGTTTGTGCTTCAGCACCGCCGTGCTCGCGAACCATCAAACGGGCCCGGAACATTTCACCTTGTTGAGCCGCGCCGGCTCGGTTCAACTGGAAACCCACCTGAACAAGGCACAACGCCAATGGCTGCAAAACAAGCGCGAACTGGTGCTAGGCACCGCATCGCCTGACTACCCTCCCTTCGACCTGACGTCCAGTGGTCACGACTATGAAGGGCTCACCGCCGATTACGCCGGTTTGCTGGCCAAGTCGCTGGCCTTGCCGGTGAAAGTGTTGCGCTACCCTTCCCGAGAGGACGCCATCCGCGCCCTGGAAAAGGGAGACATTGATTTATTGGGCACCTCGAACGGCTTCGAGGCAGCGAACCCGAATCTCAGCGTGTCCGAACCGTACGCCGTGGACCAGCCGGTACTGGTGACCCGCGAAGGAGAAACCCGCAGCCTGAATGATGGCCTGGCCGGGATGCGCTTGGCCCTGGTCTACCACTACCTGCCCCTGGATGAGGTGAAAAAGTTGTACCCCGAGGCGATCATCCGCGCCTACCCCTCTTATCAGAACGCCTTGAATGCGGTGGCATTCGACCAGGCCGACGTGTTCCTCGGCGATACCATTTCCACCCATTACATGATCAACAAGGGCTACCTCAAGAACATCCGCATGGCCAACTTCGGCAAGCACGAAGCCTATGGGTTCGGCTTTGCCTTGCCCAATCACCAGCGCACCCTCCTGAGTATCGTCGACGCGGTCCTGACAGCCGTGCCTACCGCCGAACGCGACGCGATCGCCAAGCGCTGGAGCGCGGGCAGCGACATCCTGCTCACCGACGAGAAGCTGCAACTGAGCCAACGAGAGGAACGTTGGTTGACCGATCATCCGGTGGTCAAAGTGATCGTGAACGAAACGTTCGCCCCCCTGACCTTCTTCGACGCCGATGGCAATTTCCGTGGCATCACCGCCGACCTGCTGGAACTGATTCGCCTGCGCACGGGGCTGCGTTTCGAGATTCAGCGTGGACGTGACGTAAACGCGATGATCGAACAGGTGGACACCGGCAAGATCGACATCATCGGCGCAATCGTGCCGAGCACGGAACGGGAAGCGCAACTGAACTTCAGCCGTCCCTACCTGGAAAACTCCTATGTGCTGCTGACACGCAAAGAGGTCGGCGCGCCCTCGAGCCTGGAGGAGATGGCCGGCAAGCGCCTGGCAATCACTGCAGGCAACCCTCTCGAACCGTTCTTGCGCCGCGACTTTCCGCGGGTCCAACTGGTGGACGCCAGCGACACTTTCAAGGCATCGGAGTTGCTCGCCCAAGGGCATGTGGAAGGTGCAGTGAACTCGCTGGTGGTCGCCAACTACCTGCTGTCGTCCCATGTGTTCCAGGACAAGCTGCAGATCAGCACCAGCATCGGCACCGCTCCCGCCACCTTCGCCCTGGCGACCGCCCGCAGTGCCACCGAACTCAGCTCGATTCTCGACAAGGCCCTGCTAAGCATCGCCCCGGATGAACTGGGGGTGATCAACAGTCGCTGGCGTGGCTACACGGCCGCCTCCGACAGCTATTGGCGCAACTATCACCAACTGATCGCCCGCATCATCATCGGCACTGGGCTTTTACTGTTGATCTCCCTGACCTGGAACGCCTACATGCGCCGCCAGATCAAACACCGCAAAATGGCCGAGCGCGCCCTCAATGACCAGTTCGAGTTCATGCGCGCGCTGGTCAATGAAACCCCGCATCCGATCTATGTGCGTGACCGCAAGGGCCTACTGCAAACCTGCAACGACAGCTACCTGCAAGTGTTCGACGTCAAGCGCGAAGATGTCATCGGCAAAAGCGCCATCCAGATGAGCGAGGCCCTTGAAACGGACGCGACGCAATACCATGCCGACTATGAGCGGGTGATGGCCGAAGGCAACCCGCTGATCCTCGATCGCACCCTGCACATTCGCGAACAGAAACTGACGATCTACCACTGGATCCTGCCGTACCGCGACTCGACGGGAGAAGTCCAGGGGATCATTGGTGGCTGGATCGACATCAGCGAGCGACGCCAGTTGTTCGATGAAATCCGTGCGGCCAAGGAGCGCGCCGACGAAGCCAACCGGGCCAAGAGCACGTTCCTCGCCACCATGAGCCATGAAATACGCACCCCGATGAATGCGGTGATCGGCATGCTGGAGTTGACCCTCAAGCGCGCCGACCAGGGCCATCTCGATCGCCCGGCCATCGAAGTGGCGTACAACTCGGCCAAGGACCTGCTGGAACTGATCGGCGATATCCTCGACATCGCGCGCATCGAGTCCGGCCGCCTGAGTCTCGCCCCGGAGCGGGTCAACCTGCGCGAAGTCATCGAGTCGGTGGTGCGTGTCTTCGACGGCCTGGCGCGCCAGAAAACCCTCAGCCTGTCCCTGGCCTTCAACCCCGACCGCGACGACACCGAAGTCCTGATCGACCCGCTGCGTTTCAAGCAGGTGTTGTCGAACCTGGTCAGCAATGCCATCAAGTTCACCGAGCGTGGCCAGGTCACCATCAAGGTCGAGGTATTGCCCACCGAACTGGCGCAACAGGTGGAAATGAAGCTGGTGGTCGAGGATACCGGGATCGGTATCAGCCGGGATGATCAGTTGCGCCTGTTCGAACCCTTTGCCCAGGCCGACAATTCCGGGCAACTCGCCAGGAGCGGCGCTGGCCTGGGGCTGGTGATCTGCCGCAGCCTGTGCGCCATGATGGGTGGCCAACTGAGCCTGAGCAGCGTGCCCATGGTCGGCACCCAGGTGCATGTCAGCCTGAAAATGACGCGCCTGCAGCCGGAGCAGGCAACGGATGAGCGCAAACCCGAGTCGCCGGCAAACGCGCCGGTACTCAATGTGCTGGTGGTGGATGATCATCCCGCAAACCGCTTGCTGATGTGCCAGCAACTGGGTTACCTGGGCCATCAGTTCTCGGCGGCCCAGAACGGCGCAGCCGGTTTCCAGGCCTGGCGCCAGGAACGCTTCGACCTGGTCATCGCCGACTGCAACATGCCCATCATGAATGGCTACGAGTTGAGCCGCTCAATCCGCGAGTACGAACAGCGTGAGCAACTGGCACCGTGCGTGGTCCTGGGTTTTACCGCCAATGCCCAGCCCGAAGAGAAGCAACGCTGCGCTCAGGCAGGCATGAACGATTGCCTGTTCAAACCGATCAGCCTCACGGCACTGGAGCGGCAACTCGCGCAGATCGCCCCTCAGCCCGCCGACCTGCACTTGGACCTTGGCAACTTCCAGGCCCTGACCGGCGGCGATCCGCAGTTGAGCTGGCGTTTGCTGGAGGAGCTGTTGAGCAGCAGTCGACATGATCGCCAGGCGCTGACTGCACTGATTGCTGGGCATGCCCCGCTCCAGGACCTCATCGAGCAGGCCCACAGGATCAAGGGCGCTGCCCGTATCGTCCAGGCGACATCACTGGCCGGGCAGTGCGAAACCCTTGAGCAGGCGTGCGCCCGCGGCGATGACCGGGCGTTGATCGAAGCCGGGGCGAAATCCCTGGAAAAGCTCATGCTGGAACTGGAGAGGGCACTGCAGGTGCAGCTTCGTGGGCTTGATGGTCAGTAAGGGGCGGTTGCCGCCCCTTGCGTGATCAACAGTCCGTCAAGCGCAGGAAAATTGCCGCCAGCTGTTCAATGCCGGCCTGGTCCTTGAGGGTAAAACGCGAAAGCGACGGGCTGTCGAGGTCAAGGACGCCAATCAGCTTGCCGTCCTTGACCAGCGGCACCACCAGTTCGCTGTTCGATGCGCTGTCACAGGCAATGTGCCCTGCAAACGCATGCACATCCTCCACCCGCTGGGTTTGCCGCGACGCCGCTGCTGCACCGCACACCCCCCGGCCGAACGGAATGCGCACACAGGCGATCTGGCCCTGGAACGGTCCGAGCACCAGTTCTTCGTTACGGTTGAGATAGAAGCCGGCCCAGTTCAAGTCGTCCAATTGGTTGAACAGGAACGCCGAAAATTGCGCACTGTTGGCGATGAAATCCCGCTCATCGGCGAGCAGCGCCTCCAGTTGCGCGCAGAGCATGGCGTAGCCATCAAGGCCCGTGCCGGCGCTGTTTAGATCGATCATGGTTGAAGCTCCAGCAATTTAAGACCCACCCAGTAACGGGCGAATTGATACGCGCAACGGCCGTTGCGGTTGCCGCGGCCGGTGGCCCAGCGCACGGCGAGGATGTCGAGTGCTTCGTCGCGCTGCCATTGCAAGCCGGCCTTGGCCGCCAGTTCGCCGATCCAGTGTTCCACCACGTCCAGGAAGTGCTCCTGGGAGAACGGGTAGAACGACAGCCACAAGCCGAAGCGGTCGGACAAGGCAATTTTGTCCTCCACCGCCTCGCTCGGATGCAGTTCGCCATCCACGCGCTTCCAGTTGTCGTTGTCGCTTTGGTTTTCCGGCACCAAGTGGCGGCGGTTGGAGGTGGCATACAGCAGCACGTTTTCCGGGGCTTGCTCAAGGGAGCCGTCCAGTACGCTTTTAAGCACGCGGTAATCGCCTTCGCCGGCCTCGAACGAGAGGTCGTCGCAGAACAGGATAAAGCGTTGTGGCAGCTTGACCAGTTGCTCGACCACACGCGGCAGGTCGGCCAGGTGGTCACGTTCGATTTCGATCAGGCGCAAGCCGGCCTTGGCGTGCTGGGCCAGCAAGGCACGCACCATGGACGATTTGCCCGTACCACGCGACCCCCATAGCAGTGCATGGTTGGCGGGCAGGCCGTCGAGGAATTGTTGGGTATTGCGTGCCAGTGTTTCACGTTGCTTGTCCACGCCAATCAGGTCGGACAGGCGCATCTCCAGGCTGACGTCCAGCGGCAACAGGAAACCACTGCGGCCTTCGCGCTGCCAGCGGGCAGCCAGGCATTGGTTCCAATCGATGGTCTGGCGGGGCGCCGGCAACAGGGGTTCCAGGCGGGCGAGCACGGCATCGGCCCGCTCAAGAAAGGCATTCAATCGAGAATCCACGATTATTCCTCTGGCAAGTTCTTGCAAAAGATGGCGTATTGGCAGCCCTGCGGCAGACCGCACGTGGCTGCGTAAAAAACGATTCGTGCCGGGTAAGCCAGAGCCTGTGGATGTTCGGCTATGCTTGCCGGGCGAAGGGAAACGTGAAGTGGTTCAACACTCAATGGATATCAAGTTCGCCCACCGCTTGTCTTATAAACAAGCCAGATTGACTGTGCTGGTCGGTTTCGTCTTGGGAACCTTGCTCAGCCTGATCCAAATCGGCATTGATTATGCCAGCGAAGACGCATCCATCAACCGTGAAATTCGTTCACTGATCGAAATCAGCCACAACCCCGCGTCACGCATCGCCTACAACATCGACGCCGAGTTGGCCCAGGAACTGACCCTGGGCCTGCTGCACTCCCCCGCGATCATTCGCGCGCAGTTGATCGACAACAACGGCGTGGTGCTGGCCGACGTCGACCGGCCGCGCAAGGAAAGCACCTACCGGCCGCTCAGCGACTTCCTGTTCGGTGCCAACCGCCAGTTCGAAGACCGGCTGTTCCTCAGCCATATGCCCAACGAATCCCTCGGCGTGCTGCGCCTGGACGTGGACACCTATACCTTTGGCAGCCGCTTCCTGCACCGAGCCGAGATCACCCTGCTCAATGGCTTTGTCCGCAGCCTGCTGCTCACCGGCATCCTGCTGGGCTTGTTCTACGTGATGCTCACCCAGCCGCTGGTGCGCATTATCCGTGAGCTGAGCAACCGCAGACAGGCACGCCTGGACTGCCCGCCCGGCCACGAACACGACGAAATCGGCGTATTGGTGAACGTGGCCAACCAGCAATTCGAAAACATGGAGACCGAGATCCAGCAACGCCGTCACGCCGAGGATCGCCTCACCGAATACCTGGGCCAACTGGAAGACATCGTCTCCGCCCGCACCCTGGAGCTCAAGACCAGCAACCAGCGCCTGAGCCAGTCCAACGATGAACTGGAAGCGGCGAAGATGCATGCATTGGGCATGGCCCAGGCGCGTGCGGCGTTCCTGGCTAACATGAGCCACGAGATTCGTACTCCGCTCAACGGCCTGCTGGGGATGATCGCGCTGTCGCTGGACAGCCCGCTCAACGCTGAACAGCGCCAGCAACTGTCCATCGCCCACGACTCGGGCAAGGTGCTGGTGGAGTTGCTCAACGATATCCTCGACCTGTCCAAGTTCGACGCCGGTCAGTTGGAGCTGGAACGCATCCCCTTCGACCTGGGCTCGCTGGTCGAGGACACCGCCAACCTGTTGTCGCAGAACGCCGCGCCGAGCGTTGAACTGACGTGCCTGATCGACCCGCAGTTTCCTGCACAAGTCTTGGGCGACCCGACTCGTGTGCGGCAAATCGTCAGCAACCTGCTGTCCAACGCGTTGAAATTCACCCGCTTCGGCCGGGTGGATGTACGCCTCAGCGCGCTGGATGGGCGGGTGCGCATCGAGGTCTGTGATACCGGTATCGGCATTGCCCAGGAAGCCCAGGTGAAGATCTTCCAGCCGTTCACCCAGGCTGGCGCCGGTATCACCCGCCAGTTTGGCGGCACAGGCCTGGGGCTGGCACTGACGCATAACTTGTGTGAAGCGATGAAGGGCCGCCTGAGCATCAGTTCGGAGGTCGGCTTCGGTAGCCAGTTCTGCGCCGACCTGCCACTGCCGACCCATTTGCCCGCCGTGCAACCGACACCGCTCAAGGGTGAAGTGATCGCCATTACCAGTGCCGGCAGCGGCCTGACGGAACTGCTCACCACCCTGTTGCCCCACTGGGGGCTGACGCCTCACTGCTACTCGCGTGATGAAGACCTGAGCGGGCAAACCCCGGACCTGTTGATCACCGACTGCCCCGAATGCCTGTTCCGCCTGCGACCGTCCATCACCGCGCCCATCCTGGTGGTAACCGCGTATGGCAACTTCATGCCCAGCGAAGAAGTCGCGGCGCTGGCGCCGCTGCAGCAACAGGCGCGCCCATTGAGCCGCAACGCGCTGTATCAGATCCTGCAACGTAATTTGCGCAGCGACACCCAACTGATCCTCGACACGATCCAGATGGAAGCCGCACCGCTGGCGCATCGGGCGCGCATCCTGCTGGTGGAGGACAACCCGGTCAACCAACTGGTGGCCAAGGGCATGCTCAGCAAACTGGGGTGCGAGGTGATCGTGGCCGCCCACGGTGGCGAGGCGCTCAAGTGCCTGGAGGAACAACGCTTCGACCTGGTGTTGATGGACTGCAATATGCCGGTGATGGACGGTTACGAGGCCAGCCGGCAGATCCGTCGCAGCGGGCGCTGGCCGGACCTGCCTATTGTCGCACTGACCGCCAACGCCTTGTCCGAAGAACGCGAGCGTTGCCGGGCCGCGGGCATGAACGACTACCTGGCCAAGCCGTTCCGCCGCGAGGAACTCAGCGGTCTACTGGATCTTTGGGTGCCGAAGACGACAAGTCTCTGATCTGTCCAAGCAATTGGTCCAGGCCATCGCGCAACGCGTCGGCCTGGTTCAAGTCGACGCCGCTGGCGCACAAGAGCCGGGTCTTGAGGCCATGAGCCTGGTCGCGCAATTGCACGCCGGCCTGGCTCAGGCTCAGGTGCACTTCCCGTTCATCCTGGGCGCTGCGCTGGCGCCTGACCCATTTGAGCTGCTCAAGCCGCTTGAGCAGCGGCGTCAGCGTGCCCGAGTCGAGCATCAGGCGTTCCCCCAATGCCTTGACCGTGGGCTGCGCTGGTGCTGCGGCATGCCACTCCCACAACACCAGCATCACCAGGTATTGCGGGTAGGTCAGGCCGAGCTCATCGAGCATCGGTTTGTAGGCGCGGGTCACGGCCCTGGAGGCGGCATAGAGTTTGAAGCACAGTTGGTGGTCGAGGGCCAGGGATACGGTCATTTGAGCAGGGCTTCGATCTCTTGGGTCAGGTCTTGTGGCTTGGTGGTCGGGGCAAAGCGCTTGACCACCTGGCCGTCACGGCCGATGAGGAACTTGGTGAAGTTCCACTTGATGCCTTTGGAGCCGAGCAGGCCCGGGGCTTGTTTTTTGAGCTGAACGAACAAGGGGTGGGCATCACTGCCATTTACATCGATCTTCTTGAACAGTGGGAAGCTGACGCCGAAGTTCAGCTCACAGAATTCGGAAATCGCGCCTTCGTTACCGGGCTCCTGCTTGCCGAACTGGTTGCAAGGGAAACCCAACACCACCAGGCCCTGGTCCTTGTACTGCTGCCAGAGTTGCTCCAGGCCTTTGTACTGCGGGGTGAAGCCGCACTTGCTGGCGGTATTGACCACCAGGAGGGCCTTGCCGGCGAAATCGGCCAAGGTCTTTTGCTCACCCTTGATGGTGGTGCAAGGGATGCTCAGCAGGTTGTCACTCATGGCAGTGCCTCGATAGGGAGAAAAGAAGGGTAAACATAGTAGGCAATTAAATTGCGTGCAATTTAATTGACCAGACGAATACCCAATCATCACAACCCCCCTGTAAGAGCCCGGCTTGCCGGGCTCTTGCAGAAGGATTATCAACGCGGGACCAGGTCCAGGCACACCGAGTTGATGCAATAACGCAGGCCGGTCGGCGGCGGACCGTCCGGGAACACATGGCCCAAGTGCGCATCGCACTTGGCGCAGGTCACTTCGGTGCGAATCATGCCGTGGCTGACGTCACGGATCTCGATCATCGCGCTATCGGCAATCGGCTCGTAGAAACTCGGCCAACCGCAGCCGGCATCGAATTTGGTCTTGGAATCGAACAACGGTTCGTTGCAGCAAATGCAGTGGTACACGCCGTCCGTGGTGGTGGCGTTGTACTTGCCGGAAAACGGCCGCTCGGTGCCTTTGAGACGGCACACCTGGTACTGCGCCGGGTCCAGCATGTCCTGCCATTCCTGAAGGGTTTTTTCCAACTTTTCCATCGGTACACCTCGGCAACTGAAAAAGCCTGATCTGTGTCTTTTCCATGGATCAGGCGGCACGTATGATTGCGCCTCTTCAAAACGCCAGTCTGGCACCCGCGCTACCGGCATTCAAACGTATTTATGGGTGCGGGCCCCGCAGGATTCACAGTACGGTAGTGTCTCCACCGTCTGGATCGTTCATTTTCAGGATCACATCGCCATGCAGGTCAGCAAATCGAACAAGCTCGCCAACGTCTGCTACGACATTCGCGGCCCAGTGCTCAAGCACGCCAAACGCCTGGAAGAGGAAGGCCACCGCATCCTCAAGCTGAACATTGGCAACCCGGCGCCGTTTGGTTTCGAAGCGCCGGACGAGATCCTCCAGGACGTGATCCGCAACCTGCCCACCGCCCAGGGCTACAGCGACTCCAAGGGCCTGTTCAGCGCGCGCAAGGCGGTGATGCAGTACTACCAGCAGAAGCAGGTCGAAGGTGTCGGTATCGAAGACATCTACCTGGGCAATGGTGTGTCCGAGCTGATCGTGATGTCCATGCAGGCCCTGCTCAACAATGGCGACGAAGTGCTGGTGCCGGCGCCGGACTACCCGCTGTGGACCGCCGCCGTGACCTTGGCCGGTGGCCACCCGGTGCACTACCTGTGTGACGAAGGCGCCGACTGGTTCCCGGACCTGGCCGACATCAAGGCCAAGATCACCCCGAACACCAAGGCCCTGGTGATCATCAACCCGAACAACCCGACCGGTGCCGTGTACTCCAGGGAAGTCTTGCTGGGCATGCTCGAACTGGCGCGCCAACACAACCTGGTGGTGTTCTCCGACGAGATCTACGACAAGATCCTCTACGACGACGCCGTGCACGTATGCACCGCCTCCCTGGCGCCGGACCTGCTGTGCCTGACCTTCAACGGCCTGTCCAAGTCCTACCGCGTGGCAGGGTTCCGCTCCGGCTGGATCGCCATCTCCGGCCCCAAGCACAACGCGCAAAGCTACATCGAAGGCATCGACATGCTGGCCAACATGCGCCTGTGCGCCAACGTGCCGAGCCAGCACGCCAT